>JBKHXR010000034.1:0-68999 GCA_046565905.1 Thermoleophilia bacterium | reverse complement strand
AGCGCGCGCAGGCGCCGGCGCTGCCGCCGCTGCTGTGCCGCGCCGGCGGCGGCGCCCGCTCCGGCCGCGGCGAGCGCGCGCGGGGCGGCGCCGCGGCCGCGATCGACAGCCGCCCCGCCGCCGCCGGCGACGACGACCTCGCGCTCGTCGCGACCCTGCGCGAGCGGCTCGCCAGCGCCGACGTCACGGCCCGCAGGGCGAACGTCCGCGCCGGCCGCGAGGGCGCGCTGCTGTGCCTCGTCATCGACGCCAGCGGCTCGATGGCCGCGCGGCGACGGATGGCACGCGTGAAGGGCGCGCTGCTCGGCCTGCTGCGCGACGCCTACGCGCGGCGCGACCGCGTCGCGATCGTCGCCTTCCGCGATGCGCGCGCGCACGTCGTCCACGTCGCCGGCGCGCCGCTGGAGCACGCCGCCGCCGCCGTGCTCGCGCTGCGCACGGGCGGCCGCACGCCGCTCGCCGCAGGGCTCGACGCGGCGACCGATCTCGTCCGCCGCGACCGCGCGCGCGACCCGCGCGCCCGCGCGATCGCCGTCGTGCTGACCGACGGCCGCGCGAGCAGCCCGTCGGCGGCGGGCGCCGCCGCCGCGCGGCTGGGCCGCACCGCCGACGCCGTCCACGTCGTCGACACCGAGGAGGGCGCGGTGCGCCTCGGCCTCGCCGCCGAGCTCGCCGCCGCCGCGGGCGGCAGCGTCATCGCCCTGCCCGCCACCCGGCGCCCGACCCTCGCGAGGAGGGCCGCATGACCGAGTCCGATCCGCTCGCCAGGCACGGCGGCGCCGACGTCGACGTTCCGCACCGGCCGGGCGACAAGGGCAGCGCCGAGCCCAAGCGCCGCAAGCCGCGCGACCGGCCGCTGCTGATCGTCATCACCGGCCACGGCAAGGGCAAGTCGACGTCGTCCTTCGGGACGCTCATGCGCGCCTGGGCGCGCGGCTACCGCTGCGGCGTCTACCAGTTCGTGAAGTCCGGCAAGTGGAAGGTCGGCGAGGCGAAGGCCGCCGCCAAGCTCGGCGGGATCGACTGGGAGAAGATGGGCGACGGCTGGTCCTGGCTGTCGAAGGACCTCGAGGAGTCCGAGGCGCTCGCGCGCGCCGGCTGGGAGCACGTCAAGCAGGTGATCGCCGAGCAGCGCTACGAGTTCCTGCTGCTCGACGAGATCACCTACCCGCTGAAGTGGGGCTGGATCGACGTCGGGGAGTTCGTTGCGACGCTGCGCGACCGCCCGGGCTTCCAGCACGTCGTCGTCACCGGCCGCGACGCGCCGGCCGAGCTGATCGAGGCCGCCGACCTCGTCAGCGAGGTCGTCAAGGTCAAGCACCAGATGGACCAGGGCATCCGCGCGCAGCAGGGGATCGAGTGGTGACCGCGGTCCCGCGCGTCGTCGTCGCCGGGACGAGCTCGGGAGCGGGCAAGACGTCCGTCGCCTGCGGGCTGATCGCGGCGCTGCGCGCGCGCGGCCACGTCGTGCAGGGCTTCAAGGTCGGACCGGACTACATCGACCCGAGCTACCACGCGCTGGCCAGCGGCCGGCCCGGGCGCAACCTCGACGCCTTCCTGTCCGGGCCGGAGCTGATCGCGCCGCTGTACCTGCACGGCGCCGCGGGCGCAGACGTCGCCGTGATCGAGGGCGTCATGGGCCTGTTCGACGGCGCCTCGGGCCGCGGCGAGCTGGCCTCGACGGCGCACGTCGCGAAGCTGCTCGACGCGCCCGTCCTGCTCGTCATCGACGCCGCCGCGATGGCGCGCAGCGCAGCGGCGATCGTGCACGGCTACATGACGTTCGACCCCGATGTCGAGATCGCCGGCGTGATCGTCAACAAGGTCGGCTCCGACCACCACGTCGAGCTGCTGCGCGAGGCGATCGAGGCGCTCGGCGTGCCGGTCGTCGGCGCGCTGCGGCGCGACGACCGCGTCGCGGCGCCCGAGCGCCATCTCGGGCTCGTGCCCGCCGTCGAGCACGAGCCGCGCACGCGCAACGCGATCGCCGCGCTGGGCGAGGCGGTGCTCGCGCACGTCGACCTCGACCGCGTCGTCGCGCTGGCCCGCTCGGCGCCGCCGCTGGGCGGGGAGGCGTGGTCGCCGCAGGCGCATCATGCGGCAGGCGCCGCGACGATCGCGATCGCCCGCGGTCCCGCGTTCTCCTTCCACTACGAGGAGAACCTCGAGCTGCTGACCGCCGCGGGCGCCACGCTCGCGCCCTTCGACCCGCTCGGCGAGCCCGCCCTGCCGCCCGGCGCCGGCGCGCTGATCCTCGCCGGCGGGTTTCCGGAGATCTTCGGCGCCGAGCTGTCGCAGAACGCGCCGCTGCGCGAGGAGGTCGCGGCGTTCGCGCGCGCCGGCCGCCCGGTGCTCGCCGAGTGCGGCGGGCTGCTGTACCTCTGCGAGGAGCTCGACGGCCTGCCGATGTGCGGCGTGCTGCCGGCGCGCGGCCGGATGGCGGGGCGCCTGTCGATCGGCTATCGCGAGGCGGTCGCGCAGGCGCCGTCGGCACTGTGGGAGGCGGGCGAAGAGGTGCGCGGGCACGAGTTCCACTACTCCGCCGTCGAGGGCGATGCGACCGCGGCCTGGAGCCTCACCGCCCGCGGCCGCACCCGCAGCGAGGGGGTCGTCGCCGGCGGCGTCCACGCTTCGTACCTGCACGTGCACTGGGCGGCGTTCCCGCACGCCGCGCGCCGGCTCGTCGCGGCGGCGGCGCGCCAGCCGGCGGGGGCGTCGTGGGCCTGACGCTCGTGCTCGGCGGCACGCGCTCGGGCAAGAGCGCGCATGCCGAGGCGCTCGCGCGCGCGAGCGGGCTGCCGGTGCGCTACGTCGCGACCGCCGATCCCGGCGACGGCTCGATGACCGCGCGGATCGCCGCGCACGCCGCGCGCCGCCCCGCGGAGTGGGAGACGGTCGTCGCCGGCGACGACCTCGCGTCGCTCGTGACGCCCGGGCGCTGCGTGCTGATCGACGGGCTGGGCGCGTGGATCGCCGCCGTGATGCACCGCAGCGACGCCGAGATCGACGAGATGCCGTCCGCGACGGCATCTGATCCCTCTCGCTCGCGCGTGCGCGACGAGGTGGCGGCCTCGCGCTCGCCGCGTCGGCGACCGCGAGCCCCGTGATCGTCGTCGCCGAGCAGGCCGGCGAGGGCATCCTGCCGGCCGACGCGCTGTCGCGCGCATGGCTCGACGCGCTCGGCGAGGCGTCGCAGGCCCTGTCGGCGATCGCCCAGCGCGCCCTGCTCGTCGTCGCGGGGCGGGCGATCGAGCTGCCGCCGGCGCCCGGCGCCGCCACGACGCAGGACGAGGACCTGCGCCGGCACGGCGACACGCTCGTGCGGCCCGGCGACGCCGACCACGCCGTCAACGTGCTCGCGGGCGGCCCGCCGCCGTGGCTGCGCGCCGCGCTGGCCCGCGCGCTCGACGAGGACGTCGCGGCCTATCCGCGCGAGGAGGCGGCGGTGGCGGCGCTGGCGGCGCTGCACGGCCGCGCGGCGCAGGAGATCGTCCCGACCAACGGCGCGGCGCAGGCGCTGTGGATCCTGCCCGCCGCGCTGCGCCCGCGGCTGGCCGCCTGCGTGCACCCCGGCTTCACCGAAACCGAGGCCGCGCTGCGCGCCCACGGGATCCCCGTCGCGCGGGTGCTGCGCAGGCCCGAGGACGACTTCGTGCTCGATCCGGCGGCCGTCCCGCAGACCGCCGACCTCGTCGTCGTCGGCAATCCGGCGTCGCCGAGCGGCACGCTCGATCCGCCCGAGGTCGTGCTCGCGCTGCGCCGGCCGGGCCGCGTCGTCGTCGTCGACGAGGCGTTCATGGACCTCGTGCCCGGCGAGGCCGCGTCGCTCGTGCGCGACGCGCCGGACGACGTGATCGTCGTGCGCTCGATGACGAAGTCGCTCGCGGTTCCCGGGCTGCGCGCCGGCTACGCGGTCGCGGCCGCGCCGCTCGCCGACCGCCTGCGCGCGGTGCGCCCGCCGTGGTCGTGCAACGCGCTCGCGCTCGCGGCGATGCTGGCGATGGCCCGGCGGCCCGAGGCGCTCGGCGCCGCCGCGCTGCGAGCGCAGGAGCAACGCGGCGACCTCGAGCAGCGGCTGGCGCGGATCCCGGGACTGCGGACCTGGCCGGCGGCGGCGAACTTCGTCCTCGTCCGCGTCGAGGACGGCGCCGCCGTGACGGCGCGCCTGCGAGCCGCGGCGATCGCGGTGCGGCCGGCCGGCTCGTTTCCCGGCCTGACCGCCGACGACCTGCGGATCACGGCGCGCGAGCCGCGCGACAACGAGCGGCTCGCGGGCGCGCTGGCGGCGGCGCTCGAGGCGGCGCGATGATCACCGTCGTTGGCATCGGCGCGGACGGCTGGGAGAGCCTGTCGGCCGAGGCGCGGGCGGCGGTGCTGGCGGCCGACCTGCTCGTCGGCGGCGATCGCCAGCTCGACCTCGTCCCGGCCGAGGCGAGCGGCGAGCGGCGGCCGTGGCCGAAGAGCCTCGTGACGCTCGTCGACGAGCTGCCGGCCGAGGTCGCTGCCGGGCGGCAGGTCGCCGTGCTGGCCAGCGGCGACCCGCTGATGCACGGCGTCGGCGTCACGATCCTGCGCCGGCTGGGCGCCGACGGCGTGCGCGTGATCCCGAACGTGTCCTCCTACGCGCTCGCCTGCGCGCGCCTGCTGTGGCCGCAGGCCGAGACGGAGCTCGTCTCCGCGACCGGCGCGATCGCCGAGACGATCGTGCCCGCGCTCCAGCCCGGCCGCCGGCTGGTCGTGCTCGGCTTCGGGCCGCGCACCGCCGCGGAGATCGCGCGCGTCGCGCGCGAGCGCGGCTTCGGGGGCAGCCGGCTCGTCGTGCTCGAGGAGCTCGGCGGCGCCGCGGAGCGGATCGTCGAGTCGACGCCCGCCGAGTGGGGCGACGCCGACGCGGCGGCGCTGCACCTCGTCGCGCTCGAGGTGCGCGGCAGGGGAGCGCTGGTCGGGCGCGGCCCCGGCCTGCCCGACGACGCGTTCGAGCACGACGGCCAGATCACCAAGCGCGACGTGCGCGCGATCACGCTCGCGGCGCTCGTGCCGGTGCCCGGGCAGCTCTTGTGGGACATCGGCGCGGGCAGCGGCTCGGTCGGGATCGAGTGGATGCGTGCCGCCCCCGGCGCGCGCGCGATCGCCGTCGAGCGCGACGCCGAGCGGGCGGCGCGGATCGGGCGCAACGCCCGCGCGCTCGGCGTGCCGTGGCTGCAGGTCGTGACCGGCGAGGCGCTCGACGTCGTCGACGAGCTCGAGCGCCCCGACGCGATCTTCATCGGCGGCGGCCTGACGTCCTACGGCGTCCTGACGCTCTGCCGCAAGGCGCTGCGGCCGGGCGGTCGCCTCGTCGCGAACGTCGTGACCGTCGAGGGGGAGACGCTGCTCTCGCGCGCGCAGGCCGAGCGGGGCGGGCGCCTCAGGCGGCTGGCGATCGCGCACGCCGAGCCGCTCGGCGGCTTCACCGGGTGGCGCCCGGCGATGCCGATCACGCAATACGAGCTGCACGTCCGATGACGGTCCACTTCATCGGCGCCGGTCCGGGGGCCGCCGATCTCATCACCCTGCGGGCGCAGCGGCTGATCGCGACCTCGCCGGTCGTGCTCTACGCCGGGGCGCTCGTGCCCGGGGAGGTGATCGCCCACGCACCGAACGGCGCTCGCCTGGTCGACACCCAGAGCCTCGACCTCGACGCGATCGTCGCCGAGTACGCCGCCGCGCACGAGCGCGGGGAGGACGTCGCGCGCCTGCACTCCGGCGACATCTCGATCTGGAGCGCCGCCGCCGAGCAGATGCGCCGCCTCGACGAGCTCGCCATCGGCTACGACATCACGCCGGGCGTGCCGGCGTTCGCCGCCGCCGCGGCGTCGCTGCGCCGCGAGCTCACATTGCCGGGCGTCGCGCAGACGGTCATCCTCACCCGCCACGCGCGCCGCGCGACGCCGATGCCGCCCGGCGAGCAGCTCGACGCGCTCGCGGCGCACGGTGCGACGCTCGTCCTGCACCTCGCCGTCCAGGCGATCGACGAGCTCGCCCCGCGGCTCGCCGAGCACTACGGCGACGACGGCGCGGTGGCCGTCGTCGCGCGCGCCTCACATCCCGACGAGGTCGTCCTGCGCGGCACGCTGGCGACGATCGCCGGGCAGGTCCGCGAGGCGGGGGTGCGCCGCAGCGCGGTGATCATCGTCGGGCCGTCGCTGGGGGCGGCGCAGTTCTGCGACAGCCATCTGTACTCGGCGGCACGCGAGCGAGGCTGACCGCCCGCGGCGATCGCGTGCGCCGGCGCGATGACCGCGTCAGCCGCGCGCGCAGCCCAGCGCCTCGGTGACGAACCCCTCCCACTCGGCGGCGTCGTCGCCGGGCACGACGATCCAGTCCTCGTGCGTCTGCCCGTCGCCGGTGTAGAGCCGGGCCTGCCCGGCGTCGACGAGCTGCGCGCAGCGCTGCGGCGGCAGGCGCACGATCAGCTCCTCGCCGGGCAGCGCCGCGAACAGCGTCCCCGACGAGCTGAGCGCGGGCCCGCCGCCGAAGGCGGTGCCGAGCTTGATGTCGAGCCGGCCGGTGTAGATGCGAGCCAGCGAGTTGAAGATCGCCCGCTTGTCGTCGGTTGTGGACATACACGCCGTATACCCACGGGGCGGTACGGCAGGGCGCTGCCGGCGCTCGAGCCAGTCGACGGCGGACCCGGCGGCCGTGCTCGGTGCTCGGTGCTCGGTGCTCGGTGCTCGTCTGCCGGCGGCGCGGCGGCCGGTCAGGCCGTCGCGGCAACGTCGGTGTCCGCGGCCGGGCGCCGGGCGATCAACATGCTGACGGCCGGCGGCGGGCCGACGCGGACCTCGGCGATCTCCTCCCCGACGCGGACCTCGACGATCGCGGTGCCCGCGATCGCGATCATCTGGCGCGCCTGCGCCAGCGCCCGGGTGATGTGCGCCGCGCCGACGCCGCAGGCGACGAGGAACTGCTCGGCCCAGCCGCCGTGCAGCATGGCCGCGTCGACCTCGAGCTCCTCGAGGCGCACGGTCCAGTTCGCCGCTGCGCCCGGGAGTGCGGTGACGATGCAGGCGGCCATGTCGTCGGGCTGCTCATCGCTGCGACGCACGATCCGGGCGATCAGGTCGGCGGCCGTACCGCCGCTGCCGATCGCCTGCAGCGCCTCGTCGACCCCGGCGCGCCCGAGTCGCCGGCCACGCCCGACCGGAACCTCGCCGAGGCCGTCGGTGTGGAAGCAGGCGCTCGCTCCGGGCGCCAGCGCGACCGTCGTCTGGCGGCGACCGGTCGGCGCGCCGGCGCCGATCGGCGGCGAGGAGCAGGCTGTCACGAGCGCGGTCTCGGTGCCGAGCAGCAGCGGCGGCCAGTGGCCGGCGCAGGCGTAGGTCAGCCGCCCCGTCCCGGGGTCGTAGATCGCGACGACGATCGTCACCTGACGGCCGCCGAGCTGCGGGGCGAGGACGTTGGACGCGACATGCAGCGTCGCGCGCGGCGCCAGGCCGGCCTCGAGGTAGGCGCGGAGGTTGTAGCGGACCAGTGCGGTCAGCGGGACCGCGTCGCGGCCATGGCCGGCGACGTCGCCGACGATCACCGCGGTGCGGCCGCCGGGCAGCGCGAACGCGTCGTAGAAGTCGCCGCCGGCCGCAAGACCGGCGGCGGGACGGTAGGCGGCCGTGACCCGCGCGCCGCCGATCCGCTCGGGGAGGTCGGGCAGCAGCGCGGACTGCAGCACGCCGACGTCGTCGAGCAGCAGGCGTCGCTGGCGGACGAGCCGGCGGCTGCGGACGGTCTGCACGGCGGTGGCGGCGGCAAGCAGCAGCCCCAGCAGGGCGAGCGCCGCCAGCGCGATGCGCACCTGGGTCGGGATCACCTCGAGGACCCGCACGACGGTGCGCGTCAGCGGCGAGCGCCGGTCGGGCGCGGCAGCGCCTTCGCCTCGCCTGAGCACGTCGCCCGCCCGCGTCGCGGCCGCGGTGGCCGGCGCGGCGGCGAGGACCAGGGGCGCGACCGCAGCCGGCGCTCGCTGCCCGGACGTGCGCCGCGCTCGCGGTGCGCGGCGCACGATCCTTCCCGGGCTTCGCGTCGACCGCGCACGACGGCGCGGCGCCGCGGAAGCGGTGGGCTGCGCCGCGGGCGCCGCGGACGCCGGCTGAGGCGTCACCGCGGCGGGCGCAGCGGCAACGGCCGCGGCAGCCGGCGCAGGCGGCTGCGCCGGCGCAGCGTCGTCCGCGGCCGCGGGCCTCGCCGCGGCAGCCGACCTCGTCTTCTCGGACTGCGCCGAGGCACGCGATCTCTTGCCGGATCTCCCAGCGCCGGCGGAGGTGGCAGGCGCGTCGGCGCGGCCCGCCTGCGCCGCCTTCCTCACGTGGCCGGGCGCGCGCTGCGCCTTGCCGCGCACCGAGGGTGCAGGCGCGGGCGCCTTCGCGTCACCGGTCCCCGGTGGGGCGTCGTTGCCGTGGCCTCTGGCCGGTGGGGCATCGTTGCCGTGGCCCCTGGCCGGTGGGGCGTCGTTGCCGTGGCCCTTGCCCGGCGCGGCGCCGTTGCCGTTGCCGTTGCCCTTGCCCTGCGCGGCGCCGTTGCCGTGGCCCTTGCCGGCTGTGGCCGGCGGAGCGGCCGGGGCGGAGGTCGCCAGCGCGCCCGCGACGAAGACCGGCACCAGCGCCACGCGCGCCCACCCTCGGGCCGCGACGAACGACCTTCGGCTGCCTTCCCTGGGCCGATCGGATCTCACGACGTCCTAACGCTGCGTTTGCTGAGCGAACTGACTCCCCATGGTCGCGTCCAGCCGCTCAGGCGCAACCTTTCTGGACGCACGTTCTAGGTCGCCACCTGGTCCTCGAGCCCGCTGACCGGCCTGATCGACGTCCCGGTGCGCTCGCGCTCGCGGATCTCCAGGCGCCGCGAGAGGCGCGAGAGGGTCAGGTTCGTGACGATGAACATGACGCCGATGACGATGAACACCTGCAGCAGCGGCGCCTCCACGCCGCCGAAGAAGTTGAAGCCGGTGAGGATCCGCCCGCGCCGGGCGACCTCCTCGATCGCGATGATGTAGACGAGCGTCGTGTCCTTGTTGAGCGTGATGAGCTGCGAGACGGTCGCCGGCACCATCCGGCGCAGCCCCTGGGGGAGGATCACGATCCGCATCCGCTGCCAGTAGGTCAACCCGAGGGCGACGGCCGCCTCGTCCTGACCGCGGTCCAGCGACTGGATGCCGGCGCGCATGATCTCCGCCAGGACGGCCGAGTTGTAGAGCACGAGCGCCAGCAGCGCGGCGAACACGCGCCCCGTCTGCAGCACGTCCGGCAGGAACCCGGGCGCCGCGTCCTCATAGGCCTCCCGCCACGAGCTCGGCAGCGCCAGGTACACGTAGAGGATCACCAGCAGCACCGGCAGGTTGCGCCAGACGTCGACCCACAGCCCGACGGCGAAGGCCACGGGCTTGTTGCGCGAGAGCCGGCCGAGCGCCAGCCCGAGCCCGAGCAGCAGCGACAGGACCAGCGCGATGAGCGCGATCTGGAGGTTGACGAGGAAGCCCTCGAGCAGGAACTCGAGGTTGTTGGCGGTGATCAGCCACTCCCAGTTCTGCGGATCGAAGAGGTAGCCCATGCGTCTACCGGCGGATCGCGTAGCGCTGCTCGAGGCGGCGGACGGCGACCGTCGCGGCGACCGTGATCAGCAGGTAGCCGACCGCCGCCCAGAAGAAGGCGGCCTCGGTCTCGAAGGTGCGCGAGGCGATGATCCGCGCCTCCTTGAGCAGGTCGTTGATCGCGACGGCGCCGCCCACGATCACCGAGTTCTTGATCATCGCGATCGTGACCGAGCCGAGCGGTGAGATCACCGTCCGGATCGCCTGCGGCAGCACGATCCTGCGCAGCGTCTCGCGCTGGTCGAGGCCCAGCGAGAGCGCCGCCTCGATCTGCCCGCGGCCGACCGCGAAGACGCCGGAGCGCAGGACCTCCGCGACGTACGCGGCCGTGTACAGCCCGAGCGAGGCGATGCCCGCCGTCCACGTGTTGATCGGCAGGCCCGCCCGCCGCAGCCCGAAGTAGGCGATGAACAGCAGGACCAGCAGCGGGATGTTGCGGAACGTCTCGACGTACAGGCCGCCGAGACGCTGCAGCCACTTCGACGGCGCGATCCGCAACGCCGCGACGACCGTTCCGACGACGGCCGCCAGCACGAACGAGCCTCCGACGAGCCGGAGAGTGACCCAGAAGCCACTCGCCAGCGCGTCGAAGTCGTTCGTCAGGAGCTCAACCAACGAGCTCACTTGGAGAGGTCGATCGCCTCCTGGAGCGTCATCGTCGGCGGCTCCTGGTCCTCACCGGTGTACCGGCCGACCCACTTCTGGTAGGTCTCCTTCCAGCGCCCGTCCTGCTCGAACTTCGCCAGCACCTCGTTGACGAACTCCTGGAACGCGGTGTCGCCCTGCTTGATCCCGGCGCCGTAGGGCTCGGTCGTCAGCGGCTCGCCGACGAGCTTGAGCGAGTCGTCCTGGATGATGTGCCCGGTCAGGATCACGTCGTCGGTCGACTCGGCGTCGACGGCACCGTTCTGGACGAGCTCGAGGCACTCCGAGTAGGTGTCCACCAGCCGCCGCTTCGCCCGTGGCGCCTGCTTCTTGAGCGTGTCCTCGTACGTCGAGCCGAGCACGGTGCAGACCTCCTTGCCCGCGAGGTCGTCGACGCCCTCGATCTCGTCGTTGGTCTCCTTGACGAGGATCCTGCCGCGCGCGATGAAGTAGGGATCGGAGAAGTCGATCTCCTCGTCGCGCTCGGCGTTGATCGTCATCGTCGAGAGGATCATGTCGGCGGTGCCGTCCTTGAGGAACGGGATCCGGTTGTCGGAGATCGCCTCGATGAACTTCGGCTCCACCCCGAGCTCGTCGGCGATCGCCCTGCCGATGTCGATGTCGAAGCCCTCGATCTCGCCGCTGCGCGGGTTCTTGAACCCGAACGGCGGCACGTCGTACTTCACCCCGATCGTGATCTCGCCCTTGTCCTGGAGGCGCTTCATCGTGGTGCCCGCCGCGAACGTGCGCGTCTCGGTCGTCGCGGTCGCGGTCGCGCCGGCGCCCGCGGGCTCGTCGTCCTCGTCGTCGCCGCAGCCGGCGGCGACGAGCGCGCCCAGCGCGAGCGCCAGCACCGCCAGCCAGCGCCATCTCGTCCCCTGCATCTCGTCTCCCTCTCCTCGGTGGTCAGTGATGGATGATCTTGTCCACGAACTCCCGCGCGCGCGGGCTCTTCGCCGCGGCGAAGAACTCCGCGGGCGGGCCCTGCTCCACGATCTGGCCCTCGTCGATGAAGACGATCCGGTCGCAGACCTCCCGCGCGAAGCCCATCTCATGGGTCACGACGACCATCGTCATCCCGCCGCGCGCGAGCGCGCGCATGACGTCGAGCACCTCGCGGATCATCTCCGGGTCCAGCGCCGAGGTCGGCTCGTCGAACAACATGAGCTTGGGGTCCATGGCGAGCGCGCGCGCGATCGCGACGCGCTGCTGCTGGCCGCCGGACAGATCGGCGGGAGAGGCGTCGGCCTTCTCGGGGATGCCGACGGTCTGCAGCAGCTCCCGCGCCCGCTCGCGTGCCGCCTGCGATGCGACGCCCTTGACCCTGACCGGGGCGAGCGTGATGTTCTCCAGCACCGTCTTGTGCGGAAACAGGTTGAACTGCTGGAACACCATCCCGATCTCGGCGCGCATCCGCCCGATCGACTTCGAGCGCGGGTCGACCGCGTTTCCCTCGAACAGCACGCTGCCGGAGTCGACGGACTCCAGGCCGTTGATGCAGCGCAGCATCGTCGACTTGCCCGAGCCCGAGGGACCGGCGACGACGACGGCCTCGCCCTTGGCGATCGCGAGGTCGATGTCCTCGAGGACGAGGTTGTCGCCGAAGCTCTTGCGCACCTTGCGCAGCTCGACGAGCGGTGCCTCCTCTCCCGGCGCGGCCATCTGACCACCCTATGACCGCGACCGGCGTCAGCGCAACGCGCAAGCGGCCGCAGCGCCGCGAGCGGCGCGAGCGGCGGTCAGCGCCGGCGCAGCAGGTAGGTGTCCATGATCCAGCCCTTGCGCTCGCGCGCCTGCGCGCGCACGCGCACGATCTCGTCGGCCACGTCGCCGACGGCGCCCGCGAGCAGGATCTCGTCCGGCGTCCCGAGGTAGGCGCCCCAGTAGATGTCGACCGGCTCGTCGCGCAGCGCCTGAAACGCGCACTGCGCGTCGAGCATCACGACGACATCCGGCGCGTTGGCCGGCATGCCCTCCCGGCCCAGCCGCCGCCCCGTCGTGATGTGGACCGCCTCGCCGACCCGGTTCAGGGCGATCGCGTGGCGGGCGCAGAGCGCGGCGACGGCGCTGATCCCGGGGATCACCTCGACCTCGAAGCGCACCCGGCCGGCGGCGAGGATCGACTCGATGATCGTCAGCGTCGAGTCGTACAGCGACGGGTCGCCCCAGACGAGGATCGCGCCGACGCCCTCGCGCTCGTCGAGCTGCTCGCTGATCAGGCGCTCCCAGATCGCGGCGCGGGCACGGCGCCAGTCGTCGACCGCCGACGCGTAGGCGTCCGCCGTTCGGTCGCGCTCCGGGTCGCGGACGGCGACGATCCGGTAGGACTCCTGCGCTATGAAGCGCTCGCACACCTCGCGCCGCAGGGCGACGAGGTCCTCCTTCTCCTCGCCCTTCTCCATGACGAAGAACACGTCGACCTCGTTGAGGGCCGCGATCGCCTGCTGGGTCACGTACCGCGGATCGCCGGCGCCGATCCCGATCAGCAGCATCCGTCTCATCGGCCGGGGCTGACGCGGCGATGCGCACGGTGCTCGTGCTGGGCGGGACCGGCGAGGCGCGCGCGATCGCGGCGGCGCTCGACGCGGCGGGCGGCGTGCGGGTCGTCTCCACGCTCGCGGGCCGGATCGCCAACCCCCGGCTGCCGGCCGGCGAGGTGCGCGTCGGCGGCTTCGGCGGCCCCGAGGGGCTCGCGGCCTACATCCGCGAGCAGCGCGTGAACGCCGTCGTCGACGCGACCCACCCGTTCGCCGAGCGGATGTCGTGGTCGGCGTCGCAGGCGTGCGGCGCGACGGGGACGGCGCTGCTGCGCCTCGAGCGCGCGCCGTTCGCGCGCGACCCGGCGATCGACTGGCGCGAGGTCGCCTCGCTGCACGACGCCGCCGCGCTGCTGCCCGGCGCGGGGCGGCGCGTCTTCCTCACGACCGGTCGCCAGGGCCTCGCCGCGTTCGCGCCCGTGCGCGACGCGTTCTTCCTCGTCCGCTGCGTCGACGCGCCCGACGCACAGGCGCTGCCGCGCGACCACTCGGTCGTGCTCGACCGCGGCCCGTTCACGCTCGCGGGCGAGCTCGCGCTGATCGACCGCCACGCGCTCGACGTCCTCGTCACGAAGGACTCGGGCGGCGAGATGACGCAGGCCAAGATCGCCGCCGCGCGCGAGCGCGGCCTGCCGGTGATCGTCGTCGCCCGCCCGCCGCGGCCCGCGGCGCGGACCGTGCGCACCGTCGAGCAGGCGCTCGCCTGGCTCGGCGAGCACGCTCACGACGGCGGATAGCTGCGCGGCGTGTAGACGAGCGTGCGCCCGCCGGCGCCGCGGATGACGCGCGTCGTCGAGGACCCGATCACGAGCAGCGTGCGCATGTCGACGCGGTCGGCGTCCATCCCGGCCAGCGTCGAGACCGACACCGACTCGCCCGGGCCGCCGACATCGCGCGCGACGACCACCGGGCAGTCGGGCGAGCGGTGGCGCAGCAGCACCTCGCGCGCGCGCTCGAGCTGCTCGCGGCGCGTGCGCGATGCGGGGTTGTAGAGCGCGAGAACGAGGTCGGCGGCGCCGGCGGCGTCCAGCCGACGCTCGATGATCTGCCACGGCTTGCGCTGGTCCGAGAGCGAGATCACGGCGAAGTCGTGGCCGAGCGGCGCGCCCACCCGCGCCGCCGCGGCGTGCATCGCCGACAGGCCCGGCACGACGCGCAGGTCGATGTCCGCGAACTCCCCGTTGCCCGACTCGACCGCCTCGAGGACCGCGGTCGCCATCGCGAAGATCCCGGGGTCGCCCGAGGAGACGACGGCGACCGACGAGCCGGCGGCCGCGAGCTCGAGGGCGTGGCGTGCGCGGTCCATCTCGACGCGGTTGTCGCTGGCGTGCCGGCGCTGCCCCGGGCGTGCCGGAACGCGCTCGAGGTAGGGCCCGTAGCCGACGAGCTCGTCGGCTGCCGCCAGCGTGGCGCTCGCCTCGGGCGTGAGCCAGTCCGGCCCCGCCGGCCCGAGCCCGACGACGGCGAGGGTTCCGCCCGGGCGCGCGGCGGCGGGCGACGTCGCCGCCGCCGTCGTCGCCTGCGGCGCGGGCGCGTCGCGGGCGGTCGGCACGAGCACGAGCGACATGTACGGCACCTCGCCCTGCACGTCGCCGAGCGCCGCGACGCGCTGGCCGTCCCGCGAGGCTCGAGCGACGTAGACGCCGCGGTCGCCGACGCCCGCCAGCGAGGCCGCGTCGCGCACGCCGTCGAAGCGCCTGCCGAGCTTCATGACCACGGCCGCGTCGGCGTCTCTCAGGTGCCCCGCGAGCACGTGCGCCGGCAGCGTGCCCGGCGCGACGACGAACACGTCGTCGCGCTTGGCGAGCGGCGTCCCGGCGGCCGCCGCGGCCGCGCTGAAGGCCGTCACCCCGGGCACGACCTCCGTCGCATACGCGTGCGCAAGGCGCTCGTGCAGGTACATGTACGAGCCGTAGAAGAACGGGTCGCCCTCGCAGAGGATCGCGACGTCGCGCCCGGCGTCGAGCACGGCCGCGATCCGCTCCGCCGACGCGTCGTAGAAATCGCGCAGCGCGCCCTCGTAGCCCTCGGGGTGGTCGGTCTCGCCCGTCGTGACGGGGTAGACGAGCGCCAGCTCCTCGCAGAGCGCCGGGATCCACGGCGCCGCCGCCTGGCGGGCGATCGAGCTGCCCGCCCGCTTCTCCGGATAGGCGACCGCGTCGCAGGCGCCGATGATGCGCTGCGCCTTCACGGTCACGAGCTCCGGGTCGCCGGGGCCGACGCCGACGCCGAACAGCCGGCCGGACACCGCGCTCATTCGGCCACCTGCGCCAGTGCGTTGACGGCGGCCGCGGCGATCGCGCTGCCACCCCGCCGCCCGTGCACGACGAGGTACTCCAGGCCGCTCGCGTTCTCCGCCAGCGCGGCCTTCGACTCGGCGGCGCCGACGAAGCCGACCGGCACGCCGATCACCGCCGCCGGCGCGGCGGCGCCTTCCTCGAGCATCTCCAGCAGCCGGAAGAGCGCTGTGGGCGCGTTGCCGACGACGACGAGCGCGCCTGCGAGGCGGTCGCGCCAGCGCTCGAGCGCCGCGGCGCTGCGCGTCGTCCCGAGCGCGCGCGCGAGCTCGGCGATCCCGGCTTCGCCGAGCGAGCAGACGACCTCGTTGCCGGCGGGCAGCCGGGCGCGCGTCACGCCGGCGGCGACCATCGACGTGTCGCAGAGGATCGGCGCGCCGCCGCGCAGCGCGCCCTCGGCGGCCGCTGCGAAGCCGGGCGAGAACGCGACGTCGGCGACGAGGTCGACCATCCCGCAGGCGTGGATCATCCGCACCGCGACGCGCTCGAGCACCGGATCGAGACCTGCGAGATCCGCCTCGGCGCGGATCGTCGCAAACGACCGGCGGTAGATCTCCGCGCCGTCGCGCTCGTAGACGATCATCGCGCGGCCCCGGCGAGCAGCCGTTCGGCGGCGCCCTCCAGCGACGCGACGACCGACGTCTCGCCGTCGCAGCGCAGCTCGACGTCGCCCGCCGGGCGCACCGCCACCGTCATCGGCGTGTCGGGCAGCTCGCCGCAACGGCGCTCGCATGCGGCCCAGTGCTCGGGCGGATCGGTGGCGGCCCGGACGCCGGCGCGCCGGCCCGCGGCGGCGCGGACGTCGGCGAGCGCGCGCGGGCATCCGGCGGTGCCGGCGCACGCCGTCAGCCCGACCCAGCCCGACGCGCCGTCCAGCTCCAGCCCAGCCGCGGCGAGCGTCTCGCGCAGGGCGCATACGGCAGCCGCATCGAGGTCGACGAGCGTCACCGTGCGCCGCGTCGAGACGCGCACGTCGCCGCTGAGCGCGGCCAGCGTGCGCAGCATCGCCGGCCACAGCTGCCCGAGCGGCGCGAGCGCCGTCAGCGCGACACGGCCGTCGCGCTGCTGCACGGTGCCCGGGCCGTACCCGCGCGTCCGTGTCGCGCGCGTCACCGGCGCCAGCGTCATCCCGAGCGTCGCGGCGACCTCGGCGGGACCGCCGGGCGTCTCCCACAGGCGCCAGGCGTCGCCACGCAGCGCGACGAACGCCTCCGCGGCGCCGACGGCGACGGCGACCGCCGTCCGCGCGTCGCCCTCGAACTCGACGGGGCGGCGATCGAGCGCGACGCCGAAGCGGCCGCCGCCGCGGGCGACGATCGTCACGTCGGGACCGATCTCGCGGCCCGCGCCGGTGCCGTCGTCGACGAGAAAGCAGAAGCGCCCGGGTAGGTCGCGCAGCCGGTGACCGTCGGTCACGGCGGCGTCGAGCAGCGCCACGACGTCGTCGACCTCGTCCAGCGCGCCGGGCGCGCGGCCCGCCAGCGGGCTGGCGAGGACGTTGCGCGCGCGGTCGTGCGCCGCTGACGGCAGCAGGCCGACCGCCTGCAGCCGCGGCGCGAGGACGGCGGCCGCGTCGCGGGCGAGGCCGCGCAGCTGGACGTTCGCCCGCGCGGTCAGGTCGACGAGGCCGTTGCCGAGCTCCTCGGAGAGCGCCGCCAGCGTCACGAGCGCGTCGGCCGACAGCCGCCCGCCGGGCAGGCGTACGCGCGCAAGCCAGCCATCGGCAGCCTCGTGCAGGGCGAGCACGCCGGGGCAGCGATCCTGGCGGGTGCGCTCATCCGGCGCTGTGGTCACGACCGGCAACTCCAATTCCTCGTGGAACGCAGACGACCAGGCCGGGCGAGTGTCCTGCCACGCTTCTCGCGTCGCCTGCCGCCGGGATCCTAGCCCTCCGCGCGCGGGCGGGCTCGCGCGGGCCCGCGGTCGTCGCAGAAGATCGGCGCCGAGACGCCGATCGCGCGCGGCCGGCCGCCCGGGCCGGGCTGATCGTGAGGGCAGAGGAGACTCCGATCGTCGCGCTGCCCCGGCGCGGATCTGCGCGGCGTCGAGGCGCTCGTGCGCTGGAAACGGCCCGATGGCAGGGGCCCTGCGGCGGGCGGGCGGTCGCCGAAGGCGTCGCGAGCGCCGCGCAGGCGCAGGAGCTCGGCCTGCGCGGCCGTCTGCGCGGGCGCAGTGCTTTCACCTCGGCCGCCCGGTCAGCGCCGCGGCGATGCGCGCCGGGGGCGGATGGACGGCCGCCGCCGGTCTGACCCCGAGTGGCTACCGTTGCGCTGGTGACCTGGCCTGTCGCCTCCGGCTCGCTGCTGCTCGGCTTCGCCGTCGCGCAGCTGACCGGCATCCGCCCGCTCGGCGCGATCGTGCTGATCGCCGGCTGCGCGTGGTGCGCGCGGCGCTGGCTGCGCGTCCGCCCCGGCGCGGCGCTGCGGACGGCTTTCCTCGTCGCCGTCTACCTCGGCGCGTTCGTGCTGTCGCACGTCGTCGCCGACGTGCTCGGCGCGTGGCCGTCGGTCCTGCTCGCGGCGGCGGTCACCGGAATCGCCGTCTACGCGCTGGCCGACGGTGCGGGCGGCCGGGGCGGCGTCAGTCCTGCCCGCGCTCGACCTTGACGCCGGTGAACTCGGTGTCGACGGGCTGCGCGAAGCGCTTTCCGTTGATCTCGTCGTGGCGGTGGAACGTCGGCGGCTCGATGTGCACCTTCAGCGTGTACTCGCCGTCGGCCGGAACCTCCCAGTTGCGCCCGTAGTGCAGGATCATCGGGTGCCAGAGCAGCGGGTGCTCGTGCGTGCCGACCTCGTTGCCGTCGGGGTCGATCAGCGTCCCGGTGACGTTCAGACCGGGGATGAAGCGCCCGTCCGATGCGTCGCAGACGGCGATCTCGACGTGCAGGTTCTCGTTCTCGGGCTCATGCCAGACGAGCTTGCCGTCCTGCCACATGTACATCCCCTCGGCCTCCTCGATCGCGTAGGCGACGAGGTACTGGTCGGCCGGCTGCATGCCCCCGTCGTGCGCGACGTTGTGCGCCATGTGCTCCAGCGCCTCGCGATAGGCCTCGCCCTGCCTGCGGGCAAGCTCGAGCTGCTTTGCGTCGGCCTCGGAGCTGGTCGGATCCATCGGTGGGTTCTGTGTGCTCATACCGATCCGGGTACCCCGGCGGATGGTTCGCTACCGACTACGTCGCGCTGTCAGGCGGCTGCCAGGGCGCGTGCCCCGGGCTCGGCGCGCAACGCGTCGAGGTGGCGCAGGTCGAGCGAGAGCTCCTCGATCTCGTTGTTGCGCATGCGGCGCACGACCGGCGTCCACGGCTCCTCGGCGTCGACCGCGCTGACCACGCCGAGGCACTCGCCGTCGACCACGACGTCCGTCCCGAGCGGGTAGGGCATGCAGACACGGCGAAAGGAGTTCACGACCGCAGAGTCGAAGATGCCGCGGATCACGCCGTCGCCGATGACGTTGACGGCGACATGTGGCGGCGCCGCCCGCTTGTACGGTCGCTCCGAGCTGACGGCGTCGAAGACGTCGGCGATCGCGCAGATGCGGGCGAACTCGTGGATCGTGTCGGCGCTGCGCCCGCCCGGATAGCCCGAGCCGTCGAGCCGCTCGTGGTGGTCGCGGACGGTCGCGACCGTCAGCGGCGACGGGTTGGCGCCGCGCAGCAGGTCGACGCCCGCGACGGGATGGAGCTTGATCTGCGCGAACTCGTCGTCGGTCAGCTTTCCGGGCTTGTTGAGGACCTCCAGGGGCACGGCGAGCTTGCCGACGTCGTGCAGGATCAGGCCGACGCCGAGCTTGGTCAGTCGTGCCTCGATGCCGTCGTAGCGCGGGCGCTCCATCCAGTCGCGCCAGCCCTCGCGGTACCAGTGGCGGCGCGCGATCAGCATCCCGATCAGGGCGACCTGCACGGAGTGGCGGTGGGTGTAGGCGTCGGCCGTCGCCAGGTCGCCGAGGGCGAGCGCCGCCTCGGGCACGTCGGCGAGGCTCGCGGCGATCCGCGTGACGGTGGCGGTGAGCTGCGCGAGATCCTCCTGCGGCATCGCGGTGCCGCCGCCCGCGAGCAGCCGCGCGGTGCGGTCGAAGCTCTGTGAGACGGCGGTCTCGGCGGCGGTCCGCTCCTCGGGAGCGAGCGCGGGCAGCGGCTCGATGCCGCGTGAGAGCTCGTCCTCGATCCATACCGCGTGGATGCCGATCGCGCTCAGGCGCTTGACGTAGGCGGCGGACATCCGCACGCCCGCGCGCAGAAGCGGCACCTCGCCGGGACGACCTGTGCGCAGGTCGCGGGCGAGGACCATCCCGTCCGACAGCGAGTTGAGCCTGATCAGTCGCATGACGTCGCCCCGCGTGTTCGACGCAGCGCAGGCGAACTTGAGCGCGCCGCCGGTCAGGCGCCGGACGTCGCTCCGGCTGGCGCTTGCGGCGGCGCTCCGCGGGGCGCTTCGGGTGGCGCTCCCGGGGGCGCTTCGGGTGGCGCTCCGGGGGGCGCGCTCCGGGGGGCGCTCCGGGGGGCGCGTTTCGGGTGGCTGCGGGGGGCGCTCCGATACCGATCACGGTTCCGGCGCTCGGCGGGATCGATGAGGAAGGGGACCCGCCGCACGCGCGCGGCTATGGCGCAAAGACCCCGTATATGGAGGTCAAAACGCCATAGCGGTGTGGCCAGGCGTTCGCTGGGCCCGCGCGAGCGGTCTGTGGCGCGAACAGCTCGTATATGGAGCTCAAGACGCCACAGCCGCGCGGCCCGGCGTTCGCTGGGCCCGCGCGAGCGGGTCTGTGGCGCGAACAGCTCGTATATGGAGCTCAAGACGCCATCGCGATCGCACGCCCCTCGAGTGACGTGCGGGCCCGGCCCCTTTCCTGATCGACGCAGTTGCGCCTCCGCTCCGTCACCCCGCGGCGATCGCGCGCAGCGCCCCGCCGCCTCGGCCCGCGGCGATCGCGCGCGGCGCGCCGCCCCCTCACCCCGCGGTGATGCGCGCGAACGACTCGGGATCGGTCGGTGCCTCCGTGCAGATCGCGAGCGCCGCCGGATGCGAATCGTCGAGACCGAGCCGCGCCCAGGTGCGCTGCGGCCGGTCCTCGCGCAGGGCGAGCAGCCCGGCGACGCCCGAGGCGCCGGTCTCGCCGCAGCGCAGGCCGTCCTGCAACAGCAGGCGGACCGCCTGCTCGGCGGCGGCATCGCCGATCGCGCAGAACGCGTCGATCCCGCCCGCCATGTCGGGCAGCGCGACCCGCGAGGCACGGCCGCAGTTCAGCCCGGCCATGATCGAGCGGTGCGGTCCCGGCACCAGCACCGGCCTGCCGTCGCGGACCGCCCGCAGGGCGCAGTCCGCGCCGGCCGGCTCGACGCCGACGAGGACCCGCTCCGGCGCCGCGAGCGCGCGCACGGCCGCCGAGGCCAGCGCGCCGACGCCGATCTGGATCGCCGCAAGCGGCGGCAGCTCGCCGGCGAGCTGCTCGGCGAGCTCCGCGAAGATCGTGCCGTAGCCGTCGGCCACCCAGCCGGGGACGCGCTCGTAGCCGGGCCACGAGGTGTCGGAGATCACGAGGTGGTCGTCGCTCGCGAGCGCCGCCGACCGCGCGACGGCGTCGTCGTAGCTGCCGGGCACGATCTCGACCGTGGCGCCCTCGCCGGCGATCGCGTCGATCCGCGCCTGCGCCGTGCCGTCGGGGACGAGGATCCGCGCGTCGAGCGCGAGCAGGCGCGCCATGTACGCGAGCGCGCGCCCGTGGTTTCCGTCGGTCGCGGCGACGAGCGTGAGGCCGTCGAGCCGTACGCACGTGCGGCGCAGCTCGTCCAGCGTCGCGGCGGGCGGGACGCCCGCGCGCAGGCTGAGCGCCCGGCACGTCGCCCACGATGCGCCGAGCACCTTGAACGACGGCAGCCCGAAGCGCTCGGTCTCGAGCTTGACGACGAGCCGCGACAGCCCGAGGGCGGCGGCGGCGGTCGGCGCCTCGGCGACCGCGCTCGGGGCGTAGCCCGGCATGCTGAGGTGAAATGCGGCGGCACGCGGATCGGGCGGCGCCACCGCGCCCCGCGGGCCGTGACCGGAGTTGTCGAGAAACGCGACGAGGCTCACGCGAACGAGCGTACGGGGTGGCGCAGGACGGGCCGCCGCCGCTCCGCGCACGGTCGTCGGCAGCGTCGCCTCACGCCGCCGCGCGCCGGTGTGACGTCGCCCACGCTGCCGCGCCGCGAGCGCAGCTAGTGTGGCGCCATGGAGCACGCCTACGACGCGATCGTCGTCGGCTCGGGGTTCGGTGGCGGGATCGCCGCCTGCCGCCTCGCCGAGCAGGGCCGGCGCGTGTGCGTGCTCGAGCGGGGGCGGCGCTTTGGGCCCGGCGACTTCCCCGACCGGCTCGCGCAGTTTCCGCATGCGCTGTGGCACCCGCGCCGCAATCCGGGCGGCATGTTCGACATCCGGATCATGCGCGACGTCGCCGTCGTCACGGGCGCGGGCGTCGGCGGCGGGTCGCTCGTCTACGCCAACGTCCAGCTGCGCGCGCCCGACGCGATCTTCGACGATCCCGCCTGGCCCGACGCGATCGACGGCGCGGAGCTGGACCGCTTCTACACCCGCAGCGAGGAGGCGCTGGAGCCGCAGCCGACGCCGCCGCAGCCGGCGCTCCCGAAGATCGCTGCCTTCGACCGGATGGCGCAGAACGCCGGTAGAGCGCCGCTGCGGCTGCCGATCGCGGTGCACTTCGGCGCCGACCGGCGCCATCCGTTCAGCGGCGTCTTCCAGCAGGGCTGCGACAACCTCGGCCTGTGTGACGTCGGCTGCCCGCGGATGTCGAAGAACACGATCGACATCACGTACGTGGCGCGCGCCGAGTCGTTCGGCGCGCAGGTCTTCGCGCTGCACGAGGTGCAGCGCATCGAGCCGCCCGAACGCGAGGGCGGCGACTGGCGCGTGCGCTTTGCCGACCTGCAGTACAGGACGTCCGGCGAGGTCCGCGCGCCGGTCGTCGTGCTGGCCGCCGGGACGCTCGGCTCGACGCGCCTGCTGCTGCACAACCGCAGGCGTTTGCCAGGCCTCTCGCCGGCGCTCGGCAGCCGCTACTCCGGCAACGGCGACGCGCTCGCGCTGGCGCTGGACCCGACGGCGCCGGGCATGTCCGGCGCGCGCGCCGAGCTCGGGCCGGTGATGACGAGCCGGATCGACCTGCTCGCCGAGCGCGGCCACATGGTCGCCGACGGCGGCCTGCCGGCGAGCTTCGGCGACGTGCTCGAGGTGCTGCGCGGCGTCCGGCTGCTGACCGGCCTCGGCCGGCTGCGCGTCCGCGCCAAGGACGCCGCGACGAGGCTCGGGTTCTCCGACCGCGTGCTCGCGCCGGGCGACATGCGCGTCAGGCGCAGACCGCCGATCGGCGACTCGCTGATCTTCCTCTGCATCGGTCGCGACGCGGCCGACGGCCGCATCCGGCTCACGCACTTCGGGCAGCTCGACGTCCGCTTCGACGTCGCCGGGAGCGCCGCGCTGTTCGACGCGATGCGCCAGACCGTGCGCGAGCTCGCGCAAGCCGCCGGTGCGACCGCGTTCTTCGCGCTCGACGCCGGACCGCTGGGCAGGTACATCACCGTCCACCCGCTCGGCGGCTGCCCGATGTCCGACGATCCGGCGGCGGGCGTCGTCGACGACGCCGGCAAGGTCCACGGCCACGACGGCCTGTACGTCCTCGACGGCTCGATCGTGCCGACGGCGATCGGCGTCAACCCGTCCAAGACGATCGCCGCGCTTGCCGAGCGCGGCGTCGAGAAGCTGATCGCCGAGCGCGCGCCGTGACGCCGTCGTTTCAGGTTCGCAAGACGTGGAGGAACCACCTCGGCAACCAGCGGATCGATCCGCTGCGCATCTACGAGCCGCGCTCGATCGCCGAGGTCCAGGAGGTGGTGCGCGAGGCGCGCCGCCACGGCGTCAACGTGCGTGCCGTCGGCTCGGGCCATTCGTGGTCCGACGTCGCGCTGACCGAGGGCTTCCTGCTCGCGCCGACCGGGATGACGCGCGTGCCCTCCGCGGAGCCGGACTTCGTCCGGCCGGAGTGGGAGGGACGCCGGCTCGTGCGCGCTGAGGGCGGCGCGCGGATCCGCGAGATGAACGCGTGGCTGGACGCGCACGGGATGGGCTTCGCCAACCTCGGCGGCTACGACGGTCAGACGATCGCCGGCGTGACCTCGACCTCGACGCACGGCTCGGGCCTCGCCTTCGGCCCGCTCAACGACGCGCTGCGCTCGCTCGACGTCGTCGTCGCCGACGGCAGCGTGCAGCGCATCGAGCCGGCGGAGGGGCCGACCGACCGGGCCGCCTTCGAGGCGCACTTCGGCGAGCGGCGCGCGCTCGTGCAGGACGACCGCGTCTTTGCGGCCGTCTGCGTCGGGCTGGGCTGCATGGGCGTGATCTGCACGGCGATGGTCGAGGTCCGCGAGCGCTTCTTCCTGCGCGAGGTGCGCGAGCTGCACCCGTGGGCGAAGGTCCGCGCCGACCTCGAGGACGGCGCGGTGCTGCACGACCACGAGCACTACGAGCTGGCGTTCAGCCCCTACGACGACGGCTACCCCTACCCCTTCCTCGTGACGACGCGCGACACCGTCGGCGATCCGCGCCACCGGCCGTGGGACAAGCGCATGCGCAACTGGCTCGTCGAGGCCGCGGCGCTGTTCCCGTTCACGCCGCACGCCATCAACCTGCTGCTCGACCTGCGGCCGTCGCTGGCGCCGGCGATGCTGCGCGGCTCCGTGAAGGCGCTCGTCAAGGACGAGTACGACGCGGTCAGCCACAAGGTCTTCAACATCGGCACCCTGAACAACCTGCCGGCCTACTCGTGCGAGATCGGCGTGCCGATCGACGGGCGCCACATCGAGGCCGTCGAGGCGGTCTTCCGCGTCGCCGGCGAGCGCCGCCGGCTCGGGCAGGTGTATCAGAGCTCGCCGATCGCCCTGCGCTTCGTGAAGGCGTCACCGGCGCACCTGTCGATGATGAACGGGCGCGACACGATGATGATCGAGCTGATCGGTCTGAACGGCAACGACGGCGGGATCGAGCTGCTGAAGGCCTACGAGGAGGCGCTCTACGCGCTCGGCGGCCGCCCGCACTGGGGGCACATCAACACGCTGTCGGGCAGCGGCGACTTCGTCGCGTCGATGTACCCACGGCTGGCGGACTGGCTCGACGTGCGCTCGGCGCTCGACCCCGACGGCGTGTTCGACTCGCCGTTCACCAAGCGCGTGGGCCTGTCGCGGGAGTCGTTCGTGGCGTAGGCTCAGTCCTTCGCCGTCCCCTGCCCATCGCCGGCGCCATGCGCGCCGTTGCCGTCCGCACCCGACGCCAGCTTCAGCGCATGCGGCAGCATCGGCGTCAGCACGCCGAGGCACTCGCGCACCGCCTTCGGGTTGCCGGGCAGGTTCACGATCAGCGTGCGTCCGCGGGTCCCCGCGACCGCGCGCGAAAGCCACGCCAGGCGCTGGAACTGCGCCGTCTGCGCGCGCATCGCCTCGGCGATCCCGGGCGCCTCGCGGTCGATCACCGACAGCGTCGCCTCGGGCGTGACGTCGCGCGGGGCGAGGCCTGTGCCGCCGGACGTCAGCACGAGGCCTGCTCCGCCCTCGCACAGCTCGACGATCGCGCCGGCGATCTCGTCCTGGTCGTCGGGCACGAGCCGCGTCGCGACGATCTCGACGTCGATGCCCTCGAGCATCGCGGCCATCAGCGCGGTCGTCGTGTCCTCGCGCGTGCCCGCCGAGCGGGTGTCGGAGATCGTCAGGATGGCGGCCGTTAGCATCAGCCCGATGGACGTTACCGTGAGACTCTTCGCCAGCCTGCGCGAGCACGCGGGGACCGGCACGCTGGCGCTGCAGCTCGGCGAGGGCGCGACCGTCGCGGACGCGATCGCGCGGCTGCGCGAGGGCGCGCTGGCGGGGCTTGCGCCCAACGCGCCCTTCGTCGCCGCCGTCGCGCGCGAGTACGTCGAGCAGGATCACCCGCTCGCCGAGGGCGACGAGCTCGCGCTCGTGCCGCCGGTCTCCGGAGGGGCGGGCGAGGGCGGCGTGCTGCTCGCCCGGGTCACCGGCGAGAAGCTCGATCCCGAGGCCGTGCGGCGGCTCGTCGCACACCCGTCCAGCGGTGCGACCGTCGTCTTCTGCGGCACGACTCGCGAGGTGCCGAGCCTGGAGTACGAGGCGTACGTCGAGATGGCCGAAGAGAAGATCCGCGAGCTCGCCGAGCGGGTCGCCGCCGAGCACGGGCTGGCCGCGGTGGCCGTCGCGCACCGCACCGGCACGGTCGAGCTGATGGAGCCGAGCATCGTCATCGCCGTCTCCGCAGGTCACCGCGCGGAGGCGTTCGCCGGCGCTCGCGCACTGCTCGACGCGGTCAAGTCGCAGGCCCCGATCTGGAAGCAGGAGCATCCCGAGGACGGCCCGCCGGAGTGGGTCGCCGGCACGCTGCCGCAGGTCTGACGCGGGGGCGCTGCGGGCCGTCGCCGTCGCCGTGCCCGCAGACGCAGAGCGCGACGGGCGGCCGGCGCCCGCCAGCGCGGGCGGACGTCCAGCTCGAGCACTTTGCACCTGTAGCACCTATGCAATGCTTAGGCGGTGAGGCGGAGAGGTCGTATTCGGGCGCTCGCTGGCGCGCTCCTGATCACCATCGCGGTCGTCGTCGCCGGCTGCGGCTCGGACGGCGATGCCTCGGCGACCGGTCGCGCGGAGGTCGTCGTCTCCGCCGCGACCTCGCTGAAGAGCGCCTTCACAACCTACGGCGAGCAGTCCGGCGACCGCGAGGAGCGGTTCTCGTTCGCGGGCTCGGATGAGCTCGCGGCGCAGATCCGCGCCGGCGCCCGGCCGGACGTCTTCGCCTCGGCCAACACGGCGCTTCCCGAGGCGCTCTTCGAGGAGGGCCTCGTCGAGCGTCCGCGGGTCTTCGCGACCAACCGCCTGGTACTCGCCGTGCCCGCGGACGGCAGCGACGTGGCGTCGCTCGACGACCTCCCCGGCAAGGGCGTCTCGATCGTCGTCGGCTCGGCTTCTGTGCCGATCGGCGCCTACACGCGCAAGGTCCTCAGCCGCCTCGGCGCCGCCGCGCGCGCGGACATCCTCGCCAACGTGCGCTCCAACGAGCCCGACGTCGGCGGCATCACGGCGAAGCTCACGCAGGGCGCCGCGGACGCGGGCTTCCTCTACGCCACCGACGTCGTCGCGGCGAACGGACGCCTGAAGGCGATCGAGCTCCCCGCCGAGCTGCAGCCGGACGTCGCCTACGCGGCGGCGATCGTCGAGGGCGCCGAGCACCGCGAGCAGGCCCAGGCGTTCGTCGCCGGCCTGCTCGGCGGCTCCGCTGCCGGCGCGCTGACGGAAGCCGGCTTCGAGCCGCGCGGCCAGTGACGCGCGGGCGCTGGTTCGCGCCGGCGCTGGTCGTCGCCCTCGCCGGCGCGCTGACGTTCCTGACGCTGCCCGTCGTCGCCATCTTCGTCCGCACGAGCCCCGGCAACCTTGCCGGCGCGCTCGACGATCCGGGCGTGCTCGACGCGCTGTGGCTGAGCCTGCGGACGACGCTTTCGGCCGTCGCGGTCATCGTCGTGGTCGGCACGCCGGTCGCGTACCTGCTCGCGACGCGATCCTTTCGCGGACATGCGCTCGTCGTGACGCTCGTCGAGCTGCCGCTCGTCCTGCCGCCGGCCGTCGCGGGCGTCGGCCTGCTCGCCGCGCTGGGCCCGAACGGGATCGCCGGCGGCGCGATCGACGACGCCGGGCTGCGGCTCGTGTTCGAGACGGCGGGCGTCGTCGTCGCGCTGACGTTCGTCGCGGCACCGTTCTTCATCCGCGGCGCACAGGCGGCGTTCGGCGCCGTCGACCGCTCGTGGCTGGAGGCGTCGCGGACGCTCGGCGCGAGCGAGGCGCGCACGTTCCTGCGCGTCGCGATCCCGGCGGCGGCGCCCGGGATGCTCGCCGGGCTCGCGCTCGCCTGGGGCCGCGCGGTCGGCGAGTTCGGCGCGACGCTGATCTTCGCCGGCTCGTTTCGCGGTCGAACGCAGACCGCGCCGCTGGCGATCTACGAGCGCCTGGGGACGGACTTCGATGCCGCGCTCGCGCTGTCGGCCGTGCTGGTCGCGGTCTCCGCAGCGCTGCTGCTGACGGCGAAGCTGCTGGGCGGGAGGGGCATCGCGCGTGCTGCGCGTTGAGGCCCGCACCCGGCTCGGCGGCTTCGAGCTCGACGCCGCCGTGGACGTGCCCGACGGCAGCTGCCTCGCACTGGCGGGGCCGTCGGGCGCCGGCAAGAGCACGCTGCTGCGCGTCGCCGCCGGTCTGCTGCGCCCGCAGCACGGGCGCGTGAGCTGCGGCGACGACGTCTGGCTGGACACCGCGACGGGCCGCGAGGTCGCGCCCGAGCTGCGCGCCTGCGGCTACGTCTTCCAGGACTACGCGCTCTTCGGGCACATGCCGGTCTGGCAGAACGTCGCGTACGGGCTGCGCGGGATGCGGCGCGGCGAGCGCCGCCGGCGCGCCCGCGAGCTGCTCGAGCGCTTCGGGATCGCCGCCCTCGCCGACGAGCGGCCGGCCACGCTGTCGGGCGGTGAGCGCCAGCGCGTCGCGCTCGCCCGCGCGCTCGCGCCGCAGCCGCGCGTGCTGCTGCTCGACGAGCCGCTCTCGGCGCTCGACGCGCGCACCCGCGCCAGCGCATCGCGCGAGCTCGCCGGCGTCCTGCGCGACACCGGGGTGCCAGCGCTGCTCGTCACGCACGACTTCACCGAGGCGGCCGTGCTCGGGGACCGCGTCGCCGTGATCGACGGCGGCCGGATCGTCCAGCAGGGCAGCGCCGGCGACCTCGCGGCGGCGCCCGGTTCGGCGTTCGTCGCCGACTTCACCGGCGCCGTCGTGCTGACGGGCGTCGCGCGACCGTCTGCCGGCCCGGACGAGTTGACGGTCGTCGACCTCGACGGCGGCGGCGTCGCGACGAGCACCGACCGAGGCAGCGCAGCGGTCGCGCTCAGCGTGCATCCGTGGGAGATCTCGCTCGAGCCGGCCGGCGCGCGCAGCGAGGGGTCGGCGCAGAACCACCTCGACGCCGAGGTCGTCACGGTGACGCATATCGGCAACCGCGTGCGCGTCGGCCTGGCCGCGCCGCAGCCGCTCGTCGCGGAGATCACCGGCGCGGCGGTCGGCGGCCTTCATCTCGCGCCCGGCGTGCGCGTGACCGCCACCTGGAAGGCGACGGCGACGCGCCTGGTCAGCCTCTGACGTCGCCGCGGCAGCGAGCACGCCGCGGCACGCCGACCGCGTTCACCCGGTGAGCAGCTCGAGCGTTGCCGCGAAGCGCGTCCACGGCGCGAGCGACGCGACGGCGACGGCGTCGTCGAACGTGTGGACGGCCTGAAGGGTGTCCAGCTGCGTCGCGCGCAGCCCGAGCTCGTGCAGGCGCGCGCCCTGCCGGGCGGCGCTCGGACGGCTGCTCGACCGCATGCCGTCGAACGCTCGCGGATCCGGCTGCGCGAGGCCGATCGCCCAGCAGCCGCCGTCCGCGGTCGGCCCGAGGACGGCGTCGGTCTGCGGCTCGGCGAGCCGCTCGAGTGCCTCGTACAGCAGCGCCCGGGTGAGCTGCGGCGTGTCTGCCCACAGCAGCAGCAGCGGTTCGCCCACGTCCGTCACGACGGACGCCAGGCGCTCGCCGCGGCTCGTCCCGCCCTGCTCGATCGCGTCGAAGCCGGCGGGCAGCCAGGAGCCGGGGGCGCCGTCGAGCGCAACGACGCGCCGGACGGCGGGCGTCCACGCGACCGACTGCAGCGTGTCGGCGAGCGCGGCCTCCGCGAGCGCAGCCGCCTGTGCGTGCTCGAGCGGCGGGCACAGGCGCGTCAGCGCGCGCCCCGGCACCGGCGACGTGGCGATGACGACGACTGCGGCGGAGACGGTCATCGCCGCGCAAGCTACCGACACGGCGCCCGCCGCCGTGACGCTCACCGGGCGGCAACTCGCCGCGGATGCCACCGACACGGCGCCCGCCGCCGTGACGCTCAGCGGGCCGGCAAACTCGCCGCGGAGGCCACCGACACGCCGGCGGCGCGCGGCGTGGCATCCTGCGTATGTGCGCCCGACCGTCCTCGTCCCCGCGCTGGCCGCGGCCCTGCTCGCGCTTGCAGCCTGCGGCTCGGACGACAGCAGCGCCGGGATGCAGACCGCGCCCGTCACGACCGCGTCCTCGACCGAGACGACGCGGGCCAGGCCCGCGGCCTCCAACCGCGTCAAGCTCGTCGGCGTCGGCCGCTTCGACAAGCCCGTCCACGTGACGGCGCCGCCCGGCGACAGCCGGCGGATCTTCGTCGTCGAGCAGGGCGGCACGATCCGCGTCGTGCGTGGCGGCAAGCGCCTGTCGCGCCCGTTCCTCGATCTGCGCTCGCGGGTGACGTCCGGCGGCGAGCAGGGCCTGCTGTCGATGGCGTTCGCCCCCGACTACGCGAAGACGCGGCGGTTCTACGTCAACTACACCGATCGCAGCGGCGACCAGCGCGTCGTGGAGTACCGCCGCTCGAGGGGCAGCCGCGACCGCGCCGACTCCGGCAGCGCCCGCCTCGTGCTCGTCTACCGCCAGCCCGAGGCCAACCACAACGGCGGCCTCGTGACCTTCGGGCCCGACAGGCTGCTGTACATCGGCACCGGCGACGGCGGCGGCGCCAACGACCAGCACGGCGATCGCGGCAACGCGCAGGACCTCGGCAGCCTGCTCGGCAAGATCCTGCGAATCGACCCGCGCCGCTCGGGCGGCCGGCGCTATCGCGTGCCGTCGAGCAACCCGTTCGTCGACCGCGACGGTGCGCGCGGGGAGATCTACAGCTACGGGCTGCGCAACCCCTGGCGCTTCTCGTTCGACCGCTCGACCGGGGCGCTGTCGATCGCGGACGTCGGCCAGGGCGAGATCGAGGAGGTCAACTACGCGGCGAAGGGTCGCGCCCGCGGTGTCAACTACGGCTGGCGCCCGTTCGAGGGCAGTCGCCGCACCCCCGGCATCAGCGCAGGCGAGGACGCCCCCGGTCACGTCCGGCCGGTCCTCGAGCTGTCCCACGACGACGGCAACTGCTCGATCACCGGCGGCTACGTCGTGCGCGACAGGCGCGTCCCCGGGCTCCGCGGCCGCTACGTCTACGGCGATTTCTGCAAGGGCGAGCTGCGCTCGGCGAGGCTGTCGGCGGGATCGGCGAGCGACGATCGCCGGATCGCCGGCGTCCAGCAGGTCGACCAGCTCTCGTCGTTCGGCGAGGACGCCCGCGGGCGCGTCTACGTCACGTCGCTCGGCGGGTCGGTCTACCGCTTCGTCGCCGGCTGAGCTGCCGCTCGCGGCTGCCGCCCGCGCGGCGCGCCCGCCCCGCGGCCATAGGCTTGCGGCATGAGCCTGGAGCGCTTCGACGTCGCCCTCGTGCACGCCGACAACCCGGGCCCGTTCACGCTGACGGGCACGAACACGTGGCTGGTCGGCCGTGATCCGTGCTGGATCGTCGATCCCGGGCCGGACCTCGCCAAGCACGTCGAGCGGGTGCTGGCCGAGGCGGCGCGGCGCGGCGGCGCGGCCGGCATCGCGCTGACGCACGACCACCCCGACCACGCCGGTGCGGCGGCGGCCGTGCGGGCCGGGGCGGGCGGCGTGCCGGTCGGCGCGGCGCGCTGGGCAGGCGCCGACGTGACGCTGGCCGACGGCGACACGTTCGGGCCGCTGGAGGTCGTCGCGACGCCGGGCCACGCGACCGACCACCTCGCGTTCGTCGCCGGCAGGCTCTGCTTCACCGGCGACGCCGTGCTCGCGCAGAGCAGCGTCTTCGTCGCGCCCGATCCGGGCGCGCTGCGCGGCTACCTGGCGGCGCTCGAGCGGCTGCGCGCGCTGCCGCTCGATCTGCTCTGCACCGGTCACGGGCCGCCGGTCGAGGACCCGGCCGCGCTGATCGACCGCTATCTCGCCCACCGCGCCGACCGCGAACGCCGGCTGCTCGCCGCACTCGACGACGGGCTGCGCAGCGTCGATGACCTGCTCGACCGCGCCTGGAGCGACGCCCCGCCCAGCCTGCGGCTCGCCGCCGCGGCGACGCTGCTCGCGCATCTCGGCAAGCTCGAGGACGAAGGGCGCCTGCCGCCGGACGTGGAGCGTCCGCCGTGGCCGCCCGCCGGCGGGCTGCGGCCGGTCGTGTGATCGCCGGCGTTGCGAGTTACAGGGGCTGAGGCCCCTCAAGTCGCAACGCGAGCGATCGGCGCGGCGCCGCGCCCCTCCGCGACGCGCTCGCGCGCGAGCACCATCGCCGCCTCGAGCGGCGTCACGTCGCGCGCTGCGGCGTCGTCGAAGATCCGCCGCAGCGTGTCGCCGATGCCGCGCACGAGCGTTCCCGCGCGGCGCGCGCTGTAGCCACCGGGCCCGAGCTCGACGGAGATGTTGATGATCCCGCCCGCGTTGACCACGAAGTCCGGCGCCCACAGGACGCCACGCCGCGCCAGCAGGTCGGCGACGTCGTCGTCGGCGAGCTGGTTGTTAGCGGCGCCCGCGACGACCGGGGCGCCCAGGCGCGCGATGCTGTCGTGATCGAGCAGGCCGCCGAGCGCGCACGGCGCGAACACGTCGACCGGCGCCGCGAGCGCTTCGCCGGGCTCGACCCAGCGTGCGCCCAGCCCGTCGGCGATCGCACGCTTGCGCGGGTCGATGTCGCTGACGAGCAGCGTGGCGCCGGCCTTCGCGCAGGCCGTTGCGACCCGCCCGCCCACGTTGCCGAGACCGGAGATCGCGATCGTCCGACGCTCGAGCGACGGCGTCCCGAAGACCCGCTCGCAGCAGACGCGGATCGCGCACTCGACGCCGAGCGCCGTCCAGGGGCTCGGGTCGCCAGAGCCGCCGTGGCGGCGCGGGAGGCCGCTGACGTGGCCGGTCAGCGACGAGATCAGCTGCATGTCGCGCGACGACGTGCCGACGTCCTCGGCCGTGATGTAGCTGCCGCCGAGCGCCTCGACGGTCTCGCCGAAGTCGCGCAGCGCGTCGGCCCGCCGGCCGCGGCGCCGGTGGGCGCCGGCGGACGCTGGATCGGGCGCCATGATCACGCCCTTGCCGCCGCCCAGCGGCAGCCCGGCGACCGCGGACTTGAACGTCATCGCCTGCGACAGCCGCAGCGCATCGCGCACCGCCGCCCGCGCGTCGACGTAGTGCCACATCCGGCAGCCCCCGAGCGCGGGCCCGCGCGCCGTCGAGTGGACGGCGACGATCGTGAAGCAGCCCGAGCGCCGGCCACGGCGAACGAGCAGCGTCTCGTGGTCGAGCGTTGCGAGGTAGCGGTCGATCCGTACGACGCTACTGCAGCCGCCAGAGCGCCGGTTCGGCCGCTACCGCAGCCTCTACGGCGCTGCTTGCGCCGCCGCAGCTGCAGCCGGCGGCGCTGTCGCGGCCGTCTCCGCGGGCGCCGACTCCGGCGCCGGAGCCGGCGCCGAGGCGCCGCCGCTGGTGTGCGGCGCGGCGGGCGCCGTCGAGCCGCCGGCCGGCAGCTCCTTCGTCGGCTGCAGGCCGTCGACGCCGTGGCCGAAGCCGCTCTCCTCGTCGGGGGCGGCCGCGCCGCCGGTCACCGCGTCCGTCGCGCCGTCCAGCGGCGCCGCCACCACGGCGACAGCGCTGCCGCGCGTCGGCGAGGCCGTGCTGCGGCGAAGGTCCGCGGCGCCCGAGCGGCGGGCGTCGACGCCGCTCTTCGTGGCGCCGGCACGCGACGAGCCGGTGACGCCGGCCGCCGGCGCCGGGCCGCCGGTGCGCTGGGCGGGGATCGCCGGCGCCGGCGCCGCACGCTTCGTCGCCGTGCCGCCGTCACCACCCGCCCGTGGCTCCTTGAGCTGGTGCTTGACCTCCGCCGCGCCGCCGGCCGCAAGCGCCGCGCAGCAGACGACAGCGGTCACCTTCGCCGCCGTGCCGCCGCCTGCGACGACCGCGATCCCGCCGCCCGCCGCGCCGCCCGCCGCGCCGCCGGCTGCGCCGCCGCCGGCAGCGCCGCCGAGCCCCAGCAGCTTGAGCGCCGCGGCGAGCGGGCCCGGCGTGGCGGGTGACAGCGCCGCCAGGCCGGTGCGCACGCCGCGCAGCTGCGCGCGGTACTCGGAGCAGCCGGCGCAGTCGCGCAGATGGCGCCGCGCGCGCCCGCTCGCGCGGACGCCGCGATCGTACGCTCCGGCGAGGTCGGCGCGGATCTCCGAGCAGGCGGTGTCGCGCGCCTCGACAGCCTCGACGAGGCCGATTCGCGCGCGTACGAGCAGCGACTTCACGGCCTGCAGCGACACGCCGAGCGCCTCGCCGAGCTCGGCGTAGCTCATCCCGTCCATCTCGCGCATGAGCAGCGCGGAGCGCTGCTGCTCGGGCAGGCGGCGGACGTCCTCGATCAGCCGGCGCAGGTCCTCGCGGCGCTCGGACTCGGCGATCGGGTCGTGCAGCGGCCTGCGCGAGATCTCCAACAGGTCGACGGCCGGCGGAACCGGCTTGCGCAGGTCGTCGATGCAGCGGTTGTGCGCGACGCGGTACAGCCAGGCGCGCAGCGACACCGGCCGGTCGCTGCCGCGCAGCGAGGAGTACGCGCGCAGGAAGACGTCCTGCAGGGCGTCCTCGGCGTCCTGGCGCGAGCCGCCGAGCATCTGCCGCGCGTAGGCGAAGAGGCGCTGGCGGTAGCGATCGTGGATGACGCTGAAGGCCGCGTCGTTGCCCGCGCGAAAGAGCGCCACGAGCTGCTCGTCCGAGCGCAGCCGCAGAAGCGGCGCCGTGACCGAGATCCGGTTGATTGCGGCGGGTGCTCTGAGTGCTCCGGCCTCCATGGGTGAACCCCGGAGAACTGTAACTGCCCGTGAGGCCGGAAGTTGTGCGATTCCGTGCGTATGACTAGAAGTCCGCATGCGTCCGCAGGGAGGCGGCGGCGACGACGAGCGCGATCCCGGCCGCCTCGAGGGCGCCCGGCACCTGGCCGAGCACGATCGCGCCGATCACCGCAGCCGTCGCCGGCAGCAGCGCGAGCAGCAGCGCAAAGCGCGCCCGCGGCAGTCGCCGCATCGCGATCTGCTCGAGCGCGTAGGGGACGACGCTGGACGCGACGCCGACCGCGAGGCACGCCGCGAGCAGCAGCGGGTCGACCAGCGCGGGCACCGCGCTGACGACGAGCACGGGGGCCAGCCCGGTGGCGCCGATCGCCATCGCCAGCGCGAGCCCGTCCTGCGGGCGGATCGCGCGGTCGGCGGCGACGCGATGGCCGAGGACGATGTACGCCGCCCAGAAGACGCCGGCGCCGGCTGCCAGCGCAAAGCCGCCGGGGCTGCCGGTCAGGTGCACGTCGGCGAGCGCCAGCACGCCCGCCACGCCGAGCGCGAGGGCCGCGAAGTCGCGCCGCGTGCGCGATCCGAGCGCGGCGACGAAGATCGGGCCGCAGAACTCGATCGCCACCGCGGTGCCGAGCGGGAGGCGGTCGATCGCGAGATAGAAGCATACGTTCATCAGCGCGAGCGCGAGGCCGAACGCGGCGACGAGCCGCAGCCGCGCGCGGGTCCACCGCGTGCGCCACGGGCGCCGCCAGGCGACGAGCACCGCGGCCGCCGCGACGACGCGCAGCCAGGCGACCCCGGCCGCCGGGACGACGGCGAACAGCAGGACGGCGAGCGCGGCGCCGACGTACTGCGAGATCGCCCCGAGGACGAACAGCGCCTGCGGCGGCAGGCGGTCCAGCGGGGCGGCGGCGGGCGGCGCGGCACGGAGCACAGCGCGCAGGCTAGGCACACGCCGCTGTCCGGCGGCCGCGCACGTCGATCGCTGCGGGCCCCTGAGGCCCGACCGCCAACGGGCCGGATGTCGACTGCGGCCGCAGCCGGACCGCTCCCCGGCGGCCGTTGCGCTCCACATGATCTCCACAGAACCTCCAACGCGCGCGGACGGACGGCGCCTAGCATGCGCCTCGTGCAGCGCGCCCCAACCGCGACGATCGTCATCGTGGAGGACGAGGCGGCGATCGCCGGCGCCCTCGCCGCGCGCCTGCGCGCCGAGGGCTTCGCCGTCGAGGTCGCCGCCGACGGGCTGCGCGGCGTCGAGCTCTGCGAGCGGCTGGCGCCCGACCTCGTCGTCCTGGACGTGATGCTGCCGGGCATCGACGGTCACGAGGTCTGCCGCCGCATCCAGCGTGACCGTCCCGTGCCCGTCCTCATGCTGACCGCGCTCGACGGCGAGACCGACCTGCTCGTGGGCCTCGGGATCGGTGCCGACGACTACATGACCAAGCCGTTCAGCCAGCGCGAGTTCGTCGCCCGCGTGCGCGCCCTGCTGCGGCGCGCGCAGCGTTCGGCCCAGCCCTCGAGCAAGCCGATCGCGGCGGGCCCCGTGACGATCGACCCCGAGCGCCGCGAGGTGCGGCGCCACGGCCGGCTCGTGCACCTCACGCCGATCGAGTTCGCGCTCGTGCACCGCCTCGCGCTGCGTCCCGGCATCGTCTTCGCCCGCGAGCAGCTGCTCGAGGAGGTGTGGGGCTACGCCGACGGGAGCGCGGGGGCGCGCACCGTCGACTCGCACGTGGCCGCGCTGCGTCGCAAGCTCGGCGCCGACGTCGTGCGCACGGTCCAGGGCGTCGGCTACGCGTTCGGGACGCCGGGCGAGGGGCCGGCGGGGTCCCGGCGATGAGGCCGCTGCAGTCGCTCGGCTCGCTTAAGCTCAAGCTCGGGATCGTCATCGTGGCGGCCGTCTTCATCACCGCGGCGGCGACGATCGCCGGCGTGCGCTGGCTCGGCCTGCCGTCGATCGTCGGCGCCGGCGCCGGCATGGCGCTCGCGCTGGCATGCGTGCAGCTGCTGGCCCACGGGACGACCAGGCCGCTGCGCGAGATGGCCGCCGTCGCGACCGCGATGGCGCGCGGCGAACACGCCCGGCAGGTGACCGTGACCTCCAACGACGAGGTCGGCGAGCTTGCCAAGGCGTTCAACCGGATGACGGCCGAGCTCGCCGAGACCGACCGGCTGCGGCGCGACCTCGTCGCCAACGTGTCGCACGAGCTGCGCACGCCGCTGGGCGCGCTGCAGGCGATCCTCGAGAACGTCGTCGACGGCGTCAGCGAGCCCGACCCCGAGACGCTGCGCACGATGCTCGCGCAGACGCGCCGCCTCGGCCGCCTCGTGTCGCAGCTGCTGGACCTGTCGCGGCTGGAGGCCGGCGAGCAGCCGTTCGACATGCGCCCGTTCGCGCCGCACGACATCCTCGAGAGCGCAGCCCGCGAGGCGCGCCTGCACGCACCCGAGGACGTCGTCTTCTCGATCGACGCGCCCGGCGACCTGCGCGCCGAGGGCGACCCCGAGCGCATCCATCAGGTCGTGATGAACCTGCTCGAGAACGCCGTGCGCTACTCGCCCCGACCCGGCCACGTGGCGCTGCGCGCCGCGCCGGCCGCCGGCCACACGGTCGTGCTCGAGGTCGACGACGAGGGACCCGGGATCCCGCCCGAGGATCTCGAGCGCGTATTCGAGCGCTTCCACCGCGGCGACGGGCACCGCGGCTCGCAGGACGGCGGCGCCGGCCTCGGGCTCGCGATCGCGCGCTGGATCGTCGACGTGCACGGCGGCTCGATCCGGGCCGAGCGGCGCGAGCCGCGCGGCAGCCGCATGATCGTCACGCTGCCCGCGGCGAGCGGATGAGCGCGCCGCGCCGCGCCGCGCTTCGCGGTCGCCGCGGTGGCCGCCGGCGTGCTGGCGGCGGCGCTGCTGCCGGGCGCCCGTGCCGGCCTCGGGCTCGTGCTCGTGGCGGTCGCGCTCGCCACCGCCGCGGCGTTAGCCTGAGCGCGATGCGCGCCCGGCTCCGCCCCGCAGCAGCCGCTGCCGCGGTCGTGGCGTCGTTCGCCGCCGCCGGCTGTGGGGAGCAGCGCGGCAACGCGGCGGCCACGACCCCCGAGCCCGTCGGCCCGCCGGTCACGATCGATCCGCGTGTCGTCGCGATCGCCGAGCTGTCGCTCGTCGAGTACGCGATCAGGTCGCCGGGCGCGCGCGTTGCGAACGCGGGGCGGATCGCGTTCTCGGCGACGAACGACGGCCTGGTGCGCCACGCGCTCGCCGTCGACGGTCCATCCGGCACCGAGCGGACGCCCGCGCTCGCGCCCGGCGAGCGCGCGGTGCTGACCGTGCGCCTGCCGGCCGGCACCTACAAGTGGTACTGCCCGATCGCCGACCACGAGCAGCGCGGCATGACGGGGCGCGTGCGGATCGCGGAATGACGGGGGCGCAAGGCGCCCGGCGCCTCGGTGGCGGCCGGTTGCGAGGGCGCTTCAGCCGATGGCGTGCTCGACGGCCCAGCGGGTGAGTTCCGAGCGGCGGCGCAGGCCGGTCTTCTCGCGGATCCGGGTGAGGTGGTTCTGGACGGTGCGGGGGGAGATGAACAGCTCCTTGCCGATCTCGTTGTCGGTCTTGCCCTGGACGACGAGGCGCAGGACGTCGAGCTCGCGTCCCTGCAGCGGGCGGATCGTGGATTGCTCGCCGCGGGCGGAGCTCGAGAACTCCTTCAGCAGGTGGCTTGCGAGCGCAGGAGTGATGACCGAGCCGCCGCCGTGGGCGGTGACGACGGCCTGGCGCAGTTCCTCGCCGGTGCTGCGCTTGGAGAGGTAGCCGGCGGCGCCGGCGGCGACGGCGTCGAGCAGGGTGCCGGCCTGCTCGCTGGCGGTCATGACGATGATCCGGATCTCGGGGCGGGTCGTGCGCAGCTTGTCGAGCACGGCGAGGCCGCCGAGGTCGGGCATCCGCAGGTCGAGGATCATGATGTCGGGCGCCAGCTCCTCGGCGAGCTGCAGCGCCTCGTTGCCGTTGCGGGCCTGCGCGATCACCTCGATGTCGGGGTCTGCGTCGAGCGCGCGGACGACGCCCTCGCGGACGAGCGGGAAGTCGTCGGCGACCACGACACGGATCTTCACGGCGCCGTCAGCCTCCTCGCCGCGGTGTGACGAGCGTGACCCGCGTGCCCCCGCCGGGCGCACCCGCGAGGGACGCGTGTCCGCCGACGCGCTGCATGCGGCCGACGATGCTCGCCTTGACCCCGAGTCCGGTCGCGTTCGCGGCCTGCTCGAGATCGATGCCGATGCCGTCGTCGCTGACCGTCACGGCGGTGCGGCCGGCGCTGTCGCACTCGACGCGCACGATCACGTGCGACGCGTTGGCGTGCTTGCGCGCGTTCGTCACGGCTTCGCGCACGGCGCCCACGAGCGCCTCGACCTGGTCGCTCGTCGGCGGCGTCCCGATCTCCCCGACGACGAGCTCGACGCTCGGTTCCAGGCTGCGGGCCTGCTCGGTGATCAGCGCAAGCTCCGGCAGCAGCTCGGTCTCGTCGGACATGTCCGCCTCCAGCCAGCGCTGCAGGTCGCGCGCGGCGCCACCGGCGAGATGCGCGATCTGCTTCGCCGACAGGCCCTCGCCGAAGGCGTCGCCGGCGACGAACTCGAGGATCTGGAGGGCCGTGTCGTGCAGGTGCGCGCGCACCCACTCGCGCTCCTCGATGCAGGCGGGGTCATCGCCGCCGGTGAGACCGAAGAGGGCGTTGCTGCCGTCGGGGCGCTCCAGCTCCGCCCGCAGCCGACATGACTGGCGGTCGGCGGCCGCGATCAGCTTGGCGGGCGATGCGGTCGGATCGGCGAGCTGCTCCAGCCCCGCGATGACGTCCGTGCGCACCCGGGCCAGTAGCCGCGCGCGCTCCGCCGCGCGCTTGCGACCAAGGCCGTTCCAACTCGCTTGCGTCGTGTTGGCGTCCGCCCGCTGCGTGCGCCCCGGCTGCCCCAGACTCATCGTCCCTGCCCTCTCGATCCGAGACCCGTCGGTGGCCTGCAGAAAAAGGAGTGCTTCCGCGTGCAACCTTATGCAGGGTCCGCTGCGCGGGTCAACCCCAGGATGTGCGAGGTCATGCCGAGACGGCCACCTGGGGTGCCCCAGGGACGGGCGTCGTTTGCAGGAGTTCTGTTCGTGCTGCATCGGCGATGCGCGATCCCGCAGCTGCTTGCGCCGTGGGCTGCGGAGGCCGTGCAGACTCTGCACGGGCTTTATCCGGGAAGACGACTTTCCTCAGACCTCGTATCCGCGCTCTCCCGGCAGCAACACCCGCGGCTCCTCGCCGTCCTGCACGACCCGCGGGAGCACGGGCCGGACGTCGAGGCCGGCCGCGTGCTCGAGCAGCGCGGCGACCGTTGCGAACGGCTGCAGGCCCTCGAGCAGCTTGAGCGTCGGGAAGACGAGCGCGAGCTGCCCGCCGCCGTATGCCTCGACGGCTGCGCGGGGTGTCGTCCAGCGCAGGTCGACGCACTCGCGGCCGTCGACCCGCGCCCGCGCCCCGGCCGGCGCGCGGACGACGAAGAAGATCGTGTCGAAGCGCGTCTGGATCGCCTCCGGCGTGATCCAGCGGCTGTAGGGCACGAGCTGCGCAGGGTCGACGCCGGCGATCGACGCCTCCTCGGCGAGCTCGCGCACCGCAGCGCTGGGATGCGACTCGCCGTCGTCGACCGCGCCGCCGGGGAACACCCAGTATCCGCCCATGAAGCGCTGCTGCGGGCTGCGCCGGACGAGCAGCAGCTCGAGACCTGCGGGCGCGTCGCGCACGACGATCAGCGAGGCGGACCGGCGCGGCGTCGCCGGCGGCCCCGCTCGCCGCAGCCGCTGGGCGATCGTCGGACGCTTCACGCCGCGAAGGTACCGCCTCGAGGTATCGCCTACCCTCCATCGGATGACGACCGAGACCGCCATCACCCGCTGGATCTGCGAATCCTGCGGCTTCATCTATGACCCCGACGAGGGCGATCCGGACGGCGGCATCCCGCCCGGCACGGCTTTCACCGACATTCCCGACACATGGTTCTGTCCGGTCTGCGGCGCGCGCAAGAAGGACTTCACGCCCTACGAGGACTAGCCGTCGCCCCCGGGCATGCCGCCTGCCGACCCGCCGCCGGAGCCCGCCCCGCAGCTGCGGGTCTCCGACGAGGACCGGGAGCGGACCGTCCTCGCGCTGCGCGACGGCGCCGCCGACGGACGGCTGACGTTCGACGAGCTCGCCCGGCGCGCCGAGCTCGCCTACACCGCCGTCGCGCGCGGCGAGCTCGAGCAGCTCGTCGCTGATCTTCCCGCCTCGTCGCCGGCCCCGACCTCGCCCGACCGTCGGGCACGCAAGCGCCGGCGCTGGAACATCGCCGTCATGGGCGGCAGCGAGCGCAAGGGGCGCTGGCGGCCCGCGCCGCACCTCGTCGCGATCGCTGTCATGGGCGGCGTCGTCCTCGACCTGCGCGACGCCCTCATCGAGGACGAGGACATCGTGATCACCGCGCTCGCGGTGATGGGCGGGGTCGACATCGTCGTGCCCGAGGGGATCGAGGTCGACGTCGGCGGCTTCGCTTTCATGGGCGGCCACGACTACCGGCCGGGCAGCGAACCGGTCCGCCCCGGCACGCCGGTCGTCCGCGTACGTGGGTACGCCCTGATCGGCGGAGTCGACGTCCGCGTCAGGCGCTCGGCGGCGACCGCGCCCGGCCGGCAGCCCGGCGGCGGCTGACGCGCAGAGATCTCCGTCGCCACGCCACCGGCAGGTAGGCTCGCGCCCACGATGGACGAGGGCATCCGGATCGGCGTCGCGGCGCAGGCGCTCGGCGTCAGCGTCGACACGTTGCGGCGCTGGGAGCGCGACGGGCGGATCGCCTTCGAGCGTCGCGGCAACACACGGGTGCTCGCCCCGGAAGAGCTCGCGCGCGTGCTGCGCGAGCGCGGCACGAACCCGCGCTCGAGCGCGCGCAACCGGATGGCGGGCGTCGTCGTCGACGTCAAGCGCGACGGGGTCATGGCGCAGATCGACCTAGCGTGCGGCCCGTTTCGGATCGTCTCGCTCATGTCGCGCGAGGCCGCCGACGAGCTGGACCTCAGGCCCGGGCAGCCGGCGACCGCGGTCGTCAAGTCGCCGATGGTCATCGTCGAACGTCCCTGACGCCGCGACCGGCGCCGGACGTCGCCTGATTAGCGCCGGGGCGCATGGGTACGCGCCCGGCAAGGTGATCGTTCGACACGACCGGCGGAGGCGCTCGCCCTACGGCGGGTCGCGCCGTAGGAGGATGCCGGCTGCGATCGACGGGGCGCGATGAGCGCGATCACGCTGCTCTTCGTCCTGATCGCTCTCACGAGCGGCCTGCTCGTGGTCGCCTACGCGGTCGTGATCCTCGCGCGCGGCGTCCGGACGACCGGCGGCGAGCAGCGGCCGGCGTGGCCGCGCTTCCACGTCCGCTTCTACACGTTCGCGCTGCTCTTCATCGCCTTCGACATGGAGATGGCGTACATGTATCCGTGGGCGGCGGTGTTTCGCGAGCTCGGCTGGTTCGCGTTCGCCGAGATCGGCTTCTTCCTGACGGTCCTCGGCCTCGGCATCGTCTACGCGTGGCGCGAGGGGGCGCTGGAGTGGGCCTGAAACGCGATTTTGCGCAGCCCGCGCTGGTCGTTCCCGACGAGGAGACATGGCTTGCCTGGCGCGCCGCGGGCGCCGCCGCGGAGCACGCCGTCGACTGGCGGCACGCCCGCCTCCTCGTGCTGCCCGAGCACGTGCCACACGCGCTCGCGGAGGCCGTGCGGTGCGCGTGGGACCTGATGCCCGCCGCCCGGTCCGCGCGCTTCTACGACGCCCCGCTCGCCGGCATCCCGGCACGCGAGCTGCTCAGCGGTCGCGCCCGCGTCGTTCGAGGTGACGATCCCGCGCGCGAAGCGGGCGAGAACGACGGCGACGGCGGCGGTCACGGCGACGAGGGCGAGCACGACGGTGGCGGCGGCGGCGGCGACGACGGCCACGGCGACGAGGGCGGTCACGGCGGTCACGGCGGCGGCGGCGACCACGGCGACATGATGGAGATCACCGGCGAGCCGAGCGGCGACGGGCTCGTCATGGAGCGACTCGAGGTCAGGGCGGGCCCGCTCGCGCCGGGCCTGCCCGGCGGGCTGGTCGTCGACGCCACGCTCGACGGCGACGTGGTCGCCGCCTGTCGCGTGCGCCCGGTCCTGCGCGCCGGCCCGCGCGGCGCGCCGCCCGACCCCTGGGCGGCGATCGCCTGGGCGACCGCCGAGCGCGCCGCGCGCGAGCCGTCGGCGGTGGTCGCGGCGGGCGGCCGCTGGCTCGAGGTCGCGGCGCTCGAGTTCGAGCGCGCCGTCAGCCATCTCGCCTGGCTGCACGGCTTCTGCCGGCTGCTCGGCTGGCCACGGATGACCGATCGGGTCGCGCCCGTCCTCGCCGCGGCGGCGGCGCTGCGGGCCGCCGCCGCGCCGGCGCCCGCCCGACCGGAGCGGTCTCCGGCCGACCGCGCCGAGCACACCGGCCGCGCCGACCGAGCCGGCCGCGCCGAGCAGCGCCGCGGCGCGCAGGAGGTGCAGGCGGCGGCGACCGCCCTCGCCGGCGCGCTCGCTGCCAGCAGGTGGTTCGGCATGCGCACCGCGGGGCTCGCAGAGACGACGCGCGACGACGTCGACGCGCGCCGCCTCGCCGGCCCGCTAGCGCGCGCCGCCGGCGCCGCCGAGGACGCACGCGCCGACGACCCCGGCTACGGCCTGCTGGGATTCGCGCCGCTCGTCCGCGAGGACGGCGACGCTCGCGCCCGCGCGCTCGTACGCGCCGGCGAGGCGGCGCAGGCGCTCGGTCTCGCCGCAGCGGCGATCGCCCGCGCGGCAGAGCCGCACGGTGACGGCGACGCCGGCCCGGCGCTCACCCGGGCCACGGCCGGGATCCCCGAGAGCGCGCGCGGGCCGCTGCTCGTCAGCATCGCCGCCGACGGCTCGCCACGGCGGGCGGCGCCCGGCGCCGGCGCGGCCTGCGCCGCCGCCGCCGAGCTGGCCGTCGGCCGCGAGTGGTCGGCGGCGCTCGTGACGATCGCGTCGTTTGACCTCTCGCCCTGGCAGGTCGCAGCGTGAGCGACCTTACCCCGCTCGCCGTGCTGGGCGTCGCGCTCGGCGGGGCGCTCGTCGTCGCACTCGTCGAGCGGCTCGTCGCCGGCCATGCGCCGGTCCCCGCCATGCCGCTGCGGCGCGCGCTCGCCGCCTTCGGCGAGCCGCTGCAGCGACCGGCGGGCTGCGACCGCTGGCTCTTCCACGGCGCTCCCGCGCTGCTCGTGCTCGCGGCCGTGGTGGCGCTGGCGATGGTGCCGTGGGCGCCCGGCTTTCGCGGCGTCGACCTGCCGGCCGGTGCGATCCTCTTCGCGGCGGCGCTGGCCTACGTGACGCCTGCGATCTTCATGGCCGGCTGGGGCGCCGGCAGCCCGCTCGCCGTGCTCGGCGGCTTCCGCTTCCTGGCGTCGATGCTCGCCTACGCGATGCCGCTGGCGATGGTCGTCACCGCCGTCGCCGCCCCTGCCGGCTCGCTGCGTCCGGCCGCGATCGTCGAGGTGCAGCACGCCGTCCCGATGGCGCTGGCGCAGCCGCTCGCGGCGGCGCTGTGGCTGCCCGCGGTCATGGCCGTCTGCTTTCTGCCGCCGTTCGACCTGCCGCAGGCGTCCAGCGAGCTCGGAGGCGGGGCGTTCTCGCGCCACCGCGGCCTCGAGGCCGGCCTGGTGGCGCTCGCCCAGCGCATCCTCGTCGTTGCCGTGTCGGGAATGACGGCGGCGCTCTTTCTCGGCGGCTGGCACGGCCCGCTGCTGCCCGATGCCCTCTGGATGGCGCTGAAGACCGCCGCCGTGGCGGCGCTCGTGCTGTGGGCCGGCCGCCGCGTGCCGCGCGTGCCGATCGACCGCCTGCTGCCGTTCGCCTGGAAGGTCGCCATCCCCCTGGCGATCGCGGCGATCGTCTACGCCGGTCCGCTGACGCTCTGGTTCTACCGGTGAGCGAGCTGGCCACAGCCCTCGTCTTCTGGCCGCTGGCCGTCGTGATGCTCGTCTGGGGCGTCTACGTGTTCCGCACGTCGTCGATGGCCCGCGCGGGGCTGCTGCTGCTCGGCGCGCTGGGCGTGGAAGGGCTGCTGTTCCTGGCCCTCGCCAGCGAGTTCCTCGGTGTGCTGATGGTCCTGATGATGAGCGGCGAGATGGTGATCATGGTGTTCTTCATGGTCATGTTCATGCCCGACCCGGGCGGCCTGATGGGGATGGACATGACGCACGACAAGCGCCGCTCGGCGGGCGTCGCCACCGCGCTCGCCGTCGGACTGGCGGTGATCGCCGCGGTCGCCGACTGGCCGGCCCGCGTCGCCGGCGCCGACGCACCCGGCGTGCGCGCGATCGGCTTCGAGGTGATGGGCCGCTCGATGTTCTCGTTCCTGTTCGCCGCGATGACGATCCTGTTCGCGATGGTCGGCGGCATCCTGCTGGCCAAGCACGGCGGGCGGCTGCGGCTGGCCGCCCCGGGCGACGAGGCGCGCGAGCCGGGGGGCGAACGCCGTTGAGCGTGCTGCTCACCCTCGCCGGCGCCGCGCTCGTGGCGCTCGTGCTGCGCGAGGTCTTCCACACGATCTTCCACCCGTCGGGCCGCGGGGAGCTGTCGATGCTCGTCTTCCGCTCGGTCTGGGCGCTGACCGGCAAGCTCGGCCGACGCGCGCGCGGGCTGTCGGGACCGCTGTCGATGGTCCTCGTGATCGCGCTGTGGGCCACAGGGCTCGTCGTCGGCTGGGCGCTCGTCTACTGGCCGGCGCTGCCGGGCGGCTTCAGCTTCGCCGCGCCGCTGCGCGCGGGGGCGCACGGCGGCCTCGTCGACGCGCTGTACTTCTCGGGCGTCACGCAGGCCACGCTGGGTTTCGGCGACATCACGCCTCGCGACGGTGTCCTGCGGCTGCTCGCGCCGCTGCAGGCGACGATCGGCTTCGCGCTGTTCACCGCCGGCGTGACGTGGGTGCTCTCGGTCTACCCCGCCCTGCAGCGCCAGCGCGCGGCGGCGAGCGTCGCGCGCAGCATCCGCGAGGGCAATCGCGGCTTCGACGAGACCACTGCCGGCCTCCCGCCGGCCGCGCTCGTCCGCCAGACCGAGCGCCTCGCCGAGCTGCTCGCGGCGGTCCGCGTCGACCTCATGCAGTACCCGTCGATCTTCTACTTCGCGGCGCCGACGGTCGACGTCGCGCTGTCCGAGGCGCTGCCGTACGTCGCGTCGCTCGCACGGCAGGACGGTGCGGCGTACGAGCTGAGGCCCGCAGCCGCGGAGCTGGCCTCGGCCCTCGACCTGCTGCTGACCGGCGTCGGCGACCAGTTTCTCGGCATGAGCGACGCCGACACCGCTGACGTCCTCACGGCCTTCCGCCGCCACACCGGCCCGCTGCCCGGAGACGGCGCGTGATCTCGCTGCCGCTCGTGCTCACGGTCGCCGCGCTGATGTTCGGCGTCGGCCTGTACGGCGTACTCGGCCAGACCAACGCGGTGATGATCATCATGGGCGTCGAGCTGATGCTCGGCGCGGCGATGCTCAACGTCGTCGGCTTCCTGCGCTACGCCTGGCCCGAGGCGACGAGCGGCGCGTTCTTCGTCCTGATCGTCATGACGTTGATGGCGGTCGAGGCGGCCGTCGGGTTCGCGCTCGTGACCGCGACCTTCCGCAACCGCCGTACCGCCGAGGTCGACGACCTGACGGAGCTCGAGGGCTGATGGCCGGGCTGCTGTGGCTGGCCGTCGGCATTCCCGCGCTCGCAGCGGTCGTCGTGCGCTTCGCGCGCGCGGGCGACCGCGCCGTGGCGATCGCGGCCGCCGCCGCCGCGGCCGCCGCCGCGTGGGCGCTGCTGATCGCGGCGGCCGGCGGCGAGCGCGCGCGCACGGGGCTGCGCTGGCTGCCGGCCGCCGAAGTCGACGTCGGCTTGCGGCTCGACGCGCTCGCGGCGGCGATGAGCGTCACCGTCGCCAGCGTCGGCCTGGTCGTGCTCGTGTACGCGACCGGCTACTTCGCGCACGAGCCGCGCCGCCCGTCCGCACTCGCCGGGCTGCTCGCCTTCCTCGCCGCCATGCAGGGCCTGGTGCTCGCCGACGGCTTCCTGGCCCTGCTGATCTTCTGGGAGCTCGTCGGCGCCGCGTCGGCGCGGCTGATCGCCTTCAATCGCGGCGATCCGCGCGCCGTCCCCGCCTCCGTACGAGCCTTCCTGACCACGCGCGCCGCCGACCTGGGGCTCTACTGCGCCGTCCTGGCGCTGTTCGCCGCGACCGGCAGCGTCGCCTTCACCGACGCGCGGCCGGACGGTGCCCTGGGCGCCGTCGTGGCGCTCGGGATCATCGTCGCGGCGGTCGGCAAGAGCGCGCAGGCGCCGCTGCAGACGTGGCTGGCCGGCGCGATGGCCGGACCCACGCCCGTCTCCGCGCTGCTGCACTCCTCGACGATGGTGGCGGCGGGCGTGTACCTGCTGATGCGCAGCCACGGGCTGCTCGCCGGCTGGCCGCTGGAGATCGTCGGCTGGGTGGGCGGCGTGACGGCCGTGGCGGCGGCCGGCATCGCGCTCGCGCAGGACGACCTCAAGCGGATCCTCGCCGGCTCTACCTCCAGCCAGCTGGGGCTGATGTTCGTCGGCCTCGCCGCGGGCGGCCCCGTCGTGGCGCTCTTTCACCTCGTCGCGCACGCCGCCGGCAAGGCGGGGATGTTCCTCGCCGCCGGCATCTTCCAGCACGAGCACGGATCGACGCGGCTGTCGGCGCTGGGCGGCGCCGGCCGCGACGACCGGCCCGCGTTCGCCTGCTTCGCGATCGGAGCATCGAGCATCGCCGCCGTTCCGCCGCTGGCCGGCTTCTGGAGCAAGGACCACGTCGCCGCCGCCGCGGAGCCGCACGTCGGCTGGTTCGTGCTCGTGCTGGTCGCGGGCGCCGGCGCGGCGGCGTACCTGCTGCGACCGGCGCTCGTCCTCTGGCGCGGCGCGCGGGCGGCGAGCGACAGGCGGCGCGCGCCGGGTCGCACCGCGATGCTCGCCGGCGCCGGCCTGCTGGCCGCGGCGTCGCTCGCCCTCGGCCTCGCCGGCGGGCCGCTTCACCGGCTCGTCGGCGGCGAGCTGCCGGCTTCGCCCCTCAGCCTCGCGCTGTCGCTGGCGGCGCTGCTCGCCGGTGCCGGCGGCGTGCTCGCGTCGCTGCGTCCGCCGCGGGCGCTCGCCCGCGCCGCCGCGCGGCAGCTGTACACGGCCGACGCCGTCGACCTGCTCACGCGGCGCCCGGTCGTGGCGCTGGCCGCCGCCGCCGACGCCCTCGACCGCCGCGTCGTCGACGCGCTCGTCGACGCGGCGCCGCGGGCGGCGCTGCTGGCGGCGACGGGCGCCAACCGCATGGATGCGCGCGTCGTCGACGGCGCCGTCGACGGCGCCGCGCACGCCACCGTCCGCCTGGCGCAGGTCAACGACGTGCTCGAGCGCCGCGGCGTCGACGCCGCCGTCGACGGGCTCGCCCGGCTCGTCGGCGCCGGCGGCCGGCGGTCGCGACGGCTTCAGACCGGCCGCCTGCACGAGTACCTCCGCGATACCGCGCTCGGCGCCGTGGCGGTCGGCGCGGTCATCGCGCTCGCCGCCCTCACCTGACGAAAGGCAAACCGATGCCGCTGCTCACGCTTGCCGTCGCCATCCCGCTCGCCACCGCCGTCGCCGTGGCGCTCGCTCCCGCGCGCGCGACGTCGCTGCCGCGGCTCCTCGCGCTGGGCGCAGCGGCGCTGTCGCTGGCGTGCATCGCCGCCACCTGGCTGCGGTTCGACAGCGGCCAGGGCCTGCAGCTGGTCGAGGAGGCCGAGTGGATACCGACGCTCGGCGTGGCATGGCGGCTGGCCGTCGACGGGATGTCGCTGGCGCTCGCAGCGCTCACCGTCGTGCTCTTTCTCGCCGTCGTCGTCTACGGCGTCGGGCCGAGGCCGATGACGCGCGCCGCGGCCGCGGCGCTGCTGGTGCTGGAGGCCTCGGCGCTCGCGTTCTTCCTCGCGCAGGACTTCTTCCTGTTCTACGTCGCCTTCGACGTGACGCTCGTCGCGATGTACTTCCTGATCGCGCTGTGGGGCGAGGAGAACCGCCGCTACGCGGCGATCAAGTTCTTCCTCTACACGCTCGTCGGCTCGCTGCCGGTGCTGCTGGGCATCCTGGCGCTGTTCCTCGCCGCGGAGCCGCACACGTTCGACATGCGCGTCCTCGCCGAGCAGCAGCCGCTGGCCGGGGCCGGAACGGGGGCGTCGCTCGTCTTCCTCGCGTTCTTCGTCGGCTTTGCGATCAAGACGCCGATCGTCCCCTTTCACACATGGCTGCCCGCGGCGCACGTCGAGGCGCTGACGGGCGGCAGCGTCCTGCTGGCCGGCGTGCTGCTGAAGATGGGCACGTACGGCCTCGTGCGCGTGAACCTGCAGATGCTGCCGGAGGCATTCGCCGAGTACGCGCTGCCGATCGCGCTGCTCGGGCTCGTCAGCGCCGTCTACGGAGCGCTCGTGGCGCTCGCCCAGACCGACCTCAAGCGCCTCGTCGCCTACACCTCGGTGAACCACATGGGCTACGTCGTCGTCGGCGTCGCCGCCGCCGCGGCCGCGGGCGCGGGCTCGGACACGGCCGTCCTGGCGATCGACGGCGCCGTCCTGCAGATGGTCGCGCACGGCCTCGTCACCGGCACGCTGTTCTTCGTCGTCGGCTTCGTCCATGCCCGCGCCAAGACGCGCGACCTCGGCGAGCTCGGCGGCCTGATGCGCCCGATGCCGGTGTACGGCACGCTCGCCGCCGTGGCCTTCTTCGCGTCGCTGGGGCTGCCCGGGCTGGCCCAGTTCCCGGCCGAGTTCCAGATCTTCCTGGCCACCTTCGACGTCTGGCCGGCCGTCGCCGCCGCCGTGCTGCTGGGGATCGTCATCACGGCCGGGCTGTTCCTGCGCGCCCTGTCGCTGGCGTTCCTCGGCGAGACGCCCGAGCGCTGGCGCTCGCTGCGCGACCTGGGCGCCCGCGAGCTCGCCGCGGCCGTCCCGCTCGTCATCCTGACGATCGCGCTCGGGGTCCATCCGCGCCTGGCGCTGGACGTGATCGACGCCGGCAGCTGGCTGCTGGGGGGCTGATCGTGACGGCCAACGGCGGGACGCTCGAGCAGGCCAAGCAGGCCGAGCGCATGATGCTCGGCGAGCTGCCGTGGCTGGCGCCGATCGGCGCGCTGACGCTCGCCGCCGTCGCCGCCGTCATCCTCGCGCTCGTCCTGCCCCGCGGCCGTCAGGGGCTGGCCGGCGCCTGGGTCGCCGTCGCGCATCTCGCCGCCGCCGGGCTCGCCGCGGCGATCTGGCTGGAGCGCGGCTTCATGGCGGTGATGTCCGGAATCCTCGTGATCGACGGCCTGTCGCTGGCGATCACCGGCCTGATCGGCGTCGGCGGGGCGATCTGCGTCGCGCTCGCTCAGCCGGCGGTCGCCGGCACCGACCGCGAGGGCGAGTTCTACGCCGTGCTGGCCGCCGCCTCGCTCGCCGCCGTCGTGCTCGTGTCGGCCGCGGACGCCGCGCTGCTGGCGATCGCCCTCGGCCTGCTCAGCCTCACGTCGTTCGTCATGACCGGCTACCTGCGCGGCTCGCCGCGCGCCAACGAGGCGTCGATCAAGTACTACGTCTACGGAACGGTCTCCGGCGCGGCGATGGTCTACGGGTTGAGCTGGTGGTTCGGCGTCGCCGGATCGACGTCGCTGACGGCCGTCGGGCAGGCGCTGCCCGAGGCGCCGACCGCGGTCGTCGTCGCGTCGACGGCGCTCGTCGTCGTGGGGCTCGGCTACAAGGCGGCGCTCGTCCCGTTTCACTTCTGGGCGCCCGACACGTACGAGGGCGCGCCGCTGCCCGTCGCGGCCTACCTGTCGGTCCTCCCGAAGCTCGCCGGACTCGTGGCGCTCGCGCGCGTGCTGTCGCTCGCCCTGCCCGAAGGCGCCGCGGGATGGCCGACGGCGATCGCGGTGATCGCCGCGGCGACGATGACGCTCGGCAACCTCGCCGCGCTGCCGCAGCGCAACGTCGTCCGGCTGCTGGCGTACTCGTCGATCGCGCAGTCGGGCTACCTGCTGATGGGCGTCGCCGCGCTCGACGGCTCCGACCTGGCGCTCCCGGCGCTCGTCTACTACGCGCTCGCCTACGCGGTCACGAACCTGGCGGCGTTCGCGGTCGTGCTGGCCGTCCAGCGCGAGCGCGCGTCGGTCGACGTCGCGGCGTTCGCCGGCCTCGGCAGGACGCATCCGTGGTGGACCGCCGCGCTGGCGGTCAGCCTGCTGTCGCTGTTCGGGCTGCCGCCGCTGGCCGGCTTCGTCGGCAAGCTCGAGGTCTTCACGGCGGCGATCGACGCCGGCCAGGGATGGCTCGCGGTGATCGCGATCCTCAACACCGTCGTCTCGCTGTACTACTACCTCAGGGTGCTGGCGCCGGCGATGCTCGAGGGGCCCGGGGAGGCCGCCGCCGGCTGGGTCCGGCGCGCGCCGGGGCAGGCGCTGAGCGCCGGCCTCGCCGTGTCGGCGGTCGCCACCGCCGGCTTCGGCGTCGTCGCCGCGCCGCTGCTGCACCTCGCCGAGCGCGCGACGATGCTGATGCCCTAGATCGTCGACCTGCACGACCGCCAGCGGCCGCGCAATCAGCCATCCGGCCGGCCCGCGGGCGCCCGGCACGACGTTCGGAGAAGGGCCACTAGGCTTGCAGAGTGGGCCTGATCAAGAAGGCGAGCCGCCGCACGCTGCACCGGCGCTTCGAAGCCGCCGCCGAGGCCGGCGACGCGGACGCGATGCTGTTTCTCGGCACCGTGTGGGCGAAGGACGATCCGCAGGTCGCGCGCGACTGGTTCCGGCGCGCCGCGGAGGCCGGCAACGTGCACGCGATGTACATCGTCGGGCTCTACCTCGAGCCGCGCGCGCCCGAGGACTCGCGCGCATGGCTGGAGCGCGCCGCCGACGGCGAGCACGTCGACGCGATGATCAAGCTCGGCGTGCTCGACCAGGCGACCGATCCAGCGGCCGCCGTCCGCAGGTACGAGCAGGCCGCCCGGCGCCGCAGCCCGATCGCGATGTTCAACCTCGGTCTGCTGTTCGAGCCGACGGATCCGGCGAAGGCGATCGGCTGGTACGAGCAGGCCGCCGCAGCCGGCGATCCCGACGCGATGTTCAACCTCGCGCGGCTGATCGACGAGCGCGACCCCGAGGGGGCGCGCGCGCTGCTCGAGAAGGCCGCGGCGGCCGGCCATCAGCAGGCCCGCCAGCGGCTGGCCTGATCCTCGCCGGCGGCGCGTCAGGCGGCGGCGAGCAGCACCGGGCGCGCCGTCGCCTCGGCCACCGACGCGGCGGTGATCTGGACGAGGTGGCTGATCTCGTCGGCGGTCATCGCCAGCGGCGGCATGAGCACCACGACGTCGCCGAGCGGGCGGATCACCGCTCCGCGCCGGCGTGCGGCGAGCGTGACCTGGTGACCCATGCGCGCCTCCAGCGGGAAGTCGCGCAGCTCGATCCCGACCATCAGCCCGCGGCGGCGGATCTCGCGCACGCCCGGCAGCGGCGCGACGAGCTCGTCGAGCAGCTCGTGCAGCAGGGCGATCTTCGGCCCCAGCGCCGCGAGCGTGCGCTCCTGCTCGAACACGTCGAGCGTCGCCAGCGCGGCGGCGCAGGCGAGCGGGTTGCCGGTGTACGTGTGGCCGTGGAAGAACGTCCGCAGCTCCTCGTGGTCGCCGAGGAACGCCTCGTAGACGCGCTCGGTCGCGAGCGTCGCCGCGAGCGGCATGTAGCCGCCGGTCAGCCCCTTGGCGACGCACATCAGGTCCGGCGCAACCCCCTCCTGCTCGCAGGCGAACATCGTGCCGGTGCGTCCGAAGCCGGTCGCCACCTCGTCGCAGATGAGCAGCACGTCGTGCTCGTCGCAGAGCGCCCGCACGTCGCGCAGGTAGCCGTCGGGATGGGTGAGGATCCCCGCCGCGCCCTGCACGAGCGGCTCGACGATGACCGCGGCGACGCGCCCGCCGTGCTCGCGCAGCAGCGCTGCCATCGACTCGGCGTCGCCGGGCTCGGCCTGCCACGCGTCGAACAGCAGCGGCCCGAAGCAGGCGTGGAAGAGGTCGATGCCGCCGACCGAGACCGATCCGATCGTGTCGCCGTGATAGGCGTCGCGCAGGCAGATGAAGCCGTCGCGCTGCGGCATGCCGCGGTGGCGCCAGTACTGAAAGGCCATCTTCAGGGCGACCTCGGCCGCCGTCGAGCCGTTGTCGGAGTAGAAGACGCGCTGCAGGCCGGGCGGGGCGAGCCGCACGAGGCGGTCGGCGAGCTCGATCGCGCCGGGGTGCGAGAGGCCGAGCATCGTCGTGTGCGCCACGCGGCCGAGCTGCTCGCGCACCGCGCGGTCGATCGCCGGGTGGCAGTGGCCGTGGACGTTGCACCACAGCGACGACACCCCGTCGAGGTACGCGTTGGCGTCGGTGTCGTAGAGCGTGCAGCCCTCGGCGCGCTCGATGATCAGCGGCTCCTCCTCGCACCAGCCCTGCTGCTGCGTGAACGGGTGCCAGAGCGCCCGCTTGTCCTTTGCTGCAAGCTCACGCGTCGTCATGGGAGGACCCTAGGCGGGCGCGCGGACGAATCGCTGCCGGCGGCGGCAGGGCCTGGTGAACCTGTCGGCGGATGCGGGCGAATACGCTCGTGAGCCGCATGCGCCGCCTGCCCGAGCCCCCGCTGGCCCTGATCGTCTTCGTCGTCGGCGTCGCGATCCTCGGCGCCGAGATCGCGGCGGCGCGGCTGCTGGCGCCGTACTTCGGCGCGTCGACGATCGTCTGGGCGAACACGATCGGCATCGTGCTCGTCGCGCTGTCGATCGGCTACTGGTACGGCGGCCGGCTGGCCGATCGCAACCCGACGCGCGAGGGCCTCTACCGGATCGTGCTGCTGTCGGGCCTGCTGCTGGCGGCGGTGCCGTTCGTCGCCGATCCGTTTCTCGGCGTCGCGATCGACGCGCTGGACTCGATCTCCGCCGGCGCGTTCGTCGGCTCGCTGCTCGGCGTGACGGTGCTCGTCGCGACGCCGGTGCTCGTGTCGGGCGCGGTCGCGCCGTACGCGCTGCGCCTGGCGGTCGCCGACGTGTCCGAGGCGGGGACGGTGTCCGGGCGGCTGTACGCGATCTCGACGGTCGGCTCGCTGCTGGGCACGTTCTCCTCGGCGCTGCTGTTCATCCCGCTGATCGGCACGCGCCGCACGTTCATCCTCTTCGGCCTGGCGCTCGTGCTGCTGGCGGTCGTCGGGCTCGCCAAGCGGCGCCTGCTGCTGGCGCCGGCGGTGCTGGTGTTCCTGCTCGCGCTGCCGCTGGGGACGGTCAAGGGCGAGACGGAGCCCGGCGCGCGCGTGATCCACGAGACCGACACCGAGTACCAGTACGCGCGCGTCGTCGAGCACGCCGACGGCACGCGGACGCTCGAGCTCAACGAGGGCCAGGCCGTGCACTCGCTGCGGCGGCCCAACTCCTACCTCACCGACAACGTCTGGGACGAGTACATGATCGTCCCCTTCGCGGCGCAGGACCGCCCGCCGGGCCGGATCGCGATCCTCGGCAACGCCGCCGGCACGACGGCGCGCGCGTACGGCCACTTCTTCCCGCAGACCAGGATCGACGGCGTCGAGATCGACGGCGAGCTGACCGAGATCGGGCGGCGCTACTTCGACATGCAGGCACCCGGACTGACGACGCACACCGCCGACGCGCGGCCCTTCCTGCGGCGCACCGACGAGCGCTACGACGCGATCTTCGTCGATGCCTACCGCCAGCCCTACATCCCGTTCTACCTCGCGACGAAGGAGTTCTTCGAGCTCGCCCGCGACCGCCTGCGACCGGGCGGGGTCGTCGTCGTCAACGCCGGCCATCCGGAGGGCTCGGACGACCTGGAGAGGGTGCTCGGCGCGACGATGGCGTCGGTCTTCCCGACCGTGCTGCGCGACCCCTCCCAGCCGGTCAACACGCTGCTGCTGGCGACGGTCGGCGACGCGTCGGCGCAGCGCCTGCGCCGCAACGCGGCGAAGCTGCCGCCCGAGCTGCAGCCGCTGGCGCTCGAGGCCGCCGCGCGGGTCGAGCCCCGCCTGCCCGGCGGCCGCGTCTACACCGACGACATCGCGCCCGTCGAGTGGCTGATCGACTCCTCGATCGTCTCGTTCGCGGCCGGCGAGGACGGCTAGCGCAGCGGCGCGCTGACGCCGGCCGGCCGGAGGTGGCGGTCGACACGCCCGCGTGCCGGCTGCGCGCAGCCGTCGCGGCCGCCGTCGCCCGCGAGCAGCTCGTCGCGCATGCGGATCGTCCGGCAGGGCTCGTCGTAGGTCAGCCTCGCGACGACGGCGATCGCCGGTCGCGAGGCGAACTCGCGGATCAACACGACGCCGCGCCAGCCGTCCAGCCGCACGTAGAAGCGCAGGTTGATCTCGGCGAAGTCCACGTGCGGCGCGAGCACGTGCTCGTCGACGGCGTACGTGACGTCGAGGACGTGCAGAGACTTGCGCCGCGAGGAACGCCGGCGCCGGCCTCAAGGCGCGATCCAGTCGTCCAGCGGCAGCTGCGCGCCCGCCCGTGCGAGATCGGCGACCGCGGGCGTCGTCGTCCTCAGCGTCGCCACGGCGACGCCTGCGAGGCGCGCGATCGTCGCCCGGTTGGAGCGCTCGATGACGCTCGGCTGCGCGCGCCAGGGCGTGAGCACGACCGCGCGCACGTCGAGCCCGGCGGCGCGCGCGGCCTCGATCGTCAGCAGCGTGTGGTTGATCGTCCCCAGCCCCGGCCGCGCCGCGACGACGAGCGGCAGACCCAGCGCGACCGCGAGGTCGCGCACGCAGAAGTCGCCGAACGGCACGAGCAGCCCGCCCACCCCCTCGACGACCAGGACGTCGGCGTGCGCCGCCGCGGCGCGCGCCGCGTAGGCGAGGGCGTCGAGCTGCAGCACCTGCCCGGCGAGCTCGGCCGCGAGGTGCGGCGACACCGCCGGGCCGAACGTCGCGGTCGTCACGTCGGCGCGATCGGCGCCGACCGCGCGTGCCAGCAGCTCGTCGTCGGCCGGCCACCCGCCGATCACCGGCTCGTCGATGCCCGTCACCACCGGCTTCCACGCCGCGACGCGTTCGCCGCGCGCGTGCAGCGCCGCGGCGACCGCCGCCGCGACGACCGTCTTGCCGGCGCCGGTGTCGGTGCCCGTCACGAAGCAGCCGCGGAGCGCGGGCACGGCCGCTGCGACGCTACGCGGCGTCGGCGGCGTGATCCGGCGGCGGCGCGCTCGCCGGCCGCGCGCCCGCCCAGGCATGCTCCTGCGCGACGGCGACCGGCATCGCCGTCGCCGGCCGGAAGCCGGCGTGCAGCGCCGCGCGGCCGAGCACCCGCGCGGCCTCGCGCAGCTCGTCCTTGGAGTGCGTGGCCATCACCGCGAGGCGCAGTCGCGACGTACCGTCGGGCACCGTCGGCGGACGGATCGCCTGGGCGAAGACGCCGCGCTCGAGCGCCGCCTCGCAGACGCGGATGGCGGTCGACGCGTCGCCGACGATGATCGGCACGATCTGCGTCGACGAGCCCGCGACGTCGAAGCCCTCGCGCGCGAGCTCGGCGCGCAGCACCTCTGCGTTGGCCTGCAGGCGCTCGACGCGACGTGGCTGCTGCTCGAGCAGCTCGAGCGCCGCCAGCGCGCCGGCGACCGCCGGCGGTGGCGGCGCCGTCGAGAAGATCAGCGAGCGGGCGCTGTTGACGAGCAGCGCCGCCACATCCTCGTCGCAGGCCACGTACGCGCCGTAGGAGCCGAGCGCCTTGCCGAGGGTGCCGATGACGACGTCGATCGCGCCTTCCAGTCCCGCCTCCGCGACGGCGCCCCGGCCGCCGGGTCCGAGGCAGCCCGTCCCGTGCGCCTCGTCGACGGCCACGCGGACGCCGAAGCGGTGCGCCAGGTCGGCGATCTCCTGCAGCGGCGCGACGTCGCCGTCCATCGAGAAGACGGACTCGGTGACGATCAGCGCACCGCGCCCGCCGGCCTGCTCGAGGCCCCACGCCAGGTGCTCGACGTCGTTGTGGCGGTAGACGAACGTCTCGGCGCGCGACAGCCGGCAGCCGTCGATGATCGAGGCGTGGTTGAGCTCGTCGGAGAAGACGACGTCGCCCGCGCCGCAGAGCGCGCCGACGACGCCGAGGTTGGCGAGGTAGCCCGAGCCGAACAGCAGCGCCGCCGGCGTTGCCTTGAACGCGGCGAGGCGCTTCTCCAGCCGCCCGTGGACGGTCATCGTGCCGCTGACCAGCCGCGATGAACCCGCGCCGACGCCCCAGCGCAGCGCAGCGTCGGCGGCCGCCGCCTGGACCTTCTCGTGGTCTGCGAAGCCGAGGTAGTTGTTCGAGCACAGCAGCAGCACCGGCTGGCCGTCGAGTACGACGTTCGGCCCCTGCGGGCCGCTGACGAGCCGGGTGCGGCGGTAGAGGCCGAGCTCCCTGAGCTCCGCCAGCCGCGCCCCGATCTCGAGCACCTCCCTCAGCCTCGCGCCGGCGGTACGGTTTGGCTCGTGGCGGCGCTGACGGCCTCGGGCCGCGGCGGTATCGGGGCGCGCTTGCGGGCGAAGCGCAGCTGTGTCGAGGGATCCCAGAGGCGCACCTCGAGCCCCGCGAAGTCCGCGCCGGCATCGCGCGCGGAGCGCGAATCCGGCGCGGGCGTCTCACCCTCCAGCCACCCGCTGCGGTTGTCCGGCCGCGGGTTGGCGCCGTTGTCGGGCTGCCGCGCGACGTTGAGTCCGAGGTTCTCGAACATCGCCCGGTCCGCGTCGGGCGTGTTGCCGAGCGTCGTCAGGAAGTTGCCCATCATCACGCCGTTGATGCCGGCGCGGACGGCGAGCTGCTGCAGCTCGCCGATGTTCTCGACGCGCCCGCCGCAGAGCCGGAACAGCGCGTCGGGCAGGATCAGGCGGAAGATCGCGATCCACTTCACGGCCTCCCACGGATCCATGTGGTCGCGGTCGCCGAACTTCGTCCCCGGGCGCGGGTTGAGCAGGTTGATCGGCACCGACGTCGGCTCGATCGCGGCCAGCTCGAAGGCCATCTCGACGCGCTGCTCGCGCGACTCACCGAGGTTGAGGATGCCGCCGACGCAGGTCTCCAGGCCGGCCTCGCGCACGGCGTCGATCGTCCGCAGCCGGCCCTCGTAGCGGACGGTCTGCGAGACCTCCGGGTAGTAGGACTCGGCCGTCTCCACGTTGTGGTGCACGCGCTGGACGCCGGCCTCCTTGAGCGCCCGCGCCCGCGCCGGCGACATGTGCCCGATCGACGCGCAGCGCTTGAGGTTCGTGTGCTCGGCGACGAGCCGCGTGCCCTCGAGCACCTTTGCGAAGTCGCGCTTGGAGAGCCCCTGGCCCTGCGTCACCATGCAGAAGCGGTGCGCGCCGGCGGCCTCGGCGGCACGCGCGTGCTCGAGGATCTGCTCGGGCTCCATCATCGCGTGCATGGGCGTCTGCGCCTCCGCGAAGCGCGACTGCGCGCAGAAGCCGCAGTCCTGCGCGCAGCCGCCGGACTTGGCGTTGACGAGCGAGCACATGTCCGTCGCGTCGTCGAAGCGCTCGACGCGGGCCTGCCAGGCGCGCTCGATCAGCGCCTCGATCGCTGCATGGTCCTCGAGCTCGCCGAGGCGCCGGGCCTCCTCGCGAGTGATCAGCGGTGCCATTGCGCGGCAGGGTCGCAGCCGCGCCGGACGCATCGCCGCCCGCGGCTGCCGGTGCGCGTCCTCGCGTTGCGATCTATCGGGCCTGAGGCCGCGAAACTCGCAACGCGAGCGTTCGCCGCGATCGGTTCGCGGCGACGCGCAGGTCGCGGGATGCGTCGCTACGCCGCCGCCAGCCGCGCCACGAGCGGCGCGTGGTCGGAGGGCTTGGAGCCCTTGCGGTAGTTGCGCTCGATGCCGACGTGCTCGAGCCGCCCGGCCAGTCGCTCCGAGACGAGCACGAGGTCGATCCGCAGCCCCAGCTTGCGGTGGAAGTGGCCCTGGCGGTAGTCCCACCACGTGTAGCCGACCTCGTCGGGATGCAGCGCCCGGTAGGCGTCGACGACGCCGCCGGCGCTGCAGATCGTCTCGATCCGCCCGCGCTCCTGCGGCGTCACGTGCGTCGAGCCGGCGAATGCCTCCGGGTCGTAGACGTCGAGGTCGCTGGGCGCGACGTTGAAGTCGCCGGCGACCGCGAGCGGCACCGGCCCCGCGCGCAGGATCGCGACGCGCGCGGCGATCGCATCGAGGAAGGCGAGCTTCTCGTCGAACGTCGGCGAGCCGACGGCACGACCGTTGGGGACGTACGTGCTGGCGACGCGCAGGCCGCCGACCGTCGCCTCGATCCAGCGGGCCTCGTCCTCGCGCAGCTCGCCCGGCAGCCCGACCACGCAGTCCTCCAGCGCCAGCCGCTCGCGGGCGACGATCGCCACTCCCGCCCAGCGTCCGGCCGAGTGGTGCACCGCGTGGTAGCCCGCGTCCGCGAGCTCGGCGTCGGGGAACGCCTCGTCGTCGCACTTGGTCTCCTGCATGCAGACGACGTCGGGCGCGAGCTCGCCGAGGAACTCGAGCAGCCGCGGCAGGCGGACCTTGATCGAGTTGACGTTCCAGGTGACGAGCTGCACGACGGTGGCGAAGGCTACGCCCGGCGCGTGACGCCGGTCGCGACGGGGCGCCCCTGCCCGCGGCGCCGCCGCGACGGACCATGATCTAACCTGCCCGGCGTCAAGCGGAGCGAGGCGCGGGGATCGGGTGAGACCCGGCCGCCTTCCCAACACAGGAGGCCCGCCGTGGCCGGCATACCGTCAGGCGATCGTCGTGGCCGCTGAGCGCCCGTTCTGGCGCGAGTCGCTCGCGCCCTACGAGGGCCCGGACCTGCCGCGCAGCATCCTCCAGATCGCGACCTCCGTCGTGCCGTTCGCCGTCCTCGCGGTGCTCATGTACCTGGCGCTCGACGCCTCCTACCTGCTGACGCTGGCGCTGGCGCTGCCCGCCTCGGGGTTCCTCGTGCGCACGTACATCGTCTTCCACGACTGCACGCACGGGTCGTTTCTGCCGTCCAAGCGCGCCAACGCCATGCTCGGCACCGGCCTCGGGCTGCTGCTGTTCGCCTGCTACGCCGCCTGGCGCCACAACCACGCCGTCCACCACGCCACGGCGGGCGACCTCGACCGGCGCGGCGTCGGCGACGTCGCGACGAAGAGCGTCGCCGAGTACCGCGCGATGACGCCCCGCGAACGGCTCGCGTACCGGCTGTACCGCAACCCGCTCGTGATGTTCGGGCTCGGGCCGTTTCTCGGCATGATCGTGCAGGCGCGCTTCGTCCCGGCGGATGCGCGGCCGCGCATCCGCCGCGCGATCGTCGCCACGAACGTCGCGCTGGCCGTCATCGTCGCGGCGCTGTGCCTGGTCATCGGCTGGCGGGAGTACCTGCTCGTGCAGCTGCCGCTCGTCGTCCTCGCGGGCGGGACCGGCATCTGGCTGTTCTACGTCCAGCACCAGTTCGAGGACGCCTACTGGGAGACCGGCGAGCAGTGGAGCTATGCGGACGCGGCCCTGCTCGGAAGCTCCCACCTGAAGCTGCCCAAGGTGCTGCAGTTCTTCACCGGCAACATCGGCCTGCACCATGTCCACCATCTCAGCGCGCGGATCCCGAACTACAACCTGCAGCGCGCGCACGACGCCAACGCGATCTTCCACGACGTGCCGACGCTCACGCTCGCCGACGGCATCCGCGCGGTGCGGCTGAAGCTCTACGACGAGCAGCAGCGGCGGATGGTCACCTACGCGCAGGCGCGCCGGCTGCTGGCGCCGGCTGAGGCCAACGCCTAGGAGCGCGTCGTGAAGCTCGTCGCAGGTCGGCGTAGTCCAGCCGTGGATCGGCCGCATCCGGCCGCGAGGACGCTTGCGACAGGCTGCTTCAGCTACGAGCCCGCGCGTTGCCGTGCGAGCGCGCGACCGAGCGGCGTGAGCGCGGTGAGCGCCGGGAACCGCCGGCCGTTGGATCCGGGCGCCGCAGCCGGCGTCGCCGGCTGCGCCGCGGGGGCCGGCGCGGCGGCCGGCGCGGCGGCCGGCGCGGGGGCCGGCGCGCCCTTCCAGTGGCCGACGAGGTCGCGGTACAGGGCCGACTGCGCCAGCAACTCGTCATGGCTGCCGACGAGCGCGCTGCCGCTGTCGAGCACGAGCACGCGCCGTGCCCGCAGCGCCGAGCTGATCCGGTGCGCGATCACGAGCAGGCTGCCCTCGCGCTCGGCGAACGCCCGCTCCACGTGCGCCTCCGCCGCCGGATCGAGGTGGCACGTCGCCTCGTCGAGGATCACGAGGCGCGCCGTCGAGATGTAGGCCCGCACCAGCGTCAGCAGCTGGCGCTCGCCGGCCGACAGCACGTGCGGATCGAGCTCCGCGTCGAGGCCGCCGAGCCGCTGCACGAGTGCGCGCGCCCCGAGCCGGTCGACGCCGTCCTGGATCACCTCGTCGGACGCGTCCACGCGCAGGTAGGCGAGGTTCTCCCGCAGCGTCCCCGCGAACACGTAGGCCTGCTGCGGGATCAGTGCGCGCCGCTGCGCGGAGGTCCGCGGATCGAGCGCGCCGACCGGCACGTCTGCGAACGACACGCTGCCGCGCTGCGGCTCGAGCAGACCGGCGATCAGGCCCGCCAGCGTCGACTTGCCGACGCCGCTGGGACCGACGACCGCCAGATGGTCGCCCTCCGGGATCGTGAGCTGCAGCCCGTCGATCACCGGCTCGACGGCGCGTCCGTAGCCGAACGTCACGCCGCTGAGGCGCACCTCGCAGCCGCGCGGCGGTCTCGCGGCGGCCGGCGCGGCGTCCGCGACGACCGGCGCCTCGGTCTCCTCCACGATCCGCGCCAGCGTCACGAACAGCCACAGACCGGTGTTGCCGAGCCCGCGGACGAGCGTCTGCAGCGCCGGGTGCACGCCCTGCGCGACGTACGTCAGCGCGCCGAGGATCGCGCCCGTGCTCACGCCGCGGTCCAGCAGCCACGGGCCCGCCGCGAGGATCAGCACGATCGGCAGCAGCGCCCCGATCGCGACCGAGATCGTCCGCAGCGCTGTGAAGCGGGCGAGCTCGCGCGTCGCGCGCGCCTGGGCGTCGATGTGCGAGCCGACGATGGCGCTGACCTGCTGCTCGGCGCCGGAGGCCGACACGTCGCGCATGGCGCCGGCGACGATGCCCGACGACTCGGCGATGCCCTCGTCGGCAAGGATCGAGTCGCGCTGGCGGCGCGCCATCCCCGGCAGCGCGAGCGCGAACAGCGCGAGGGACACCAGCAGCGGCGGCACGACGAGCACGAGGACGATCGGGGCCAGCGTCAGCAGCCCGAGCAGGGCGCCCACTGCTGTGACGAGGAACCCCTGCACCACCAGCAGCACCGAGGCGTAGGCCTCGCGCACGATCTCGACCTGCTGCGTCAGCCGCGCGACGCCCGTGCCGTCCGCGACCGCGCCGGTGGCGGTGCTGCGGCGCAGCGAGCCGCGCACCGTTCGCTCGACCAGCTTGTCGCGAAACGGCTCGATGATGTCGGCGATGCGCAGGAAGGTCTGCCGCGTCGCCCAGCCGCCCACGAGCACGCTCACGGCGAGTACTCCCAGCCAGGCGAACCCGGTCGCGGTGTCGCCGGCGAGAAAGCCGTCGTCGATCGCGCGGGCGACGAGCAGCCCCGACAGGAAGGCGGGCAGCGCCTCGACCAACGACCAGCCCGCCAGCCGTCGCACCTCGCGTGCCCGCCCGTCGACGGAGGAGCGCAGCAGCCGGCGCATCGCGGTGACGCGCTCGGCGCGGGTCACGGCCGGGCCCCGTTGGTCGCCGGCGCCTGCGCCGCGGGCGCGTCGCGCGCCTCGAACAGCGCGCGGTACAGCGGGTCGCGCCACAGCTCGTCGTGCGGCGCGTACGCCTTGACGCGGCCGTCCTCGAGCCAGATGACGGCATCGGCGCGCGCCGCTGTCGACGCGCGGTGCGCGATTACGATCCGCGTGTGGTCGGCGAGCGCGCCGGTCAGGACCGCGCCGATGTGGTGCTCGGTGACCGTGTCGAGGCTGGCGGCGACGTCGTCGAGCACGACCACCCGGCGGGCATGGGCGAACGTGCGGGCGAGCCCCACGCGCTGGACCTCGCCGCCCGACATCGGCGCGTCCCTGACAGGCGTGTCGTAGCCGTCGGGCATGAGGCGGATGAAGTCGTCGGCGCGTGCCGCGGCCGCCGCTGCGATGACGTCCTCGCGCGGCACCGTGTCGGTGCCGCACGCGATCGCGTCGCCAAGCGTCTCGCCGAGCAGGACCGGGCGCTCGAAGCCGTAGCCGATCTCGCGCCGCAGGTCGTCGCGCCCGAGCTCGGGGAGGGCTACGCCGTCGAGCAGGACCTCGCCTTCGTCGGGATCGACGAGCCTGCCGGCCAGCGCCGCCAGCAGCGACTTGCCCGACCCGCTGCGCCCGACGACGGCGACGAGCGCCCCCGGCGGTATGACGAGGTCGAGGTCGGCGAGCACCAGCCGCCCGCCGGCGCGCGCCGCGACGCCGCGAAACTCGATGCGCCCGCCGCCCCGTGGCGTAGGGGTCGCGCCGTACCGCATGGGGGGTTCGTCGAGGATCTCGAGGACGCGCTTGGCCGCGGCTCGCGAGCGCACGATGCGCGTCATCCCCGCGACGGCGCCGCCGATCCCGCTGGCCAGCAACACGTATTGGCTTGCGGCGATCAGCTCGCCGGGGCTGATGCGCCCGCGCGAGAGCAGCTCGCCGGCGACCGCCAGCACGGCGAGCTCGAGCAGCGCGATGAGAACGACATCCTGCGAGTTGAGGCGCATCTGCGCACGCCACATCGCGGCCCCCTGGCGGTGCAGCTCGGGGAGCGGGGCGAGCACCCGGCCGGCCTCGCGTTCAGCCGTTCCGGCGGCGGCTATCGTCCTCGCACCGGCGATCGCATCCACGAGGCGGCGGGCGATGGTGCCCTGCACCGCGAGGTAGCTCGTCGCGATGTTCGAGGCGTCGCGGGCGAACCTGCGCAGGATCAGCATCAGCATCGGCAGCCCGGCGCAGAACGTCGCGCCCAGCCAGAAATCGATGATGAAGAGCGCGACGATCCCGCCGAACGCCGGGACGAGGCCGGCGATGCTGCGGACGACGTCGGGCGCCACGCGCGCCGTCTCGGCCGTGTTGCCGACGAGCCGCGCGGTGATCTCCCCCGGAGGGAGGCCGGCAACGGACCTGCTGCCGATCGCCAGGACATGCGCCAGCACGCCGTGACGCAGGCCCGCCGTCGAGCGGGCGACGGCGATGCCCGTGCCGAGGTCGTCCAGCGTGTCGGCAGCGACGAGGACCGCGATCAGCACGGCGGCCATCAACACCCAGAACCGGACGGACCGATCCTCGAGGACGGCGTCCACGGCGCTGCCGATCACTGCTGGAAGAGCAAGCTCGGCGGCGGCGATCGCCAGCGAGGTCAGCGCCAGCAGGGCGATCCAGCCGCCGCCCACCCGCGCAACGCTCACGAGCAGCCGGTTGGGACCGCCGCCCGCAGCGAGCTTGCTCATGTTTGCCGCATCCATGTGCTCCCGGACCCTCATCGGACCCACGCTGACGTTGCGGTGAGCCGCCGGCCCGCGCAGCCGGATGCTACGGGGCAGCCGCTCGTTCGGCGAGCGGCCACCCCGCCTCGGTCAGCGTGCTAGCAGAGCGCGAGGCTCAGGACGCTCCAACCGCCCCCGCCGCCGTGGCCGCCGCAATGCTTGCTGGCGCCGCTCTTGCCGCCGCCGCCGCGCTTCTCGCGCACCGATGCGGGTGCTTGCATGCCCTGCAGGTCGAGAATCGCCATCTCACTCTCACTTCCTCTATGTTCGGGTTGCATCGCTCTTGCGATGGTCTGTCGGGTTCAAATCGCGTCGCGATTTGGGTGTTCGTCGCGGTAGCCGTTCCGTTCGGGGGAGCGGCTACCTCGGCGTCTAGCAGAGCGCGAGGCTGAGGACGCTCCAACCGCCCCCGCCGCCGTTGCCGCCGCAGTGCTTGCTGGCGCCGCTCTTGCCGCCGCCGCCGCGCTTCTCGCGCACCGATGCGGGTGCCTGCATGCCCTGCAGATCAAGAATTGCCATGTGCTGTTTCACCTCCTCTCAGAAGCTCGTGAGTACAGGCTGGGAATCTCGCTCGGCGCAACTCGATGCCGGGAGGAAGGGAAGATCGACCGGCTCGTCGTGCAGCGCGGCGCCCAGCGCGAGAAGCACGCCGGCCGTGCCTGTCGCCAGGTCCATCGAGAGCCGCAACAGCTCTTCGCCGGGGAACGCCAGCTCACCCCGATAGCTCATCGCATGCCACGACAGACGCCGGATGTGCATCGCGATGACCTCGTCCTGGGCACGATGTTCGGCCTGCTCGCGGGCGAGGTGGAGGATCATGCCTGCCCGGCCCCAGAACAGGCCGGGTTCGATGTAGAAGCCACAGTGGGCGCTCTTGCGGATTGCCGGGATCGCCGCCGCGAAGCGCTCGTCCTCGCGGTGTGCGAGATACTCGCCGAGGACGATGCTGATGCCGATGCTCCCGTCCGCGAGGTACGGCATCGTTCGCCAGCCCTCGTTGACATCCATCGCGCCGTCGTCGCGAACGACGCAGCGGCGCAGATCCTGGCCCAGCGCGGTCCGCGCGAGGTCGAGCAGCGTCGGGTCGCCGAAGCGCTCGTAAAGCCGCACGAACAGCAGCGCAGGGCCGGCCGAGCCGCGCAAGAGCCCGGCGTACGGATGCTCGCCACCGCTGATCTGCGCCACGCTGTCCTCGTCACCGAGTCGATCCACGATCGCCTCGGCAACGCCGACCGCCTGACGCCAGAGCGCCGGGTCGCCTGTCTGCGTCGCGAAATGCGCGAGGTTCAGGCCGATGCCGGCGAGTCCCGAGTAGAGGTCGAGACCGAGCTGCTGCAGCTTGTCTGCGAACTCGCTCGCACAGAGGTCGAGCAGCTCGAGCGCCTTGTCGCGGCGGTCGAGCCGGTCGAGCGCGTACGCGATGCCGTGCAGGCCGTCGTAGAAGCCGAAGCGCGCGCCCGGCTGCGGGTGCATCGCGCGCTGAAGGAGCCATTCCTCATGCTCGGGATGGCGCCCGGCGCCCGTGGCGTTGAGCGCGTACAGCACACCGGCCGCGCCGTATGCCAGGTTCAGTCCGTTGGTCTCGAACTGCTTCGGATCGCCGGGAAAGAGGCGATCGTCGCGCTCCGGAGTGGCGGACGCCAGGATCGCGTTCGCCATCGACGCGCGCGCGAGCTTCCATCCATCCGCCGTCGGCTCAAGCTCCTGCCGTGGCTCGGCGGGCCGTCCGCTTGTCGGCGCCGCCGCCGGTCGCGCGGCCGCGATGCGACGCACGGCCCCGTCCAGGAAGCTCCGCGGCGCGCCGGGGAAGGCGACGGCGATGTCGTCGGCCAGCCGGCTCGCCCTGGCGGGATCGCGCGGAATCAGCCGCGTGAGCGGGAGGAATATGAACAGCCGCAGGCAGGCCAGGGCGTAGTCGTCGATCTCGAAGCCGGTCGCGCCGGCCGGGGAGGCGAACGCCGGATCGGCGAGCGTGGGCCGCAGCCTCTCGCTGACGTCCGACGCGATCTCGAGGTCGATCAGCACGATTCGGTCGTCGTCGTCGATGAGTACGTTCGACGGGTGCAGATCCCCCAGCACGATGCCGCGCTCGTGCACCGCCGCGACGGCGCGCTCCATGCGCTCGCAGACGTCGAGCGCCCACGTCGTGTACTCGGTGAGCGCCGCCTCGCTGGGGTCGGGACAGATCAGCGGGTAGCGCGCGACGATGCGGTGGTTCAGCGATGCGCCCGCGATGTAGTCCATCACGAGGAAGTGATGGCCGCCGACGACGAAGTAGTCCCGTACCGCCGGCGTGAGGTCCAACCCGGCCAGTTGCTGCATCGTGTCGCGCTCACGCTGCAGGCGGGCCACGGCGTCGCGCCCATCGCCGGCCAGCCCCGCGTGCGGCCGAGCCTCCTTCATGACGATCTGCTCGCCGGTTCGGGTGTCGACGCCGAGGTAGACGCCGCCGCCGTTGGAGAAGTGCAACGCGCTCTCCGGGCGGTAGGGCAGATCGGCGAGCGTGTCGCTGTTGCGTGCGTCGAGGTGCGGCTGCAGGAACGCCGGAAGCTCGATGCCGGGTGGCAGCTGAAACACCGCGCCGCGCTGATCGACGACGAGCTCGCCGTCGCCGTCCTCGATCGCCGCTTCGAGCTCACCACGCGGGCCGATGCAGTAGCGCTCGCGGAAGCCTCCGTAGCGGACGTAGAGCGGGCCGTCGCCGAAGCGCAGGTCGCTGAGGATGTACGGGCTGGCGTTGCCGTCGAGCGCGGGAGCCAGATCGTCGAGGATGCGCTCGAGCTGCTGCTCGTCGACCGGGAAGATCGTGACGAACTTGCCGCTGTAGCCGCGGTCGGCGTACTTCATGTTGCGCAGGAACAGCAGGTCGCGGCCGCGGATGAACTTGAAGGCGATGCGCTCGCGGACGCAGTAGTCCCAGATCGGATCGAGGATCTGCTCGGCGTTGCCGAGGCACGCGGAGGCGTGGATCTTCCAGCCCTGCGACGGAAGCTGCAGGCCCTCGGGCGAGAACATGATCCAGTCGTCCGTCCGGCTGCTGCGCCAGCCGGGTGGCGCCTCGCGATTGGCGATCGCAAACGGCTCGCTCCCGACGGTCGTCAGCGTCGCCGAGTCGTAGAACTCCGGGTCGGCCAGGCAGTACAGCTCGTAGCTCGTGTCCATCGCGCCCTCTGCCCCTCCCGCGGGTCACACCAGATTCCGTTCGAAAGACGTACTGGTTTATGGAGTAGCAGGACCGCGGGTACCCAGGTCGGGACGACGAGGAACGCATATCTGGCTTTCTTTGACCTCGCCTACCTGCCCTTCCAGCTCGGCGTCCGCTTCTGCGTGAATGCCGATACGCCCTCGAGCAGGTCCTGCGACCGGAAGCTCGAGGCGCGCAGGGAGAGCATCTCGCGCTCGACGTCGGGATCGAGCGCGCCCTCGGCGTGCAGCAGCTCGCGCAGGACGCGCTTGTTGCCGGCCATCGAGAGCGGCGAGTTGTGCGCCAGCTGGGTGGCGAGCTCGAGCGCGGTGGTCTCGAGCTCCTCGCGCTCGACGACCCAGTTGACGAGGCCCCAGGCGAGCGCCGTCTCGGCGTCGATGTAGCGCCCGAGCAGGAACATCTCGCGCGTGCGCGGCTCGCCGATCGCGTCCAGGAACCGGCGCAGCCCCGTGTGCGAGTAGATCAGGCCGAGCTTGGCGGGCGGCATGCCGAGCTTGACCTGCTCACCGGCGAGGCGCAGGTCGCAGCTGACGGCCAGCTCGAGGCCGCCGCCGATCGCCGAGCCCGTGAGCACGGCGAGCGTCGGCACGTCCGCGGCGTCGAGCGCAGCCAGCGCCTCGCAGAACGGATGGGCGACGAGCTTCTCGGCCTCCTCGGCGAACTCCTCGGGCGCGATCTCGCTGATGTCGTAGCCCGACGAGAACATGCCGTCGGTGCCGGTGACGATCACGCAGCGCGTCGCCTCGTCGAGCGCCGTCAGCTCGCCGGTGATCGCGGCGAGGATCTCGTGGTCGAGCGCGTTGCGCTTGGCGGGGTTGGAGACCGCAAGCCGGAGCACGCCATCGGCGGGTCGATCGATGACCAATTCCCCCGGCATACAGGCCAAACGTAGCGCCATGGGGCGCAGTTAGCACGTCGCCTATGGCGGGTTAGCGCGCAGTCGATGAGACGGTTGCGCTACTCGAGGATCACGAGCGTGTCGCCCTCGTCGACGGGCTGGCCCTCCTGGCAGAGGATCTCCTTGACCACGCCCGGGTCCTCGGCCTCGACGGGCATCTCCATCTTCATCGACTCGAGCGTCACCACGGTGTCGCCCTCCTCGATCTGGTCGCCGACCTTGCACTCGATCTTCCACACGATGCCCGTGATGTGGGCCTCGACTTCAACCACGGCTCCTCCTCGTTCGCGCATCCGGGCACGCCGGCGTCTGGCAGAGTAGCCGCCGGGATGGACGCCGACACGATCGTCATCGTCACCGCGCACGACGAGGCCGATCGGCTCGGCGAGACGCTTGCCGCGCTCGGCGAGGCGTTCCCGGGCGCGCGCGTCGTCGTCGCCGACGACGGATCGACCGACGGGACGGCCGCGGTCGCCGCGCGGGGCGGCGCGGAGGTCGTGCGCAGCGAGCGCTCGATCGGCAAGGGCGGCGCCGCGACGCTTGCCGCGCGCCGCGTCCTCAGCCGCGCGCTGGAGCCCGACCCGCCCGTCTTCGTGCTCGTCGACGGCGACCTCGCCGCCAGCGCCAGGCAGCTGCCGGCGCTTGCACAGGCGGTCCGCGACGGACGCTGCGACCTCGCGATCGCGGTCTTCGCAAGCCGCGTGGGCGGCGGCTTCGGCTTCGCGATCGGCTTCGCGCACAAGGCGATCCGCCGGCTCACGGGCCTCGACCTGCAGGCACCGATCTCCGGCCAGCGCGCGCTCAGCGGCCCGGCATTCGCGACCGTCGTGCCGTTCGCCCCGCGCTTCGGGATGGAGATCGGCATGACGGTCGACGCGGCCCGTGCCGGGATGCGGGTCGAGGAGGTCCCGCTCGAGCTCGCGCACCGCGCGACGGGCCGCACGTGGCGCGGCTTCGTCCACCGCGGGCGCCAGCTGCTGGACTTCCTCGCCGTCTACGCGAGCCGCCGCTGAGGCACCGCGGCAGCGCTCCGTTAACACGTTCGACCGACTGTCGGGTGCCCGCGGCGCGAGTTTGGACCGCGGTCGATTGGACGCGCACGGCGGCGGCCGTACCTTGCATCCATCACCGCCGGCGAGCTCTCCCGTCGCCGGCGGCGAACAGGGCGGGGGCGTGACGATCGCCACACCGCGACCCGCCGCATATGCCGAGGACAACGGCCGGGACCGTCCATCCTCCCGGTCCCGGCCGGTCCTCGGTGCATCCACGCCCCCGTGCACCCATGTCGCCGTCGCGCCGAGCGGGGCCACCGGCCGGGACGGGCCCGGCCTCGATGCGGCGCGCGAGGTAGCGTCCCGCGCGTGATCCTCGCGATCGACCAGGGCACGACCGGGACGAC
>JBKHXR010000033.1:0-49948 GCA_046565905.1 Thermoleophilia bacterium | reverse complement strand
TCGATCGACGAGAAGCCCAACCACGGCTCCCCCGACTACGCACGCGAGATCGCATTCCAGAAGATCGCAAACCGCGTCGAGGGCACCCGCCGCGCAGCCGAGAAGCTCGGCGTCAGCTAGGACTCGCGCCCGCTCAGGGCCACGACGTCTCGCGAACGGCCCGCCTCCGGCGGGCCGTTCGTGTTCCTGTGCTGGTTTGTGGCAGACGCGTGTGGTCGCGTGACACGGACGGCGCGACGATCCCTCGGTGCACGCGACCGCCGACAGCGCTCCCGGTGCTGTGTGGCGAGTTTCTGAGCCTGAGCCTCACAAAGTCGCCACACGCCCCGATGATCGGGCGGTCGCGCGCGTCGCGGCAGCGCAGAGCGGCGTGATCGCGACGCGCCAGCTCGCGGCATGCGGGCTCAACGCGCAGGCGATCGGCGTGCGCGTCCGGCGCGGCAACCTGCACCCCGTGTTCCGAGGCGTGTATGCCGTAGGCCACGACTCGCCCACGCAGACGGGCCTGTTCACGGCCGCCGTGCTCGCCGCCGGCGAGGGGGCGACGCTGGCCGGCCACGCGGCCGCCGCCCACCACGGGATGCTCGACTGGGACGGGCGCGAGGTCGAGGTGATCGTGCCGCGCTCGGCGGGACGCGCGATCGACGGGATCCGGTCTCGCCGCCGCCGCCTGGACCCGCGCGACGCCTGGACGCGAGACCACATCCGCGTCACGAGCCCCGCCCGCACGGTGCTCGACGTCGCGGCCGCGATGGCGTTCACGGCACTGCGGCGCACCGTCCGCCAGGCGCAGGCCGAGCGGCGCGTCAACGTGCGCCAGCTGCTCGAGGTGCTGCATCGCCACCCGCGCCACCGGGGGGCGGCGAAGCTGCGCGCGGCCATCGTCGACGGGCCCGCCCCAACCCGCAGCGAGCTTGAGGATCTCGCGCTCGACCTCCTCGACGGCGCCGGCGTGGAGCGCCCCGAGATCAACCCGCGGCTGCGTCTCGACGGGCGCGTGATCCGCCCCGACCTGCTGTTTGGACGCCAGCGGCTCGTCATCGAGCTCGACGGCCGGCGCTGGCACGACGACCCGCTCACGCGGCAGAACGACGCCGACAGGCAGGCGATCCTCGAAGCGCATGGCTACCGCGTCCTGCGCGTCACATGGTCGCAGACCGTCGCGCGGCCGCGGCAGACCCTGCGCCGCATCCGCGCCGCGCTCGGCGAGATCGAGCCGGCGAACGACTGAGCGTCGCCGCGGCCCACGAGCCCGGGCAGCCGCAGCTCGCCCCCAGCCCGGCAACCGCAGCTCAGCCCCGGACCCGGGCAGCCGCAGCTCAGCCTACGATCCGGGCAGCCGCAACTCGGCCTCGGCGTTGCGGATGATCCGCTTGCCGCCCTGCTCGCAGCCGCACTCCACCAGCGCCACGCCGTCGTCGACGGAGACGACCTTTCCCGTCACGACGAGCTCCTGCTCGGGCAGACCCATCCCGCGAAACTGGACGCTGAGGCGCTTCAGTGACTCGGGCCCGCCGCCCGCCTCGGTGTGCGCCCGCGCGACCTGGGCCATGGTGTACAGCCCGTGCAGGATCTTCCCCGGCAGCCCGACCTGCTGCGCGAACTCCTCGTCGATGTGGATCGGGTTGAAGTCGCCCGACGCGCCCGCGTAGCGCACCGTCAGGTAGCGGTCGGGAGTCACCGACAGCGGCGGGATGTCGTCGCCGGGCTGCATCACGCTCCCCGCACGATGTTCGACCAGCGACCCGAGCAGACCGTCTCGCCGCGCTGGTTGACCGACTCCGACGCGAAGACGTAGAAGCCGTTGCCCGCGCGCTCGGTGACGTCCGCGACGCTCACCGTGGTCGTGATCTCGTCGCCGGCGATGACGAGCGGGCCCCACTCGAACGCCTGGCCGCCGTGGACCATCCGCGAGAAGTCGATCCCGACCTCGGGATCGAACAGCACCGGCCACAGCGCCGGGAAGCTGTAGACGACTGCGAACATCGGTGGTGCCACGAGGTCGGCATGACCGGCCTCGCGGGCGGCCGCGACATCGAGGTGAAGCGGGTTGGTCTCGCCGACGGCGAGCGCGTACTCGCGGATCTTCTCGCGGCCGACGGCGTACTCCGCGGGCGGGTAGGTCTTGCCGATGACGCCCGTGTTGATGGCCACGCGCGGGAGTTCTAGCAGGCCGGGCCGCCGCGTCAGGCGAGCAGGTCGACCTGCGGCGCGGGCTGCGCCGTGTCGACCGCGGTCACGTCGACGCGCGCAGCGGCCGGCGCAGCAGGCGGCGGCGCCGGCGTCTCGCGCGCTTCGCTCGCGTCGGCCTCCGGTCGCTGCGGCGGAGTCAGTGCGGCCCGCGCGGCCGCCGCGGCACGCGCACGCTCGAGAAGCTCGAACTGGTCGTACGGCAGGTCGTCCTCGTCGATCCAGCCGTCGCGCGGATTGCTGTCGAGCTGCGACGCGATCGTCGCGCTCGGCGTCTCGCGCTCGCGGCCGACACGCTGCTCGCGTGCCGCGCTGTCGGGCCGCAGCACCCACTGGCTCACGTTGGATTCGGTGATTTGCATCCTTGCCTGCACCTTGCCGGCCTCCCTGGCCGACGGTCTGATCGTCACGGTTCTCGGCCGCCGCCCGCAGAACTTGAGGAGGAATTCTCCTCAGACGATCGTCGCGACGGTTCCGCCGTCCGCCGACCAGGCCGCACCGGTGACGGTCGAGGCCCGCGCCGAGCAGAGGAAGACGATCACCGCGGCGACCTCGTCGGGCTCGGCGAGCCGGCCCAGCGGGATCTTGCCGGCCTGCGCGGCGAGCGCCTCGTCGTGCGAGATGCCGCGCGCAGCGGCGGCCTGGTCGGCGAGCCCGCCCGGGCCCGTCCACAGCGGCGATCTGACGGCGCCGGGTGCGACCGCGTTGACGAGAACGGCGTCGCCGGCATAGCGGTCGGCGAACACCCGCGACAGCGACAGCTGCGCCGCCTTCGTCACCGCGTAGGCGGGGTTCGTCAGCGACGGGCGCTTGCCCGCCGACGAGCAGACGTTGACGATCCGCCCGCCGCCGGCCGCGGCCATGCGCGGACCGGCCGCCCGCATGAGCCGCATCGGGCCCATGACGTGCAGCTCCCACTGCGCCTGCCAGTCCTCGTCGCCGAGTTCCTCCAGCGAGCGCACGAACGACGTCCCCGCGTTGTTGACGAGCACGTCGACGGCCCCGAAGCGCTCGGCGCACTCGGCGACGATGCGCTCGCCGTCGGCGGGGGCGGTGACGTCCGCGCAGAGAAACGAGCATCCGTCGCCGAGCTGCGATGCGACGCGCGCGCCCTGCTGCTCGTCGCGCGCGACGAGCAGGACGCGCGCCCCTTCGCCGGCCAGCATGCGCGCCGTCGCGAGGCCGATCCCGCGCGTGGCCCCGGTGACGATGCAGGCCTTGTCGGCGAGTCCGAGGTCCATCCGCAGATCAGCCGCGCGCGCGCTTGGCGTCGTAGAGGATCTCCAGGAAGCGCTCCGGGTCGGTCACGTCGGCGCCGCCGACGCGCGGTCGCAGCGCACGGTCCAGCTGCGCCGCAAGCCGGGTGCGCGGCTCGCGGGCGAGGCTGCCGCGGCGCTCGAGGAACGCGCGCACGGTGGCGAGGTCCTCGGCGGGCACCGCGCTCACGTCCCAGCTCGCGCCGGCGGCGGCGTGGGCCGGCCCGGCGCTCGCGACCGCGGCGCCGGCGGCGAAGCCCGGCTGCTCGCGGTCGATCCCGCGCCGCTCGCGGATCACGATCGTGTCCGCGGCGAGGTCGCCCAGGCGCTGGTTGCGCTTCGTCGCCGCGATCGAGACGACCGTCGGGACGTAGCTCAGCGCCATCCCGTCGACGAGCCGCAGCACGTTGCGGATCATGCTCGCGGTGAGGTCGACCGGGCGCCCGCTCGAGCGCACGACGCGCAGCCCGCCGATCGACTTTCCCGGCGTGCGCCCGCCGCGCAGCGTCTCGAAGCAGACGTCGTAGAGCAACAGCGTCAGCCCGACCGCGGGAACGATGACGAGCGCGCCGCCGGAGCCGAACGCGCCGAGCAGGACGAGCAGCAGCAGGCCGACGACGAGCGCCTTGAAGACGAGGTCCAGACCGCCGGCGACGGCACGCGACCCAAGCCCCGCGAGCGTCAGCTCGAGGGCGACGCCTTCCGGTGTGGGGATGGTGATGCGATCCTCGTACTGCACGGTATGAAGGTAGAGCGTTTCATCGCCGAACGGGAGCACGACTGGCGCGAGCTGGAGGCGCTGGTGCAGGCCCGCGGGCGCCGCCGGCGGCGGCGCCCCGCCGGCGAGGTGCTGCGGCTCGGCGCGCTCTATCGCGGCGCGGCCGCCGACCTCGCACTCGCCCGCCGCGGGCACCCAGGCGACCCGATCGTGCCGCGCCTGGAGTCGCTCGTGGCACGCGCGCGGCAGGCCGTCTACTGCGAGGAGCCGCGGGGCGGATCGCTGCGCACCTTCCTCGCCCGCACGTACTGGCTGCGGGTCCGCGAGCGTCCGGTCGCGCTGCTGCTGGCGGCCGCGCTGCTGCTCGTCCCCGCAGCGCTCACGATCGCCTGGTCGCTCAGCGACACGGGTGCCGCCGTCGCGCTCGTGCCGGAGCAGTTTCGCGGCGCCGTCGAGCCCGTCGGCGACACCGGCATGACGGCCGGGCAGACCGCCGCGTTCTCCAGCGCGGTGATGACGAACAACATCCAGGTGACGTTCCTCGCGTTCGCCGCGGGGATCCTGTTCGGCCTCGGGACGGCGTTCATCGTCGCCTACAACGGGGCCGTGCTCGGCGCCGTCGCGGGCGGCGCGATCGCCAACGGCAACGGCGTCGAGTTCGCCGAGTTCGTGACCGCGCACGGCGTCATCGAGCTGTCCTGCGTGATCGTCGCCGCCGCCGCCGGGATGCGGATGGGCTACGCGCTCGTCGCACCGGGGCCGCGGCCGCGCTCGCGAGCGCTCGCCGAGGAGGCGCGGACCGCGATCGCGATCGTCCTCGGGACGGTCCCGTGGGTGATTCTCGCCGGGATCATCGAGGGATTCGTGACGCGCGCGGGGTTCGGCCTCGCGCCCGGGATCGTGCTCGGCTTCGGCGTCGGCGCGATCTACTGGGGGCTCGTGCTCGTCCGCGGCCGGCCGCAGGACGAGCACGGTCGGCGCGGCCGGGCGGCGGGCGCCCCGCTCACGGCCGCGCCCGCGCCTTCGCGCTGAGGTACGCGCCGACGCACGCGCGGGCGAGGTCCGGCGGCGCCGTCTCCAGCACGCGCGCGCCGGCGCCGCGGACGCGCGCGGCCGCCCGCTCGCGGGCGGCGAGCACGTCGAGCGCCGCGGCGGCGCGGTAGACGTCGAGCTCGACCGCCGGGCGGGCGCGCACCGCGGCGTCGAGGTCGGGATCGACGACGCCCGCGACGACGACCTCGTGACGGCGGGCGAGCACCGGCACCGCGCTGACCAGCGAGCGCGCGGCCACCTCCTCGATGAGGTCCGTGAACACGATGACGAGCGCCCGCTTGGACGAGCCGACGGTGCGGAACGCAAGCTCGTAGTCGGAGTCGAGCACCGTGGGCTGCAGGTCGAAGACGGCGCGCACGAGCGCCTCTCCCCCGCGCCGGCGCGGCGCGAGCCGGCGGTTGACGGCGGCGTCGAAGGCGACGGTGCCACAGCGGTCGCCGAGCTCGTCGGCGACGAGCCCGACCGCCGTGGCGGCGTCGACGGCCGCATCCAGGCGCGTCGCGCCGCCGCTCAGCGGGGCGGCCATGAGGCGCCCGCAGTCGAGCACGCAGATGACGTCGCGGTCCTGCTCGACGCGGTACTGGTTGCTCATCGGCCGCCCGAGCCGCGCGGTCGCCGGCCAGTTGACCTGGCGGATGTCGTCGTCGGGCAGGTACTCGCGGATCGACTCGAACTCCGTGCCGAGGCCCAGCGGGCCGCGCGACCGGCGCCCGGTCTCGCGAAACGCACCGGTGCGTACCGCGAGCGCCAGCCGCCGCGCGGCCGGCAGGTCGGGATAGACGAGCAGCTCGGTCTGCTCGCCCGCGCGGTGATCCCAGGTCGCCAGGCCCAGCGGGCCCGCGACGCGGACGGCAGCCGGCGGCAGCGTCCGGCGGCCGCGGCGGCGCGCGACGAGCTGCGCCTGCAGGCCGCCGCCGGACTCCTGCGGCGTGATCTCGATCTCGCCGCCCGCCGCCTGCCGCACGCGGACGCGGCGCCCGCTCGCCGTGCCGCCGCCGGTCCGCGCGCCGGGCAGCGTCACGGCCAGCGCCGCCGGCACGCCGCGCGCGACGATCGCGGGAAGCCGCCGCTGCGCGCCGGGCGGTCGCCGCGCGGCGACCGCATCGGCGATCAGCGCGCCCGCCAGCGCCACCGTCAGCAGGGCGGCGACGACCGGGTCGAGCACGATCGCCAGCAGCGCGATCGCGCCGAGGACGGCGGCGGCGCGCGGTGTCGGGCTCATCGCGGGACCGGCACCGAATCGAGCGCCGTGCGCACGGCGTCGGCTGCGTCGTAGCGCTCGAGCTCCGCCTCGGGGCGCAGCACGAGGCGGTGGCGCAGCACCGGGCCCGCGAGCCCGGCGACGTCGTCGGGAGTCACGAACGCCCGCCCCGCGAGCGCCGCTGCGGCCTTCGCCGCGACGAGCAGGTGCACGGCGGCGCGCGGGCTGGCGCCGAGCGTGACGCTCGGCAGGTCGCGCGTACGCCGCACGACCTCGACGAGGTAGCCCGCGACCTCGTCGGAGACGGCGACCGCATCGACCGTCTGCCGCGCGGCGCGCACGTCGGCGGCCCGGGCGACGACGGCGACGTCCTCCAGCGACACGGGCCGAAGCCCCTGGCGCGCGAGGCCGAGCATGCGCAGCTCGGCGCCGACGTCGGGATAGCCGACGTCGAGCTTGAGCAGGAAGCGGTCCAGCTGCGCCTCCGGCAGCGGATAGGTGCCCTCGTACTCGATCGGGTTCTGCGTCGCGACGACGAGGAAGGGATCGGGCAGCGGGCGACTCTCGCCGTCGGCGGAGACCTGGCCCTCCTGCATCGCCTCCAGCAGCGCGGCCTGCGTCTTGGGCGGCGTGCGGTTGATCTCGTCGGCGAGCAGCACGTTCGTGAAGACCGGCCCCGGCCGGAACGCGAGCTCGCCCGCACGCAGCGTGCTCGTGCCGGTGAGGTCCGACGGCAGCATGTCGGGCGTGAACTGCACGCGCCGGAACTCGAGCCCGAGCGCCCGCGCCAGCGCGCTGGCGAGCAGCGTCTTGGCCACACCCGGCGGCCCCTCCAGCAGCACGTGGCCGCCGACCGCGAGGCCGGTCACGACGCCGCGCACGACATCGTCCTGGCCGACGACGACCTTGCCGACCTCGCCCGACAACCGCTCGTAGAGCTGTCTCATCCTCTCCCTCTCGCCAGCGCCCGGCCGAGCGCGAGTACATCGCCGGCGGGCGCCGGTTGCCCGCCGTCGCGCAGCAGCGCGGCGGCCTCGTCCTCGTCGAAGCCGAGCCGCAGCGCGGCGGCGTGGAGGGCCTCGTCGCAGTCCGTCCCGCCCGCGTCCAGCGCGGCCGCGCGAGCGACCTGCGCGCGCGCGGCGGCGCGCACCGGTGCCAGCGCGACGCCGGGCTCGCGCGCGCGCATGAGCCCCAGCGCGAGCGCGTCGACGTGCTCGCGGCGCGCGGGCATCGGCTCCGTGCCGGCGGACTCGGCGGGGCCGAACCGGCGTGCGCGCGAGAGCAGCAGCACGTGCGCCGCGAGCAGGGCGATCGCGAGGCCCGCCTGCCAGCGTGCGGGCAGCGCCGCCAGGCCCGTCTCGCGGCCGAAGCCGTGGACGGACTCGACGAACGTCACCCGCCGGCCGGGCGCCCCCGCCAGCGCGATCCCGAGCGCCGCGTTGTCGGCCTCGCCGAGCAGCCGGTTCTGAAGCGGCGACGAGCCCGCGAGCAGCAGCGCGCGGCCGCGGCCGGCGGTCGCCACCGCGAGCGTCGCACGATCGCCGCCGAGCACCGGCAGCGCAGCGCGCAGCGCGGGGAAGCTGCCGTCGCCGGCGCTGCGCACCCGTCGCACGCCGCGGGTCTCGGGGACCGGAAGGGACGGCCGGGCGATCTTCGGGCCCACCTGCGACCAGCGCGGCGCGCGCGGCACGACGCCCTGCCCCGCAGCCTCGCCGGCCGCGACGAGGCGACCGCCGTCGCGCACGAACCGCGCCAGCGCGGCGCGCTCGCCTGCCTCGAGCTCGGCGTCGAGCACCACGAGCGTCTCGCCGGAATCCAGCCGCGCGTCCTGCAGCGGCTCGCGCAGGTATTCGATCGGGTGCCCCGCGCGGCGCAGCAGCTCCGCGTAGGCGGCGGCGCCGCGCGGCTGCGTCGCGTACGCCGAGCCGTCCTTGCCGCTCGGCTCGGGGCTGACGTACGAGACGACGAGCGACACGACGTTGAGCACCACGAGCAGCGCCACGAGGCCGGCCAGCAGCCGGGCGCCCGGATTGCGCGGCAGCATCCGCCTCATCGCGTCCGGGCCTCCTCGGGAACGCGCGGCCACCCGTCGCGCGCGCTGCGGACGTCGTCCGCGTCGGCGGGCCGGCCGCCGTAGGCGACGGCCTCGAAGCCGTCGACGAGCTCGGCGAGCGTGGGCGACGGCACCGTCGCGAGCAGCTCGCGGTTGGTCAGCGCGGGCCGCAGCTCGATCAGCTCGCGCTCGTCGAGCTCGACGAGGCCGGCGCGAAAGCGCAGCCGCAGCGCCTCCTCGAGATCGCCGCGGCGCTCGGCCTGCTCGGCCTCCCTGCGCAGGCGTGCGGCGCTCTTTCGCTACTCGCCGCCGGCCGCCGCGCCGCCGGCCTGCGCGGCCGCGCGGCGGTTGCCGCCGCGGCCTGCGAAGAAGGCGGCCGCCGCGAGCACGAGCGTCGCCAGCAGGACCCACAGCACCGGCCGGCCACCCGGGATCCAGCCGGCGACCCAGCGCAGGGCGGACTCCAACGGCCGCCCGAGCGAGCGCAGCCCCTCACCGATGCGCTCGCGCACGTCGCGCAGCGGCGAGGGCACCTTCGTGCGCTGGAAGCGCCGCTGGGCGAGCACGTCGCGCGCCTGCTCGCGCGCCGCGGACGCCGCCGGCGAGACGCCCCCCGCGCCGCCCTCCGACGGGCTCTGGGCGAGCGCGCGCAGCCGTGCCCGCAGCTCGGCGCCGGTCACGCTCAGCGCCTCGCCGAGCTGTGCGGGGCGGCCGTCGACGACGTCGATCGCGCGCAGCCGCTGCAGCGCGGCCGCGTCGCGCTGCGCCGCTTCGGCGAGCGCGCGCAGCTCGGCCGCGGTCGCCTCGGCGCCGTGCGCGACGGCGGGCCAGGCCGCGAGCGCGAGCGCGAGCGCCAGCACGGCGCGGGTGCGCCTCACCCGTGCGGCGCTCCCGGCGTCCGTGGCGGTTCGTCCGGCGGGTCGTCCGGCGAGCGCGGCTCGTCGCGCGACCCCCGCTCCTCCCGCGACCGCGGCTCGGGCGGCGGCCAGAGGGCGCGGGACGGCTCGTGCGCCCGCGGCTCGTCGCTCTGCGCGCCGTCGGGCGGCGTGGGCGGGGGCTGCGGCTGCCAGCCCGGCGGCGGCGGCCAGTACGGCGCCCCCGTGCGATCGACCGCCTCCGCCGGCGGCAGCACGGTCGCGGGTGCCGCGCGCGCCCCCGCCGCAGCCGCATCCGGCTGCACCGTCCCGCCGATCTCGTCGGCCAGCAGCTCGAGGTCGAAGCCCTCCTTGCGCACCCGCAGGTCGAAGTACAGGACGGTCAGCAGCGCGGCCTGGAACGGCGTGCTGACGGCCAGACCGACGATCCCCGCGATCGCGCTGAGGACGAGCACGAGCGCGTCGTTGTCCTCGCCGACGAGGATCCCGACGACGAACACGGCCTGGACGACCGTCGAGACGATCGCCGCCAGGAGGAACCCGACGACGAGGACGCCGCAGGTGCGCCACCAGCGGCCCTTGACGAGCGCGAACGAGCGTCCCAGCGCCTTGCGGCCGCGCAACCCCTCGACGAGCAGCGCCGGCGTCGCGAACGCCCAGGCCACGTAGAGCCAGATCCCGGGCAGGATGAGCAGCAGGAAGCCGACGATCAGGCCCAGGCCGTACAGCAGCGTCAGCAGCAGCAGCGACGGCGCCAGGCGCAGCGCGTACCTCAGCGAGCTGCGCCAGTCGGTCTCCTCGCCGAGGTAGGCCTGGGCGATCGCGCGCAGGCATGCCGCCGTCGCCAGCAGGACCGCCAGGCCCTGCAGCACGCCGGCGATCGCCAGGCCGCCGAGGTACTGGTTGAACTGCTCGAGCGTCTCCTCCGGCGTCTGCGACGAGCCCGCGCCGAACTCGAAGGAGTCGACCGTGTAGTCGGCGTTGACGATCGTCCCGACGATCTGCACCGGGACGACGACGACCAGCACGGCCTTGATGAGCGTCCGCCAGTGCGCCAGGCAGATCTTGATCGCGACATCGAGGATCTCGCCCAGCGACAGCGGCCGCAGCCGCGGGCGTGTCCCATCGCCTGGCGGCGTCACGCGGTCAGCCGACCGGGTAGGCGCTCGTCGGCACCACGACGGAACCGGCGAACTTGTCGTGCCACGTCTGCTTCTCCTTGTCCCACAGCATCCAGAAGTAGCCGAGCAGCAGCACGATCGCCGACACGTAGCGGCCGATGTAGCGGATGAAGGCGCGGCCGTAGCCGATCGGGCCGCCGCCGGCGAGGTCGTAGACGCGGATGCCGACCGCCATCTTGCCCACCGTCTGTCCCCGCGCACCGCCCTCGAGCAGGACGTAGTACGCGATCCCGATCGGCAGCGCGACGGCGTAGTACATGGCGGGATCGACCGAGAGCTGCAGCGGCACGGTGACGATCGAGAGCAGGATGCCGTCGATCAGGGCACCCGCGAACCGCAGCCAGAAGCCGGCGCGCGGTCCCGAGGGGCCCGACGACGACTGCGCCTCCCCGCCGAAGGGGTCCGGCTGCTGTGTGGCTGTCATACGGCCTCCAGGTTCGGCACTCTGTCCCCCGCGCGCTGCAACGTACCGGTTCTGCGCGACCATGACGAGCCATGCGCACTCACACGGTCTATCGCACGTTCACGACATCTCAGCGGCGTGAATTCGTCCGCATCACCGAGGACGTCGAGCAGGCGGTCGCCGACGCCGGCGTCCAGGAGGGGATGGTGCTGGTCTCGGCGATGCACATCACCGCCGGCGTCTGGGTCAACGACGACGAGCCGGGAATCCTCGAGGACACCCTGGAGTGGCTCGACAAGCTCGCTCCGCCCTCCTGGCGCCCGCCGGCCAACGACGTCGCCGCGCAGCTCTCACCCGATCCCGGCGACTTCCGCCACCACCGCGGCGGCGAGGACAACGGCGACGCGCACCTCAAGAACCTGCTCGTCCACCATCAGGTCGTGCTGCCGATCACCGCGGGCCGGCTGGACCTCGGCCCATGGCAGGCGGTCTTCTACGCCGAGTTCGACGGCGGGCGCGCGAAGCGCCTGGTGATCAAGGTGCTCGGCGAGTAGGCCGCCCGCAGCCGGCCGCAGGCCTGGACGTCGCCTGGCGGCTCGCTCATCGCGCCGGGGTGCGCGGGTCGGGCAGCAGGAGCTCGACGTTGCGGTCCCGCGGGCGCCCCTCGGCGCCCGCCTCGACGCCGACCTGCGGGTCGTTGTAGGCGAGCTCGCGCCCGATCGCGGCCAGCGCCTCGGGGCCGAACCGCGCCGCCGGCGTGCCGCGCCGCGGCGTCGCCAGCGTGGCGCCGTGGTCGATCAGCGTCGCGAAGATCGACAGCGTCCCGTCGCGATTGTCCATCACCTCGAGCAGCCGCGAGTGGATCGGCCAGTCGATCTCCGACGCCGTCTCGATCGCCCAGAACCCGCCGCCGCGCTCGCGGCGGACGGCGGTGATCCGGTTCTCGTGGGTGTGGCCGGCGACGAAGGCGACGACGTGCGCGTGCGCGAGCAGCAGCTTCTCGAGGTCCGGACCCAGGCGCAGCGGCTTGGAGTTGCGCGGGTCGCGGTCGCAGCCCGGCCCGAATACCGCGCGCAGCGCGCAGTCGCCGCCGTTCTCGTCGGGCGCGGTGTTCCTCAGGCTGCCGATCGGGTGATGCCCGAAGACGATCACGAGCTCGTCGCGGCGCTCGGCGGCCCTCAGCTCGCGCTCGATCCAGCGAAACTGCGGGTCGTCGATGTTGCCCTGCGAGCTGAGGCGATCGCCCTCGGCGACGGTGTTGATCGAGATCAGCCGCAGGCCCCGCCGCGGGCTGAACGAGTAGTAGGACGCCTGCCCGTCGGATGCCGACAGCTCGTCGCGGTCGATGTGGGCGAAGCCGTGCGCGTCGCGCTGCCTGCCGGTCGCGTGCAGCCGGCGGTAGGTCGGCCGGTCGGCGAACCCGCGCTCGGGGTCCGGCGGCACGACGATCGAGCGCGCGGGGGTCGTCAGCAGCGCGCCGAGACCGCCGACGCCGGTCGCCGCCAGCGGCTTGACGCAGCCGCGGGCGACGTCGTCGAGCGCCTTGAGGGCGTGCAGGTTGCCCTGCACTGTGCCGTCGTGGTTTCCGAACGCGACGTAGCTGGGCCTGGTCAGCCCCGCCGCCCGGAACGGGGCCTGCGCGCGATCCATCAGCCCGGGATACCTCGGAAAGGCGGCGAACGCCCCCGCCGGGCGATCGGGGTCGTAGAAGCGGCCGGACTCGAGCACGTCGTGGTCGTCCTGCACCCCCGTGTAGCGCGCGGCCTCGCCGCGCGGAGCGGCGGCCAGCGCGCCGCAGAGGCCGCCCTCGACGCCGGAGTTGGGGTTCAGCAGGCCGCCCTCGAGCAGCCGCACGACCCACTTGGTCTCGTTGATCTGCTGGTTGTCGGCGTTGTCGCCCGTGACGATCGTCAGCGCCAGCCGGGCGCGGCGGTGGCGCCGGTTGCGGATCGGGCTCTCGTCGAAGCGGTTGACCTGGCGTACGACCTGGTCGACGGTGAACGGCTCGAAGGCCTCCTGCGGCCGCCACGCCGACGTGAACGCCGTGTTGTCGATGTCCAGCGCCTCGGCGCGCGCCGGCGACTCCTCGTCGGCGAGCTGGAAGTCCGACAGCTGCGCGAAGTACAGCAGCGAGCGGCGACGGGCGAGGCGGCCCCTGCGCGGCGCCGCGAGGTCGTCGCGGACGACGCGCTTCCAGCCCGCCCGGAGCTTCAGGCGCGAGTACGGCGCGCTCGGGTCGCCACCGATCGTCGCGTAGGACGTCGTCGTCCTCGCCGGCGAGCGCGCGCTCGCGCCGGCCGCCGTCAGCGCGACGGCGAGCGCCGCGAGCGCCGCGAGCGTGAGCGGGATCGTGCGCCGCATGAACGCAAACGTACCGCGCGCCGTCGTCGTGCTCGCCCGGTACTCCGCCGGCGGTACGCTCGGCCGGCCCGTGTCGCAGTCGCCGTCGCTTCCGATCCGCCGCAACACCGCGCTGCTCTCGGGCTCGCTGGCGATGAACTCGGCGACGCTGCAGCTGGCGGCGGCGGTCGCCTCGCTGACGCTCGTGCGCGTGCTCGACGTCGAGGGGCTGCTCGGCCTGGGACCGGCGATCACGCTCGCCGCCGGAGCGCTCGCGGCGCTGCCCGCCGGGCTGCTGATGGACCGCTTCGGGCGGGTTCCCGTGCTGGCGGGCGGATTCGCGGCGGGGGCGTGCGGCTGTGCGCTGGCGGCGCTGGGCAGCGCCCAGTCGTCGGCGCCGGCGGTACTCGCCGGCCTCGTGCTCGTCGGCACGGCGAACGCGACGGCGCTGCTCGCGCGCACGGCCGCCGGCGACATGTACCCCGCCGAGCGCCGCGCGCGCGGCATCGCGCTCGTCCTCTTCGGCTCGGTCTTCGGGGCGATCCTCGGCCCGGCCGTGTTCAGTCCCCTGCTGGCCGGCCACGAGCTCGGCGGCGACGTGCTGAGCACGCTCTGGCTCGCGGCCGGCGGGTTCATGCTCGTCGGCATGGCGATCGTCGTGAACGTGCGCCCGGACCCCAAGCGGATCGCCGAGCTGCTGGCGATCGACGACGGCGCGCCCGGCGAGGCGGCGCGCGACGAGCCGCCGGCCGCGCCGCTGCGCCAGCTCGTCCGGCGCCCCGGCGTGATCCCGGCGCTGGTGGCGGCCCAGGCGAGCTTCGCGGTCATGGTCGCGGTGATGACGCTGACCGGCGCGGTCGTCGTCGACCACCAGCACCACGGCGCGAGCAACGTGTTTCCGATCATCGGCGCGCACGTGATCGGGATGTTCGGGCTGATCATCGTCGTCGGCGACCTCGTCGACCGCCTCGGCCGCACGCCCGCGCTGGCGGGCGGCCTGCTGCTGATGGGCGCCTCGACGATCAGCCTGCTGTGGATCACGAGCGTGCCCGCGACGATGGTGGCGCTGTTCGGCCTCGGACTGGGCTGGAACTTCTCCTACGTCGCCGCGACGGCGGTCCTGTCCGACAGCGCCGGCGCGCAGGAACGCGGCAGGCTGCTGGGCTTCAACGACCTCGTCGCCGGTATCACCGGCGCCGGCCTCGCGCTGCTCGGCGGCGTCGCGCTGACCGCGCTCGGCGTCGGCGCGCTGGCGATCGGCGGAGCGGCGCTGGTCGCTGCGCCGGCGCTGTGGATCCTGCGCAGCGACCCCGCGCGATCGGCGGCCGCGGCCGCGACCGGCTCCTGAGCCTGCGCGACGCGACGCGACGCGGCTTGCGTCCGGCCGGGCCGGGTCCGCGCGACGGCGCGGCGGATGCGCCGGCGCCGGGGCAACCGGTTGCCCGCGACCGGGCGCCCTGCGACGATCCGCCGCGCGCATGCCTCCACGCAGACATCGATCGCGCCGGGCGCTCGCCGCGGCGGTCGCCGCCGCCGTCGCGCTCGCCGGCTGCGGCTCGTCCTCCGACGACGAGCGCGACCTCGACAGCCCGTCGGCGTCGCTCGAGGTCAAGATCGAGAGCCTGCAGCGGGCGGTGACCGCCGCGCCGACCGATCCCGAGCCGCTGGCCGAGCTCGCGAAGACGCGTTTCCAGGCCGCGGGGCTGATGCGGAACTCGACCGGGATGTACACCGAGGACGGCCTGCGCGAGCTGCGTCGCGCCACCGAGGCGTGGGATCGCTACGTCGCGCTGGACCCCGAGCGGCTGGACACGGGCGTCGCGCAGCTGATCGCCGCGGCGTACGGCCCCGGATCGCTGGAGGAGCCCAAGAAGGCCGTCGAGATCCAGCAGCTCGTCGCCGACAACACGCGCCCGCCCAGCGCGGGACCGTACGCCCAGCTCGCCCAGATGGCCTACTACGCCGGCGAACGCGCCACCGCCCGGCGCGCGGCGGCCCGCGCGATCGAGCTCACGCCGAGGGCCGCCCGCGACGCGATGCGCAAGGCGCTCGCGGCGGCGAGCGACCAGCAGCCCTGAGCCGGCGTCAGTCGCCGAGCTCGAGCACCGCGAGGAAGGCCTCCTGCGGGACCTCGATGCGGCCGACCTGCTTCATGCGCTTCTTGCCCTCCTTCTGCTTCTCGAGCAGCTTGCGCTTGCGCGAGATGTCGCCGCCGTAGCACTTGGCGATGACGTCCTTGCGGAACGCCTTGACGGTCTCGCGCGCGACGATGCTCGCGCCGATCGCCGCCTGGATCGGGACGTCGTACTGCTGGCGCGGGATCTTCGCCTTGAGCTTCTCGGTGAGCGTGCGGCCGACCTCGTAGGCCTTGTCGCGGTGCACGACCATCGACAGCGCGTCGACCTGCTCGCCGGCGAGCAGGATGTCGAGCTTGACCATCTTCGAGGGCTGCATCCCCTTGATCTCGTAGTCGAACGACGCATAGCCGCGGGTGCGCGACTTCAGCGCGTCGAAGAAGTCGATGACGATCTCGGCGAGCGGCAGGTCGTACTGCAGCTGCACGCGCTCCGCCGACAGGTAGTGCATCCCCCTGTGCGTGCCGCGGCGCTCCTGGCAGAGCTCCATGATCGGCCCGATGAACTCCTTCGGCGTCAGGATCGAGGCCTCGATCATCGGCTCGCGGATCTCCTCGATGCGGCCCGGATCGGGGAAGTCCGACGGGATGTGGACCTCGATCTCCGAGCCGTCGGTCAGCGTGACGTCGAAGCGCACCGACGGCATCGTCGCCATGAGCTCGATGTCGTACTCGCGCTCCAGTCGCTCGCGCACGATGTCCATGTGCAGCAGGCCCAGGAAGCCGCAGCGAAAGCCGAAGCCGAGCGCCTCGGACACCTCGGGCTCCCACGACAGCGCCGCGTCGTTGAGCGTCAGCTTCTCCAGCGCGTCGCGCAGGTCGGGGTACTCGTCGGAGTCGATCGGAAACAGCCCGCAGAAGACGACCGGCTGGACGTCGCGGTAGCCGGGCAGCGCCTCGAGGCCGGGGTTGCGCGCCCAGCCCTCCTTCGTCGTCAGCGTGTCGCCGACGGCGAGCGCCGAGACCTCCTTGATGCCGGTGATGACGAAGCCGACCTCGCCCGCCGTCAGCTTCTCCGTGACGACCATCGCGGGGGTGAAGAAGCCGATGTCGTCGATGTCGGCGACCGTGTCGCCCGCCATCGAGCGGATCACGTCGCCCTTCTTGAAGGTGCCGTCGACGACGCGGATGTAGGCGATCACGCCGCGGTACTGGTCGAACTCGGAGTCGAAGATCAGGGCGCGCGGGGGCGCGTCGGGATCGCCCGACGGCGGCGGCACCTGCGCGACGAGCTGCTCGAGCACGTCGGTCACGCCGTCGCCCGTCTTGCCGGAGATCCGCAGGATGTCGTCCGGCGGCTCGCCGAGCAGGTCGGCGACCTCCTCGGCGACGCGCTCGGGCTCGGCGCCGGGCAGGTCGATCTTGTTGAGCACCGGGATCAGCTCCAGCCCGTTCTCGATCGCCAGGTAGGTGTTGGCGACCGTCTGCGCCTCCACGCCCTGCGAGGCGTCGACGACCAGCAGTGCGCCCTCGCAGGCCGCCAGCGAGCGGCTGACCTCGTACGTGAAGTCGACGTGACCGGGCGTGTCGATCAGGTGCAGCTGATAGGTCTCGCCGTCGCGGGCCTCGTAGAGGACGCGGACTGCCTGCGCCTTGATCGTGATGCCGCGCTCGCGCTCGAGATCCATCGAGTCGAGCACCTGGGCGCGCATCGAGCGCGGGTCGATCGTCTGCGTCATCTCGAGGATGCGGTCGGCGAGCGTCGACTTCCCATGATCGATGTGGGCGATGATCGAGAAGTTGCGGATGTGGGCCTGGTCTGCCACCGCCTACAGGGTAGGGCGGGCGTTTGACGCCGCGTTGACGGCGCGGTGACGACCGCCGCGGATGCTGACGCCGACAAGCATCCGACACGAGGAGCGACAGGCGATGGCTTCCATCGAGAAGACGATCGACGAGACCAGGCTGCAGGAGTTCATGGGCCGCTTCGTGGGCGACCTGGGCGCGGCGCTGCACGCGTCGACCGTGATCATCGGCGACAAGCTCGGGCTCTACGCGGCGATGGGCGACGGCGAGCCGCTCACCCCGGGCGAGCTCGCCGAGCGCACGGGCACGAACGAGCGCTACGTGCGCGAGTGGCTGTGCGCGCAGGCGGCCAGCGGCTACGCCGAGTACGACCCCGAGGCAGATCGCTTCGCGCTGACGCCGGAGCAGGCGGCCTGCCTCGCCAACCGCGAGAGCCCGACGTACCTGCCCGGTGCGTTCTACATCGCGGCGTCGCTCGTCAAGGACGAGCCGAAGCTGACCGAGCGCTTCCGCAGCGGCGCGGGACTGGGCTGGCACGAGCACGACGGAGACCTGTTCTGCGGGACGGAGCTGTTCTTCCGCCCCGGCTACGTCGCCAACCTGGTGTCGTCCTGGCTGCCCGCGCTCGAGGACGCCGAGGAGAAGCTGCAGGCGGGTGCGAGCGTCGCCGACGTCGGCTGCGGGCACGGCGCATCGACGATCGTGATGGCGAAGGCGTACCCGCGCTCGCGCTTCGTGGGCTTCGACTACCACGAGGCCTCGATCGAGGCCGCGCGACGCGCGGCCGACCGCGCGGGCGTGACCGACCGGGTGCGCTTCGAGGTGGCCAGCGCAAAGGACTTCCCCGGCGACGGCTACGACCTCGTCTGCGTCTTCGACGCGCTGCACGACATGGGCGATCCCGTCGGCGCGGCCCGCCACGTGCACGAGGCGCTGGCGCCCGACGGCACCTGGCTGATCGTCGAGCCGATGGCCGGCGACCGGATCGAGGACAACCTCAACCCCGTCGGCCGCGTCTTCTACTCGGCCTCGACGACGATCTGCACGCCGGCCTCCCGATCGCAGGAGGTAGGGCTGGCGCTCGGTGCCCAGGCGGGCGAGGCGCGGCTGCGCGCGGTCGTCGAGGAGGCCGGCTTCTCGTGCCTGCGACGGGCGACGCAGACGCCGTTCAACCTCATCCTCGAGGCGCGCCCGTAGCCAGCGCCGCGAGGTTGCGCAGGGACGCGGCGATGGCGTCGCGCTGCGTGTCCAGACGGTGCGCCTCGCGCTCGGGAAGCTCGACGTGGACGTCGATCCGGGTTCCCCCGGCGTCGGGCGTGAGGCGCCACTCGAAGACGAGGTCGCTCACCAGGCACGACACGAAGACGCGTCCCGAGTCGGGCTCGGTCCGCAGGTCCTGCGGCATCGGGAAGTCCGGGTAGCCCGCGGGAAACATCGTGTAGTCGCCGGCGCCCTCGTGCGCGCGCGGCTCGACGCTTCCGATCCCGGCCCACCAGTCGGGAAAGCGGGACGGGTCGTACAGCAGCTTCCAGACCTCCTCTGGGGCGGCGCTCGTCGTCGCCGAGTCGTGGAAGGACGGCATCGGGTCAGGCCACCCCCGCCTCGAGCAACTGCAGGTCGGCGAGCACGCGGTCGAGCTCACGGGCGGGCTCGAGCAGCCCGGCGACCGGCGGTCTGCCGAGGTCGACGAGCTCGCCGACGTACTCGTCGCCGGCGTCACCGGCGTGCAGGCGCCGCCAGCCGGCCGCCGCCTCCTCCAGGTGGCGGCGGGCCAGCTCGTGATCGCCGCGCAGGCGGGCGACGAGGCCCTGCACGTGCGCCATGCGGGGAACGAGCGCGGCGGGCCTGTCGCCCGCCGTCACCGGCTCGCGCACCGTGGCGCGCAGCTCCGCCTCCGCCTCGTCGTCGCGTCCGAGTCGCGCGAGCGCGTCGGCACGCCGCAGCCGCGCCTCCGGGCGCCTGATCCGCGCCCCGGCGCAGAGCGCCGCCTCGAGCGACGCCACGCCCTGCTCGAGGTCGCCGACGGCGAGCAGCACCTGGCCGGCGTCGGCATCGGCCTGAGCGACGAGCACGGGATCTCCCGCGTCCTCGGCGTGCTCGCGCTCGACGGCGACCGCCGCGCGCGCTTCGCCGCTACGGCCGAGGCGGGCGAGCACGTGCGCGCGCGCGGCCTGCATCGCGGCCGCGAGCACGCTGACGTGGCCGACGGCCGCGAGCCCGGCGTCCGCCGACCGCAGCGCGCGCTCGAAGTCGCCGGCCGCCGCCGCGGCACATGCGGCGTTCATCCATCCTGCGTAGGCCATGTCCGGGCGGCGGGCGATCGCCGCCCAGCGCGCCGACTGCAGCTGCGCGTCGTAGGCCTCGTCCCAGCGCGTCGCTCGCAGCAGCAGGTGTCCGCGCGCGATCGCCTCGTCGTGCAGCAGCAGCGGCGGCCGCCCGAGGGTCTCGATCAGCGTGCGCAGTTGCGCCAACAGCGCCTCGGCGCGAGCGGCGTCGCCGACGACCGCCTCGGCCCAACAGAGGAGCGCGAGCCCCTCGGCTCGCAGCTGTCCGTCGTCGATCGCCGCCGCGTCGAGCGCCGCCCACGCCCGACGCGCGTCCTCGCCGCAGCGAGGGGGATCGCAGAGCGCGGCGCGGTACCAGCGCGCGCTGCTCAGCCACGCCGCGGCGAGCGCCTCGTGATCGCCCGGATCCAGCAGGGCGATCCCGCGGCGGTGGTGTTCCTGCGCGGTCGCGCGCTCACCGCGCAGTGCCGCGACGTCGGCGCGCTGCAGCCGCAGGGTGGGATCCTCACCGCGGAGCGCGATCGCGTCATCGAGGAACCTGCCGGCCTGCGCGAGCGCCCCGACGTCGCGCGCGTCGCGCGCCGCAGCGGCGAGTTGCGCCACGGCCAGGTCGTCGCGGCCGGCAAGACGCAGGTGGTGCGCGCGCTCGGCGGCGCGCGCCTGCAGCGCGCCCGCCAGCTGCTCGTGCAGGGCGCGGCGGCGGGCGTCGGGCAGATCGTCGTAGGCCGCCTCGCGCAGCAGCGCATGGCGAAACTCGACGCGGCCGCCCTCGGCGACGAGCAACCCGCACTCCGCCGCCTCGACGACCTCGTCGGCAGCGACCGACAGCGCGACGAGCTCGCTGCGCTGCAGCGGCCTTCCCGCGACCGCGGCGAGGTCCGCCACCCGCCGGGCGCCGGCGCCGAGGCGGTCGACGGCGGAGCGGACCGTCGCCCGCAGTCCCGCCGGCGCCTCGCCGGGATCGCGTGCGGCGGCACGGGCTCCCTCGATCGCCAGCAGCGGGTTTCCGTCCGACGCGGTCACGACGCGGTCGCGCGCCCGCGCGTCGAGCTCCGCGGTTCGCGCGACCAGCTCGTCGAGCGCGTCGCGCGGCAGCGGCGCGAGCTCGAGCTCGGCGACGGTGACGCCGCGACCGCGCAGGACGCGCAGCGCCGCGTCGACCTCCGCGCGGCGGGGCGAAGGGCGCCGCGTCAGGACGATCAGCAGCGCGAGCCGCGCGCCGCGGCGCGCGACGTAGGCGACGAGGTCGAGGCTGGCGGCGTCGGCGAGGTGCACGTCCTCGAAGGCCAGCACGAGCGGCGCGCTCGACGTCGCGTGCTCGCACAGCTCGACCATCGCCTCCGACAGGCGTGCCCGCGCGAGCTCCGGCGGCGCGTCGACGCGCTTCGGCGCCGCCGTCCGCCCGACCGCGCCGGGCAGCCCCGGGCAGAGCACCGCGAGCTCGTCGACCCAGGCCGCCTGCGCGAGCGCCGCGGGCAGCTCCCGTGCCAGCGCGCCGACGAGCTCCGCCCACAGCCCGAGCGCGGCGCCGTCGCTGAGATCCGGTGCGGTCGCCGTCGCGGTGCGCGCACCGCCGGCGCGCGCGCGGCTCAGCAGCTCGGCCGTCAGCGACGACTTCCCGATCCCTGCCTCTCCGCTCAGCAGCACGACGGCGGCGGTGCCGGCGCACGCCCCGTCGAGCACCGCCTGGAGCTGCGCGATCTCGTCGGCGCGGCCGACGAGATCGCGTTGCGTCGACGGGCGCAGCGGCCCGTCTGCGCGCGCACGCGCGCGCAGCTGCTCCGCGGCTGCCCTCGTCTCCGCGGCCGGGGCGAGGCCGAACGACGCGCGCAGCCGGTCGCACAGCCGCTCGTAGGCGACCAGCGCGCCGGCGCGATCACCGGCCGCCGCGAGGCGGGCCATCAGCTCGACGACGGCGCGCTCGTCCGTCGGATCGAGCGCCACCCGACGGCGCGCGTACTCGACCGCCGCCTGCGGGCTCGGCGCGCTGTCGGCGAGCTGCGCGAGCAGCTTTCCGACCCGCTCGGCGTGCGCGTCGCGCGCCTCGAGCACCCAGTCGTCGTCGAGATCGGCCAGCAGCGGCCCGCGCTCGAGCGCCAGCGCGCCCTCGACGTCACCCGCCGCGACGCGGGCCTCGAACTGCGCGAGGTCGCTGGGCGCGGCGAGCGCGATCCGGTCGCGCTCGGCGAGCAGGACGTGGTCGCCGTCGGGCCCGAGCGCGCGGCGCAGCGCCCAGACCGCGCTGCGCAGCGACCCGCGCGCCGCGCTGTCGAGGACGTCGGGCCAGAAGCGCGCCGCCACGCTGCCGCGCGCGTGCTCTCCCGGATGCAGCGCAAGCCATGCCAGCAGCGCCCAGGCACGCCGGCTCGGGCACGGTTCGATCGCCGTCCCGCCGACCCTGACCTGGAGGCTGCCGAGGATGCGAACTTCGACCACGCCGCTGACAGTACCGCCGCGCCCGAGGGCGAATCCAGCCCGAGATCGGCGGCCGCGCGGCGGCGCTACCGCGAGCGGCGCAGCCGTGCCCGCACGAGCGCGCTGATCTGCCGCGCCTCCGGAACGCGCAGCGCCACGACGACGGCGGCGTACGCGACGATGCCGGCGGTCAGCCCGCCGCCGACGGAGACGGCCTGCGCGGGCAGCGAGCGCCCGAGCAGCTCGTCGAGGCCCAGCCAGACGGCGTACGACACGGCGGCGAGTGCGCCGGCCGCGACGAGCAGCCGCGCCACCGTCCGTGCCGACTCGGCGCCCTCCAGGCGCCCGCCGAGCTCGCGGCGCAGGTAGTACGCCTGGCCGGCGGTCATCGCGGCGCTCGCGACCGCGGTCGCCACGACGATGCCCGCGATCCCGAACGGGCCGACGAGCACGATCGCGACGACGAGGTTGACCAGCAGCGTCGCGGCGCCCAGGCCGGTCGGCAGCCACGGCCGCTGCAGCGAGAAGAACGTCCTCGTGAGCAGCAGGTTGACGCCGGCGAACGGCATGCTGAAGGAGAACCAGAACAGGGCCTCGGCGACGATCTCCGTCGACTCCGGGCCGAAGGCGCCGCGCTGGTAGACCAGGCGCGTGATCGGCTCGGCGAGCACGAGCGTGCAGGCGGCGGCGGGGATCAGCAGCAGGCAGATCTGCCGCGTGCCGGTGCCGGTGAGACTGCGCAGGCCGTCGACGTCGCGCCGCGCCGCAAGCCGCGCGAGCGACGGGAACAGCACGGTCGCGACCGCCACGCTGAACATTCCCTGCGGCAGCATGTAGAGCCGAAACGCGGCGTCGATCGCGCGCGGGACCGCCTCGGAGACCGTCGCGCCGAGCACCGAGTTGATGAACAGGTTGAAGTTGATCAGCCCCAGGCTCAGCGTGATCGGCAGCATGAGCGCGAGCACCTGCTTGACGCGCTCGTCGCGGAAGGACAGCCCGGACCACTCGAACCGAAACTGCAGGCGGCGCAGCACCGGCACGCACATGACCAGCTGCACGAAGGTGCCGGCGAGCACGCCGATCGCGTACGCGTAGAGCTGATCGGGTCCCTCGAAATGCGGCCTGAGCACGACGAGCACCGCGATGATCACGAGGTTCCAGACCAGCGGCGTGAGCGCCGGGATCGTGAAGTGGTCGTAGGCGTTGAGGATGCCGACGAGCAGGCCGTTGAGCCCGAGCAGCAGGACGATCGGAAACAGCACCTGGGACAGCCCGACCATCAGTTGGTCGAGCTCGGCCGAGAAGTCGTCGCCGGGCGTCAGCGGCGGCATGATCTGAGGCGCGACGAGCACGAAGAACACGCAGACGACCGTCAGCGCGGCGACGATCAGCACGACGAACGTCGACGCCAGGCGGTACGCGTCGCGCTTGCTGCCCTTCTCCATCAGCTCGGTGAAGACGGGGACGAACGCGGCGCTCAGCGCGCTGTCGGCGAACAGGCTGCGCACGAGGTTGGGCACCTGGAAGGCGACCGTGAAGGCCGAGAAGGCGCCGCTCGTGCCGAAGTAGCTCGAGGCGACGACCTCGCGCACGAGCCCCGCGATCCGCGACAGCCCGGTGAGGAAGGAGAAGATCGCGGTGTTGCGAGCGATTCGCCCGGAACCGCCCTCCCTCCCACGCGCTTGGGTCGCCATCGGTTGCGCTACTCTAGGGACCGCCGCGGTCCTCTCCGCGGCGCTTTCGCGCCATGGCCAACATTCACTCACAGAAGAAGCGGATCCTGCGCTCCGAGCGCGAGCGCCTCGAGAACCGCCACTACACCTCGGCGGTCCGGACCTACTTCCGCCGCCTCGAGGCCGCCGTCACCGCGGGTGACGACGCGCTCGCCGACAAGGAGCACACCGAGCTTGTCAGCCTGATCGACAAGTCCGTCAAGCGCGGCGCGATGCATCGCAACACCGGCGCCCGCAAGAAGTCCCGCGCCTCCCGCGTTCGCCGCGGCGCGCCCGACGCCTGAGCCGCCGGCCTAGCGGGCCGCCGGCCTGGCCGGCGTCGCGCTGTCCGAATCGCGCTGCGCGCGATGGACCGCCTCGACGACCTCGGCCGGGCTGGCGACGCCGTCGAACGAGAAGTCGTAGTCGTCGCCCGCCGCGGTGTCGAAGTTGACGTCGCCGATCATCAGCATCCGCTGCAGCACCGACTGGTGGGTGTTGACGTTCTGCACGCGGTTGATCTGGGTCTGCTGCTCGGCGCGAGCGACGATCCCGCGGCGGATGTGCAGCCGGTGGTTGGTGATCGTGTAGGTCGTGAACAGGCGCTTGACGTAGCCGGCCACGAGCACCAGGCCCAGCAGCGCGATGGCGACGACGATCACCAGGCCGCCGTCGATCTGGTCGTCGGCGACGCGCGTCGCGACCGCGACGGCGGCGGCGCCGACCGCGACCGCGAGCAGCCCCTTGACGTAGAACCCGAGGATCGACCGCCACGAGGGATGGCCCTCGAAGATCAGCTGCTCTCCGTGCTCGAGGTCCATTGCCGGCGAGCATACGCAGGTCGTCGATCGTGCGGGTAACCACGGTGCAGTCGTGCCGCCGGGATGCCGATGATGTACGTGTGCCCGCGACCCGCAGCACGGTCCAGGAGACGTCCCGGCGAGGCTGAGCCCGATGTCGGTGAGGTTCATCTTCCGCTGCCAGTTCTGCGACGCGCAGCCCGACCCGCTGACGCAGCTGCGCCTGACGACCGCGATGCGCGAGAACACGTGGGGTGCCTACCAGGACGCGCTGCCCGGGCGGTGGCTCGTCTTTCACGGCCGCGGGCTCTACGGCCCGCCGCGCTACGCCTGCGCCGAGCACCGCGGCGACCTCGTCGCCTACCTGCGCGAGCACTACGGGACCGTCGGCTTCCACGTCTGGAAGCGTCCTCCCTATCCGTCGAGCCTGGCCCACTCCGACACCGATCACGCCTGGCGGACGGCCACCCGCCGCCAGGGCGGCTGGGGCCTCTGAGCCTGCCGTCGCCGTCCGCCGGCAGCGGGCCCGACAGCGGGGCGGGCGCGCCGGCCTAGCGGGCGGTGCCTGCGGAGGCGGCCACCGACGGCGTCGCGACCGCCAGCAGCTCCTCGCGCGACGCGAGCTTCACGCGCGGGCGCCGCTCGCGCCGCCCGGCCTCGAGCTCGTGGCGAGCGATCGCGCGCCAGCCCTCGACGGTCACGAGGTCCGGTCTGCGCTCTGCCAGCAGCGCGTCGAGCTGCTCGCGATCGACGTTCGCGGGCTGCGGCAGGCCGGCGGCCGCCAGGTCCTCTGCGAAGCAGGACACGGTCTCCTCGGCATCGCGCTTGTTCGTGCCGAGGATGCCGGTCGGCCCGCGCTTGATCCAGCCGACTGCGTAGACGCCGGCAAGCGGCTGGCGGTCGGCGCCGAGCACGCGGCCGCGCTCGTTGGGCAGTACGAAGCTGCGCTCGTCGAACGGGACGCCGGGCAGCGGCACCGCGCGGTAGCCGACCGAGCGCAGGACGAGGCCGCAGTCGAGCGTCTCGAGCTCGTCGCGCGATGCCTGCGCGCGCAGCATGCCGTCGTCGTCGCGCACGATCTCGTTGCGGCGCACGTCGATCGCCTCGACCCTGCCGTCGCCGCGGATCTCGTGCGGGGAGCGCAGAAAGCGCAGGACGATCCGGCGCGGCGCGTCCGATCGTGCCGGCCGGGCGGCGAACTCGCGCAGCAGCGCGACGTTCGTGCGCGCGGTGAACGTGCCCGCATCCGCCAGCCACTCCTCGGACACCGGGTCGAGCTCGGCGTCGGCGACGTCCACGCGCAGGTCGACGCCGTCGAGACGGCCGAGCTCGCGCAGCTCGGCGCTCGTGAAGGCCGCCTGCGCGGGACCGCGCCGGCCGAGCACGACGACCTCCTCGATGCTGCTCGCGCGCAGCGCCGCCAGCGCGTGGTCGGCGACGTCGGTGCGCGCGAGCTCCGCGGGGCTGCGCGTGAGCATCCGCGTCACGTCGGCGGCGACGTTGCCGTTGCCGATGACGACCGCGCGCCTGGCCGAGAGGTCGAACTCGAGGTCGCGGTGGTCGGGGTGGCCGTTGTACCAGGCGACGAAATCGGTCGCCGCCCAGCTGCCGGCCAGATCCTCGCCGGCGATGCCGAGCGACTTGTCGGTCTGCGCGCCGGTGGCGTAGACCACGGCGCTGTAGTGGCTCATCAGCTCCGCGTGCGAGATGTCGGTGCCGACCTCGACGTTGGCCAGCAAGCGGCAGCCGCGCTTGAGCGTCTGGCGGTCGAGCGTGTCCTCCAGGCGCTTGATGTCCTGGTGGTCGGGCGCGACGCCGCCGCGCAGCAGGCCCCAGGGCGTGGGCAGTCGCTCGAACAGGTCGATCTCGGCATCGCCGCAGGCCCGCTGAAGCGCGGCCGCGGTGAACGCGCCGGCGGGCCCTGCGCCGACGATCGCCACGCGCGGCGCGCTGCGGTCGGCCGTCATCGCGCCGTCCGCTCGGCCGTCTTGAGCTCGCCGAAGAACCGGGTGTTGAGCTCGGGCGCGTAGTCGTATCTCTCCGGGACCTCGGCCTCTGCGTAGATCGCATCGACCGGGCATGCCTCGACGCAGGCGTCGCAGTCGATGCACTCCTCGGGGTCGATGTAGAGCTGCTCCGCGGTCTCGAAGTCGGGCGCGCCCGGCTTCGGGTGGATGCAGTCAACGGGACAGACCTCGATGCACGAGTCGTCCTTGATGCAGCTGCCGACGATGACGTAGGTCATGGCCCGAAGGCTACATACCCGGCAATCCCGGGCGCGTTTCGGGGGTTCGACGCGTGGTTGCCTGCCCCATGGCGAACTGACCGCGGATATCGAGGTCAAGACGCCACAGCGCGCGTCGAGGCCGGCGCGGCGCCGCTGGCTCAGCCGGCGCGCTCGGCGCTGCGCAGCCCGCCGCGCGCCCACAGCGAGGCGAGCGCGAACATCGCCACCAGGCAGATCGCCGTGATCCCGACCTTCGTCGGCTCGCCCGCGACGAAGCCCCGGGCGGCCTCGAGGAACGCCGTCGCCGGGTTGAAGCGCGCGATCTCGTGCACCCAGCCGGCGACGAGGTTCAGCGGCACGTAGACCGGCGCGAGGAACAGCACGATGAAGACCGGCATCTGCATCACGGGACCCGCCTGCATCGTGCGCAGCCGCATCGCGATGCCCGCCGACCACAGCGTCGCGACGGCGCTCACCGACAGGGCGAGCGCGAGCAGCGCCGCCAGGTCGGCGAGCGAGCCGTCGACGCGCATCCCGGAGACGAGCCCGGCGAGGAACACGATCGCCAGCACGAACGTCGCCCGGACCATCGCCGAGATCGTGTAGCCGATCACGATGCCGCCGCGGTTGGGCGCCGCCAGCATGAGCCGCCGCGCGAAGCCGAGCTCGAAGTCGGCGGCGATCGCGAAGCCGGTGAAGACGCCGCCGAAGGCCGCCGCCTGAACGCACACGAAGGCGAACTGGAACGACGTGTAGCCGGGCTTGTAGTCGAAGGCGGGCGCGTTCTGCACCCCCGACAGCCCGCCGGCGAACGCGACGAAGAAGAACAGCGGAAAGAGCAGGCTCGGCAGCAGGAACGCAGGGTTCGTGAACGCGTTGTGGATGCTGCGCCAGGCGACGGCGAGCGCCACCGAGCGCGTGCGCCGCAGCGCGCTCACGTCCGCACCAGCCGGGTGCGCAGGGCGCGCGCGCTCAGCCCCAGGAACAGCACGATCGCGGCGGCCGACAGACCGAAGGCCGGCGCCAGCGCCTCGCCGTCCCAGCCGGTGATGACGAGGCTGCGGATCCCCTCGACCATGTAGGAGACGGGGTTGTACGTCGCGATCGTGCGAAACCACTCCTGCTCGATCAGGTCGCGGGGAAAGAACGCGGAGCTGAGGAACAGCAGCACGAAGAACAGCGGAAAGAAGCCCTGTACCGCCTCGCCGGTGCCTGCCCGCAGCGCGACGTACGTGCCGAAGCAGGCGAACGCGGCCGAGATCGTGATCGCGAGCACGAGCAGCACGAGCGCGCCCGCGAAGCCGGTCGCGATCCCTGCGCCGAACGCGATCCCGACGACGAGGTACAGGACGGCGCTGACGACGCCCATGAACAGCGCGCCGCCGAGCTGGCCCGCGAGCAGGGCGGCGCCGGACATCGGCGTCATCGCGAGGCGGTCCAGGAAGCCGCCCTGGATGTCGCGGGCGAGGTCCTGGCCGCCGTTGAGCGCCGCGAACAGGGCGCCCTGCATGAAGGGGATGGCGAGCGCGAAGTCCAGGTAGCTGGCGGTCGGGAATCCGGGCAGCTGCGTCGCGGCGTCGAGGCCCGACGTGTTGACGGCCAGCAGGATGAGCGGAAAGAGGATCGGGAAGACCAGCTGCGCGGGGTTGCGCAGGATGCGGCGGACGGCGCGGCCGGCGAGCAGGCCGACCTGCGACGGCAGCGCGCTGCGCGCGAGCGCCGTCATGCCAGCGCGCGCTCGCGGTCGGACGCGTCCTGCGGCGGCGTGTCGCCGGCCGCCCCCTCGAGGCTGCGCCCGGTCTTGGCAAGGAAGACGTCGTCCAGCGTCGGCTCGTGCAGTGCCAGGTTCGCAACGGAGATGTTGGCGCTGTCCAGCGCGCGGACGATGTCGGCGAGCTGGTCTGCGCCGGAGTCCAGGCGGACCGCGATCGAGCCGGCCGTGCGCGGTTGGACGAGCTCGCCGAACGGCCGCAGCGCCGCGCCTGCGGCGGCGCATTCGTCGCCGTCGCGGGGTACGAGCTCGACGGTCGGCTTGGAGACCTGCGCCTTCAGGGCGGACGGCGTGCCCTCGGCGACGATCGTCCCGCGGTCGATGATCCCGACCCGGTTGGCCAGCACGTCGGCCTCCTCGAGATACTGGGTCGTCAGGAACACCGTCGTGCCCTCCTCGCGGGCGAGCCGCTCGACCTCCTCCCACAGCGCCGTCCGCGACTGGACGTCGAGCCCCGTCGTCGGCTCGTCGAGAAACAGGATGCGCGGGTGATGCAGCAACGCGAGGGCGAGATCCAGCCGCCGCTTCATCCCGCCGGAGTACGTCGACGACCGGCGATCGGCGGCCTCCGACAGGCCGACGCGCTCGAGCAGCTCGTCGCCGCGCCGGCCGCGCTCGGAGCGCGGGATGCCCTGCAGTCCGCCCTGCAGGCGCATGTGCTCGCGGCCGGTCAGCATCGGGTCGAGCGCGACGTCCTGCAGGGCGACGCCGATCGCGGCGCGCACCTTCACACCCTCCCTGGCGACGTCGTAGCCGGCGACGGTGGCCCTGCCGGAGCTCGGCGGCAGCAGCGTCGTGAGCACCTTGACGGTCGTCGACTTGCCCGCGCCGTTGGGCCCGAGGAAGCCGTAGATCTCGCCGGCCGCGACCTGCAGGTCGATCCCGTCGACGGCGCGCACTCCGCCCTTGAACTCGCGCACGAGGCCGTGCACGTCGATTCCGCGCTCTTCGGTCATGTGGAGCAGACTACGCGGCAAAGATTGAGGTTGTCAACTGTCGCCTCCATCCATTATCGTCTTTCTCAAATGGACGCCGCCATCAAGCCGCGCACTGCGATAGAGGACGCCTGGGCGCTGATGGGCCAGCTCTTCTGGCAGCTGCGCCCGACGATGGTCCGCATGGCCGCGGAGCTCGGTCTGACTCCTTCCCAGCTCTTCGCGCTCAAGACGCTCGACCCCGACGACCCCGTGCCGATGAGCACGCTCGCCTCCGCTCTGCACTGCGACAACTCGAACGTCACCGGCCTCGTCGACGGCCTCGAGTCGCAGGGGCTCGTCGAGCGCCGGCCGGGCGAGCACGACCGGCGGCTGCGGATGCTCGTGGTCACCGAGCGCGGCGCCGACGTGCGCAGGCGCCTCGCCGCGGCCATGCAGCAGGTGCCGCCCGAGCTCGCGGCGCTCAGCGACGGCGACCAGCGCGCGCTGCGCGACATCCTGCGCCGCGCGCTGGGCTGACGGCCGCGCCGCCCGGCGGGCTGACGGCCGCGCCGCCCGGCGGGCCGGCGACTGCCCCGCGCACCGGCACGACGGCTACGCCGCGATCCGCGCGATCGCGCTGATCATCTGCGTCGGGTCGCTCAGCTCGCTCGCCCCGTGCGTGGCGAGCTCGAGGTCCGAGAGTGCCTCGAGCGCCCGGCCGAGGCGGTCGGCGTCCGAGCGGCGGGCCTCCGCGATGCGGCGGTCCAGCGCCCAGGGATTGCCCTTCATGCCGGCCTTGATCTGCTGCGGGTTGTCGCCCGCCTCGAGCCGCTGGGCGATCGCGAGCACCTCGCGCACGCGACGCGCGAGCAGCCCGACGAGCCGCGTCACCGACTCGCCCTGCGCGGCGAGCTCGAGGTAGGCGCGCGTCGCCGCCGGCCCGTCGCCGGCGACGAGCGTGTCGACGAGCCCCCAGACCTGGTGCTCGGCCGAGTGCGCCGCCGCCTGCTCGACCTCCTCGACGCCGATCCGAGCGCCCCCGCCATGCTCGAGCGCGAGCTTCTCGAGCTCGCGCAGCAGCCGCTGCTGGCGCTCGCCGACGTGCGCGACGAGCGCCTGCGCGGCGTCGCGGTCGAGGCCGACGCCGAGCCTGGAAGCCTCGCCCTGAAGCCACTTCGGCAGCTCCCTGGCCTTCATCGTGCGCTCGACCGCGACGCTGCCACCGGCCTTCTCGACGGCCTTGGCAAGCTGCGTGCTGACCTTGAAGCGACCCTCCTCTCGCGCGAAGAAGGCGATCGTCGTCTCCTCGTCGATGCCGGCGAGCGCGGGCAGCAGGTGGGCCTGGATGTCGGCATCCTTCCAGCGCTCGGCGCCGTCGACGATCAGAAACCGGCGGCCGATCGCGAACGTCATGGCGGCCAGCGCCCCGGCGACGACGTCGGGCGCGGCGGCATCGCCCTCGAAGCACTCCACGCCGTTTGAGCCCGATTCGCGCTCGGCGAGCGCCCGCAGCGCGGCGCGCCGCTCGCCGATCCGGCCGTGGTCGTCGCCGTGGATCAGGTAGGCGGGCTTGAACGCGGGCATCGCTCGCGAGTCTAGGTCCTGCTCAGGTCGCTGCCGTCGCTCACGTCGCCGATCCGGTGGCGTGGGCCGCGACCGCGGCTCGCCGCGCGGCGAACGAGATCGCGATCACGCGCTTGACTTCAAGCGTACTTGAACTTGTAGCTTGGCCTCACTTCCCTGAAAGGAGTGAGCATGGCGATCCGGCAGCAGACCGCGAGCGAGCGGATCACCGCGCAGGTCACCTCGTGGCCCGGCGTCGAGGCGGGCCTCGGCAGCCGCGGCGAGTTCGGCTTCACGCTGGGCCGGCGCGCGCTCGGCCACCTGCACGGCGACCGCGTCTTCCACGGCACCTTCCCGAAGGAGGTGTGGCAGGAGCTGTTTGACCAGGGCCGCATCGACCATCACCCCGTCTTCCCCGGCAAGCCCGGCTATGCCGCGCGCCGGATCGAGAGCGACGACGACGTGCGCGACGTCATCGAGCTGATCCGGCGCAACTACGACCGTGCGGTCGCGACGCACGGTCTGCCCGCTGACTGCGCCGATCCCGTGCAAGGCGTCCGGACCGAGATCGACAGGCTCCACGCGCTGACGCCCGAGCCGCTGCCGTTCGCGCCGTCGCACGACATCCGCGCGTTCCTGCTGCGTCGCGATCGCGGCAACCTGCTGCTCTACAGCACCACGACCGTGCGCGCCGACGCGCCCGCCGTCGAGCGGCTGGGCGGGATCGCGCGCCACTACCTCAACCACGGCCACGAGGCGCTGTTCGCGTCCGAGCGGATCGGCGCCCCGCTCTTCGTGCACGAGTCCGAGCGCGAGGCGGTGCGCGGGCGCTACGACATCCGCGGCACCTTCTCCAGAAGGCACATGCTCGACGAGGACTTCGAGGTGATCCCGACGCCCGGTCACACGCCGGGCGCGACGGCGTACCTCTGGGACAGCGGCGAGCACCGCCTGCTGTTCACGGGCGACACGATCCACCTCGACGAGGGCGAGTGGGTCGCCGCCGTGCTGTCCTCCAGCGACCGCGCGGCGTACGTCCGCAGCCTGGAGCTGATCCGCGAGCTGGACTTCGACGTGCTCGTCCCCTGGGCGGCCACGCGCGGGCAGCCGTCCTACGCCAGCACCGACCGGGCCGCCGCACGCCGGCGCATCGGCGCGATCATCGAGCGCGTGCGGCGCGGAGAGGATCGCTGACTGCGACCCTCATCCGCCCGTCCTCGACTGTGACCCGGACCGTGCCGTCGCGGTCGGTGCGGCGGACGACGGGGACCGCGGCGGCGAGCGCCGACAGCGTCGCCGGCGCCGGATGCCCATAGGAGTTGCGCCGGCCGACCGCGATGACGGCGGCCTGCGGGCGCAGGCGGGCCAGCAGGCCCGGCAGGCCGGGATCGTCGCTGCCGTGGTGGGAGACCTTGAGCGCCTCGACGACCGGCAGCTGCAGCCCGCTCAGCACATCTGACTCGACATCGGCCGTCAGCAGCAGATCGAAGTCGCCGTCGCGCACGTGCAGCACCGTGGCGCGGTCGTTCGGCTCGGCGTCGGCGGGCGCCGGGGGGTCGCGGCGCGGCCACAGGACGCGCAGCTGCAGCGCACCCGCGCGGATGACCTGCCCGGCGTCCGACGCGATCCGCCGCACGCCGCGCGCGGCCGCGAGGCGGCGCACGTCGCCGCCGGACGTCGCCTCCTCGCCGTCGACGACGAGGCCGACCGGCAGCGCCGCCAGCAGCGCCTCGGTCTCGCCGTCGTGGTCGGCCGCGTCGTGGGTGACGACGAGCGCGTCGAGGCGGCGCACGCCGGCGCGGCGCAGGCGCGCGAGCAGCGGTCCGCGCCGCGGGCCGGTGTCGACGAGCACGGCCGCGTCGCCGTGCTGGATCAGCGTCGCGTCGCCCTGGCCGATGTCGAGAAACGAGACCGTGAGGTCGGTCGGCGGCCGACCGGGGCCGTGGCCCGCGGCGAGCGCCGCGACGCCGGTGATCGAGGCGACGGCCAAGACGGCCGCCGTCGCACGCCTGCCCGTGCGCGGCAGCCGCCGCCAGACGAGCGTCGCACCGGCGGCGCCGGCGTAGAGACCCAGCACTCCGGCTGCGCCCGGCGACGGCACGGCGACCTCGGCGAACGGCAACGCGGCCGCGGCGTCGGCCAGCCAGGTCAGGTAGCCCAGCGGCAGCACGGCCAGCGCGGTGACGGGCGCCGCCAGGGCGGGCGCCACCTGCCCGAGCGCGCCCGCGATCGTCCCCAGCCACATGACGGGCGCCACGGCGGGAGCCGCGAGCAGGTTCGCGGGCAGCGAAACGAGCGACAGGCGCTCGAAGTGCAGCGCGATCAGCGGCGCGGTGCCCAGCGTCGCCGCCGCCGTCAGCGCGAGGGCCTCGGCGAGCGCCGCTGGCAGCCCCGCTGCCGTCAGCCGGCGGCGAAGCCCAGGCACGAGCGCGATCATCGCGAGCACGGCGGCGAAGCTCAGCTGCCAGCCGGCGTCACCGGCCGCGCGCGGGTTCCAGATCAGCGTCACGGCCGCCGCGAGCAGCAGCGCGTACCAGCGCGAGGCGGGCCGGCCGGCGAGCGCCGCCACGATTCCCGCGATGCCCATGACGGCCGCGCGCTGGATCGACGGCCCTGCGCCGGCGATCGGCACGTACGCGGCGACGAGCGCGATCGCCAGCCACAGCCGCCCCGACAGCCCGACACCGAGCGCGGCGCCGAACGCGAGCACGAGGACGGCGAGCAGCAGCACGTTCGCGCCGCTCGCCGCGACGAGGTGCGCCAGGCCCGTCGCGCGGAACTGCTCGCGCACGTCGTCGGTCAGCGCGAAGTCCTGACCGAGCACCATCCCGCGCGCGAGCGCGCCCTGCGGCGCCGGCGCGCCGTGCGTGAGCGCGCGCTCGCTGCGGTCGCGCACGCCGTCCAGCGCGCCGAGCAGGCCGCCGCGGCGCGCGCCGGTGTCGCGGATCGCCCCGGCGAGCAGGAGCGCGTGCGCCCCCCGGCGGCGCTCGTGGGCGTCGCCGGGACCGAGCGGCGCCACGCGACCCTCGATCGCGACGATCCTGCCGGGGCCGGCCGCCACCGGCCAGCGCACGCGCGCCGGCGCCTTGACGAGCACGCGCTCGCCGTGCAGTTGCGCGGCGGCGACGCGCGTCTCGAAGGCCCGCGTCCGCGGGTGCTCGAGCAGCGTCACGCGCGCCGCCAGCGCGCCCGGCACGAGCGCGCTGCGATCGAGCGCCGCGAGCCGTGTCTCGGCGACGGCGGCCCCGGCGAGCAGCGCGACGAGCGCGCCGATCGCGAGCGGCCCGTCGCGCACGGCGACGAGCGCGAGCGCGACCGCGGCCGCCAGCGCGGCCGCCGACGACGGGCCGGCGAGCAGTCCCGCGACGAGCGCGGCCAGCAGGAGATGGCGCGGATGGCCGCCGAGCGCCGCCTGCGCGTCGCTGAAGCGCTGCACCGCCCGGGCATAGCCGAGGCGTTGCGCCGCCTGCCCGTCAGCGACGCGCTGCACCGCCTCACACCGTCACGAGCGGCGTCAGCGCGGCGAGCCGCTTGGCGCCGATCCCCGGCACCTCCGCCAGCTCCTCGACGCGCGCGAAGCCGCCCTTCCGCTGGCGGTGGTCGAGGATGCGCTGCGCGATCGCCGGGCCGACGCCGTCGAGCGTGTCGAGCTGCTCGAGGGTCGCGGTGTTCAGGTTGATCGGGGCGGCCGCCGCGCCGGGGATCGCACCCCCGCCGCCGCCGGCCGCTCCCCCACCGGCGCCGCCACCGGCGCCGGGGCCGCCGGCCGCTCCCCCGCCGGGCGCGCCCGCGACGGCGGCCTGGGGCGCGCGCTCGGGCACGAGCACCTGGCGCCCGTCCTCGAGCTTCGCCGCGAGGTTGACCGCACTGAGGTCGGCGCGCCCGCGCGGCCCGCCGGCCCGTCGCAGCGCGTCGTCGACGCGCGCGCCCTCGCGCAGCCGGTAGACGCCCGGCCGCCGCACCGCACCGGCGACGTGCACCGTGACCCGCCCGCCGCCGGCCCGCTCGACCCGCACCCCGGCACCGCCGCCGCCGCGCCCGCCGCCGTCCCGCCCGACGGCCGCGCCGCCGGCCGCGCCGCCCGCGCCGCCGGCCGCGCCGCCCGGGCCGGCGCCGTCACCCGCAGGCGACGCCTGCCCGACCACGTAGCGCGCTCCCAGCAGGCAGACGGCGAGGCCGAGCGCGACGTAGAGCGCCAGCCGTGGGCGATCGAGGTCGGGCACGATCCGAGGCTAGGCGGCCGATCGCGCAACCGGACGCGCGGATCGTGACGATTGCGCGCAGAAACGTCGCGCGATCGCGCCGCTGCCTCACCCGTGCCGGTGTCCGAGGCCGGGCCGGTGCGAGTCGGCCAGCGTCACTCGCCGAGCACGAGCGCCACGGCCGCGGCCGCGTCCCCCGCCTCTGCCACCCCTTCGATCCGCCACGTCCCGACGCCCACCACCGGCTTGCCGGCCTTCAGCGCGAGCGCGATCTCCGACAGCGTGCCGGCACCGCCGGCGATCGCCACGAGCGCGTCGGCGCTGCGCACGACGAGGCCGTTTCGCAGCTCGCCCATCCCGCTCGCGACCGCGACGTCGACATACGCGTTGGCGGCCCGGCGGTCGTCGCCGGGCAGGATCCCGAGCGTCATCCCACCCGCCGACCGCGCGCCGCGGCAGGCCGCCTCCATCACGCCGCCGAGGCCGCCCGTCACGACGACCGCGCCGCGCCGCGCGAGCCCGGCGCCGACGGCCTCGGCGGCCGCGAGGAGCTCGGGCGACACGTCCGCGCCGGCGCCCACGACCGCGACGTACGGCGCCGCGCCGGCCACCGCCGAAGCTCAGGCCGGGCGGACGACGACGTTGACGAGCCTGCCGGGCACCACGATCTCCTTGACGACCTCGTTGCCGTCGATGAACTGCTGCACCCGCTCGGACTCGCGGGCCAGCGCGACGAGGTCCTCGCGCGAGGCGTCGGAGGGCGCCTGCACGCGGTCGCGGACCTTGCCGTTGACCTGCAGCACGAGCTCGAACGTCGGCGCCTCGAGGTACTTCCTGTCCGCCGACGGCCAGGGCTGCTCCCACAGCCGCCGGCCTGTCAGCAGGTGGTAGGCGTCGGTGGCGACGTGCGGCGCGAACGGGAAGATCAGCGACGCCGCGGTGGCGATCGTGAAGCGCACCGCTCCGGGCGACGCGTCGCCGCGCTTGACCGGGGTGACCTCGTTGAGCAGCTCCATGACGGCGGCGATCGCCGTGTTGAAGTTGAAGCGCTCGCTCATGTCCGAGGTCACCTTGTCGACCGCCCAGTGGGCCTTGCGCAGCAGCCGCTCGTCATCGCCGGCGACGTCGGCGGGCACGGGATCGTCGGGCAGCTCGTCGGCGGCCTCCGCCGCCAGGCGCCACAGTCGCCCGAGGAAGCGGTGCATCCCCTCCACGCCCGTGTCGGACCAGTCCGCGTCCTGGTCGGGCGGGCCGATGAAGAGGATGTAGGAGCGCGCGGTGTCGGCGCCGTACTGCCGGACGATCGTGTTCGGCGACACGACGTTGCCGCGGTTCTTGGACATCTTCTCGCCGTCGCGCAGGATCATCCCCTGCGTGAACAGCGCGGCGAAGGGCTCCTGGACGGCGTCGGGCAGGTGGCCGAGGTCGGCCAGCGCCTTCGTGAAGAAGCGCGCGTAGAGCAGGTGCAGGATCGCGTGCTCGACGCCGCCGATGTACTGGTCGACGGGCATCCAGCGGGCGACGACGGCGGGATCCCAGGCGGCGTCGTCGTTGCGCGCGTCGCAGTAGCGCAGGAAGTACCACGAGGAGTCGACGAAGGTGTCCATCGTGTCGGTCTCGCGCTCGGCGGGTCCCCCGCACTGCGGGCAGCTCGTGCGCACCCAGTCCTCGGCCGCCGCCAGCGGCGAGCGCCCGCGCGGCTTGTAGTCCTCGACGTCGGGCAGCACGACCGGCAGGTCGTCGTAGCGCACCGGCACCGCACCGCAGGCCGGGCAGTGGACGATCGGGATCGGCGTGCCCCAGTAGCGCTGGCGCGAGATCAGCCAGTCGCGCAGGCGGTAGTTGACCGAAGGCCGGCCCTTGCCCTCGCGCTCCAGCCAGGCGACGATCCCCCGCAGCGCCTCGCGGTTGTGCAGCCCGTCGAACTCCGCCGCGGAGTTCACGAGCGGTCCGTCTCCGCTGTAGGGCAGGCCCTCGAGCTCGTCCTCGCAGAGGCTCCCGGCCGCGTCCTCGGTGGACTGGATGACGCGCCGGATCGGCAGCCCGTAGGCCCGCGCGAACGCGAAGTCGCGATCGTCGTGGCCCGGCACGGCCATGATCGCGCCGGTTCCGTACTCCATCAGGACGTAGTCGGCGACGTACATCGGCAGCTCTTCGCCGTTGACCGGGTTGGTGACCGTCCGGCCCAGCGGCACGCCGGTCTTCTCCTTGTCGACGTCGCCGCGCAGGGCCTTGTCGGCGGTCAGCGCCTGGTTGACGTAGGCGCGCACCGCGGCCTCGTGCTCGGTGCCGGCGGCCAGCCGCAGCACGTCGGGATGCTCGGGCGCGATGACGAAGAACGTGGCCCCGAACAGCGTGTCCGGCCGCGTCGTGAAGACGGGGTAGTCGGCGCCGAGCTGCTCGTTGCGAAAGACGACCTCGGCGCCCTCGCTGCGGCCGATCCAGTTGCGCTGCATCGTCTTGACGTGCTCGGGCCAGCGGATCGCGTCGAGGTCCTCGAGCAGCCGGTCGGCGTAGTCGGTGATGCGGAAGAACCACTGCTTGAGCTGGCGCACCTCGACGAGCGCGCCGGAGCGCTCGCCGCGTCCGTCGACGACCTGCTCGTTGGCGAGCACGGTCTCCTCGACGGGATCCCAGTTGACCGCGGCCTCCCTCTGGTACGCGAGGCCGCGCTTGAACAGCTCGAGGAAGATCCACTGTGTCCAGCGGTACACGCGCGGCTCATGGGTGCCGAACTCGCGCGACCAGTCGATCGAGATGCCCCACTCGCGAAACTGGCGCTGGAACTCCCTGATCGCCGCGTCGGTCGAGTCGCGCGGGTGCTGGCCGGTCTTGATCGCGTGGTTCTCGGCCGGCAGGCCGAACGCGTCGTAGCCCATCGGGTGCAGCACGCGGCGACCGGTGCGGCGGTGGAAGTGCGCGACCGCATCGCCGACGGAGTAGACCTTGAGGTGCCCGATGTGCGGCTCGCCGCTGGGGTAGGGCAGCATCTCGAGCACGTAGGACGTCGGGTCGTCGCCCGGGTCGTCGGGGACCTCCCACGTACCCTCGTCGGCCCACACCTGCTGCCAGCGCGGCTCGATCTCGGCGGGGTCGTAGACGTGGTCGGCGGCCATGGTGCAGCGGCGAAGGATAGAAGCCGCGCCCCCGCGAGACTCGAACCGGCGCGCCACCCCCCGATGGCGCGCCGGTCGGCGCCAGTATGCCTACTGGCCCTTGAGCCCGGCGACCTGAAGGCCGGCCGCCTCGCGCAGCGCATCGGCCTTCGTCGTCTGCTCCCACGTGAAGTCGGCGTCGTCGCGGCCGAAGTGGCCGTACGCCGCGGTCTTCTGGTAGATCGGGCGGTGCAGATCGAGCTCCTGGCGGAAGGAGCCCGGCCGCAGGTCGAAGTGCTCGTCGACGAGCTCCTGCAGCCGCGAGCGGCTGACCTTGCCGGTGCCGAAGTCCTCGACCATGACGCTGACCGGATGCGCGACGCCGATCGCGTAGGCGACCTGCACCTCGACGCGATCGGCCAGATCGGCGGCGACGATGTTCTTCGCGACCCAGCGCGCCGCGTACGCGGCCGAGCGATCGACCTTCGACGGATCCTTGCCGCTGAACGCGCCGCCGCCGTGGCGCGCCATCCCGCCGTAGGTGTCGACGATGATCTTGCGGCCCGTCAGGCCGCAGTCGCCGACCGGGCCGCCGATCACGAACCGGCCGGTCGGGTTGACGAGGAGCTCCTTGCGCAGCACCGCGGGATCGAACAGGTCGTCGGGCAGCGTCGGCAGCACGACGTGCTCCCACAGGTCGTCCGGGATCCGGGCCTCGCAGCCCTCCGCGTGCTGCGTCGAGATCAGCAGCTTCTCGATCGCCACCGGCACGCCGCCCTTGTAGCGCACCGACACCTGCGTCTTGCCGTCCGGGCGCAGGTACGGGAGCGACCCGTCCTTGCGCACGTCGGCCAGCCGCTTGGCGAGCCGGTGCGCGAGCGCGATCGGCAGCGGCATCAGCTCCGGCGTCTCCTTCGACGCGTACCCGAACATCATTCCCTGATCGCCGGCACCGGCGATCAGCAGCGCGTCGGCCTGCGATCCGCCGCTGCGCGTCTCGTGCGAGGCGTCGACGCCCTGCGCGATGTCGGCCGACTGCTTGTCGATCGCGTTGAGCACAGCGCAGGAATCCGCGGAGAAGCCGAGGTCCGCATCGACGTAGCCGATCTTGCGGATCGTCTCGCGCACCACGTGCTGGATGTCGAAGATCGACTCGGTCGTGATCTCCCCGGACACGACCACCAATCCGGTGTTCACCAGCGTCTCGCACGCCACTCGCGAGAGGGGGTCGTCCTTCAGGCACGCATCAAGCACCCCGTCGGAGATCTGGTCGGAGACCTTGTCGGGGTGGCCCTCCGTCACGGACTCGGACGTGAAGAGGTACTCGTCGTCTTCGAAGGTAGTCATACGCGCAGACGCTATCGGTCCTCGCCGCGGCGGGACTTGCGCTCGTTGAAGTCGATGATCAGCGGGATGCCGTCCATGCCGAATCGCGCGCGCATCCGGTTCTCGATGTAGTAGGCGTAGTCGCGCGTCACGCGCTGGCGGCTGTTGACCTGGATCGCGAAGCGCGGCGGGCGCTCGCCGATCTGCGCGGCGTACAGCAGCTTCAGTCGGTGGCCCTGCTTGGCGGGCGGCTGGCGCGCCTGGACCGCCTCGCCGAGGAAGCGGTTCAGCTCCGGCGTCGGGATCCGGCCCGACATCCGGTCGCCGAGCGCGACGACCTCGCCGAGCAGGCGCTGCACGTGCCGCCCGGTCAGCGCGCTCGCCGTCAGCACCTTCGGACGCAGCCGCAGCTTCTTTGCGACCTTGGCGCGCTCGTGATCGAGGTCGGCCTCGTCCATCTGGGCGGCGTCCCACTTGTTGAGCACGATCGCCGTCGCGCAGTTCGCGCCCATCGCGAGCTCGGCGACGCGGAAGTCCTGCGCGGTGACGCCGTCGTTGGCGTCGCAGACGACGAGCGCCACGTCGGCGCGCTCGGCCGCGCGCTGCGAGCGCAGGGTCGTGTAGTACTCGACGTTGTCGGAGACCTTGGACTGGCGGCGCATCCCGGCCGTGTCGACGACGACGAGCCTGCGCCCGTCGACCTCCAGCGGCAGGTCGATCGCATCGCGCGTCGTGCCCGCGACGTCGGAGACGATCACGCGTTCGGCGCCGAGGAAGCGGTTGACGAGCGAGGACTTGCCGACGTTCGGCCGGCCGATCACGGCGAGCCTGATCAGCGTGTCGTCGACCTCCTCGTCGTCCTCGGGCAGCAGCTCGACGAGCCGGTCGAGCAGGTCGCCGGTTCCCAGGCCCTGCGCGGCGGAGACCGCCATCGGCTCGCCGAACCCGAGCCGGTGCGCCTCGACGGCGAGCGGGAGGTCGCGAACCCCGTCGATCTTGTTCGCCGCGACGACGACCGGGATCTTCGAGCGGCGCAGCAGGTCGGCGAGCTCGTCGTCGCCGGGGCGCAGCCCCGCCTTGGCGTCGAAGACGAACAACGCGACCTGCGCGTCGGCGAGCGCGGCGCGCGCCTGGTCGCGGATCGAGCCGGAGATCGGGTCGGCGTCCTCCCTGTCCATCCCGCCCGTGTCGATCAGCGTGAAGCGCCGGCCGTTCCACTCCGTCGCGATCTCCTTGCGGTCGCGCGTGATCCCGGCCCGCTCGTGCACGACCGCCTCGCGCGAGTTCGTCAGCCGGTTGACGAGCGACGACTTGCCGACGTTCGGATAGCCGACGACCGCGACCTTCATCGCGCGGCCTGCGCGAGGCGCACGATCCTGTCGGCGACCTCGTCGACGCTCAGCCCGGTGGTGTCGACGCGCAGCGCGTCGTCGGCCGGCTGCAGGGGCGAGTGCTCGCGCGTCGAGTCGCGCTCGTCGCGCAGCGCCTGCTCGCGGAGGATCGTGTCGGCGTCGGCGCCGATCTGCTCGGCGCGCCGCCGCGCGCGCTCCTGCGGCGACGCGGTGAGAAAGACCTTCAGCTCGGCGTCCGGTGCGACGACCGTGCCGATGTCGCGCCCTTCGGCGACGTAGTCGCCGTTGCGGATCATCACCCGCTGGAGCGCGACGAGATGGCCGCGCACCTCCGGTCGCGCCGCGACCTGCGACGCGAGCTCTGAGACCTCGGGCGCGCGGATCGCCTCGGTGACGTCCTCGCCGCCGAGCGTCACGTGGCCGCTCGCGAGCTCGATCGGGCAGCTCAGCGGGTCGTCGGCGCCGCGCAGCTCGGCGAGCGCGACGCAGCGATACATCGCGCCGCTGTCGAGGTACGTGAAGCCGAGCGCGTCGGCGACGGCGCGCGCGACGGTGGACTTGCCGGCCCCCGCGGGCCCGTCGATCGCAATCAGCATCGCCCTGAGGATAGGCCGGACCACGGCAGCGGCACGGCGCGACCGGACAGCGTCAGGCCAGCCGCGCCAGATCCTCCGCAAAGCCGGGGTAGGACACCGCCGCCGCATCCATGCCGACGACCTGCACCCCTTCGGCGGACGCCAGCCCCGCGACCGCGCCGAGCATCGCCATCCGGTGGTCCCCGCGAGCGTCGATGACCCCGCCGCGCAGCCCCTTGCCGCCGCCCCCGGCCACCACGAAGCCGTCGTCGGTCGCCTCGATCGTGGCGCCGAGCCCGCGCAGTCCCTCGACGACGCCGGCGATCCTGTCGGACTCCTTGACGCGCAGCTCCTGCGCGCCGCGAACGACCGTCTCGCCCTCGGCGAAGCAGCCCAGCAGAGCGACGAGCGGCAGCTCGTCGATCGCGAGCGGCACCTCGTCGGGCTCGACGACGGTCGCCTCCAGGGGCCCCGCGGTCACGTCGATGTCCGAGACCGGCTCAAACGCCGCCACCTCCGCGGCGGGCTGCTCCAGCGCGCCGATCGCGATCGCGCCCATCCGCTCGAGGATCCGCAAGAAGCCGGTCCGCGTCCAGTTCACGCCGACGTCGCGCACGAGCAGCCGCGAGCCGCGCACGAGCACGCCGGCGGCGATCATGAACGCCGCCGACGACAGGTCGCCGGGCACGACGAGCGACTGCGCGTCGAGCTCGTCGGTGCACGTCACCGACACCGTCAGGCCGTCGCGCTGCACGGTCGCACCGGCGCCGGCGAGCATCCGCTCGGTGTGATCGCGGCTGGGCGCCGGCTCGACGACGCTCGTCGTGCCGGCGGCGGCAAGCCCGGCGAGCAGCACGCACGACTTCACCTGCGCGCTGGCGACCGGCATCTCGTAGGTGATCGCCTGCAGCCGCGTGCCGTAGACGACGAACGGCGGGAAGCGCTCGTCGGTCGCCTCGATCTGCGCGCCCATCAGCGCGAGCGGCGCGGCGATGCGGTCGACGGGCCGGCGGCGGATCGAGCTGTCGCCGTCGAGCACGAAGATGCGTCCCTCCTGGGCGGCCAGCCAGCCGGGCAGCAGCCGCATGAGCGTTCCCGCGTTGCCGACGTCGATCGGTCCGCCGGGCTCGCGTGCCTCGCGCAGCCCGGTGCCGCGCACCACGACGTGATCGTCGTGCTCCTCGACGAGCGCGCCGACGGCACGCAGCGCCTCCAGCGTCGAGAGCGTGTCCGCCGCCCGCAGGTAGTTCGAGATCCGCACCGGCTCGACCGACATCGCGCCGAGCAGCGCGGCGCGATGGGAGATCGACTTGTCCGGCGGCGCCGTGACCTCGCCGCGCAACCGGCCCGAAGGCGCGAAGAAGACGCTGCTCATGCGCGCTGCGCGGCGAAGCCGAGGTCGGCGACGAGCCCGATCGCACGGTCGGCATCGGACGGGCTCAGCCACAGCGCGATCACGCCGGTGCGGTTGTCGGCCGCCGGCGCGAGCGACATGTCGGAGATGTTGATGCCCGCGCGGCCGAGCGCGAGCGCGATCTGGGCCACGACGCCGGGCCGGTTGGGAACCTCGGCGCGGATCTCGCGCGCCGCGCCGCCGCCACCCGCCAGCCCGACCTCGAGCAGCGCCCGCCGCTGCTGCGCCGCCTCGTCCTGCCAGGCCTCGAGCGCGGGGCCGCTGTCGTCGAGCAGCCCGCGCACCTCGCCCAGCCGCCGCACGAGGTCGTCGATCTGCGCACCGAGCGCCACCCGGTTGCCGGCGTAGATCTGCGCCCACAGCGCCGGGTTGGAGCCTGCGACCCGTGTGGCATCGCGAAAGCTCGGCCCCGTCGCGGGCAGCGTCTCGCCGCCGAGCGCGTCGGCGGCCTGCGCGACGAGCAGGTTCGCCACGACGTGCGGCAGGTGCGACACCGCCGCCATCAGCCGGTCGTGGTCGGCGGCCGTGATCGCCGTCGGCACGGCGCCGAGCCCGGCGACGAAGCGCGCAAGGCGCTCGTAGAGCACTCCGGCGGTCGCGTCGCGCGGCGTCAGGTACCACGTCGCGTCCTCGAAGAGATCCGCGCGCGCGTGCGCGACGCCGGTCGACTCGGCCCCGGCGAGCGGATGCCCGCCGATGAAGTTCGGGTGCTCGACGGCCTCCACCAGCGCGCCCTTCGTCGATCCGACATCCGTGACGACGGCCTCGGGCAGGGCCGCGCACAGGGAGCGGACCACGCTGGGGAGCGCGTCCACTGCCACCCCGGCGACCGCCACGTCGGCGCTGCCGATGTCCTCGATGCTCGCCACCGCCTCGTCGATCGCGCCGCACTGCAGCGCGATCTCGAGCGCTGCCGGGCTGCGGTTCCAGCCGACGACGTGCGCGCCGAGCCGGCTGCGCGCGGCCATGCCGACCGAGCCGCCGATCAGACCGACCCCGACGAGCGCGACCCTCATCGGGGGCGAGCCACGATCAACCCAGCGCGCGGCGGGCGCGGACCGCGGCGGCGAGCTCGTCGAGCACCCCGACCGTCGCCTTCCAGTCCATGCAGGAGTCGGTGATCGACTGGCCGTACGTCAGGTCGGCGCCGTCGATCACGTCCTGGCGCCCGCCGACGAGGAACGACTCGAGCATCACGCCGACGATCGCGCTCGTCCCGCGCGCCACCTGGGCGGCGATCTGCGACGCGACGCCGGGCTGGCGGTCGTGGTCCTTGGCGCTGTTGTCGTGCGACGCGTCGATCACGAGACGCTCGGCGAGGCCGGCCTGGCGCAGCCGGTCGAGCGCCGCGGCGACGCCGGCCGGATGGTGGTTGGGCTCGTCGCGGCCGCCGCGCAGGATCACGTGCCCGTCGGGATTGCCCGTCGTGTGCATGATCGCCGGCACGCCGCGGAGGTCGACGCCGGCGAACGAATGGCTCACGGCCGCGGCGCGAACGGCGTCGACGGCGACCTGCACGTTGCCGTCGGTGCGGTTCTTGAAGCCGACCGGCATCGAGAGGCCCGAGCCGAGCTGGCGGTGGATCTGGCTCTCGGTCGTGCGCGCGCCGATGGCGGCCCACGAGACGGCGTCGGAGATGTACTGCGGCGTGATCGGATCGAGGAACTCGCAGCCGACCGGAAGGCCGAGCCGGAGCACCTCGAGCAGCAGCTCGCGCGCCATCCGCACGCCGGCGTCGACGTCGCCGGAGTTGTCGAGGTGCGGGTCGTTGATGAGGCCCTTCCAGCCCGTCGTCGTGCGCGGCTTCTCGAAGTAGACGCGCATCGCGATCAGCAGCTCGTCCTCGTGGCGGTCTGCCTCCTCGCGCAGCCGGCGCGCGTACTCGATCGCGGCGTCGACGTCGTGCACGCTGCACGGGCCGACGACGACGAGCAGCCGGTCGTCGGCTCCGGCGAGGATCGCCTCGACGATGTCGCGGCCGCGCAACACGACGTCCGCGAGCGCGGGCTCCAGCGGAAGCCTCTCGAGCAGGTCGGCGGGGGTCGTCAGCGGCGAGACCCGCGCGATGCGCAGGTCGCTGACGCCCGTCACCTGATCTGGGCGCGTGGACACCATCGTCACATCACCGTGTCCCGCGCGCGGGCGAGAGCGCCGGCGCTCGCGTGTCTGTTCACGATCTTCATGCTCATCCGGTCCTTTCACGAAAGCTTGAACGCCTGACTGGTGGTACTACGGGCGCTCGGCGAAAGGGCGGTGAAGCAGGGGCGGTGAGCCGAGCGCCTAGGTAAATCGCCAGGCGAGATACCGACGCGCGAACGTAAAGGTGCTGCGGGCGCTGTCGGCGTACCGGATCATCCACCGGGCAGCTTAGAGGACTTCGCGCAGGGCGTCGAGAAAACGGACGTTCTGCGTAGGCGTGCCATACGTGACGCGCAGCGCCCCCGGCCGCCCGAGCGCCGTCCCGGCGCGCACGAGCACGCCGCGTTCGGCGAGCCCGCGGACGACCTCCGCCTCCTCGCTGCCGTCGGGAAGATCGAACCAGCAGAAGTTCGCCTGCGACTCGGCCGGCTCGATCCCCAGCGCCTCGAGCCCCGACTGCAGCTCCACGCGCGCGACGATCGCCCGCTCGACGCGCTCGGCGACCGCGTCCTGGTGCTTGAGCGCCTCGATCGCCGCCGCCTGCGCCGCCGCGTTGCAGAAGAACGGCTGGCGTACCTGGTCGACGGCGCGGGGGAAGTCCTCCGAGCCGCACAGCGCGAAGCCGACGCGCAGGCCGCAGAGGCCGTAGACCTTGGAGAACGTGCGCAGCAGCACGAGGTTCGGGTGGCGGTCCAGCAGGTCGAGCGTCGTGTCGGGGTCGTCGAGCAGGTTGAACTCGCAGTAGGCCTCGTCGACGATCAGCGCCACGTGGCGCGGCACCTTCTCGGCGAACGCCGCGATCTGCGCGAACGGCAGCGCCGTCGACGTCGGGTTGTTCGGGTTGCAGACGACGACCAGGCGCGTCGCGACGGTGATCTCCGCCGCCATCGCGTCGAGGTCGTGGCAGTGGCTCGCGTCGAGGTCCACCGTGATCGCGCGGGCGCCGGAGGCCGCCGCGAGGTGCGGATAGACGCTGAACGACGGCCAGGCGTAGACGAGCTCGGCGCCGGGCTCGAGCAGCGCCTCGCCCGCCGCGAGCAGGATGTCGCACGAGCCGTTGCCGATCGCGATCCGGCTCGTCGGGACCCCGTAGCGGCCGCTCAGCGCGCGCTTGAGCGTCGAGTTGGATGGGTCCGGGTAGCGGTTGACGCCGGCCAGCGCACGCGCGGCGGCGTCGATCACCTGACGCAGCGGCGGGTCCGGCGACTCGTTGGACGCGAGCATCGCGACGTCGTCGGGCAGCGCGTAGCCGTCGGCCACGGGATAGGACGGGATGCGGCGGATGCGCGCCGAGAACTCGATCGCCATGCGCCCATTGTCTCGCATCGGCGCGGCCGCGTCGTCGCGCCCCCGGGCTACGCGCGCTCGGCCTCGCGGCTGATGATCCAGCCGCCGTAGGCGACCAGGATGCCGGCGAGCACGCCGCTGTAGGAGCCGAAGCCGAGCAGCTCGGTCTCGCGCGCGAACTTGATGACGAGCACGACCGCGACGAAGATGCCCGCGATCAGGTGCACCTGCGGCCACGGCAGCACGGGCGCCGGCAGCTGCACCGACAGCAGCCTGGCGAGCACGATCTGCACGATCATCACCGCCGTCAGGACGACGGCCGCGATGCCGTAGCCGGGGTTGGGCTCCTGCACGCCGGTGCGCGTCGTGTCGAAGTCGATCTCGACGTCGCCGAGGTCGACGCTGTGCCAGGGGACGAGCAGCAGGTCGAGGATCAGCAGCACGCCCGCGACGAGCACGAGCGCCTCGCCCGGCGACAGCTTGGCAAGCGTCGACCGCACGGCCTACTGCGCGCCCTCGAGGTCCTGGCGCAGCGCCCGCGCCTCGCCGAGGTAGACGTGGCGCGCGACGTGCTGGTCGGGCGCGTAGTAGTGCATCAGCACGCGGATCACGCGCGGCAGCGCGCCCGGGACGGGGACCTCGCGCGCGCACAGCAGCGGCACCTGCGAGAAGCCCATGTTGCGCGCCGCGACCGCCGGGAACTCGGCGTTGAGGTCGTCGGTCAGCGTGAAGATGCAGCTGACGACGTCGCTCGGATGCAGGTCGTTGAGCTTGAGGATCTCGCGCAGCAGCCACTCCGTCGCCCCGAGTATCGCCTGGGCTTCGTTGCGGTCCACCGACGAGGCCCCGCGTAGGGCGAACAGCCGCATAGCGGGGCGATGCTAGTGGTTCGTCCGGGAACGGTTGTGCCCGAAACCCGCGGGATGCCGGCGCCGGCGGGCAAGGACGCAGGATCGAAGGCGTGCCCCTGCCAGATCGAGATCCTGGCGACGCCGCGCGGCGATGACCGGCGCCCGCGGTCTCGCCCGGTGGCCGTCGATCCTCCGGCGGCGTTCCGCGCCCACGCCTTGGTCCGACGGCATGCTCGCCGGGATCGACGCGGGTGGAGCTGGCGCCGTGGCGGCTGACCGGACACTCGGGCTGCGCGCCGTCCCCCTGGTCGCCGGTGGCAGATGATGCTCGCTATCCGAGCACCAGGTGCCACTCCTCCTCCGTCCGCCCGTCCTGCCGCCGCCAGCCCGAGCACCGATGGCGACCGGCGCCCACCGGCGCCCCGCCGTCAGCGTGCGACCGGCGCGGCGGCCGCCCTGCGCAAGCCCTCGACCTCGGCGCCCTTCAGGCGCCGGTGTGCTCCCTCCGGCAGGTCGTCGAGCCGCAGCGGGCCGAAGCGGATGCGCTGAAGGCTGCTGACGCGATGGCCGACGGCCTCGCACATGCGCTTGACCTGGTGGTTGCGACCCTCGTGGATCGTGAGCTCGAGCACGCCCGGACGCACCTGGCGCACCTTCGCGGGCGCCGTGCGGCCGTCGTCGAGATCGACGCCCTCGCGCAGCGTGCGCAGCGCCCGCTCGGGGACGGGGACCGGCCGCACGGTCGCACGGTACGTGCGCGGAACCTCGAAGGACGGATGCGTGAGCCGCTGCGCGAGGTCGCCGTCGTTCGTCACGAGGATCAGTCCGGTGCTGTCGGCGTCCAGCCGGCCGACGGGGTACAGCCGGGCGCCGCGCGCCGGCACGAGATCGACGACGGTGCGCCGCCCGTACGCGTCGGCCGCCGTCGACAGCACGCCGGGCGGCTTGTTGAGGACGAACACCATCCGCTCCTCGGGACCTTCGAGGAAGCGTCCGTCGACTGCGACGCCGCTGTCGGCGTCGACGTCGCGCGCCGGGTCGGTGACGATCTCGTCGGCGATCGTGACGCGGCCGGCGCGGATGATCTCCTCGGCGCCGCGACGCGACGCGACGCCGGCATGGGCGAGGAACTTGGCGAGGCGCACCCTACGATGGTCGCAGGTGCCGGCGGAGCCCAACCCCTTCTATCCGGAGATGATGCACTTCGCGCTGCCGCTGCACGCCACACGCGAGGAGCTCGTCGACATCGCGACGGGCTGGACGGCCGAGCACGAGCTGCACATCTCCGTCGAGCGCTTCTTCCCCGACTACCTCGTCGGCGCGGTGGCGCCCGGCGGCGACCTCGAGGCGGCGCTGGCCGAGCTCGCTCCCGTGCGGCGCATCTGCCTGCGCCGCGAGCCGTTCGACATCGTCGCCGTCAACCAGATCCAGCACGTGGCGATGAACCGCGAGAGCTTCACGATCGTCCTCGAGCCGCTGTCCGAGGACGGCCTTCGCGCGACGGCGCTGGCCTCCAAGATGGGCGACGAGGACGTGCTGCGCTGGTGGGTCGGGCTGGTGCGCGAGGCGACGCAGGAGATGCACCGCGGCGCGTGGGCGATCGATCGCGACGCCGGCCGGCGCGTGTTCGTCGCCGACCACTTCCATACGGCGGGCGCCCACCAGCTCGCGGCAGACGGCGTGCCGATGCTCTCGGCGGCCGGCTCCGCGATCTTCGAGTTCGCCGACCTCGAGTAGCGCGCGTCGCCCCCAACCGGGCGCCGCGAACCACGCGAACCGCGCCGCGCGAACCACCACGGCGCGCAAACCCGGCGACGCGAAGCGGACGCCGCCGCGACCGAGGCACGCGATCGACCATCTACGCTGGTTCCGTGGATCTGGAGCTGCTCGAACGCACGCTGGCCGCCGCCGGCGAGCCGGCTTTCCGCGCCCGCCAGGTGTGGGCATGGGCTGCGCGCGGCGCGGGCGGCTATGAGGCGATGACCGACCTGCCCGCCGCCCTGCGGGCACGGCTCGCCGACGAGCTGGCGTTCTCGACGCTGACGCTCGTCGACGAGGCCCATGCCCGCGACGGCACCGTGAAGTCGCTCTTCCACACCGCCGACGGGCGCCCGGTCGAGGCCGTCCTCATGCGCTACCGCGACGGCCGCCGCTCGCTGTGTCTGTCCTCGCAGTCGGGCTGCCCGCTGACGTGCACGTTCTGCGCGACGGGGGCGATGAGGTTCGGTCGCAACCTGACCGCGTCGGAGATCCTCGACCAGGCGCTTCACTTCCGGCGGTTGCTGCGGTCAGCCGGCGAGTCCTCGCCGTCATCACGGCGCGGGGCCGGATCCGCCGCCGACGACTCTCCCGACCATGCCGTCTTCATGGGGATGGGCGAGCCGATGATGAACCTCGACAACGTGCTCGCGGCGTGCCGGCGGCTGCCGGACGTCGGCGTCACCCACCGGCGCACGGCGATCTCGACCGTCGGCTGGATCCCGGGCATCGATCGACTCGCGCGCAGCGACATGCCGATCCGCCTCGCGCTCTCGCTGCACGCGGCGGACACGACCCTGCGCTCGCAGATCATGCCCGTCAACGACCGCTACCCGCTCTCCGACGTGCTCGCCGCCTGCATGCGCTTCCACGCGGCCAAGCGCCGGCCCGTCTTCGTCGAGTACGTGATGCTCGCGGGCGTCAACGACCGCTACGAGCAGGCCGTCGCGCTGGCCGAGCTGCTCGATCCGAAGGTCTTCAAGGTCAACCTCATCCCGTACAACCCGACGGGCTCCTACGACGGCTCGAACCCGCACGCGATCGATGCGTTTCGCGCGGTGCTCGAGGAGCACGGGCTCCGCGCGACGGTCCGGCTCACGCGCGGGCGC
>JBKHXR010000032.1:0-30835 GCA_046565905.1 Thermoleophilia bacterium | reverse complement strand
CAGGACGCATGGCGCCGACCAAGGGAGGCTCGTAGTCAGCGTCGTCGGTCCTGGCGAGCACGCCGAAGATGCGCCCAAACAGCAGCCACCACCGCGATGCGTCCGCCAACACCTGAAGCAGCACGTCAGCGCACGGCGCGTCCGTCACGTTGTCGAGCGCCACCATCACGCCCGACTCCTCCGGAACCTCGATTTCAGACAGCGAGTCATTGAGGGCGTCGAAGTTGTGCCCGGTGTAGCTGGGCATCCCAAGCGCGACCCGCAGCGCCTCGTGCAGCGCGACCTCATCGGGCCACTCGCGGCAATCAAAGGACGGAACGACGTAGCCGCGCTCGCGAAGGGCGCCGATGTCCTCCTCGAAGTACACCCGGCGCCAGTAGAGCGTCACCGGGCCGTTCTGCATCAGCCGCCACGGCAGGCCATGCTCAAGCTCATCCCGGTTGAGGCGGAAGGGGGCCAAGATGGCGGAGCGTATTCGGCAGGGAGCGGGATGCCATTTCGAGCGCCGCCGGCCGGTGGCGACAGTGCTGGTCTTCGCGCAAGGGAGCGCTTTGGCCAAGCCCGCGCGGACTGCTCCTGTTCGTCCGACGCGACAGCGACGCCAGCGAGCCGCTTCACGTGAACGGCGGCCTCGGTCTCGCGACGGATCGGGCCTCTCTCTCGAGGGGGATGACGAGGGTGGCGGGGCCGGTTAGGTCGCGCGCCGCGAGGAGCAGCATCCGCCGCGCGAAGAACTGGAGCCGCTTGCATCCGCAGGGCGCGGACATGCTGCTCAGCGCGGCGCTGTCGATCCTGGCGCTGGTGTCGTCGCGAGCGGCTGTCGACTTTGCCGAAGCGGCCGGACCGCCCGGCTTCGACCTCCCGAGGCTGCCCCAGGAGGTGCTCGGCCTGGTCCTCACGCTCGGGCCGCTGGCGTTTGGTCGTCTGGGCGCCGATCGCCGCGGTGCTGACCTGCGCCGGCGGTTTCGTCGTCTCGCGCACGCTGCTCGACGCGCAGGAGGCGTCCGTCGTCGGGTCGGCATTTCGATCGCCATCTACAGCGCGGCGGCGTACGGCCGTCCTCCGTGGCGCAACTGGGCTTGTGCTGTGGCGGGGTGGCGGTGCTCGCCGAGCTGTGGCGCGAGCTTGCGACCCTCCCCCCGACGACCAGACGAACATGGTCGTCGTTGAGGCCTTCGCCCTGCTCTTCTGCGCAGCGCTGATCGTCGCGATCCGCCGGCGCCCGGCGCCCGGTGGCGGGCTATCGGCGGCGGCACGCTCGACGGGTGGCTCGTGACCGACGTCGATCCCGCACCGGACTACCTCGGCGCGCTCAGCCTGCGGCGACCACCCGCGCGTCTACGGCGCCGGAGGTTCGATTGGGCTTCCATGGTTGCGTGAGCCGCAGCGCGCTGAGGATCGCGCGGGTGGCCGGCGAGCGGTTGAGGGTGATGAAGTGGATGCCCGGGGCCCCGGCGGCAATCAGCTCGGAGCACTGCAGCGTCGCGTACGAGACGCCGAGGTCGGCCACGGCCTCGTCGTCGCCCCGGCGGCGATCGAGCTCACGCACGAGGCCGTCGGGAAGGTGCGCGGCGGACAGCTCGGTCATCCGCTTGATGCCGTCGCTCGAGAGGATCGGCATGACGCCGGGGACGATGGGCACGTCGATGCCGGCGGCGCGGGCACGATCGACGAAGTCGAAGTAGAACGCGTTGTCGAAGAACATCTGCGTGATGAGGAACTGCACGCCCGCGTCGACCTTCGCCTTGAGGTGGCGCAGATCGTCCTCGGGCGAGACCGCGTGGATGTGCGTCTCCGGGAAGGCAGCGCCGCCGATCGCGAAGCCGTAGTCGGCGGCGAGCATCGCGACCAGCTCGCACGAGTACTCGAGCCCGCCCTCGGTCTTCGTCCACCGGGTCTCGCCACGGGGAGGATCCCCGCGGAGCGCGAGCACGTTCTCGATCCCCGCGTCCCGCATCTCGTCGAGCGTTCGGCGCAGGTCGTCGACGGTCGCGTTGACGCAGGTGAGGTGGGCCATCGCGTCGAGGCCGAACTCGCGCTGGATCCGCTTGACGATCTCGATCGTCTTCTCGCGGGTCGAACCGCCCGCGCCGTAGGTCACGGACACGAAGCTCGGCTCGAGCGGCGCAAGCTGCGACAGAGCCCTGAGCAGGTTGGCCTCTCCCTCGGGCGTCTTCGGCGGGAAGAACTCGAAGGAGAAGACCGGCTCGGTGGCGGCGGCGTACGTCTCGTCGATCCGGGTCACGGCGCGTAGCGTACGAGGCGCCGGGCGAGCATGCTGGGTGTCCCTCAGCCAGGGGGCCGCAGGTCTGGGATTGCTGCTGTGGAAGCGACACTTGCGGTTTCGAGCAGGGCTTTTACGAATGGGCGGTCGCGGGCTCGAACCGCGGACCTCCTGCTTGTAAGGCAGGCGCTCTGACCAGCTGAGCTAACCGCCCGCCGACAAGAGCTTAGGGCCGCTGCTCCGGCTCGAGGCGGAACACCGCGACCTCGAACAGCGGCTCGAGGTGTACCTCGCCCGAGAAGGCGAGCACGCGGCGGCCGGTGGCGCGCTCGACCATCGAGACGAACAGCGGGCCGATCACGTACTGGAAGGCGACGCGGTTGGCGCGGATGCGGTCGTCGCGGCCGCGCTCGAGCAGCTCGCGCTCGGTGGCGGTCAGCTGGATGTCGTCGGCCACGACGACGAGGTCGTCGATGTAGCACGTGCGGAACATGCCGGTCGTCCCGTAGCCCGGCTCGTGCATCGTGGCCAGATCACCGCAGATGGCGCTGGCGACGTTCGCGTGGTCACGCATGGGACGGGAAAGGTACGGGATGGACGTCGTGTCGCTGCCGGCGTCGCCGCAGCCGCTGGCGAAGATCCGCTGATCGTATTGGCTGGGTACACGTAGCGGTAGCACCGCAGCGCATCTATGGGCCGCCTGGGACTCGAACCCAGAACCTAGGGATTAACCTGCCGCACCGGCTCTCACCGGCCGCCGTGGCGTTGCGGTCTGGACCATCTCTTCACCCTCGCCCGTGGCGTTAGGGTGGGCAGCGTATGGCCTCTGAGGGCTCTCCCTTGCGGGGTTGCCTGCTGATTGCCCAATCCTGAGGATTGTCACCGCGATGGGTACCTCAGGCTCTCAGGGGGTCCCAGCAAACAGCTGCCGACAAACCAGCGGTCTCCCGACTGGCGCTCCGTACCGAAGTCCCTTGCTCTACCGATTGAGCTAACGGCCCTCACGGCCACCCAGCTTAGTTCAGTACCCCCAGGGGGAATCGAACCCCCGCTACCAGCGTGAAAGGCTGGCGTGCTAACCGCTACACCATGGGGGCGGCGGTCGTCGGAAGTCTAGGAGGCGCGGCTCGCGCGCCGGCGCCCGATCCGATCCAGGCGCGCCTGCAGCAGCTCGATCGAGCGCTCGAGCTGCTCGATCGTCGCCTCGCGCACCCCCGCGGCGCCGATCTCGCGGTTCAGCCAGGAGTTGATGTCGCGGTGCGAGCGGCGCTCGAACCCGGCGAGCGTGACGACGAGTCCCTGGCGCTTGTCGCGCAGCCGCCTGCGGCGCTGGAAGACGGGTTCCGCGGCGTCGGCGTCGGCGCCGGCGTCGGCGGACCGCCCCGCCGCGACGGCGGCCGGCCTGATAGCGACGGCCGGCGGCGGCGGGCCGCCGCCGAAGAGCGCGAGCTGCGGCGCGACATCCGCGTCCAGCGGCACGAAGGCCTCCGGCTCGGTCGGCTCGCTGCGCCGGCGCTCCGGCGCGTCGAACTCGAGCCCGTCGTCGTCGGCCGGCGCGTGCAGGAACGGGCGCAGCTCCTGCTCGACCTCGGCGGCGTGCATCCGCAGCAGCCCGTCGGCGGGCAGGAACAGGAAGCTGTGCTCGAGCGGGCGGCCGGCGAGCGTGCGCACGAAGCGGCCGACGATCTGCCGGAAGACCAGCGGCGTCTTGGCCGCCGTCGCGTAGACGCCGACGCGCAGGCGCGGGATGTCGACGCCCTCGGAGACCATGTTCACGGCCACGATCCAGCGCTCCCGCCCGCCGGCGAAGGCGCGCAGCTTCGCTGCCGCCTGTGGGTCGGTGTGCACGACGACGACCGCTGAGCGGCCGGTGATCTCCTTCAGCACCGCGGCGACGCGGCGCGCATGGCCGCCGTCGGCGGTGACGACGAGGCCGCCGGCGTCGCGATGGCCGCCCGAGCGCACCTCGCCGAGGCGCTCGTCGGCGGCGCGCAGGATGCGCGGCAACCCGTCGGCGAGCTCCGTCGAGATCGCGGTGCGGTAGCGCCGGCTGGCCTCCTGGCCGCTGAGCGACGCGTCGGCGAAGGAGGATTCGACGATCTCGTCGCCCGACTGCCACGACAGCGTCCCGTCGTAGGGCACGAAGACGACCGGCCGGCAGATGCCGTCGCGGACCGCGTCGGCGTAGGAGTAGCTGACGTCGGGCACCGCCACGCCGCCGTCGTAGCGCACCCCGGCGATCGCGCTGCCGTCAGAGCGAAACGGCGTGCCCGACAGCAGCAGCCAGCGGCTCGTGGCGGCGAACGAGCGCGCGAAGCCCTCGCCCCAGGCGAGCTCCTCGCCGAGGTGATGCGCCTCGTCGGCGATGATCAGCGTCCGCTCGCCGCACTGCGACGCCCAGCGCCGCGCCGACTGCGCGGCGCGCGCGTACGTCACCGCGACGCCGTCGAAGTCGCGCGGCGGCACGAGCTGCTCGGCGTCCGGGGCGAGCTGCACGCCGAGCCGTCCCGCGGCCTCGGCCCACTGGCGCGTCAGCGGCGCCGTCGGGCAGACGACGTGCACGCGCGTGATCGTCCCCGCGTCGAGCAGGCGGCGGGCGAAGACGAGGCTCGGAATCGTCTTGCCGGCGCCGGGCGCCGCCGACAGCAGGAACGACCCCCGCTCCCAGGCCGCCATGCGCTCCAGCGCGCGCTCCTGCCAGGCGCGAAGGGCGATCAAGGGCTGACGGTCAGGACGAGCACGAGCGGCGCAGTGTGCGCCACGGACCGGACGGATCGAGAAGCGCCCTGCAAACAGCCGATGTCAGGGCCCGACGTACGCCGTCGCCTCGATCTCGACGAGCATCCGCGGGTCGAGCAGGGCGGCGACGCCGACCATCGTCGAGGCCGGCCGGTGCGCGCCGAAGCGCTCGCCGTGCACGCGCCCGACCTCCTCCGCCCAGCTGACGTCGGTCACGTACATGCGGGTGCGCACGACCTGCTCGAGGCGGGCGCCCGCCCGCGCGAGCGCCGCTTCGATGCGGTCGAGCACGAACGCGGTCTGCGCGGCCGCGTCGCCGATGCCGCGCACGACGCCGTCCTCGTCGATCGCGGTCGTGCCGGCGACGAGCACGAGGTCGCCCGCGCGCACCGCGCGCGAGTAGCCGAAGCGCGCCTCCCAGGGGCCGCCGGAGGCGACGCGCTCGATGCCGGGCACGTGCCCTAGTGGCGGAAGTGGCGGCGGCTCGTGAAGACCATCGCGACGCCGGCCTCGTCGGCGGCGTCGATGACCTCCGGGTCGCGCCGCGACCCGCCCGGCTGGATGATCGCCGTGACGCCCGCGCCGATCGCGATCTCCGGCCCGTCGGAGAAGGGGAAGAAGGCGTCCGAGGCGAGCACTGCGCCCGCCAGCGACTCCAGCCGCGACTTGTCGATCGCCAGGCGGACGGAGTCCACGCGGCTCATCTGGCCGGCGCCGATGCCGGCCGTGGCCTCGTTCCTGGCCAGCACGATCGCGTTGGAGCGCACGTGCTTGCAGATCTTCCAGGCGAACATCATGTCGCGCCACTCGGCGTCGGTGGGCTCGCGCTTGCTGACGATCTCCATCTCGGTGCGGTCGCCGAACTCGAGGTCGCGGTCCTGCACGAGCAGGCCGCCCATGACCTGCTTGAACTCGGGCTCGGCGGTGAGCGGCTCACGGCGCTCGTTGTCCTCGAGGATGCGGATCGACGGCTTGGCGGTGAGGATCTCCAGCGCCGCGTCGTCGTAGCCGGGCGCGAACAGCACCTCGATGAACTGCTCCGACAGCCGCTCGGCGGTGGCCTGGTCGATCGGCCGGTTGAAGGAGATGACGCCGCCGAAGGCGCTCAGCGGGTCGGTCGCGAAGGCGCCCTCGTAGGCCTCCAGCGCGGTCGCTCCGAGGGCGACGCCGCAGGGGTTGTTGTGCTTGACGATCACGCAGGCGGGCTCTGCGAAGTCGCGCACGAGGTTGCGCGCGGAGTCCAGGTCGAGCAGGTTGTTGAACGACAGCTGCTTGCCGTGATGCTGCTGGACCATCGACAGCACGTGCATCCGCGCGCCGACCTCGTGGTAGTACGCCGCGCGCTGGTGCGGGTTCTCGCCGTAGGGCAGGTCGGCGACCTTCTCGTAGGCGCGCACGTGCAGCGGCGGGAAGTCCTCGGACTTCTCGGCGAACCAGCGCGCGACCGCGGTGTCGTAGCGCGCGGTGTAGGCGAACGCCTCTGCGGCGAGCGACTCGCGCGTCGGCATCGACAGCTGGCCTTCTGTCATCCGCAGCTCGTCGAGCACCGCGTCGTAGGACTCCGGGCTCGTGACGACGGCCGCGAAGGCATGGTTCTTCGCCGCGGCGCGAATCATCGTCGGTCCGCCGATGTCGATGTTCTCGATGATCTCCGTGTGCGGCAACCGGCGCGCGACGCTGCGCTCGAACGGATACAGGTTCACGCAGACGAGGTCGACGTACTCGATGTCGTGCTCCGCCGCAGCCGCGATGTGGGCCTGGTCGTCGCGGACCGCGAGCAGCCCCGCGTAGAGCCTCGGGTGCAGCGTCTTGACGCGGCCGTCCATGATCTCCGGAAAGCCCGTGAAGTCCTCGATCGCGCGCACGTCGAGCCCCGCGCGCTCCAGCTCGGTGGCCGTCCCGCCGGTCGAGACGAGCTCGACGCCGAGATCGGCCAGGCCGCGGGCGAACTCGACGACGCCGCGCTTGTCGGAGACCGACAGCAGCGCGCGGCGGACGCGGACGGCGGCTGGAGCGGTGAGCGTCTCCGCGCTCTCGTTGTCAGGCTCGACGGCGATTGCGCGAGGATAACGGCCGCGCCGCGATCACTCGACCTTCTCGCAGTTGGTGAGCTTGTCGCGCGCGTCGGCGATGACGCGGTCGTTGCCGGGACCGCAGTCGATCGTGTCGCGCCCGCCGCCCAGCGCGACGATGCGGTCGTTGCCGCTGCCGCCCTTGATGAGGTCGTTGCCGAAGCCGCCGTTGAGCTTGTCGTTGCCGCGCCCGCCGTCGAGCAGATCCTGGCCGCGGCCGCCCTCCAGCGTGTCGCCGCCCGTGCCGCCGACGAGCAGGTCGGAGCCGCCGCGCCCGTAGAGGCCGTCGTTGCCGGAGCCGCCGAAGAGGCGGTCGTCGGAGCCCGCGCCCTCGAGCCGGTCGTTGCCGCCCAGGCCGTAGAGGCCGCCGTCGCTGTCGAGCGCTCCCTTGCTGCGGACGCTGAGCGAGTCGTTGTCGTTCGTCGCCCGGCCGTGGCGGCGCTGCGGCTGGCGGGCGTTGAACGCCTTGACGTCGGCGACGGCGGCCGCGCCGGGAGCGCCGGCCATCCGCAGCCCGGCGTTCGTCGCGACGCCCTCCCGCGTGCGGTAGTCGACGAACTGCGGGTTGAGGTACTCCTGTCCGAACGGCGTCAGGCGCACGGTGACGGGGATGAGCGTCTCGCAGTCCTTGAAGACCCACGGCTCGCGGACCGACGGGTCCTGGATCTGCTGCGGCGTGCCGCGCTCGTGCCTGCCGAGCGTGAGGTTGCTGGCGTGGACGGTGTCGATGCCGGGCCCGCAGTCGACCTCGTTGGGGTTGACGTAGCCCGTGAAGATCGTGTCGTTGCCGCCGCCTGCGCGGATCACGTTGACGCCCTCGCCGGCGATGATCGTGTCGTCCTCGCCCTCGCCGATCAGGACGTCGCTGCCCTGACCGCCCTCGAGCACGTCGGCGCCGCCGCCGCCGTTGAGCTCGTCGGCGCCGTTGCCGCCGATCAGGATGTCGTCGCCGTCGCCGCCCAGCACCATCCGATCGCTGCCGCGGTTGGTGTGGATGTAGTCGTCGCCGGGGCCGCCGTCGACGAGCACGTCGTTGCCGAAGCCCCGCTCGAGGATGAAGTCGTCGCCGTCGCCGCCGAACAGCGTGTCGTCGCCGTCGCCGCCGTCGATCCGGTCGTGGTCGGGACCGCCGTCGACCTTGTCGTTGCCCGTGCCGCCGTCCAGCTGGTCGATCCCGGCGCCGCCGAGCAGCCTGTCGTTGCCCGACTCGCCCTCCAACCGGTCGTTGCCGCCGTCGCCGAACAGCTTGTCCGAGCCGAAGCCGCCGAGCAGCACGTCGTGGCCGGCCCTGCCGCGCAGCACGTCGTTGCTGTGACCGCCGCGCAGCAGGTCGCGCTGGTTGGTGCCGGTCAGCCTGTCGCTGCGCCCGCTGCCGTCGCGGACGACGGCCTGGGCGGCGGGCAGGCCGACCAGCAGCGTGAGCGCGACCGCGACGACGATCGTCCGCGGCGTCATCCGTTGGGCTCGCCACGAACGCACGGGCGCCATCATGCCCGGCGCGGGAGGCTCGGGCAAGGCCAAACGGACAGGTGTCAGCGCTGCGCGACGACGACGCGCCGCGGATTGTCCGGATCGCGCGAGAGCGCGCCGCGGGCGACGAGCCGGACCGCTTCGGGCAGCAGCGCGTGCTCGAGCGGGCGCAGCTGCGCATGCACGGCCTGCGGATCGGACGCGTCGGGCAGCTCCACCGACCGCTGGAGGATCACCGGGCCGGTGTCGACGCCGCCGTCGTCGTCGACGAAGTGGACGGTCACGCCGAAGACCTTGACGCCGTAGTCGAGCGCCTGCTCGATCGCGCGCACGCCGGGAAACGCGGGCAGCAGCGACGGGTGGACGTTCAGCACGGCGCCGGGAAACCGGCGCAGGAACGGGCTCGTCAGCAGCGCCATGTAGCCGGCGAGCACGACGAGCTGCGCGCGGCGCTCGAGCAGCCACGCGGCGATCGCGCTGTCGCGCGCGTCGCGGTCGGGATGGTCGGCCAGCGGGAAGACGGCCGTCTCGATCCCCGCGCTGCGCGCGCGCTCGAGGGCGACGGCGCCCGGCTTGTCGGCGGCGACGCCGACGATCTGCGCCTCCCTGCCGTGGACGGTGTCCAGCAGCGCCTGGAGGTTCGTCCCGGCGCCGGAGGCGAGCACGCCGACGCGCAGCGGGTCGGCGGCGCGTCCGGCCATCGGCCTCAGACCGCCTCGAGCTTGGGGTACATCCCGCCGGTGGACCGCAGCCGCCCGCCCTCGATCAGCTCGTCGACGCGGGCGAGGACCTGCCTGGCGGTCAGGTGGTCGAACGTGCCGTAGGCCGGCAGCCCGTCGTGCCCGCTCTTGACGAGCGCCTGCGAGCGCCCGCCGCGCAGGATCTCGACCGTCCGCGTGCGCCCGACCGCGGGTTGCGCCGTGCCGACGACCTCGAGGAGCGCCGCGTCGAGGTCGCCGGGCGTCACGGTGCTCGCGCCGTTGCGCCCGCCGGCGCCGGGCCGCGAGCGGTTCGCGTTGGCCGGCGCCGGCGGAACCCACGACGGGTCGCAGACGTCGCAGCAGGGGACGTCGGGCTCGGCCGCGGGCGCGGAGCGATCGCCGAAGTGGCGCAGGATCGTCGCGCGGCGGCAGGCGGTGCCCTCGACGAACGCCCACACGGAGCGGTACTGGCTCCAGCGCGCGCGCTGACCCTCGCCCGCCGAGGTGCGGCACGCCGCCCGCGCGCGGCCGTCGAACGCCGACTCGATCCGCCCGCGCAGCCGGTCTGGCGACGACGGCGCCGGCCGCACGACGCCGGCGCGCGCGAGGTGGCCGATCACGGCGCGGACCTGGTCGTCGTTGTGGCCACGGCCGTCGAGCACCGCGGCGAGCTCGTCGGTGCCCAGGTCGTAGCGGCCTTCCTGCGAGCGCATCTGCAGCCGTCGCGCGACGGTCGAGATCGCCTCGTCGGTGACCTCGCTGCGCTGGATGAAGAACACGTGCAGCCCCTTGTCGCGGCCCTCGGCGAACAGCAGCGCGCGCGCCGGCCGGCCGTCGCGGCCGGCGCGGCCGGCCTCCTGGGAGTAGGCCTCGACGGAGCCGGGCACGGACTCGTGGCAGACCGTGCGGACGTCGGCCTTGTCGATGCCCATCCCGAAGGCGTTCGTCGCGACGACGACGTCCAGGCGGCCGTCCATGAAGCGCCGCTGGACCTCGGCGCGCTGTTCGCGGGCGAGCCCGGCGTGGTAGACGCCGACCGTCGCGTCGAGCTTGCCCGAGAGCTGCGTCGCGAGCTTCTCGGTGCCCGCGCGCGTGCCCGCGTAGACGATCGCCGGGGTGGCGTCGGGCTGCGCCAGCGCGGCGGCGATGTGACGATGCTTGGCCTGCGTGGAGGCGCACGGCAGGACGGCGAACGAGAGGTTCGGCCGGTCGAACCCGGTCGCGACGCGGACTGGGTCGCGCAGGCCCAGGCGCTGGACGATGTCGTTGGCGACCTGCGGCGTCGCGGTCGCTGTCGACGCGATGATCGCCTCGGCCTCCAGCCAGCGCGCAGCGTCGGCGAGCCGGAAGTAGTCCGGGCGGAAGTCGTGGCCCCACTGCGAGACGCAGTGCGCCTCGTCGACGACGAACAGCCCGATCCGGGTGTTGCGGATCGCCTGCAGGAACGGAGCCGACGAGAAGCGCTCGGGCGCGACGTACAGCAGCCGCAGCTCGCCCGACACCGCGCGCTCCAGCGCGTCGCGGTTGGTGGCGGAGTCCTGCTGGGCGTTGACGAGCGCGACCTTGCCCGGCGCGATCCTCGCGAGCGCCTCGACCTGGTCCTGCATCAGCGACACGAGCGGCGAGACGACGAGCGTCAGGTCGCCGCGCACGAGCGCCGGGAGCTGGTAGCACAGCGACTTGCCGGCGCCCGTCGGCATGACGACGAGCACGTCGCGTGCGGGCGGCCCGACCGCCGCGCGCACGGCCTCCTCCTGGCCCGGGCGGAAGGCATCGAAGCCGAAGGCGTCGCGCAGGGCGGCATTGAGATCCATGGCGACGATCGACCATACCGCCCGGTCCGGCGACGATCCGTCGCCTGCGCGGCGCGTGCGCGGAGTCTGCGCGATCTCGCGAGGATGCGCCCCGCGGCTCAGGGGTACTGTCAGGCGCGGGATGCCGGTGAAGCTGATCTTCCGCTGCCAGTTCTGTGACGCGCAACCCGATCCGCTGACGCAGATCAGCCTCGAGAAGAGCGTGCACGAGCTCGTGTGGGGCGCCTATGAGGACGCGATGCCGCAGAAGTGGCTCGTCTGGCACGGCCGCGGCCTCTACGGGCCGCCGCGCTACGCGTGTCGCGAGCACCGCGGTGAGCTCGTCGCGTTCCTGCGCGAGCACTACGGGACGATCGGCTGGCATCCCTGGAAGCGCCCGCCGTACCCGACGAACCTGCGCAACCCGGATCGCGACCGGGCGATCGCCGTCGGTGGCCGGTCGGCGATGCCGAAGTGGGGTTACGGCCCGCAGGTCAAGTAGGACGCCGGCGCGCCGTCCGCGCCGACGCAGGCGGGCGGTCGGCGAAGCAGCTCGTGGACGCTACGCCCGCACGAGCGGCAGCTCGAGCGCGTACTTGCCGTTCGCCTCGTCGCTGCCCTCGAGCGGGTAGCTGCCGCTGAAGCACGCATCGCAGTGGCGGCCGCGATCGCCGCGGACCGCTTCGTACACGCCCTCCAGCGAGAGGTAGGCCAGCGAGTCGCAGCCGAGCTCGGCGGCGATCTCGTCGACGGTGCGCTCGTGGGCGATCATCTCCTCGCGGGTGGACATGTCGATGCCGTAGTGGCAGGGATGCTTGATCGGCGGCGCCGAGATCCGCAGATGCACCTCGCGGGCACCGGCCTCGCGCAGCATCTGCACGAGCTGGCGGGTCGTGTTGCCGCGGACGATCGAGTCGTCGACGACGACCAGCGACCTGCCGCCGACGATCTCCGGCAGCGGATTGAACTTCAGCCGCAGGCCGCGCTTGCGCAGCTCCTGCCCCGGCTCGATGAACGTGCGGCCGACATAGCGGTTCTTGATCAGCCCGTCGTCCTGCGGCAGGCCGCTGGCGCGGGCGTAGCCGCGCGCCGCCGGCGCGCCGGAGTCCGGCACCGGGATCACGAGGTCGGCGTTCGGCGTGGGCGCCTCGCGGGCGAGGATCTCGCCCATCCGCCCGCGCGCCGCCTGCAGCACGTCGCCGTTCATCCGCGAGTCCGGTCGCGCGAAGTAGATGTACTCGAAGACGCAGAACGCCTCGCGTGCGCCTGTGACGAGCTGGCGCGAGTGCAGCCCGGAGTCGTTGACCCAGACCATCTCGCCCGGACTGACGTCGCGCACGAGCGTCGCGCCGATGATGTCAAGCGCGCACGACTCGCTCGCCACGCAGTACTGACCGTCGATGCAGCCCAGGACCATCGGCCGCAGCCCGGCGGGATCGCGGAAGGCGACGAGCGTGTCCTTCGTCATGAGCACCGTGGAGAACGCGCCCTGCAGGCGCGGCACGACGGCCGAGACGGCGTCCTCGATGCGCTCGGCCGGGTGCGAGGCCAGCAGCGCGGCGATGATCTCCGAGTCCGACGTCGAGCGGAAGCTGACCCCGAGCTCGCGCAGCTCCGAGTGCAGCTCGACGGCATTGATCAGGTTGCCGTTGTGGGCGAGTGCGAGCTCGCGGCGGTCGGAGCGGTGCACTGGCTGCGCGTTGTCCCAGCCGTTGGAGCCCGTCGTCGAGTAGCGGACGTGCCCGACGGCGAGGTCGCCGCCCAGCGCGCGCAGCTTCTGCTCGTCGAAGACCTGGTTGACCAGGCCGAGCTCGCGCAGCGTCATGATGTGGCCGCCGACGTCCGCGGACGCGATGCCGGCGGACTCCTGGCCGCGATGCTGAAGTGCATAGAGCGCGTGGTACGCCCACTTGGAGACGTCGCGGCCGGGAGCGTAGATCCCGAACACGCCGCACTCGTCACGCGGTCCCTCGCGCTCGTCGAGCCTGGTCACAGGTCAAGGATAGCCGTGCGTTCGGCGTTCAGCCGTTGTCCAGGATGGCACGGGTGACGGCAGCGGCCGCTCGCGCTCACGAGACATCGGGAGCCGGCGGGGTGCATGGCAGGCCAGGCGGCGAGGACGGGCGGGCGCCGACGCGGGCGGGCGCATCGCACGTCCAGGCGGGCCGGTCAGGGGCCGGGTACGCGGCGGCGTGCACACGTTTGCCGCCGCGCGCGGCGTGGAACACGGCATCTCGTGCAAAGCGAGTCACCTCGGTACGAGCCCGAGGAGGATCCCGACACGGGAGCCGCCACCACGCCGCAAGAGGTCGCGGCCGATGACGAGCGCGACCAGGCCGAGGGCGGGGACGCCGCCGAGGAGGAGACCGGCTGACACGAGCGGCGGGTGCGCCGCGGGCGGGTCGAATGCGGTCAGGCGGACAGCGGCGCGAGCGTGGATGAGCGGGCCCGCGGCCGCGGCCCGGTCAGGGAAACAGCGGCGCGAGCGCCGCGTGCGCGGCACGCAGCTCGCCGAGCGTCACGCGCAGCCGCAGTGCGTCGCCGCACGTCACGTCGAGCGCGTCGCCGCCGACGGTGCCGAGGAGCTCGAGCGAGACGCGCTCGCCCAGCGCGGCGAGCGCATCCTCCGAGCCGGAGACGACGAAGCCGCGCCCGGGAGCCTCGCCGAAGAGCGCCCGCATGACGTCGTCTTGAGCGCCGACCTTCAGCGTCGCGCCGACGCCGCCGCCGAGGCAGCACTCGGCAACCGCCACGAGCAGGCCGCCCTCGGCGACGTCGTGGGCGCTGCCCAGCGAGCCGTCGCGGACCGCGTCGCGGACCGCCTCCTGCGCCGCGCGCAGCACCGCGACGTCGATCGGCGGCAGTCCGACCGGCAGCTCGTCGCCGCGCAGCTTCGCGAGCTCCGAGCCCGGCAGCGACGGCGCGAACGGCCCCGCCAGCGCGATGCTGTCGCCCGCGCGCGCGAAGCCCGAGCGCCCGGCGCGCGCGACGTCGGGCAGCTCGCCGACCATGCCGACGACCGGCGTCGGGTAGATCGGGCCGTCGCCGCTCTCGTTGTAGAGCGAGACGTTGCCGCCGACGACGGGCACGTCGTACGCGCGGCAGGCGTCGCCGAGCGCGCGGATCGCCTCTGTCAGCTGCCAGGCGATGTGCGGCTTCTCGGGGTTGCCGAAGTTCAGGCAGTTCGTCAGGCCGAGCGGCTCGGCGCCTGCGCAGGCGAGGTTCGCCGTGCATTCGAGCACCGCCTCCAGCGTGCCCGTGTACGGGTCGCAGGCCACGCGCCGGCCGCTGCCGTCGATCGAGATCGCGATCCCGCGCGGTGCGTCGGGCAGCGCCAGCACGGCGGCGTCCGCCTGCTCGGGCCGGCGGACCGTGCGCGACTGCACGAGGCAGTCGTACTGCTGAAAGAGCGGCAGCCGTGAGGCGATGTTCGGCGAGGCGAGCAGCGCGAGCAGCGTCACGCCCGGGTCGCTGACGTCGTGCTCGAGCACGCGTGCCGGCGGCGGATAGAGCCCCGCCGCGGGAGGCTCGACCACGAGGTCGTACAGCGGGCAGTCGTCGACCAGCGCCGGGACCGGCATCTCGCCGACGATCTGCTCGCCGGCGAACACCCGCAGCGCTCCGCTGTCGGTCACCGAGCCGATCGCGTCGCCGTTGACCTCCCACTTCTCGCAGACGGCAAGCACCTCGTCGAGCTGCGACGGCGCCACCACGCAGAGCATCCGCTCCTGCGACTCGGAGACCATGATCTCCCACGGCTCCATCCCGGCCTCGCGCAGCGGCACGCGGGCGACGTCGATGTCGAGGCCGACCTCGCCCTTGGACGCCATCTCGGCGGACGAGGACGACAGCCCGGCCGCGCCGAGGTCCTGCAGCGCCACGAGCAGCCCGCGCTCGAGCAGCTCCAGGGAGCACTCCATCACCTTCTTCTCCGCGAACGGGTCGCCGACCTGCACGGTCGGGCGCCTGTCGGCGTCGGCGTCGCCCAGCTCGGCGGATGCGAGCACGGACGCGCCGCCGATCCCGTCGCGTCCGGTCGAGGCGCCGAACAGCACGAGCGCGTTGCCGATCCCGGTCGCGGCGCTGCGGATCAGCGCGTCGCCGCGCGCGAGGCCGAGCGCCATCGCGTTGACGAGGCAGTTCTGCTCGTACGGGCCCTCGAAGTAGAGCTCGCCGCCGACCGTCGGGACGCCGATCGAGTTGCCGTAGTGGCCGATCCCGCCGACGGCGTGCTCTAGCAGGTAGCGCGAGCGCGGGGAGGAGGGCTCGCCGAAGCGCAGCGAGTCGAGCACGGCGATCGGCCGCGCCCCGATCGCGAAGATGTCGCGCAGGATCCCGCCGACGCCGGTCGCCGCGCCCTGGAACGGCTCGACCGCCGAGGGGTGGTTGTGCGACTCGACCTTGAAGGCGACCACCCAGCCGCCGCCGACGTCGACCGCGCCGGCGTTCTCGCCGGGCCCGAGCGCCAGCCGCGGGCCCTCCGTCGGCAGCGAGCGCAGCAGCTTCCTGGAGTGCTTGTAGGCGCAGTGCTCGCTCCACATCAGCGAGAAGACGGCGAGCTCGACCTGGTTGGGCGTGCGCCCCATCTGCTCGACGATGAGCTCGTACTCGGCCGGCGTCAGCCCCAGCGCGACCGCCTGGTCAACCGTGGGCATGGGCCATCGAGGTGAAGAACTTCAGCCCGTCGGCCGATCCGCTGAGCGGATCGACGGCGTGCTCGGGATGGGGCATCAGGCCGAAGACGTTGCCGTCCTCGTTGCAGACGCCGGCGATGTCGTTGCTCGATCCGTTGGGGTTGCCGTCGCGGGCGTACCTGACGACGACCTGGCCATTGGCCTGCAGCGACTCGAGCTGCTCGGGCGGCGCGTAGTAGCGACCGGTCGTGTGCTTGACCGGGATCGAGAGGATCTCGCCGTCGGCCATGTCGCCCGTGAACGGCAGCCGCGCGCGCACGACCTCGACGTTCACCTGCCGGCAGATGAACCGCAGGCCGACGTTGGGCAGCAGCGCGCCGGGCAGCAGCCCGGCCTCGCAGAGCACCTGAAAGCCGTTGCAGATGCCGAGCACGAGGCCGCCCTCCCTGGAGAAGCGGATGACGGACTCCATGACGGGGGAGAAGCGCGCGATCGCGCCGACGCGCAGGTAGTCGCCGTAGGAGAACCCGCCCGGCACGACGACCGCCTCGACGCCGTGCAGGTCGCGGTCGCGATGCCACAGCAGCTGCGCCGACGCGCCGGGCACGCGCTCGCAGGCGAGCAGCGCGTCGATCTCGTCACACGAGCCGGGAAACCGGACGACGCCGAACTTCACGGCTCGGAGACGATCTCGAAATCCTCGATCAACGGGTTCGCGAGCAGCTTCTCGCACATCGCGTGCAGCTGGCTCGGGTCCTCGATGTCGAGCTCGATCAGCCGGCCGACATGGACGTTGGAGACGCCCTCGAAGCCGAGCGCCGGCAGCGCGCGCTCGACCGCTACGCCCTGCGGGTCGAGGATGCCGGCCTTCGGTCGCACGAGCACGCGTGCGCGGGTGCTCACGCCGCCACCCGCGCCAGCCACTCGTCGAAGGGCCGGCCGGTGATCTTCTCGTAGGCCTCGACGTAGCGCTCGCGGGTTCCTGCCACGACGTCGTCGGGAATCGCCGGCGCGGGCGGCTTCTTGTCCCAGCCCGTGCCGGCGGCCCAGTCGCGCACGTACTGCTTGTCGAAGCTCGGCTGCGCCTGCCCGATCCTGTACGTGTCGGCGGGCCAGAAGCGCGACGAGTCGGGCGTCAGCACCTCGTCGCCGACGCGCACGACGCCGTCGGCGTCGAGGCCGAACTCGAACTTGGTGTCGGCGAGGATGACGCCGGCGCCGTACGCGTGCTCGGCGGCGAAGGAGTACAGCGCGATCGACAGGTCGCGCAGCTGCTCCATCAGGGCGCGGTCGCCGACGAGCTCGGCGGCGCGGTCGAAGTCGATCGTCTCGTCGTGCCCGACGTCGGCCTTCGTCGACGGGGTGAAGATCGGCTCGGGCAGCTGCTGTGACTCGCTCAGCCCGGCCGGGAGCTCGATGCCGGCCACCGCGCCGGTCGCCTGGTAGTCCTTCCAGCCCGATCCGCTGAGGTAGCCGCGCACGACGCACTCGACGGGCAGCATGTCGAGCTTCATGACGTTCAGCGCCCGGCCGCGGACCTCGTCGGGGACGCCGTCGGTCGCCGACACGAGGTGGTTGGGCACGATCTCCGTCGAGCCCTCGAACCAGAACACCGACAGCGCCGTGAGCACCTTGCCCTTGTCGGGGATCGGCGTCGGGTGGACGACGTCGTAGGTCGAGATCCGGTCGCTTGCGACCATCAGCAGCCGGTCGCCGAGGTCGTACATCTCCCTGACCTTGCCCGAGGCGACGAGGGGCAGGTCGGCAAGCGTGGTCTTCACGCGCCGCAGGCTAGCAACGCGATCGGCTAGCGGAACGGCTCGGTGTCCGCATAGTCCAGCCGCCCGCCCGTGCCGTCGTAGACGCCGACGCGGATGAAGAACGGGCCGCGCAGCTCCGGGATCGGAACCCAGAACTGCGCGCTGGCGCTGTCTCTCTCGGCCTCGCCGCGCAGCAGCATGATGCGCTGGTTGCGCAGCCAGGCGCGCGGCACGCGAACGCGCTGCGTCGCGCTGTACAGCGACCAGCGCACCTGCACGGTCTCGCCGCGGAAGCCGGTCAGCGCGACGTTGAAGTCGACCGCCGCCCCGACGAGCTCGCGCTTGCCCGGATCGTCGGGCGAGCGGACCGTGCGCGTGCCGCGGAAGACTCGCGTCAGCTCGCGTGCCACCTGCTCCTGGGAGACCGTGTCGATCGCGCCGCCTTCCGCGAGCTGCATCGCGCTCGCCAGGCTGCTCAGCCCGCAGGACTCCGCGAGCGGGTTCTCGCGGCAGCCGGGCGTCAGGACGAGCGGCTGCTGCGTCGCCTCGATCGCATCCAGGACGCCGTCGGAGAGCGCCTCGCGCGCCGCCGGCGACAGCTCGCGCGTGACCTCCGGTCCGTCGCCGGCCCGCGTGGTGGTGGTCGGTGTCGTGGTGGTGGTGGGGGTGGTGGGCGTGGTCGTCGTCGGGGTCGTGGGCGTGGTCGTGGGCGTGGTCGTCGTCCGGGCGGGCTCCACGCGATCCCGGGCGCCGGCGCCGGCGCCCGCGGCGGCGCCCGCGGCCGGCTCGGGTACCGCGTCCCTCGTCTGGTCGGGGGCCGGCGGCGGCTCGGCCGCCGCGGAGATCATCAGCGTCACCCCGCCGCCGCCGCCGCTTGCGGCCGTGCTCTCCCCGCCCGGCGAACGCGGGGCCTGCTGGCGGATCGCGTACTCCTCGAGCGTCATCCCGGCCTGGATCGAGACCCGGCTGAGCTCCGCCCCCAGCTCCGCCGGGCCGAACAGTCGCGGCACCAGGATGCTGACGAGCGCGCCGACGACGGCGACGACGACGATGCCCGCAAGCCACTTGCCACCCCGGCTGAGCGTCGACAGCCAGCCCGCGTTCCGCGGCGAGCTCATTGAGCGTCGGCGATGTCGGAGGCTGCGCGTGCGCTGCATGCCCTTCCCCTTCGCCGCGTACCGTAACGGTGCACGGAGACCGGCGCGCGGCTTGCCTGGCGCGCACCGCCGAATCACGGCGCTGGGAGCCGTGTTGCGAGTCAAAACCGCTTGACGACGGAAGGGGAAGCATGTCCAGTCGCACCATCCTCGCGGCGGCGATCGCCGCGGGAATCCTGATCGGATCGCCGTTCGCGATCGCCGACACGAGGGATCCGATCCGCGAAGGCGTCCGCAATCCGGTGTCGGGTGATGCCGAGCGCGAGACGCAGATCATCGCCCGCACGGGCAAGGACACCTACGGCACGCGCCAGTCCAATCTCGGTGCCGGCGGCGGCGCCATCTACGGCTGCCGCTCGACGCTCGACACGAGCACCCCCGCCGCGATCGCCGATCCGAAGAGGAGCACGCCGTGCGCGCGCGTCAACAACCTGTCCAGCGGCAAGGCCTTTGACTTCCAGAGCAGCAAGGGCCGCCTCGTCGGCGTCATCCAGGCCGGCAACAGCCTGCTGACGGCGCAGCCGACCGCGGCGCCGTTCGTCACCAACGCGACCGGCGTCGCCGCCGGTCTGAACGCCGACCGCGTCGACAGCCTCAGCGCCAGCGAGATCATCGCCCAGGCGGTGCAGGCGGTGAAGACCGCGGCCGGCGGAGGCGTCACCAGCGCAGGCTGCCCGGAGAACACGATCCTGGTCGGCGGCGGCTGCATCGAGAATGCGCCGCGGCCCGCTGCGACGTATGCCGCGGCGTCGGCCGCCTGCGGCGGCGCCGGCCGCCGGCTCGTCCCGCCGGACGTGCTGCTGCACGCGCGGACGGTCGACGGCATCGACCTCGGTGCCGGCGAGATGAGCGCCGACATCACCGCCGACGCCGTCCTCGTGGCGGTCGTCACGCAGGGCTACGCGACGGTCAGCGACGCCGGTGCGGTGGCGACGAGCCCGCTGACGGCGACGGCGCCCTTCCGCTGCATCACCGCGTAGGGACGGCCGCAGAGAGCCGGTCGACGATCTCGGCGGCGTACCGCGTGTACGCGCCGAGATCGAAGACCGCCTCGAGGTCGATGCCCAGCTCGGGCTGCGCCGCGAGCAGCTCGCGCAGCGGCGTGCGCTCGTCCCATGCCTGCTGGGCGGCCTCCTGCACGATTCGGTAGGCGTCGTCGCGCGAGCGGCCGCCCTCGACGAGCGCGAGCAGCACGCGCTGGCTGAACAGCGCGCCGTAGGTGAGCTCGACGTTCTCGCGCATGCGGTCCTCGTGGACGACCATCCCGCGGACGACGCGGATCGCGAGCGACTGCAGGTAGTCGAGCAGGATCGTCGAGTCGGGCAGGATCACGCGCTCGGCGCCCGAGTGCGAGATGTCGCGCTCGTGCCACAGCGCGACGTTCTCGACGGCGGCGGTCGCGTTGCCGCGCAGGACCCGCGCCAGGCCGGTGATCCGCTCCGTGGTGATCGGGTTGCGCTTGTGCGGCATCGCGCTCGAGCCCTTCTGCCTGCCCGTGCGGAACGGCTCCTCGACCTCGCGCACCTCGGTTCGCTGCAGATGCCTGATCTCGGTCGCGAGCCGCTCGAGGCCGGCGCCGGCGAGCGCGATCGCCTGCAGCAGCTCGGCGTGGCGGTCGCGCGCGACGACCTGCGTGGAGACCGGCTCGCGCTCGAGCCCGAGCCGCTCGAGCACTAGCTCCTCGAACTGCGGCGACGTCGACGCGTAGGTGCCGACGGCACCGCTCACCGCGCCGACGGAGGCCTGCGCGAACGCGCGCTCCAGCCGCCCGGCGTTGCGCCGCGCCTCCATCGCGTAGCCGGCGAGCTTGACCCCGAACGTCGTCGGCTCGGCGTGCACGCCGTGTGTGCACCCGACGCAGACGGTCTGCGCGTGCTCGCGCGCGCGCTCGGCGAGCGCGTCGCTCAGCTCGCGCGCGCCGCGCAGCACGATCTCGCCCGCGGAGCGGATCTGCAGGGCAAGGGCGGTGTCGAGCACGTCGCTGGACGTCAGGCCGAAGTGGATCCACCGCCCGGCGTCGCCGGCCGAGGCGCTGAGCACGTCGACGAAGGCGGCGACGTCGTGGTCGGTGATCGCCTCGCGCTCCTGCACGGCGGCGACGGTGAACGTCGCCGCACGGATCGCCTCGAGCTCCTGCTCGGTCGGGCCCTCCATCGCCTCGCAGGCCGCCACCTCGACGCGGCGCCAGGCCTCCATGCGCGCCTCGTCGGTCCACAGCGCGCCGATCTCGGGCCGGGTGTAGCGGTCGATCACGAGCCGGGGCGGAGGCTGACGTGCTGCGCGTGGTGCGCGTGGTTCGCGTGGTGCGCGTCATGCCGATCGAGTGCGGCGATGACGACGTCGGCGTCCGCGACGCCTGAAGAGGACACGCGACCTCAGCTCCGCAGGATCCGCAGGGCGAGATGCCCGGCGTTCTTCGCGTTGTCGAGGCCGACGCCGGCCACCGGGACGCCGGGCGGCATCTGCAGCACGCTGAGGATCGCGTCCAGGCCGCCCATCGCCGACAGGCGGCTCGACAGCGGCACGCCGATCACCGGCAGATCGGTGTGCGCTGCTGCGACGCCCGGCAGGGCGGCCGACAGCCCGGCGCCGGCGATGATCACCCGCAGGCCGCGCATCCGCGCGTTGCGGCAGTACTGGGCGACGAGCTCGGGCTCGCGGTGCGCCGACATGACGCGAACCTCGCACTTGACGTCGGCGTCGCGCAGGACCTTCGCGGCGCCCTCCATCACGTCCATGTCGCTCTTGGAGCCCATGATGATGCCGACGCGCGGCGCGTCGACCTCTATCTCCTCCAGTTGGACGCCGACCTCGGTCTGCGTCGCCGGCTCGGCCTGCTCGCTCATTCGCTCGTCCTCTCCACGGCGCGTAGGGCGATGTCGCTGCGAAGCTGGCGCCCCTCGAAGTCGATCTGCTCGGCGGCAGCATAGGCGGCGTCGCGGGCCGCCGCCGCCGACCTTCCCAGCGCGGTGACGTTCAGCACGCGGCCGCCGGCGGTGACGATCACGCCGTCGTCGCGGCGCGCGGTGCCCGCGTGCGTGACCTCGACGCCGTCGGCGATCTCGTCGAGCCCGTGGATCGCGTCGCCCGTCTGCGGCGACGCGGGATAGCCGGCGCTCGCCAGCACGAGCGTCACCGCCCAGTCGTCGCCGAACTCCAGCGACGCGCCCTCCAGGCCGCCGGGGCGCGTCGCGGCGAGCAACAGCTCGTAGGCGTCCGAGCGCAGTCGCGGGAGCACGGCCTGCGTCTCGGGGTCGCCGAAGCGCACGTTGTACTCGAGCACCTTCGGCCCGTCGCGCGTGAGCATGATGCCGGCGTAGAGGACGCCGTGAAACGGCGTTCCCCGTTCGCGCATGAGGTCGACGACCGGCTGGTGCACGAGCGCCGAGATCTCCGCGACCTCGCCGGCGCCCACGCCCGGCACCGGCGAGTAGGAGCCCATGCCGCCGGTGTTCGGGCCGGCGTCGCCGTCGAAGATGCGCTTGTAGTCCTGGGCGGGCGCCATCGGCAGCGCGCGGACGCCGTCGCACAGCGCGAGCAGCGAGAGCTCCTCGCCCTCCAGGCACTCCTCGACGACGACGCGCCCCGCCCCGAAGACGCGCGCGTCGAGAAACGAGACGAGCGTGGTGCGGGCCTGCGCCTCGTCGGTCGCGATGACGACGCCCTTGCCCGCGGCGAGGCCGTCGAACTTCAGCACGACCGGGTAGCGCTCGATCGCCGCGATCCCGGCATCGACGTCGTCGACGGCGGTCCAGCGCGCGGTCGGCACGCCCGCCGCCGCCATGACCTCCTTGGCGAACTCCTTGGACCCCTCGAGTCGCGCCGCGGCGGCGGTCGGGCCGAACACGCCGATCCCGCGCGCGGCCAGCTCGTCGGCGAGTCCCTCGACGAGCGGCAGCTCGGGGCCGATCACGACGAGGTCGACGTTGTCGGCGGCGGCCGCGTCGGCGAGCCCGCCGATGTCGTCGACGGCGACCGCCACCAGCCGCGCATCGGCCGCGATCCCCGGGTTGCCCGGCGCGCACAGCAGCTCGGGCGCGGCGGGGGAGCGCTTCAGCGCGCGCACGAGCGCGTGCTCGCGCCCGCCCGCGCCGACGACGAGGATCCTCGGAGCCACGTGGTCGCGCTAGATCGACGCGATGAAGTCGTCGATCGGGATCGCCGGCAGGGTCTCGTAGTGCGCCGTCCCCCGCGACCCGAGCTCCAGCGAGACGCGGGCCATCGTCAGCTCGTCGGGCGCCTCGACGATGCTCACGAAGTCGAAGCGGCCCAGCGTGCTCCACTGCGCCTTGACCGTCGCGCCGAGCGCCTCGACCTCCTGATTGACCTCCCTGATGCGCTGCGGGTTGTGCTTGACCGTCTGCACACCGTCCGGCGTGAGCGTTGCGAGCATGAGGTAGGTCGGCATGGCGCCTCCATCGTGGCGAGCGGGGCTGGTCGCCCCGTTGTATCCCATCGCCGCGAGGTGCGCGAACGAGCGTCCCGATCCGGTACCGTCGATCGTCGATGCACCGCCTCTCGATCCTCGTCCTGGCCGCCTTCGCCGCCTTCGCGGCCGTCGCTCCGGCGGCCGACGCCGCCGCGCTGAAGACCGACACGCGCTGCTACCAGGAGCAGCAGGAGGTCGTCGTCCGCGGCGCCGGCTTCGCGCCGCTGTCGACCGTCAACGTCGCGCGCAACGGCAAGGTCTTCGCCAGCGCCCAGGCCGACGCCAACGGCGCGTTCGTCGGCAAGTTCGCGACCCCCGTGACGCCGGACGACGTGCGCGAGCGGCTGTACCGGCTGACGGCGAGCGACACGGTCAACAGCGCGCAGACGACGTACCGCTCGACGAAGATCTTCGCCAACTTCCGACCCGGCAGCGGCAACCCGGCGACGCTGCGGGTGCGCTTCACGATCAACGGCTTCGGCCTCGTCCGGCGCCGCTCGTCGGTCTACCTGCACTACGTCGCCCCGAACGGCAGGGTGCGGCGCACGGTGCGCCTGGGACGGGCGGCCGGCGTCTGCGGGCGGATCACCCGCACGCGCAAGCGCCGCCTGTTCCCGTTCAAGGCCGAGCGCGGCAAGTGGATCCTGCAGTTCGACACCCGCAAGCGCTACGAGCGTGCCACGAGCAAGCGCCGCACGCCCTGGGTTCGCAAGCCCGTCAGGATCTCCTAGCCGACCTACACTCAAGCCCGTGAGCGCTGGCAGGGGGAGCCTCGTCGGTCGTGATCGCGAGCTGTCGGAGCTGCGCCGGGGACTGGTCGACGTCCGTGCCGGGCGCGGTCGGCTGTTCATGGTCGCCGGCGATCCCGGCGCCGGCAAGACCGCGCTCGCCGACGCGATCGGCGCCGAGGCATCCGCCTCCGGCGCGACCGTCCTGTGGGGACGCGCCTGGGATGGCGGCGGGGCGCCCTCGTACTGGCCATGGCTGCGGATCCTGCGCCGGCTCGCCGCCATGCGCGACCTGCGCGACGCGCTCGCCGCGCTCGGACCGGAGGCGACGCGCCGCCTGGCGCGGCTCGTCCCCGCGCTCGGGCCCGCGGCGCAGAGCGTCGCGGTCGCGACCGCGTCCGCGCCGACCGCGCCCGCGACCCATTCCGGCGAGTCCGGCGCCGCGCGCTTCGCCCTCTTCGACGCGATCACGTCGCTGCTGCGCGCCGCCGCCGCGCAGGGACCGCTCGTGCTCGTCCTCGACGACCTGCACGCGGCCGATCACCCGTCGCTGCTGCTGCTCGACTTCCTCGCCGTGCACGTCCGCGACTCGCCGATCCTCGTGCTCGGGACCTACCGGGAGGTCGAGGCGCGCCACGACCCGCAGCTGGCCGCGAAGCTAGGCGACATCATCCGCCACGGCCGGCGGCTGCCGCTGCGCGGCCTGCGCGAGCGCGACGTGGCCGAGGTCGTCGAGCAGGTGGCGGCCCGCCGCGCGCCCGAGCCCGTCGTGCGCGCGATCCACCAGGCGACCGAGGGCAACCCGTTCTTCGTCGACGAGCTGGTGCGGCTGTTGAGCGCCGAGGGCCGGCTCGACGACGCGGCGCAGGTCGCCGGCGCGCGGATCCCCGACGGCGTGCGCGAGACGATCCGCCACCGCCTCGACCCGCTGCCCGACAGCACCCGCCGGCTGCTCTGCACGGCCGCGGTGATCGGGCGCGAGTTCCGGATCGACACGCTGCAGCGCGTGAGCGGCGCCGAGCCGGCACAGCTCGACGAGGCGCTGGGCGAGGCGGTCGGCACCGGGATCGTCGCCGAGCGCGCCGGAACGCTCGGCGCCTACGCCTTCTCGCACGGACTGATCCGCGAGGCCGTCTACGACGATCTCGGCCCGCACCGCCGCGGCCGGCTTCACCGCGAGGTCGGCCTCGTGCTCGAGGACCTCTACGCCGCCGACCCCGAACCGCGCGTCGCCGAGCTCGCCCACCACTTCTTCGCCGCCGCGGCGACGGGCGAGCCGACGCGGGCGATCGAGTACTCCGTGCGCGCGGGCGAGCGCGCGATGAGGCTCGTCGCCTACGAGGAGGCCGCCGAGCACTTCGCGCGCGCGCTGCACGTCTACGGGCTGCAGCGGCAGGCCGACGCCCCGCGCCGCTGCGACCTGCTGCTCGCGCTCGGCGCCGCGCAGTCGCGCGCCGGCGACTCGCGCGCCGCGCGCGAGACGTTCCTGCGCGCCGCGGGCCTCGCGCGCAGGCTCGGCGCGCCCGAGCGGCTGGCGAAGGCGGCGCTCGGATACGGCGCCGGCATGGGCGGCTTCGAGCTCGGCCGCGTCGACGAGGGGCTCGTGGCGCTGCTGGACGAGGCGCGCGAGGCGCTCGGCGACGAGGACGGGCCGCTGCGCGCGCGCGTGCTCGGTCGCCAGGCCACCGAGCTGTACTTCTCCGATCGCGTGCAGGAGCGCGCCGCGCTTGCCGACCAGGCGGTCGCGATCGCACGCCGCTGCGGCGACCGGGCGGCGCTCGCCTCGACGCTGAGCGCGCGCCTGCTCGCGCTGTGGGGGCCGGAGAACGGCCTTCAGCGCCTGCAGGCCGCCTCCGACGTCGTCGGCCTGGCCGAGGAGGCTGGCGACCGCGAGCTGGTCCTGCGCGGGCACGTCTGGCGGATCGTCTCGCTGATGGAGCTCGGCGACTGGGTCGGGGCGGACATCGCGCTCGCCTTCCACGCGCGCCTGGCCGAAGAGCTGCGCGACCCGCTGCACCTCTGGTACGTGCCGCTGTTCGGGGCGACCCGCGCGCTGCTCGAGGGTCGCCACGCCGACGCCGAGCGCTTCGCCGGCGACGCGTTCGCCGCCGGGCGCCGCGCGCAGGCGCAGAACGCGGCGCAGCTCTACGCCATGCAGCTGTTCGCGCTGCGCGCCGAGCAGGGGCGGCTGGCGGAGGTCGAGCAGTCGCTGGCGCAGCTCGGCCGCCGCTACCCGGCCGCCGCGGTGTGGCGCGCGGCGTCGGCGTTCGCGCTCTCCGCGCTGGGGCGCACGGACGACGCGCGGCGCGCCTTCGAGGCGATGACCGGCGACCGCGCCGCCGAGCTTCCGCGCGACGGCGAGTGGCTGTCGACCGTCGCGCTGCTGATCAGGACGGGTGCGCAGCTCGGCGACGCCGGCCGCACCGGCGAGCTCGGCGAGCTGCTCGCGCCGTACATGCACGGTGCCGTGATCGCCGGGCGCGGCGCGGTCTGCCTCGGCCCCGTGTCGCGCTTCGCGGGGATCGCGGCGGCCGCCGCCGGCCGCAGGGCGGAGGCGATCGGGCTGCTCGAGCATGCGCTGGCGGTCGCTCGCCGGTGGGGCGCCGAGCCGATGATCGCCGCGATCGGCCTGGAGCTCGCCGAGCTGCTCGAACGCCCTGACTCGGGCCCCGGCTCGGGCTCCGGCTCGGCGGGCGACGAGCCGCGCGCGGGGACGGCGCTGGGCGCGCTCGCGTTCTATCGCCGCGGCGACATCTGGACGATCGGCGCGCCCGCGGCGCAGATCCAGATGCGCCACGCGAAGGGGCTCGAGCACGTCGCCCGCCTGCTCGCAGCGCCGCGCGTCGAGTTCCACGCGCTCGATCTGGTCGACGTGCGCCCGCGCGGCGGCGGCGACCCGATGCCGGCGCTCGACGACGCGGCGAAGGCGGCCTACCGCGCCCGGCTCGCCGAGCTTCACGCGGAGATCGAGGAGGCGGAGTCCTTCAGCGATCCCGAGCGCGCAGGCCGCGCGCGCGAGGAGCTCGCCTTCGTCACGCGCGAGCTCGCGGCCGCCGCCGGCGGGCACGGCCGCGACCGCAAGACCCGCACGGATGCCGAGCGCGCACGGCTGAACGTCACCCGCGCGATCCGGACGGCGTTGAAGCGCCTGTCCGAGCACGACCCGGTGCTCGGACGGCGGCTCGGGGCCGCGATCCGGACGGGCACCTTCTGCGTCTACGACCCGCCGCCCGGCGACGAGCCGGTGTGGGATCTGAAGGGACCCGCGTAGCCGCTCCTGCCGCCATCGCCGGGCGCCTGGGGCGCGGGCGATGGCGACCGGCGGGCGGGCGCTGATCAGGCCAGCGAGATCGCGACCTGCTCGAGGCGGTCGAAGGCGTCCTGCATGCCGCCCTCCATCCCCGAGTTGACGTGCATGTCGCGCGCCTGCGGGGTCTGGTGCCTGACCAGCGTGCGCAGCAGCGTGACGCCGTCGCGCTCGGTCAGCGTCATCGTGTTCGTCGACGCGTCGTCCGGAAACGGCGCGAACGTCTCGGTCTGGACGATCTTCTCCTCGGGGACGATCTCGAGGAACTCGCCGTAGAAGGCGAACTCCTCGCCGCCGGGGGGCCGCATCGCGTACCGCCAGGCGCCGCCGACGCGCAGGTCGATCTCGCAGGCCGTCATCTCGCCGCGGCCGGCGTGCCACCACCGGCGCACGAGCTCGGGCTCGGTGACGGCGCGCCAGACCAGGTGCGCCGGTGCCGCGAACTCGCGCTCGATGAGGATCTGATCGTCGGCGGGGAGGGTGACCTTCGCCGTACCGCTAGTCGCCACTGCCATCTCCTTGCTCCTTCTCGAGGTCTTCCAGGACGTCGTCCAGCAGCTCGAAGCGCTGCGACCACAGCCGCTCGTAGCCCTTGACCCAGTCGTGGACGGGCTTCAGCGCGAGGCCGTTGAGGCGATACAGCCGCCGGCGCCCCTGGTCGCGCACGTCCACCAGCCCGACTTCCCTGAGCACGCGCAGGTGCTTGGACACCTGCGGCTGGCCGAGCCCGAGCTGTTCCACGAGGTCGCCGACCGGACGCTCGCCGTCGGCGAGCAGATCGACGATCTGCCGGCGGCGGGACTCCGCCAGCGCGTTGAACACGTCTGCCGTGGTTGCTGCCCGGGCCATGGCGAGAACATTACATTCCGATATGGGTATATGTCAAGCGAGCTCGCGCTTCGCCGGCGGAGCGCCCCCGGCCGGCGGAGCGCGCCCGGCCGGCGCCGCGAGTCGCGCGCGCCCCGGCAGGCCGAGCACGCCGGTCAGCCGCGCCGGTACAGCCGGGTCGTCAGCGGCGCGAAAATCGCCGTCAGCGCCGCCGCCGTCGCGAGCACGATCAGGATGTCGCTGCCGTCCGCGTTGCCGTGCATCAGCCCGCGCGAGGCCGTCGACAGGATCGAGATCGGGTTGACGTCGACGAACGCCTTCAGCCCTGCCGGCAGCGTCTCCGGATCGACGAAGACGTTGCTGAGGAACGTCAGCGGGAAGATCCCCATGAAGCCGGCGTTCATCACCGCGCTCGGCGAGCGCAGCAGCAGGCCGAGCGTCGTGAACACCCACGACAGGCCGAAGGCGAAGACGATCACGAGCGCCATCGCGGCGAGCACGCCGCCGATCCCGGCGTCGGGCCGGAAGCCGAGGATGAGGCCGAGCACGACGATCACGGTCGCGCCGACGAGATAGCGCGCCGTGTCGCCGAGCAGCGCGCCGACGAGCGGCGCGGGACGCCAGACCGGCAGCGAGCGGAAGCGGTCGACGACGCCCTTCGTCAGGTCGGTGTTGAGCGCGATCCCGGAGTAGACGGTCGTGAAGAGGACCGACATGACGAGCACGCCGGGAAGGATGTAGTCCAGGTACTCGCCGGTCGAGCCGGCGATCGCGCCGCCGAACAGGTAGGTGAACATCAGGACGAACATGACCGGCGTGATCGTCACGTCGAGCAGCTGCTCGGGCACGTGCTTGACCTTGAGCATGCCGCGCCAGCCGAAGGCCAGGACCGTCTGCAGCGCGCTGGCGCGCGGTGGGCGCGGCGTCGAGGCGAGCGCGCGGCGCAGCATCGCCGCCTCCTCGGCGGCGGCCGTCGGCGCCTTCGTCGGCTGCGTCGTCGTCTGGGTGCTCATGCCGCCTTCTCCTTCTGCAGGTCGCCGGCCTGCTCGCCGTCCGTCTGGTCCTCGGCCGTGTGGCCGGTGAGCGCGAGGAAGACCTCGTCGAGGCTCGGCTGGCCGAGCGAGAAGCCGCCGATCCGCACGTCGGCGCGCGCCAGCGCGGCGACGGCCTCGGCGGCGCGATCGGCGTCCGAGCACGGCGCCGAGAGCCCCGCCGGATCGGCCTCGAGGTGCACCGAGCCGAGCTCGCGCTCGAGGACCTGCGCCGCCGTGGCGCGCTGCCCGGGATCGATCAGGCGCACGTGCAGCGCGCCCGACCCGACCGACGCCTTCAGCTCGGCGGGCGTGCCCTCGGCGATCACCGTGCCGCGGTCGATCACGGCGATCCGGTCGGCGAGCTGGTCGGCCTCCTCGAGGTACTGCGTGCACAGCAGGATCGTCGTGCCCTCGGCGACGAGCGTGCGCACGATGTCCCAGACCTGGTTGCGCGAGCGCGGGTCCAGCCCGGTCGTCGGCTCGTCGAGGAACATCAGCCGCGGCGTGACGACGATGCTCGCGGCGATGTCCAGCCGCCGCCGCATGCCACCCGAGTAGTGCTTGACGAGCTTGCCGGCCGCGTCGGTGAGGCCGAACACCGCCAGCAGCTCGGCGGCGCGCGCCTTCGCGGCGACGCGCCGGAGACCGAGCAGCAGCCCGAGCAGGACGAGGTTCTCCTGACCGCTGAGATCCTCGTCGACGGAGGCGAGCTGGCCGGTCAGGCTGACGAGCCCGCGCACGGCCTCGGCGTCGTCGACGATGTCGTGCCCGAGCACGCGGGCCGAGCCGGCGTCGGGCCGCAACAGCGTCGCGAGCATCCGGATCGTCGTCGTCTTGCCGGCGCCGTTGGGCCCGAGCACGCCGTAGACCGTGCCGCTGCGCACGGCGAGATCGACGCCGTCGACGGCGCGGGTCTCGCCGAAGGACTTCACGAGGCCGGTGGCCTCGATCGCGAGTGGTGCCTGCGTTGTCATCTGGGTCCCCTGGGGTGGGAGGCTCTGCGGTCGTACATCAGACCGCATGGCTTCGCGAAAGTCATCGCCGGTTCGAACCGGATCCGCGATCGCATGCCCGCCGCGGCGCGGGCGCCCCCGCCTGGGGCGCCCGCCGGGACGCGGCGGCGGGCGGCCGGCTACGCGGCGACGTCCGCCGGGCTGGCGGCCTTGACGAGCACGAGCTCGCCGTCGGCCGCGTCCACCCGGACGGTGTCGCCGTCGGCGAACTCGCCCTGCAGCATCTCCAGCGCAAGCCGGTCGACGAGCTTCTTCTGGATCACGCGCTTGAGCGGCCGCGCGCCGTAGACGGGGTCGTAGCCGAGGTCGCCGAGCAGCTCCCGCGCCTCGGACGTGAGCTCGAGCGCGATCCCGCGCTCGGCCAGCCGGTCGATCACGCGGCGCAGCTGCAGCGCGACGATCTCGCCGATCTGCGAGCGGCTGAGCGACTCGAACTCGACGATGTCGTCGAGGCGGTTGATGAACTCGGGACGGAAGTGCAGCTCCGCGCCCTCCCGGCCGCCGGGAATGTTCGAGGTCATGATCAGGACGACGTTCTTGAAGCTCACCGTGCGGCCCTTGCCGTCGGTCAGGCGCCCGTCGTCCATCACCTGCAGCAGCGTGTTGAAGACGTCGTTGTGGGCCTTCTCGACCTCGTCGAGCAGCACGACGGAGTAGGGCCGGCGGCGCACGGCCTCGGTCAGCTGGCCGCCCTCGTCGTAGCCGACGTAGCCGGGAGGGGCGCCGACGAGCCGCGAGACCGAGTGCTTCTCGCTGTACTCGCTCATGTCGATGCGCACGTTCGCGCGCTCGTCGTCGAAGAGGAAGTCGGCGAGCGACTTGGCGAGCTCGGTCTTGCCGGTGCCGGTCGGACCGAGGAAGAGGAACGAGCCGGTCGGCCGGTTGGGGTCGGCGATGCCCGCCCGCGACCGGCGCACCGCGTCGGAGACCGCGGCGACCGCCTTGC
>JBKHXR010000031.1:0-16486 GCA_046565905.1 Thermoleophilia bacterium | reverse complement strand
TTGAAATCGCGATCTATCTATCCATCGCCCTCCAACAGTCTGGGCGCACTCCTGATCGTCGTGGAACTTTGACGGCGATCCACCTGGGTTTGAGGGTCAGACGGTAGCGGGCTCGGTGGCGTCCTGGCGCTCGGCGGTGGGGATCGGTCGCCGGCCGTGGCGTTCGATCGCGGTGACGAGCTTGGCGAGGTCGCGGTAGCCGATGATCCGCCGGAACTGCTGCTCGGCTTCGAGCATCCCGGCGGCGGTCCAGCGCTTGCGCATGTCGCCGTCTTGCCAGCGCTTGACGTTGCGTTGGGTGTAGCGAACGATCTCGATCATCGACTCGCACGGGTTCGTCGAGCAGAGCGTCTTGGCGAGCTGGCCGGTGATCTTCAGACGCATCAGCGTGAGCGTGTCGTGCAGGCCCTCGCGCAGCGACGCGGCGGCGTCGGGCCACGTCCGGTCGAGCTCTGAGGCGAGCAGCTCCAGGCGCTGGCGGGCAAGCTCGGCGTCGGTCAGCGCCCACGCGCCGCGTATCCTCGCCAGAACCGCGGGCCGGTCGCGCTCGGGCAGCAGATCGGTCACGTTGCGTTCTTTGTGGCGATGGCAGCGATGCACCAAGGCGTGCTCGCCGAAGACGTCCTTGATCGCGCGCCGCAGCGCCTTGCCGCCGTCGATGACGAACAGGATCGCCTGGTCGGGATCCAGGCCGCGATCGACGAGGTCGGCCAGCAGCGTGCGGGCCAAGGTGGCGTTCTCAGTCGAGCCTTCCCACAGCCCGAGCGGGATCTTCACGCCCTCCGTGCTGATCCCGAGCGCGACGACATGGCAGCGATCGGCGATGTCCAGGCCGTCGAGCATCATCACCGCCAGGCGCACGTCGTCCAGCCGGCGCGACATGAGCTCGCCCAGCGCGGTCCGGGTTCTGGCGATGAACATGTCCGAGACCGCGGTCTTCGACGTCGACGAGGCGGCCCGCTCGACGTCGTCGCCGACCGGCTCGCCGACCCGCGCGTACTTGCGTGTCGAGACGCCGGCGAGCATCCGGTTCATCACCGCGCGGGTCAGCGGGTCGCGGTCGGCGAAGTACTCGTACGTCGCGACCGGCAGCTCACGCTCGTCGTCGGCCGAGCGCATCCTCGGACGGCGGACAGGCACGCGGCGGCCACCCAACGTCATCGAGCCGTCTTCATGACCGTGACGCTTGGCGACACGATCGGGGTCGTGCTTGCCCTTCGCGCCCACGACCTCGGTCACCTCGAGTTCCATCAACTCGTGCACGACGCCCAGCCCGACACCGACGCTCAGCGCCAGCAAGCCCTCCCTCGCCGCGCCGACGAGCTCGCCGAGCACCTCTTGAATCTGCGCAGGCAGCGGACTCTCGGCCGCCTCCAAGGTCGTGACGACCTTCGCTGCAGGTACGGTCTTCATGGCGGTTCCTCCTGTCCTCTCGGACTTGGTTCGCGCCCCGAACGCTCCCAATCGGAGCGGACAGGGCGGGAGGACCGCCGTTCAAAGTTCTACGAGACTTCGGACATCCTCGCATCCGTGGAGAGATCAGCACGCGCCTGAGCGAGTTGCGTCCCGTCGTCGAGGAGTACCGCCGCCTGGACGCCGCGCTGCAAGCGCTCGGCACGCGGACAACCAAGGCTGCTCGCTTGCCGCCGGTCAGCTCGGCGCGGGCGAGCTCGCGTGCGCACGCGAAGGCGCCGGCGAAAGCGCGCAAACGTGCGCCTCGTGGCGCCAATCGGGAGGCCGTCCTACGGGCCGTCGCCGAGCGCCCCGGCGTCGCCAGCGCCGAGTTGGCGGCGGTCTCGGGGGTGGGGCGCAACACGCTGAACGGGCTGCTGGCGCACCTCGTGAAGGCCGGTGAGCTACAGACACGTCAGCTGCCAACAGGGCGCACGGGGTACGCGCGTGGCGTCGCGCGTCCAGCGGCGTCCGCCCGGAGTACAGGCCGCGGCGACCACACTTGACGATGTTTCCGCGCGTCCGTGCGGCGGATTCCCGCGACAGCGAGCAGCCTGGCGAGGTCCCGGGGCGGCCCCCGGCGTTGCGCAGAAGGTGGCCCGTCGTGGGCGTCCCAAGGGCAGCGGTACGCGTGCCGACCAAGCGCCTGGCTGCCGTCAAGGCGACCCGCGGAATGACGATTGCGGAACTGGCCACACCCATCCGGACTATCTCTACCGCATGCTCCCGAAGCTCGCCGCCGAACGACTGGTCGTCAACCCTTGCGGGTCAGTTCCGTTCTGGAGTACGGGCCGGGCGTGCTCCAGGGGGTCGAAGTGCAATGGTGCCGTGTCGGCGGGGATCAGCGGGCCGTGCAGTTCGATTTCGAAGCCGGTCTTGGTGCGTCGGGCGACGACCTTGCTGAGGGCTTGCTGAACGAAGATCAGGCGGCGTTGGCACAGTTCGGGGTCGTCGGGTGGCTCTGCGGTGAGGATCTGCCGCGCGCGCTGTAGCAGTTCGTCGCGGTCGCTCGTCTGTCCGTTGCCCTGGCCGGCGAGGAGCCGTTGGGACAGTTCGACCTGGCGTTGGAGCCGTGCGATCTCGGCATCGATGTGCTCGACAGACTCCTGGAGGTAGCGCGGGTTGAGGTTCTGGCTGTTGGCGCCGTCCTCGAGCCAGCCACGGACGATCTCCTCGCGCTGGCGCTGCAGGTCGGTGACGCGGGCCTGGAAGCTTCGCTGCTGTGCCGTGCTGAGGATGCCGGTCGGGGTGGGTTCGGCGTCCGTGCGGGCGCGGCTTTGGTATTCGCGCTGGAGGTCGGGGTCTTCGCAGAGCCGCAGCAGCTCCGCGACGACGAGGGCGTCGACTTGCTTGTGCGGGAGGGCGAAGCGACGGCATTCTGGCAGCGGGCAGCGCTTCTCATGCGTGTAGGAGTTGCGATGGCATCGCAGCCGCACGGGCCGGCCGTCGTCGTCGCGGTGGTGCTGGCAGGCGTCATGCAGGAATTCGATGCGGTTGAGCAGGAAGTGGCCGAGCGGGTTGCTGCGCTGACGGCCCTTGACGGCGGCCATGAGCGCCTGATTGTGCTCGAACGTCCCGACAGGGACCGGGTCGACCAGCTCGATCTTCTCCAGCGGGTAGACCGTGCCCTCGTAGGTGACGTGCGTCATGCCGGTGACGTAGAGCGGGTTCTTGAGCATCGTGCGGACGCGTTCGCGGCTGATCGTGAAGCCGAGCTTCTCGGTCAGGAAGTCTGCGAGGCCGCGGATGCTCGTGCCACCGTCGGCTCGTAGACGCGAGTACATGGTGGCCGCCTGTAGGACGTATGGCCACTGCTCGGGGTCCTGCTCGAGGTACATCTGCGCGTTGCGGCGGAAGCCGATCGGCTTGAGGCCCGGGTATCCGCGTCCCTCCTCGAGCCAGCGGGCCTTGATGGCGTTGTGCGTGCGGGCTTTGATCGCGCCGCGTTCGAACTCGCCGATGACGCCGAGCGTCCCGACCATCAGGCGGTCGCCTTGGTTGTTCCAGTCGACTTTGCGTCCGAGGCTGCACAGGTACAGGTCGGTGTCGGTGTCGCGCAGGAACTTGTAGAAGGAGTGGGCGGAGTGCAGTTCGCGGGCGATGCGGTCCGGTTCGCGATAGGCAACCCAGCGCAGGCCGCGCGCGGCGATGCAGTCGCGGATGAACGTGAAGTCGACGCGGCTGTCGTAGTCGGAGCCACCGCTGGTACGCATCGCGACGACGGCACACGCCGGACTGAGGCCGTGGCCGGCCGCGAGCGCGAGCCCGTTGTGGATCTGTCCCAGCGCGGTCTCGCCCTTCTGGACGTCCAGGCTTGAGAGGCGCGCGCCGATGACCCCGTCGCCGTTCTCGTTCATCTCCCAGATGAGCAGCAGCGAGCCGCGGTGCGAGATCTCCTGCGGATCGCCGTAGCGTTCGCGAAGCTCGCGTGTCGCCTCGATCTCGAAGCCGACATCGACGCGCTTTCGGCGCCCACCGGTGCCGGGTCGTGCGGCGGCGCTCACGATGTCCCCCCATTGCGGGAGCGGCGCGAGGAGTCGCGGCTGGCCCTTGCCGACGAGGATCTCGACGAGTCCGCTGACCGTGAGCGCGCGGGCGTCGTCGTCGTACGTTCGCTTCGAGAATCGGGGCTTCGCTGCCATGCGGTCGGGCACCGTAGACCCAGGTTTGGGGTTCTGGCAAAGTCGCTCTCACGACCGCTGCGGCTCGTGAGATGGATCCCTCGAGATCTCTCACGATAGATCTGCGAAGAACCGAGAAACGCCTGCAACCACCTTCTCGGCGTTTCTCGGTTCTGCGCTGGCGCTTTTCCCGTGGTTTCCCGGGGCTTCGCGCTGCTTCTCTGTTGCTCTACAAATCGGGGCGCCCGGATTTGAACCGGGGACCTCACCGACCCGAACGGTGCGCGCTACCAAGCTGCGCCACGCCCCGATGCCCGGCGATTATCTCACGAAGACCCTGCCACCGCTCGGTAGTACCGCACGGCGAGACCCGTGATGAGCGTCTGCAGGGCGTTCTCCAGCGAGACGCCTTCCTTGTGAGCGTAGCGTTCTGCGCCCGCATCCTCGATGCGCTGGGCCTGGCGCACGACGTCGTCCATCAGCTCGGGGTGGCGATCGGCGAAGTAGGCACCCAGCGCGTAGAGGGCGGTGTCCGTGAACGGCTCGAGCTCGCCGTCGCCGCGCTCATCCGCCAAGGTCGTGCGGCGCCGTGGTCGTTGAGGGGGCTTCGGACACCGTGGAGGAGACGCTAGCGACCCGTCCGGTCACGGCGGGCGGGGCCGTCGACACCGGGGCGGCCCAAGGGGTCGGGACCTCGGCGACCGTGCCCGCGACGGCGCTGGCGCGATCGGCGTTGTCCTCGACGAGCCCAGACCGGTCGTCGTCGGCGCTGCTGCCGGCAGCGGCCGTCTGGCCGCCGGCGGCGGCGACGCTGTCGAGCACGCCGCCGACGGCGGCCGCGGCATCGCGCGCGACAGGCGGGGGCTCGGCGACGGCCCGCGCGACGCGACGCAGCGCAGGCCGATCGGCGGGCCGTGACCCGACGGCGCGGCTCGGAGCCTGGCGGGCGTTCGCGCGCGTCCCCGCGGGCGTCGCCGGAGCGGCGGGCGTCGTGGCGCGAGCCCGTCCGCCCGATCCGGCGCGATCAGCCGCGTGCGGGGCGCGGGCTTCGAAGCCCGCCGGCGCCGTGGCCGCCGTCACGCGCTCGGTCCGGCCGCCGGCCGCCGCGGACGCACCGGCCGGTCCTGCGGTTCCGGCCCCCGCCGCCCGCTCGAGCCGCGCGTCCGCCGACGGCACGCCGCCGGCCGGCACGCGATCGGGGAGCGCGGAGCCCGCGCCGATGCCCGCGACGGCCACCGTGGCCGCCGTCGCGACGACCTTCGTCCAGCTGGACACGAGCCCGGGGTCGACGATCGGCGCGACGTTCGCCGACCACTGGTCGAGCGGACCACCCTGGCCGATCAGCGGCGCTGCGTCGTCGTCGTCGCCGGAGGGTCGCCGCAGGAACGACGGCAGCGCGATCAGCCCGGCGATCCGCTCCGCAGCGGCGGCAGGGCGCGAGAGGGACCCGAGCTCGACGCCGGCGCGGCCGGCGTAGCGGCGGCAGGCCTGGCAGTGGGCCAGGTGGCGCGCCATCCGCCGCTGGTCGCGCAGGCCGGCCGAGCGGCCGCCGCAGGCATCGACGGTACGCTGGACGCGCAGGCAGCGCTCGCCGCTGATCAGCTCCTCGTACTCCTCGCTCAGCCGCTTGCGAGCGCGAAAGAGGGTGCTCTCGACACCCGCCCTGCTCATCCCCAGCCGCTCGCCGATGTCGCGGTAGGACAGGCCCTCGAGCTCGCGCAGCACGAGGATCTGGTGATGCACCGGCGACAGCCCGCCGAACGCGCCGCGCAGGTTGTCGATCGCGACCTTGCCCTCGATCGCCGAGTCGGGCGTCGCGCCGGGCTCCGCCAGCCGCCCGTGCTCGTCGGCGCCGATCGCGTCGCGCGCGTCGAAGGAGATCTCGCTCGCGTTGCGCGTGCGGCGAAACGCATCGATGCACTTGTTCTTGGCGATCTCGTAGATCCACGGCTTGAACAGGATCTCGCGCTCGGTCTCCTCGCGCATGCGGCGCAGCGCGGCGATGAAGACCTCCTGCGTGATGTCCTCGGCGCGGCCGTGGTCTCGGACGATCCTGTACACGTACGCCGCGATCCGCCGCTGGTAGCGCTGGAACAGGATCTCGAAGGCACGGTCGTCGCCGGCGCGGACGCCGACGACGAGGTCGCGATCGTCCGTGTCGTCGTCTGTGGGCCTGGTGGCTACTGCCAGGGCAGGCATCGTGTTCCCTGTCGCATCCCGTCTTGTACGCCTGCCCCGCTCGACGTCATGCCGGGCCGGGGTGCTGCGCAAGCTGTGGCAACTGTAGCGTTCGCGGTCGTGCTCGACAACATCATCGCCTACCTCGACGGGCTGCTCGCGCCCGCGTCGTTTCAGGACTACGGACCCAACGGCTTGCAGGTCCCCGGCCCGCCCGACGTGCAAACCGTCGTCACCGGCGTGTCGGCGAGCGCCGAGCTGTTCGAGCGCGCCGCCGAGCACGGTGCCGACCTCGTGCTCGTCCATCACGGCCTCTTCTGGAGCGGGGCTCCGCTGGCGCTGACGGCATCCGCCAAGCGCCGCCTGCACCTGCTCTTCGAGCACGAGATGGCGCTGGCGGCCTACCACCTGCCGCTGGACGGTCACCCGGAGGTCGGCAACAACGCGCTGATCGCCGACGGCCTGGGCTGCTCGTCGCACGAGCCGTTCGCGCTGCACCGCGGCGCCGCGATCGGCGTCGCCGCACGGTTCGGCGGCGACGGCATCCGATCCGACGAGCTGGTGGCGCGCGTCAGGGCGCTGACGGGCCGCGAGCCCCTCTGCTTCCTCGCCGGCCCGGACCCCGTGCGCACGATCGCGATCGTGTCCGGCGCCGGCGCCGGCTACCTCGGAGACGCCGTCTCGGCCGGGCTCGATGCGTTCCTCACCGGGGAGCCCGCGGAGCGCGTCATGACGCACGCCCGCGAGGAGGCGATCCACTTCCTCGCCGCCGGCCACTACGCGACCGAGACGTTCGGCGTGCGCAGGCTTGGCGATCTGCTGTCCGAGCGCTTCGGAATCCGCCATCTGTTCGTCGACGTTCCGAACCCCATCTGAGATTTCCGTTGAGGCCGTCCACCCTGGGTGGTACAAGACATTGGTGATCTAAACCACACAGGAGGGTTTCTGCCGATGCCCAATCACCTCACCCCCACGGAACTCGCTCGCGAAGCCGGCCTCGAACGTCGCGACGTGATCTCCAAGTGCATGGAGCTGGGGGTACCGATCTTCCAGGGCAGGATTGACAAGACGCTCTTCCTCACGAGCCTCGACGCCGAGCAGCGCGCCGAGCCCGTCAAGCTCTAGGCGTCCGTCACACGAGCTTCAATCGCGCCCGCGTCCCGCGGGCGCGCGTCCTTGCGGACCGGCCCGTCCCGAGTCAGCCGCGCTCAACCTGGTCGCCGGACTGGCGCAGCAGCGCGCCGGTCGTCTGCTCGAGGATCTTGCGCCAGGCGCGCGTGCGGCCCTGCTCGGCCTCGAAGTGCTTCATGACCTTCCGCACGCGCGTCGCCGAGATCTCGATGCCGTGGCGCTCGCAGATGTCGCGAAATCGCGGATACGCGAAGGCGAGCTGCGTCGTGACCGACTGAAAGCCGTGGCGCGCGATCTCGACCCGCGACGTGTAGTTCATGATCGGCGTCTGGAACATGAGCTCGTCGTCGGGCTCGGGCTCGATCAGGATGATGTCGACGCCGGGATAGCGCTGCTCCCACTGGCGGGCAATCTCGTGCAGACGCTGGTAGGCGACCATCTTGAAGGCCTGGTAGCCGATCTGCGGGAAGCCCATGTCGCTGACGTGGCGCGTGCGTGTCCCGCCGAGCGTGCGGATCTTCGTCTTGAAGTCGTTGACGTAGGGCACGAGCGGGTTGACCACCACGATGAACTTCGCTCCGGCGCTGACGGCGATGTCGAGGTTCGTCGTCGACACGATCCCGCCGTCGACGAGCTCGCGGTCGCGCACCCTGACCGGCGAGTAGACCATCGGCAGCGCGGTCGACGCGCGCACCGCGGTCGAGATCGGCACGTCGTCCCAGCCCTCGGTGCCGAACACGATCCGCTCGCACGTGTCCAGATCGGTCGCCGTGATGTAGAGCTCCTTGTCGAGCACGCGGAAATCGTCGCTGCGGTCGGGATCGCTCGTCAGCACCTCGTGCAGGTAGCGCTCGACGCCGGCGCCGGAATAGACGCCCGCCGGCAGGCCCTCGGCGAGCCCGAGCACGACATCCATCGCCGAGACCTGACCGAGCTGCGCCGCCATGCCGCGCAGCAGCTGTGCGGTGCGGAACGGAAGCATCACGGCGCTCTTCGCGAACCCGGCGATGTTCGGGCGCAGGAGGTTGCCGAGATCGAGGTCGGGAAACGGCGTCGGGCGCTGACGGTCGACGGCGCGCATCATCTCCTCCGGCGTGAGGCCGTTGGCGATCATCGACGCGACGAAGGACCCCGCGCTCGTGCCGACGTAGACATCGAAGTCGTTGACGTTGCGGTTGACCGTCAGCAGGTCCAGCGCGCGCAGGGCGCCGATCTCGTAGACCCCTCCGGTGAAGCCGCCGCCGCCGAGCACGAGCGCCGTCTTGGAGCGCTTGGGCCGCGGTCGGCCCGCGGCGCCGTTGCGATCCTTCGCCTGGGGCTCCAGCTTGACGACCTTGCCCATCAGGGCATTCTACGTGGGTCGCGTGCGCGGGTTGCCCGCCTGCCACCGCATCGGCGACCGGTTCGTGTTGTTGTCTACCGACGATGCGACGGGTCCATGCCAGCCTGCTCGCGCTCCTCGCAGCGCTCGCCGGCGCCGCGCCGGCGAGCGCGTACAGCGAATCCGACCTGAAGCGCAGGATCGACCGCGAGATGCGCAAGGCGCCGCCGACGTCGGGCGCCTACGTGCGCGACATGCAGACCGGCGAGGAGCTCTACGCCCTGCGCGAGAACCGCGTCCGCATCCCGGCCTCGATCGAGAAGCTCTTCACGACGTCGAGCGCGCTGCTGCGTCTCGGCCCGGCGGCGACGCTGCAGACAACCGCCGTGGTGGCGCCGGAGACCGTCGTCGAGGCCGGCGTGCTGCGCGGCGACCTCGCCCTCGTCGGTGGCGGCGACCCGTTCTTCGGCGACGGCTCGGGATCCTCGGCGCGCCTCGCGCAGGCCATCCGCGCCGCGGGGATCCGGCGGATCACAGGCTCGATCGTCGGTGACGAGAGCGCGTTTGACGCCCGGCGCTCGGCCTGCTGCAAGGGCTTTGACTGGGACCTCGGGGGCGTGCTGAGCGCGCTGGCCTATGACCGCGGCGTGTTTCGCGGGCGGGCCCGCATGGATCCCGGAACCTTCGCCGCCGGCCGGTTCGCCACCCGGCTGCGCGCTGCAGGCGTGAAGGTCGCCGGCAGGAGCCGGTCCGGCAGCGCCCCGGCGGGGGGCAGGACGCTCGCCTTCGTCCCGTCGCTGCCGCTCGTGGACCTTGCGCGCCTCGTCAACGTGCCGTCGAACAACTTCGCCGCGGAGATGCTCGTCAAGGAGCTCGGCGCGCGCTACCGAGGCAGCGGCACGACGTCGGCGGGCGCCGGCGTCGTGCGCGACACGCTCGACGACTTCGGCGTGCGGCCGCGGATCGTCGACGGCTCCGGGCTGTCGCGCTCCAACCGCGCGACGCCGCGCCAGGTCGTGCGGCTGCTCGAGCGGATGCGAAACCAGGACGTCGCGGCGAGCTTCCGCGATTCGCTTGCGGTGGCCGGCGTCAGCGGCACCGTGCGCAGGCGGATGCGGTCGACGCCGGCGGCGCGGCGCTGCCACGTCAAGACGGGGACCCTGCGCGGCGTCAGCGCGTTGGCCGGCTACTGCCTCGCCGCAGGCGGGCGCGACATCGGCTTCGCGCTGCTGTTCAACCGCGCCGACACCTGGGCCGCCAAGGCGCGCGAGGATCGCATCGCCGCGGCGATCGCCCGCCTGAGCAGCGCTCCGCAGAGAACGCCGAAGGAGGGCGGAACGGTGCCGCAGCCGGCGTCGTAGCCGTCCATCCCCGGTGCGGGGCCGCTCGTGAGCTCACGTCCGGGTCGGCGGCAGGTCGCTCGCAGGCGGGGCTGCGGCGGGCAGCAGGCCAAGCAGCCCCCGCTCGTCGAGGACCGCGACGTTCAGGCGCTCGGCCTTCTCGAGCTTCGAGCCCGGCGAAGCGCCGGCGACGACGTAGTCGGTCTTCTTCGACACGCTCGACGTGACGCGCCCGCCGGCGGCCTCGATCCGCGCCGTCGCCTCCTCGCGCGTGAGCTGCGGCAGCGAGCCCGTGAGCACGAACGTCTTGCCGGCGAGCGGGCCCTCGCCCGGGGGCGGCCCTTCGAGCTGCATGCTCACGCCGACGGAGCGCAGGTCCTCGACGAGCTCGCGCATGTGCGGATCGGCGAGCTGCTCGCAGATCCTCTGCGCCATCTTCGGCCCGACGCCCGGCGTCTGCTCGATCTCCTCCGCGCCAGCCGCCAGCAGCGCGTCGATCGAGCGGAAGCGCTGCGCGAGGTTGCGGCCGGTGACGAAGCCGACCTCCTCGAGACCGATCGCGAACAGCAGCCGGCCGAGCGGGCGCCCCTTGGACTCGGCGATGTTCTGCACGGTGCGCGCCGCGGAGATCTCGCCGTAGCGATCGAGCTGCATGAGCTGCTCGGCGGTCAGCCGGTAGAAGTCGGCCGCGGTCCGCACGAGGCCGGCCTGCTGCAGCTGCGCGACCTGCTTCTCGCCGAGGCCGTCGATGTCCATCGCACCGCGCGAGACGAAGTGCTTGAGCTGCTGCCACTGGCGGCCGGGGCACAGCCGGTTGGGGCACATCGTGAACACCGATTCCTCCGGCTTGACCGTCGGCGTGCCGCAGCTCGGGCAGCGCGCCGGCGGGCGCGGTGGGTCGGCGCGGTCCGCCCGCTCGGTGGCATGCGGCGCGGGTGAGAGCACCTGCGGGATGACGTCGCCGGCCCGCAGCACGATGACCTCGTCGCCGACGCGCAGATCCTTTCGCGCGAGGTCCTCCTCGTTGTGCAGCGTCGCGAGCTTGACCGTCACGCCGCCGACGTGGACGGGCTCGAGCACGGCGAAGGGGTGCAGGTCGCCGAACTTGCCGACGTTCCACATGACGTCGCGCAGCGTCGTGACCTTCGTGGTCGGCGGGAACTTCCAGGCGATCGCCCAGCGCGGGTCGCGTCCCACGACGCCGAGGCGCCGCTGAAGCTCGAGGTCGGACACCTTCACGACGACGCCGTCGATCTCGAAGTCCAGCGTGCCGCGCCGCTCCTGCCACGCGAGGCACTGCCGGATGACGTCCTCCTCGCCGTCGAGCAGCTTCACGTCGGCGTTGACGCGAAAGCCGTGCTCGCGCAGCCACTCGAGCGCCTCCCAGTGCCCCTCGAGCGCGATCCCGTCGACGCGCCCGAGGCCGTAGCACCACATCGACAGCGGCCGCTCGCGCGCGAGCCGGGGGTCGAGCTGGCGGATCGTCCCGGCGGCGGCGTTGCGCGGGTTCATGAAGGTCGACAGGCCGGCCTCTGCGCGGCGCTCGTTGAGGCCGGCGAAGTCCTTCAGCGACATGTAGATCTCGCCCCGCACCTCGAGCACGGGCGGCGCGCCGTCGACCTTCAGCGGGATCGTCGGGATCGTGCGCAGGTTGTGCGTGACGTCCTCGCCGATCTCGCCATTGCCGCGCGTGGCGCCCTGCACGAACACGCCGTCCTCGTAGCGCAGGGAGATCGCGAGGCCGTCGATCTTCGGCTCGGCGACGAACTGAAACGGCGGGTCGTCGATGCCCTCGCGCGCGAGGTGCGCGCGCATGCGCGCGACCCAGCCGCGCAGCTCCTCCTCCGAGCGCGCGTTGGCGAGCGACAGCATCGGGACCTCGTGCTGCACCTTCGGCAGCGAGGAGACGGGCTCGCCGCCGATCCGCTGGGTCGGCGAGTCGGGCGTGACGAGCTCGGGATTCGCCGCCTCGATCGCGCGCAGCTCGTCGAGCAGCCTGTCGTAGTCGTCGTCGCCGATCTCCGGGTCGTCGAGGACGTAGTAGCGATAGCCGTGGTGGTGCAGCTCGGAGCGCAGCGCGGCGGCGCGCTGCGCGGCGTCCTGCGTCACTCGACCTCCTTGGTTGCCGGGGCGAGCAGGCGCGCCAGGTCATGGCGCTCGAGCGCGTCCATCCCCGCCGAGTCGGTGAGGTCGAAATGCAGCGGCGTCACGGCGATGTCGCCGGCGGCGACGGCGGCGAGGTCGGTGCCCGGCTCGTCGTGGAAGCCGTGGTCGCGACCGTAGACCCAGTAGCGCCGGCGGCGCCCGCGCGCCTCGGCTGAGCCGGGCTCGGGCTCGGGGTCCGTCAGGGTCAGCTCGTCGCGGTAGATCCGCTTGCCCAGGCGGGTGACCTGCACGCCCGCCGCGTCACCGGCCGGGCAGTTGACGTTCAGCAGCGTGCCGGTCGGCAGCGGCACGTCGTCGATCTCCTCGACGACGCGCGCGATGAACCGCGCGCCCTCGTCGAAGTCGAAGCTGTCCGATCCGCGGAAGTCCATCTCGCGGGCGGCGGACTGCTGTGAGACGGCGATCGCCGGCAGCCCGAGGATCACCCCCTCGAGCGCTGCGGCGACGGTCCCCGAGTAGGTGATGTCGTCGCCGAGGTTCGCGCCGTGGTTGATCCCCGAGACGATCAGCTCGGCCTTGAACCCGTCGACGAGGCCGAGGTTGGCGAGCCGCACGCAGTCGACCGGAGTGCCGTCGGTCGCGTAGCCGACGGTGCCGTCCGCGAACGCGATCTCCTCGACCCACAGCGGGCGCATCGTCGTGATCGACCGTGCCATCGCCGAGCGGTTGCCGTCGGGCGCGATGACGACCAGGTCGATCCCGGGGACGCGCAGCAGCGCGCGGCGCAGCGTCTGCAGCCCCTGCGCCTCGATCCCGTCGTCGTTGGTGAGCAGCACCTTCATGCCGGTGATCGAGGATAGTCAGGGGCCGGTGGGTAGCCGACGGCGGCCAGCGCCAGGCCGTGCGGTGGCGCCGTCCGGCCCGCGCGGCTGCGCGGCGCGCCGTCGAGCAGCGCGACGAAGTCGGCCGGCGCGCGCCGGGCGGTCGCGACCTCGAGCATCGTTCCGACGAGGATCCGGTTCATCTGGCGCATGAACGTGTCGGCCGTGATCCAGAACTCGAGCAGATCGCCGGCGGCGCGCCACTCGGCGCCCAGCACCGTGCGCTCGAAGCGCGTGTGGTAGCTGTCGGCCGGCGTGAACGCCGTGAAGTCGTGTGTGCCGGCGAGCGCCGCCGCACACTGCTGCAGCGCCACCAGGTCGAGCTGCCGGCCATGCCACAGCGCCCGGTTCTCGTGCCACACAGAGCGCGCGCGGCGATGCAGCACGCGGTAGCAGTACGTCCGCGAGATCGCGTCGTGACGCGCGCTGAAGCCGTCCGGCGCGGGATTGCAGTCCAGCACCGCGACGTCGCGCGGCAGCAGCGCGTTGAGACGCTGCGGATCGACCGCCTCGTGCGCGTAGGAGCAGACCTGACCCCAGGCGTGGACGCCGCGGTCGGTGCGTCCGGCGACGGTCAGCGCGACGTCCTCGCGCAGAATCGTCGAGAGCGCCTTCTCGACCTCCTCCTGCACCGTCCGCCTGCCCGGCTGGCGCGCCCAGCCCGAGAAGCACGTCCCGTCGTACTCGAGCAGGATCCGGCTCGTCATGCACGGCACCCTACGTCGTCGGATACCGTGCCAGGCCATGGCCGTGCCGCGCGATGCCGACAACTGGGAAGCCGTCGACACGCTCGAGGACTTCGCCGAGTACCTGCGGCTGCTCAGCGACGAGTTCGAGGCCGCGCGCGGCAGCGACGAGACAACGCGCTGGACGCACGACGACATCGGATCGTTCATGGATTCCTTCAGCGCCTGGCTGCGCGACAGCTACCTGCAGCCGGGCGCGCCGTTCGCCGAGCTGCGCCCCGAGCCGAGCTGGCGCGAGTTCGCGCGCATGCTCTGCGTCACCCGCTCCCACGACTAGCGGCGGCTCATTCGCGGCTGCCGATCGCCCGTCGGCGAGGCTTGGCGCGGATGGAGGGCCAGGCACCACGGCGAGCGCCGGGCGGGCGGTGGACGAGTCGGGGCGGAAATCACCCCAGGCGGCCGGATCGGCCCTTCCCCGGGCCGGCGGCGGTATCCGCCGGCTCAGACGAGCTCGAGGTAGACCATCTCGGTCGAATCCGACCGCCGCGGGCCCAGCTTGAGGATCCGCGTGTATCCGCCCGACCGCCCCGCATAGCGCGGCGCGACCTCGGCGAACAGCGTGTGCACGACGAACTTGTCCTGCCCGAGCGTCGAGAGCGCCTGCCGGCGGGCGTGCAGGTCACCGCGCTTGGCGAGCGTGATGAGCTTCTCGAGCTCGGGCTTGACGGCCTTGGCCTTGGCCTCGGACGTCTTGATCCGCTCGTGCTCGATGACCTCCTTGCAGAGGTTCATCAGCAGCGCCTTGCGATGGGCCGCGTCGCGGCTGAGCTTGTTGCGTGTCTTCTGGTGGCGCATCAGCGGAGAGGCAGTCTAGTTCAGTCGCCGCGGAGATCGAGCCCGCGGTTGTGCAGCGTCTCGATCACCTCGTCGATCGACTTCTTGCCGAAGTTCGGGATCGCGTTGAGCTCCCCCTCGGACTTCGAGATCAGGTCGCCGACGGTCTGGATGCCCGCACGCTTGAGGCAGTTGTAGGACCGCACGCCGAGCTCGAGCTCCTCGATCAGGATGTCGTGCATCGGGCCGGCCGAGGCGCCGCCGCCGGCAGCGCCCGCGAGCGTGCCGTGGCCGTTGGACCCCTCGAGCTGGCCGCCGGGGCCGGCGCGCAGCTCCTCGATGCGGTCGGCGTCGGTGAAGATCGCCAGCTGGGCGATGAGGATCTCCGCCGCCTCGCGCAGCGCGGCCTGCGGGTCGATCGACCCGTCGGTCTCGATGTCGAGCGTGAGCTTGTCGTAGTCGGTGCGCTGCCCCACGCGGGCGGGCTCGACGCCATAGGCGACGCGCCGCACGGGCGAGAAGATCGAGTCGATCGGGATGACGCCGATCGGCTGGTCGGGTGACTTGTTGTCGTCGGACTGGCGGTAGCCGCGCCCGCGGCCGACCGTGAGGTACAGCTCGAGCTTGGTCTTCTTCTCGAGCGTCGCGATATGGACGTCGGGATTGAGCACCTCGACGCCGGAGGGCAGGTCGATGTCGCGCGCGGTGATCTCGCCGGGACCGGTGACGACGAGCGGGGCCTCGACCTCGGTCGCGTCGGAGTGCATGCGGCAGACGATGCCCTTGAGGTTCAGGACGATGTCGGTGACGTCCTCCTTGACGCCCTTGATCGTCGAGAACTCGTGGGCGACCCCCTCGATGCGCACGCTGGTGACAGCGGCGCCGGCGAGCGAGCTCAGCAGGACCCGCCGCAGCGAGTTGCCGAACGTGTAGCCGAAACCACGGTCGAGTGGCTCGATGGTGAACGAGCCACGGTTCTCCTCGACCGTCTCACTGGTGATCCGGGGGACTTGGAAGTCGAGCATCAGGGTCCTAACGTCGGGGTGTCACTTGGGGCGCTGCTGCGCGGCAATTCGTGCGCGCACGAGCGCAAACGCGGCGCAAAGTTCGGGCTACTTCGAGTACAGCTCGACGATGAGCTGCTCCTGAACGGGAGCAGCGATCTCCCGGCGCTCGGGCTTGCGCAGCACCTTCGCGGTCAGGGAGTCATGGTCGGCCTGCAGCCAGGCGGGAACCTGGGCGGTGAGCTCGGTGGCATCGCGGATCAGCGGCTCGACGGGCGTGCCGGCCTTGACCGAGATGACGTCGCCCTCGCTCACCTGAAAGCTCGGGATGTCGACGCGGCGACCGTTGACGTGCCAGTGCCCGTGGCGGATGAACTGGCGCGCCTGGCGCCGCGAACCGGCGAATCCGAGCCGCACGAGCACGTTGTCCAACCGCGACTCGAGGATCGCGAGCAGGTTCTCGCCCGTGATGCCGTCCTGCCGGGAGGCCTTGTCGTAGTAGATGCGAAACTGCTTCTCGAGCACGCCGTAGTAGCGCCGCGCCTTCTGCTTCTCGCGCAGCTGGACGCGGTACTCGGACTGCTTCTGCCGGCCGCGACCGTGGTCGCCCGGCGGGTAGGCGCGGCGCTCGACGCCGCACTTGTCGGTCAGGCAGCGCTCACCCTTCAGGAAGAGCTTCTGGCCCTCGCGGCGGCACTGCTTGCACTGGGCACCGGTATCGCGCGCCATGACTAGACCCTCCTCCGCTTGCGGGGACGGCAGCCGTTGTGGGCCTGGGGCGAGACGTCCTTCACGGTCGTCACCTGGAGGCCGGCGGCCTGGAGCGAGCGGATCGCCGTCTCGCGGCCCGAGCCCGGGCCCTTGACGAAGACCTCGACCTTCTGCAGGCCCTGCTCGATGCCCTTGCGGGCAGCGGCGTCGGCGGTCACCTG
>JBKHXR010000030.1:0-73241 GCA_046565905.1 Thermoleophilia bacterium | reverse complement strand
GGGCGCGCGCCGCGGGCGACGGCCCGGCGCACGCCGCCGGCATCGCGGATGTCGACGTCGAGCCACTGAAATTCGCTCGGATACCGCTCGAGCAGGCTCTGTGTCACAGGCGACGTCGACGCCTCTTCACCGAAGAACGTGGCGCGGCTGTCGTTGTCCAGGCCGGTGACGTCCAGCCCCGCCTGCACGAGGTGACGGACCGCCTCCGACCCCACGAGCCCACCCGAACCTGTGACGATGGCGCGCGGCACGAGCGACCAGGGTAAACGGTGCAGCGCGCCGCGCCGTTCAGACGAGCATCAGGCTGCCGTGCGACGACCAGCCGCACAGCTCGAGCACGCGCACGAGCGGCTCGGACGCCTCCGGCAGCACGAGCCGGCGGCCGCCTCCGAGCTGTGCCGCCGCCTGGACGAGCGCGCGGCAACCCGTGACGTCGGCGAAGCCCAGGCCGGAGGTCAGCAGCACGAGGTCGCGCTCGCCGCCGACCTCGGCCAGCCGCGTCGCGAGGTAGTCGGCGGAGTCGATGTCAAGCGCCCCCGACAGCGCGATCGCGCCGTCGTCCTGCTCGGAGATCGTCAGGCGCCGCCTCGCCGTGGTCGCGATCCGCGCGTCGGTGCAGATCTGGAAGCCGTGCGTCGACACCAGCCGCTCGAGCGTCTCGGGCGCGAACAGCCGGCGGTCGTACTGGCAGATGCCGGCGACGACGGCGCCCGCGAACACGCGGTCGACGGCGTGCTCGTAGCGCACGACCGCGTCGAGCCGCTGCGGCCGGGCGAGCGCCCAGCTCATCTCCGAGGCGGTGCACAGCGCGCTGTAGCCGTCGCGCAGCGCGGAGCGCCGGTCGGCCTGCAGCGCGGCGACGATCTGCTCGCCGCCGATCGCGTCGCGGCCGTGGCCCAGTTGCCGGATCTCGATCTGGCCGAGCGCGAGCCCCGCCTCGACGTCGAGCCCCTCGTGCTCGAGGATCGCGCCGATCCGCGCGCTGGTGCTCGCGTGCGCGAGATACAGGAAGCGCTCGCCGCGGCGCAGCGCCTCGCGCGCGTAGCGTCCGACGAGCGCCTCGTGCTGCTCGTCGGAGCCGAAGCTCGCGCAGACATGATCGCCCGGCACGATGCCGGTGACGGCACGCCGGGCCAGAGACGCCGAGCCCTGCGAACGACGAAATCTCCCTCCGCGCCTGCTCGCGCTCGACACGCCGACCTCCTACCGCTGTCACGGCCCCGCCGGCGAGTCTATCCGCGCCATCGGGGGCGACAAGCCGGGAAAACGTCGGGGCGGCTACGGCGCGGCGGGCCCTGCGAAGCCTCCGGGCGCGGCGCCGGGGACCGCCTCGAGGGCGCCGAGATCGGGCGGCGACCGCAGCGCCCCGGCGACCTCGCGCAGCCGGCCGGGCCCGATCTGCCAGATCGCGACCGCCGCCGCGATGCCCACCCCCGCCGTCACGCCGAGCGCCAGCCGCACGAGCCCCTCGTCGAGCGCGAGGCGGATCGCGACCATCGCGGCGAGCGCCGGCAGCGACGCGACCAGCGCCGGCGTCAGCGCCCCGCCGGCGACGCGCCGGCGGGTGGCGCCCGACGCGCGCGCGGCGAGCGGGACCTTGACGACGACGCCGAGCAGCGAGCTCGTCAGCAGGGTCGCCCATGCGGCGCCGATCGCGCCGTGCTCGGAGACGAGGATGATCGACAGCGTCAGGTTCAGCGGCGCGTCGACGAGGCCGAGGATCCCGATGACGCGCACGCGGCCGAGCCCGACCAGGACGTAGTGCGACGGCGTCGAGAGCAGCGCGAGGACCTCGACGGCCATCAGCACGGCGACGATGCTGGCCGTCGAGGCGGGCGCCGACGAGCCCAGCCAGACGCCGATGAAGTCGGCCGCGAACAGCGCCAGGGCGGCCGCCACGGGCAGCGTGGCCTGCAGCGCCACGCGCGTGGCGAGCACGAGCCGGCGCGCGACCTCGTCGCGGCGCCCGGCGGCATCGAGCTCGGAGACCATCGGCAGCAGCAGTCCGAGGATCGGCAGCGTCAGGCTCTGCAGGCCGCTGCGCAGCTTCTGCGCCGCGGCGTACGGGCCCGCCGCCGCCGCGCCGCGCACGGCTGCGACGACGACGGTGTCCATCCGCTCGGCGACGAACGACATCCCGCCCGCCAGCAGCGTCCACGAGCCGAAGCCGGCGAGGCCGCGCATCGGCGCGCCGCGGCCACGCAGCGACAGGCCGGGCGAAGCGCGGTACAGCAGGACGACGAACAGCAGCCCGCCGGCGACGAGCGCGAGCGCCTGAGCGACGGCCAGCGCGACGAGTCCGCCGCCGCTCTCGAGGGCGACGACGGCGCCGACCGCGAAGCCGGCGATCGCCAGCGCCTCGGCCGCGTTGAACAGGTCATAGCGCTGGCGTCCCTGCAGCGCCGCGCCGAACGCGGCGCACGGCAGGCGCACGAGCATCGCGCCGCCGAGCACGACCAGCCCGTCGCGAAATGCCGCGCGGTCGTCCTCGGCGGCCAGCCCGTCGGCGGCGAACGCGACCGCCGCGGCGACCGCGAGCGCGAGCAGCCCCAGGAACGCCATCAGCAGCGCGCCCGCGCGGACGACCGCTCCGATCCCGTCGGTGCGGCGCGCGCCCTCCAGGCGCGCGACCGTCGTCGTCACGCCGGTCAGGAAGCCGACCTCGAAGAGGTTGAAGACCGTGACGACGGTGAACATCACGCTCCAGGCGCCGAACCCGGCCAGACCGAGCTTCGCGAAGAGGTACGGCGTCAGCAGCAGGACGCTGAGCACCATCAGCGCGCGGTTGGCATACGCGCTCGTCGCGTTGCGTCGCAGGCGCCGCGCCTCGCTGATCACGCCGGGCCGGGAGCGCTGCATCGCCAGATCCTGCCAGCCGCGACCGGGTCTGCTCGATAATGCGCCTCCCGGTGGTCGTCTCCGCGCTTCGCAACCGTCTCGTGATGCACCCGGGCGCGCGCCGCATGGCCCGCCTCGCGCGGCGCCGGGTCCGCGCCGTCACGGCGCGGCTGCCGCGATCGCCGTCGGCGGCGACCGTCGGCGAGCGGCCGGGCTCGGACGTGCTCGTGACCGGCTGGTTCAGCTGGCCGAACTGCAGCGCGACCGTCGGCGACGTGCTGGCCGCCGACGTCGTCTGCCGCTGGCTCGACGAGGCCGGCCGCGTCTACGACGTCGCTCGATCGGGACCGCTGCTCGGCGGCGTGGACTTCCTGCGCGTCGACCCGGCGCGCTACCGCGACGTCGTCTTCGTCTGCGGGCCGATGCTGCCCGAGTCGACGATCGACGAGCTGCTCGAACGCTTTCCCGACAGCCGCCATCTCGCCGTCGACGTCTCGATGATCGAGCCGCTGGCGGCCTGGAACCCGTTCGACGTCGTCATCGAGCGCGACAGCGATCGCGCGGCGCGACCGGACCTCGCGTTCGCGGCGCCGACGGCGAGCGTCCCGCTGATCGGCGTCTCCTTCGTCGAGCCCTACCCACCGGAGTATCCGGGGCGCGACCTGCAGGGCGTGGCGCGCGCCGCGGTCGAGGACATCGTCGCCGCGCGCCAGGAGCATGGCTTCGTGCAGATCGACACGCGCCTCGAGCAGCGCTTTCGCCGCCCCGTCGACGTCGAGATGCTGATCCGCCGGCTCGACGCGATGGTCACCACGCGGATGCACGGGCTGGTGCTGGCGCTCAAGCACGGCGTGCCGGCGCTCGCCGTCGATCCCGTCCGCGGCGGAGCGAAGATCCTCGCCCAGGCGCGGACGATCGGCTGGCCCGGCGCGCTGAGCGCCGACGAGGCGACGCCGGAGCGGATGGCGGAGCTCTACGACTTCTGCCTGAGCGATGCCGGCCGTGCCGCCGCGCGCGCATCCGCGCAGCGCGCCCGGCAGCTCACCGAGCGCACGCGCGCGGAGTTCCTGGCCGCGCTCGCGGGCGGCGCGTGAGCGGATCGTCGATGCTCGGCAGCGCGGGCGCGATCAGCGCACGAGCGTCGTCCGCAGGCTGACCGCCCGGAAGCCGCGCGCCGTGACGCGGATGCGAACGCCGAGCTTCGCCCTGCGACCGAGGGCGCGCCGCCCGCGCCGCGTCAGCTTCGCGTTGACCCTCGACGCGACGCCCGCCCGGACGCGCCGCGACCCGCGTGCGAGCAGGCGGCCGTCGCGCGTCACGCGCACCGTGCAGGCGCCCGCCGTCGGGCGCGTGCAGACGACCGGGACACCCCTGCGGCGCGCCGTCGAGTGCCGGACGCGCTTGGCGACGCGGGCGGTGAGGACGGCGGGCGCCGCCGCCGGCTGTGACGCCGCAGGCAGGCCGGCGACCGCCGCGCCGATGTTCAACAGGCCGTGGCCGAGCTGGGCGGAGCCGTCGAGCGGCGTCGCCGTCCGCTCGAGGCGGTCGATGACGGCGCGCCCGCGCAGCCCGAGCGAGACCAGCAGGGCGGCGGCGCCCGCGACGTGAGGCGTCGCCTGCGACGTCCCGGCCATCGCAGCGAAGCCCCCTCCCAGCTGCGTCGAGAGGATCGCCTCGCCGACGCGCCGCTCGCCGCCGGGGGCGACGAGGTCGACGCGCACGGCGTAGTTGGAGTACGTCGAGCGGCTGCGGGCCCGGTTGACGGCACCGACGCAGAGGATCTTCGTCGCCAGCAACGGCTGCGCGCAGAGCGGAACGCCGTCGTTGCCGGCGGCGGCGACGACCACGACCCCGGCACGCACCGCTCGGTCGATCGACTGCACGAGCCTGCTGTCGGGCAGCACCTGCGTCACGACGTTCGGGCCGCCCGACAGCGACAGGTTGATGACGTGCGCGCCCCCGGCGACTGCGGCGTCGATGCCGGCGGCCTCCTGATCGGTGTCGCCGCTGTTGTTGGCGTCGAGCACGCGGATCGCCAGGATTCGCGCGGCCGGGGCGACGCTCGCGATCCCGATGCCGTTGCCGGCCCGCGCGGCGATGATGCCGGCGACGTTCGTCCCGTGGCCGTGCTGGTCGTCGGGCACGCGGTCGCCGTCGATGAAATCGGGGCCGGCGATGACGCCGCCGGCGAGGTCGGGATGCGACCCGTCGACGCCGCTGTCGATCACGGCGACGATCGCGCCGCTGCCCGTCGTGACGTGATGCGCGGGCGCGGTGTTGATCGCCTCGAGGTTCCACTGGCGATCGCGCAACGGGTCACCGGCGGCGTGCGCCATCGCCGGCGCGACCGCCAGCATCGCCAGCGCGAGAGCCGCGGACGCGCCGCGCCGGCTCATGCCCGGGCGCTCCTGCGCGCGGCGCGCGGCGCCCTCTTGGCGCGCGCGCTCGCCGCCCTCTTGGCGCGGGCGCTCGCCGCCCTCTTGGCGCGGGCGCTCGCCTTCCTGCTGCGCGCTCTCCGTGCGCTGCGCGCCCTCCTGCTGCGCGTCCGCGCGGCCTCGCTGACGGCGCACCGCGACTGCGCGATCACGATCGCGCCCGTCGCGAAGGGGGCTTCGAGGACGATGCGCACGGCGTTGACCGTGAGCTGCGAGCCCGACGTGCGCTGCTCGTTGACGATGACCTGCCCGACCGGCAGCGTGATCGACGTGTTCGGCCCGGCGTCGATCGTCGAGACCGGGATGCCGGCGACGACGAGGCCGGCGACCGAGGCCGATCCCTCGGCGCTGCCCGCCCGCGCCGAGCACGAGCTGCGCGCCACCGAGATGGTCACCAGGGCGGCGACGGAGAGATCGGCCACCATCGCCGAGCTCTGCATCGTGCCGCGGCCCGAGTTGCCCTGCGTGCTGACCTTCACGGCCTGCACCGGTGCGAGCCCGGCGAGGTTCGCCGACACCAGCGACTCGGTGAACGGGCCGCCACCCTCGGCCGGCAGCGCGACCGACGGCACCGCCCCGACCGTGATCGGCGCGAGCAGGACATTGACGTTCGCCCTGATGCCGTAGGCGCCGCCCCCGACCGCTGCGCCGGCGGTTGCCGGACCGACGCCGGCGAGCGCCGGCACGAGCGCCGCGGCGGCGATCAGCGCGCGATGTGCGCGAAGCGTCCCTGGGGTCGGGGACGTTGCGCGACGGCAGCCGCGCGAGCGGCGGTTCAACAAAGACATTCGGGTCTCCTCGTAGCTCGTTACGCCAAAACGTCTGGGCGTTCGCCGCGGAGCACTCTGTGGGACCCTCCGCCACCCGCGCCTGCCTACATGGCCAGGCACTGACTAACACTGCCTTGCGGATGACACACCAATTACCCGGCGCTTGTTGTCGCGCGTCGAACTTGCACAGTTCATCCGGCGCAAGTGCTGCGATCTCGACGGCTGGTCAGTGACGCACGACAGCGAGCAGCGGGTCGACCACGGGCGTTGGGTCAGCGATCGCCGAGCACCTGGAAGGCGCGCATCTCGCCGCGCATGCGAGCGGGCAGGTAGCCCGTGAACAGCGTGTAGGAGTGCAGGGCGCCCGTGCGCGCCGCGATCTCGTTGAGCGTCTGCGGTCCGAGCGGCTGGCTGACGATCCAGCGCCCGCCGCTGATCGTCGCCCGGAAGTGCAGCACGCGGATGACGCAGTTGACCTGGTACTCGAGCTGCAGGCGCACGACGCCGCGCGCCTCGCCGCTGACCGTTCCCGCGGCCACGATGCTGCCGTTGACGATCTGCGGCCGCGCGAGGTCAAGCCGCGCCTTGTTGGCGGCCGCCCGCAGGCGCACCGTCTGCGGGCGGGTGTCGGCGTCGCCCGGGTAGCGCAGCGTCAGGATGCCGGTGCCCAGCCGCGCCTGCGCGGCGGTGACCGAGCGGCGGAAGCGGATCCAGCCGGCCGAGGAGTTGATCGGCACGGTGAAGCGGGTGCGCTGCTGCGCCGCGTGGTACTCGACGCTCGCACGCGCCGAGGCGCGCCTGGTGATCGGCGCCAGGACGTCGATCGCGCTGCTCGTCGGCGTCGCCCGCGCAAGCGAGAGCTTGGAGCTGTGGCGCGTGGCGCAGGAGGCCGGTGACACGAACGTGCGCCGCGCGCTGCGCGCGGTGCCCGCCGAGTTCGTCGCCACGAGCCGGTAGCTGTACCTGCGCCCCGGTGCCACGCCGAGCGTCGCCGACACCGGTACGGGGGCGGCGCCCGCTCCGAGCGGTGTCAGCGTCGTCCGCAGGTTCAGCCGCGTGCCGCGGCCGTACTCGAAGCGGTAGCGGGTCGCCGCGCCGCGCGGGTTGACCGAGCCGGTCACCGTGACCGTGTTCGGCTGCAGGCTGCCCGCGCCGCCGATCGTCACGACCGGCCGTGGCGGAGCGGCCGTCCGCAGCGTGCGGTCGGCGCTGCGGCTGATGCCGGCGGCGTTCGTCGCGACGAGGCGGAAGTGATAGGTCGTACCGGGGGTCAGCGCGGCGAGCGCGACGGTGACGGCGACCGGATCGCTCCCCGCGCCGGCGTTCGCGGTCGCCGTCCGCAGGCCGTAGGAGTCCGTCGTGCCGTACTGGACGTGATAGGTCGTCGCCGCGCCGTTGGCGTCGACGCGCGCGGGGATCGTCGCGGTGGTGCGCGTCACGTTCGTCGCCGCGCTGGTGCTCACGCCGGGAGGCGACGGGTTGGTCGTCTGGGCCGAGGCGGGCGCCGCGATCTGCATTGCGAGCGCGAGCGCGGCGAGGTGGAGGAGAAGACGCGACATGACCCCGAACCTATGACAGGCCGGTCGCGGCGGGCGCGCCCGCGGCGAGCTCTCACGGAACGCTCATGCGCCGCGCGTGGAGCTCGGATGGTGCGCCGCGAGCAGTTCGTGGTCGCGAACCAGCCGTACGGACTGGCGCATGGAGGCGATCTCGTGGAGACTCCGATCTCGAGATCCTGCTCGCTGCGCCTGCTCTCGCAGCACGCCCGAATGTCGCGCGTAGACCGCAAACTCAACCCCCTGCTCGTCGGCGCTGTCGGCATCGTGATCGCCTGGAACGGCGCGCTGTTCGTGCGCGGATCGGCGGGCGGCGACGAGAACCGCGGCACCGGTTCGCCCGCGGCCTCCGCGAGGCTGCTGTCGAACGAGGCGCCCTCCGACGCGCGCCACTACCTCGCCGCGTCAGAGGCTCGCCGCGCGGACGTCGCAGCCCTCCGATCCAGCGGCGCCGTCGCCGCCGCCGCCGGGCCTGCCGCTGCCCGCAGCGCCCGCGCGAGCAGGGTGCGCGCCCGCACGGCCGCCCGCCGGGCGCGCGCCCGCACCGCTGCCCGGACCAGCCCGGCCGCCGTCCGGCGCCTGCCCGTGGCCGCGGCGTCGCCTCGATCGTCGCCGCAGGCGACCGCGCCCCGCCCGCCGGCGCCCGTCGCCGCGCGTCGCGCGGCTCCCGCTAGCCCCGCCGTGGCAGCGCCGCCGCCGCCGCCCGAGACGTTCGACGACTCGGGATAGGCAGGCCCGCACCGGCACGAACGCCGGCAGGCGAGGACTCAGTCGGTCGGCAGGCGGGCCCGCAGTGCCGCAGTCCTCCACTGCCGGGGGTCGTCGCCGAGCAGGCGCATCGTGCTCGGCACGAGCGGCTCGCGGGGGTTCAGCCGCCGCGCGATGCGAAGCGAGGGCCGCGGGTCCGCGCCCGCCGCCGCGCGCGCGAGCGCGAGCCCGTAATGCCCCTCCCAGTTGCCGGGGTCCCTGCTCACGGCGTTGCGCATCGCGCGCAGCGCGAGATCGCTTCGGCCCAGCCGCACGTCGCAGTAGCCGAGCAGGATGAACGGCTCCGGCCGCGCCGCGAGCGCGACGGTCGAGTCCAGCGCGCGGTCCACCGCCGTCGCGCAGTCGCCGCTGGCGAACGCTCGCGCGCTGTCACGCAGCGGCCGCTCCGAGAGGTACATCCGCGCGGGGAGGATCGCGAGCACGAGGCAGCCGATCGCGACGAACAGGCGCGCGGCCGGCACCGCGCGCGGGCCGGTCTCCCGGGCGGCCGGCGCGGCCAGCGCGAGGCCGCCGGCGGCGAACAGCCAGAAGGTGACGACCGGCATCTCCCAGTCCCAGTCGATTCCCGCATGCACCGCCCAGACGAGTCCGGCGGCGAACAGACCCCCGCCGATGACGCGGTCGGGCCCGCGCGCCCGCGCCGCGAATCCTCCGAGCACCAGGATGATCGCCGCCAGGAGCAGGACGAGGCCGACGATCCCCAGCTCGCCGAGGATCTCCAGGTAGAGCGAGTGTCCGTCCTCGATCTGATGCGTGGCCTGGCGGTGGCGATCCCACTGCAGCGCGTAGGTCCCGGCTCCCTCGCCACGCACCGGCTCGCGTTCGAATGCCTGCCAGGCCACTCGCCACGTCAGCAGGCGCCCGTTGTTGCCGGGATCGGTCAGGCGGCTGCGCACGTCGGGGTGGGCGAGGATCGTGTCGGCGCTCAGGAACCGGTCGTACTGGCGACCGATGGCGCCGGGTGCCCCGAGGACCAGCGACAGCCCCACGATCGACGCCAGGACGGCCCCGGCCGCGCCCCATCGCACGGCCGGCCGGCGCCACCGCGCGGGCAGCGCGAGTCGCTGCATTCGCCGGTCCAGTGGCAGCAGGAGGGCACGGCCGGCCGCCGCGAGCACCGCGGCCACGGCCACGACCAGCGCCACCCGGTGTCCCTGCGCGGTCGCCGCCGCGCTGGTCGCGGCCGGCGTCGCCAGGAGGTCAGCCCGGTAGGCGGATGCCACGGCGACGGCGACCGCGGGAACAGCCACGAGCAGCGCGCCGAGCAGCGCGCGTGGCCGCCCGACGACGATCACGGCGATCAGCCCGACCACGCCCGCGGCGATCGCCCCGCGTGAGAAGGTCAGCAGCAGCGTCGCGCCGAACACCGGCAGCGATGCCGCGGCGAGCACCCGCCCGAGCACGGCCTCGCGATCGTCGGCGGTGAGCGCGAACGTCATCACGCTGCCGATCGCGGCCAGCAGGCCGAGCGCGTTCCAGTAGCCGACGGGATAGCCGAGGCGATCGGCCACCGGGCCGGGGTCGACCTGCCAGACATCGGGTGCCAGCCGGGTCACGAGGCCGGACAGACAGACGACGAACGCGGCCGCGGCGACGCCGCGCAGGACCCAGCGCAACCGGTCCGGCGTGCGGCCGACGGCACCGACGACGACAAAGCCCAGCAGGTACAGCAGGACGCGGTCGTACTCGACGAACGCGCGGGCCGGCGCGTCGGACCATGTCTGCGACAGAAGCGTCCAGGCCGCCAGCAGCGCGAGGGCCACCGCACCGGCGCCGTAGGCGACGCCCAGCCCCGCCCACGGCTGCGGCGCGAGGGCGACCCACACGATCAGCAGCGTCGCCAGCGCCGCGGCCGCCAGCGCGACCGGCCCCGGGCGGAAGCCGCCGGAGGCGAACGCGAAGGCGAGCACGAACCCCCCCGGCAGCAGCGGGAACGACGCGGCGCCCGCACGTGAGGCGCGCTCGATCAGTCGCCTACCCGGTCTGCGGACGCTACCTGCGCCCGAGGTCGATCGTCAGCGTCGCAGCGTCGTCGCCGACGTTCGCCCTCGGGGCGCCGAGCGCCAGACCGACGCCAACGTGCCGGAAGCGGCGGCTGAGCAGCGTCCGGCGATGCGACCGGCTGCCCATGAACGCCGCCACGAGGTGCGCCGGCGTCGCACCCGCCCCTGCGCCCCACGACAGCGTCTCGGCGACCCATCCCTGCCGGCGGCTTCGCAGGTACCCGGCCCGGACCGCGCGCCGGCGGACGTCGCCAGTCGAACTCCTGTGCGAGAAGAACTTGCCGCCGACCATCGCAGCGCTGTGCTGCGCCGCAGCCCGCGTGAGTCGCTTGGACCGGCGCAGCGGCGCAGCGCCATGCGCGCGGCGCGCGCGGTTGACGAGGCAGATCACGGCCCTGCTCGCTCGGCGGCGGCTGGCCTCGTCGACCGCCGGCACCGTCGCGGCGGTGCACCCCCGAGCGGAATCGGCCTTGTTCGATCCGGACTTCGTCGCGTTCTTGGAGGCGGCAGCAGCCATCTCCGCCCCGAACGCCTGCACTGCGAGCACGCAAACCACCATCATCGTGCGCAAGATCCCCCGGCCTCCCAGCTTTGCTGACGCGGGGAGTATAGGAAACGGATCGTCGAGAAGTCCTTGCGGCCGGCCGCGCCCGTGCGCCAGCCGCCCGATCGTGCTTCAAGCGCCGCGCGAGATGGCGGCTACCTCTCCGCGGAGCTGACGCTTCGCGGAGAGGGTCTGAGCGCAACCGCGCCTATGGTCGCGCGACGTGCGAGTTGCGGCGCCGCAGCACCAGACCCAGCGCGAGCAGGATCGCACCCGCCAGCAGGATCGGGATCGGCGCGTAGCCCGTGAAGGGCAGTTCGTTCTGCGCGAGGGCCACCTGCCGCGGAGCCGCGACGGCCTCGGGCCCTGATCCGGCGTTGAGCGCCTCGTTGGCGCTGCCGCCCGTGCCCACCGGAGCGCCGGACTGCCCGAGCGTCGCCGACGGTGCTTTCGGGGATCCGTACTGAAGCGCGCTGGCGTCGGTCGCCGTCGACAGCGCGGAGGCGCCCATCGCGGCACTCGCGCCGCCCATCAGCACACTCGCGGCGAGCAGCGCCGCCAGCGCCAGCTTCGACGTCATGCGAGACGCCCTGTGTAGTTCGCCATGTCTTTTCACTCCACGCCTCCTTGCATGAACCCACCAGGTGAGCCCTCGGTCGACTGATGGAGCGCGTGCCACTGGAGCATGCGCCAGCTGAAGATACCCGCTTCTGGTTCTTTATCAAACCGGAAGTGAGGGATGTCTCACAAGAGGCTGGAGATCAGCGGCGTTCGATCGGGATCGTGAAGGGCTTGAGATCCTTCGTGCGGACGAGCGCCGAGCCGGTTCCGGCCTCGTAGCGCACGAGGTCTGCGCGGACCCGCTCGCGGCGTCCCTCGAGCTCGGTGATCTCCGACTGCAGCTCTTCGCGCCGGCGCTCGAGCGCGGCGACGCGCTTGCGCATCCGCTCGAGCTGGGTCTCGAGCTCGAGCACCTTCTCGACGCCCGCGAGGTTCAGGCCCAGCTCGGCGGTCATCTGCTGGATGCGGCGCAGGCGCTCGACGTCCTTGTGCGAGTACAGGCGCGTGCCCTTCGGCGAGCGCTTGGGCTCGATCAGCCCGCGCTGCTCGTACATGCGCAGCGTCTGCGGGTGCATGTCGGCGAGCTCCGCGGCGACGGAGATCATGAACACGCCGCGGTCGGAGGAGACCTCGATCCGTGTGGTCGTCGTCGGGCGGCTGCGCCTCGGCGTGCTCATGCCGTGAAGAGCTTCGATCGCGGGTTGCCGTTGAAGACCTTCGCGAGATCGTCCACCGCAGCCTCCTGCTCGGCCGTCAGCCGCTCGGGCAGGTCGAGCGTGAAGCGGTAGTGGATGTCGCCGTGGCCGGCCTTGCCGAGGCGCTTGGGGCCCTCGCCGCGCAGGCGCTGCACGCTGCCGGGACGGGTTCCCGGCGGGACGCGCAGGGTCTTGCGCCCGGTCAGCGTCGGCACCTCGATCTCGCCGCCGCGCAGCGCCTCGGGCAGCGTCAGCGGGACCTCGACCTCGACGTTGTCGCCCTTGCGGGTGAAGACGGGGGAGTCCTGCACGTGGGTGACGACGTAGAGGTCGCCGTCGGGGCCGCCGTTGCGGCCCGGCTCGCCCTTGCCTGCGAGGCGGATCCGGCTGCCCTCGCGCACCCCGGCCGGGATGTTGACGCGGTAGCGCTTGACCGCGCGCTTGCGGCCCTCGCCGCCGCACGTCGGGCACGGGTTCTCGATGATCGTCCCGGCGCCGAGGCAGCGCGAGCAGGGCTGGGAGATCGAGAACAGGCCCTGGCCCTCGGACTCGATCCCGCGCCCGTTGCAGCGCGGGCAGACGATCGGCGACGTGCCGGGCTTGGCGCCCGTTCCCGAGCAGGTCGGGCAGCGCTCGTAGGTCGGCACCGAGATCGGCACCTGCGCACCGGCGATCGCCTGCTCGAAGCCGATCGAGATCTCGGCCTCGAGGTCGCGCCCGCGCTCGGGACGCGTGCGCGGCGATCCGCCGGCCGCGCCGCCGCCCGCACGGCCGCGTGCCTGCCCGAACAGGTCCGACAGGATGTCGCCGAAGCCGCTCGTGTCGAAGCCGGGCTGGCCGGTGCCGCCGCGGCCGGCCTGCGAGAACGGGTTGGCGAGCGCGCGGTCGTAGGCCTTGCGCTTCTCGGGGTCGCCGAGGACGTCGTGGGCCTGGGAGATCTGCTTGAAGCGCGCCTCGGCCTTGGCGTCGCCGGGGTTCTTGTCGGGGTGGTACTTGCGAGCGAGCTTGCGGTAGGCCTTCTTGATCTCGTCCTGAGAGGCCTTTCGCTCGACGCCGAGCACCTTGTAGTGATCCTGCGCGGCCATCGTTCCTCCTAGCCGGCGACGACCACCCGCGCGGGGCGCAGGACGTGCTCGTTGAGCCTGTAGCCGGACTGCAGGACCTCGACGATCGAGCCCGGCTCGGCCCCCTCGACGGGGGTCTGCGCGACGGCCTCGTGATGGACTGGGTCAAAGCGCTCGCCCTTGGCGGCATAGGACTCGATGCCGGTGCGCGCGAGCGCGGCGGACAGCTCGGACTGCAGCAGCCGGATGCCCTTGGTCAGTTGGTGCTCCTGCTGCTCGCCGGACGCCTCGACGGCGGCGATCGCGCGGTCGAGGTTGTCCAGCGCGGGCAGCAGCTCCTTGGCGAGGCGGCTCATCCCGCGCGCCTCGGCGGCGCGCACGTCGCGCGACATCCGCTTGCGGAAGTTCTCGAAGTCCGCCTGCGTGCGCTGTGCGAGGGCGAGGTACTCGTCGGCCTTCGCGGCGCGCTCGCGCACGTCGCCGCCGCCGGCCTCGGGGTCGCGGCCGGGCTCGGACTGCGCGGGGTCGCCGTCGCTGGACGGGGCGGCGGAGCCGGCCGCCGCGTCCCCCGATGCCGAGGCGTCGTCCGGCGCGGGGGCGGGCGGCGCCGGGGCCTCCGGCGCCGCCTCCTGCTCGATGTCCTGCTCGTGCGGGTGCACGGGCTACCGGCCTTCCTCGACGACCTCGGCGTCGACGACGTCCTCCTCTTCGGCGGAGTCCGCCGCGCCCTCGCCGTTGGCCGACGCGCCGTCGGCCTGCTGCGAGCGGGCCTGCTCGTACATCGCCTCGGAGACCTTGTGGAACGCCGTCTGCAGCGCCTCGGTCTTGGCCTGCAGCTCGGCGGCGTCCTCGGACTCCAGCGCGTCGCGCAGGTCCTTGATCAGACCCTCGATCTCGGCCTTGGAGGACTCGTCGATGTTCTCCTCGAGGTCCTTGAGCTGGCGCTCGGCCTGGTAGGCGGCGTTCTCGGCGTTGTTGCGTGCCTCGGCGAGCTCGCGCAGGCGCTTGTCGTCGTCGGCGTGCGACTCGGCGTCCTGCACCATCTTCTTGATCTCGTCCTCGGAGAGGCCGGAGCCGGACTTGATCTCGATCTTCTGCTCCTTGCCGGTGCCGAGGTCCTTCGCCGACACGTTGAGGATGCCGTTTGCGTCGATGTCGAACGCGACCTCGACCTGGGGGATGCCGCGCGGCGCCGGCGGGATGCCGGTGAGCTGGAACTTGCCCAGCGACTTGTTGTACTGCGCCATCTCGCGCTCGCCCTGCAGGACGTGGATCTCGACCGAGGGCTGGTTGTCCTCGGCGGTCGAGAAGACCTCGCCCTTGCGGGTCGGGATCGTCGTGTTGCGCTCGATCAGCTTCGTCATGACGCCGCCCTTGGTCTCGATGCCCAGCATCAGCGGGGTCACGTCGAGCAGCAGGACGTCCTTGACGTCGCCGGCGAGCACGCCCGCCTGGATCGCCGCGCCGATCGCCACGACCTCGTCGGGGTTGACGCCGCGGTGCGGCTCCTTGCCGGTGAGCTCCTTGACCTTCTCCTGCACGGCCGGCATGCGCGTCATGCCGCCGACGAGGACGACGTGGTCGATCTTCGACGCGCCCTTCTCCTTGGCGTCGTCGAGCGCCTGGCGCACCGGGGCGACGACGCGCTGCAGCAGGTCGGCGGTCAGCTCGTTGAGCTTGGCACGCGTGAGGCGCACGTCGAGGTGCTTCGGACCCGACGTGTCGGCCGTGATGAACGGCAGGTTGATCTGCGACTCCTGCGCGGTCGACAGCTCGATCTTCGCCTTCTCGGCGGCCTCGTAGAGGCGCTGGAGGGCCATCGGGTCGTTCTTCAGGTCGATGCCCTGGTCCTTCTTGAACTCGGTCGCGAGCCAGTCGACGAGCGCCTTGTCGAAGTTGTCGCCGCCGAGGTGGTTGTCGCCGGCGGTCGACTTGACCTCGAAGACGCCGTCGCCGATCTCGAGCACGGACACGTCGAACGTGCCGCCGCCGAGGTCGAAGACGAGGATCGTCTGGTCGGTCTCCTTGTCGAGGCCGTAGGCCAGCGAGGCGGCCGTCGGCTCGTTGATGATGCGCTTGACGTCGAGGCCGGCGACCTTGCCGGCGTCCTTGGTCGCCTGGCGCTGGTCGTCGTTGAAGTAGGCCGGGACGGTGATGACGGCGCCGTCGACGGTGTCGCCGAGGTAGGCCTCGGCGTCGGCCTTGAGCTTCTGGAGGATCATCGCGCTGATCTCCGGCGGGCTGTACTGCTTGCCGCCGGCGTCCACGCGCGCGTCGCCGCCAGGACCGGAGACGACCTTGTAGGGGACGATCGACTCCTCCTCGCGCACCTCGGCCTCCTTGCGGCCCATGAAGCGCTTGATCGAGAAGATCGTGTTCTGCGGGTTCGTCACCGCCTGCCGCTTGGCGACGGTGCCGACGAGGCGCTCGCCGGACTGCGCGAAGGCGACGACGGACGGGGTGGTCCGGCCACCCTCGGAGTTCTCGATGACGGTGGGCTCGCCACCCTCCAGCACTGCCATGCAGGAGTTGGTGGTGCCCAGGTCGATGCCGATTGTCTTGCCCATAGGGGAGGGTCTCCTTCTTTGATGCCTAAGAAATCTGCGTCTGAGTGTAGTAGATCTTCGGCGGTGGTCGTCAAGCGTCGCGCCGGCCGCCGAACGGACCCGAGGCGGGGCGCTAGGGCTCGTCGCGCAGCCAGGCGCCGAGGAACGGGTCGACGATCCTCAGGCCGCTGCGCGTCGAGTCGTCGGCGACGAGATGCCCGTCGCCGACGAGCCGCTGCACGGCGAGCTGCGTCGAGCCGCTCTTGGCGAGCCCGAAGCGCTGCTCGGCCTCGCGGCCGGTCAGCGCCACCGTGCGGTGCGCGATCACCTTGAGCGTCTTGCGCTCCAGCGCGCTGCAGGACTGCCAGAGGACCTGGATCTCTCCCTCGCACTCGCGCCGCGCGTCGCGAAGCGCCGCGGTCCAGCGCTCGATCGTCGCGACGGAGCCGGCACGGGTCCTCGCGTAGACGTGGTGGGCCAGCAGCATCGCGCGCTGCGGGTGGCCCTCGGCGACGTCCAGCAGCGGGCCGAGCGCATCGCCCGGGTCGCGGCGACCGGCGGCGAACCTGGCGGCGATGTGGTCGGCGAGGTCGTCGGCGCGCAGCGGTCCCAGCGCGACCGGGGTCGCCTGGCCGAAGAAGGCGTGGCGCCGGTCGGAGAAGAGGTCGCGCATGAGGCCGGGATGCGACCCCGAGAAGATGTAGCCGGCCGCGTCGGCGTGCGACTCGAGCTCGGAGCGCAGCACGCCCGGCAGGCGGGCGTCGATGCGGACGACCTCCTGGAACTCGTCGAAGGCGATGACGCAGCTGCGCCCGGTGCGCTCCTGTACGCGCCGCGGCAGCGCCAGCCGGTCGAGCAGGCCCTGCGCGGCGCCCTGCGGCGCGGCGCTGACGCCGACACCGCCGGGAGCGACGCTGACGGTCGGATGCAGCGTCCGCAGGAGCCCGTCGAACCAGCGCCGGATCGCGCCGTCGAGCTGCGCGCCGTAGGCCCGCTCGATGCGGTCCGCCACGTCAGCGGCCGTCACGCAGCCGAGGAAGTTGACCTCGATCGGCACGGCGCCGTCCTTCTCGGCGGCTGCCAGCGCGGCACGCAGCAGCGACGTCTTGCCGAATCGACGCGGTCCCTCCAACCGGCTGTTGCGACCGTCGAGCGCGCGCTCGACCAGCGTGCGCAGCTCGGAGGCGCGGCCGACGAGGTCGCTCGGCGCGACGGGTTCCTCGTAGACGAACGGGCTGGACAAGGTGCGAAGGATAGCACCAAGCGGTGCTATCAGTAGCACCGAGCGAGCGAGTGAGCGAGCGAGCGGGCGCCCGGCGCCGCCGTCAGCCGGCGCGCATGAACGCGTAGAAGCCCGGCTTCGGCGTGCCGTCGTGCGTGAGCAGCCCGCCGTGGATGATGCGCCGCTCGCCGAGCGGCGGCTCGTCGCGCAGGTGGATCCAGCCGAGGCCGTCGGCGTCGACGGCGCGCATGATCCTGAAGGCCTTCGTGATCCAGCGCGCCTGCACGCGCGGGGTGACGAAGAGGTTGAACTCGCGGTCGCCCGGCGCCGTCGGCATCGTGAACTCCGAGGCGAAGAGCCGGATGCGCTTGTGGCGCGGGCGCCCGAGGTGGCGCTGGACGAGCTTTGCGAACCAGTCGAGGTCGGACAGATCGACGGATTGCGAGGGCCGGTTGCGCAGGTCGGGATCGCGGAACGAGAACGGGTTGTGGCCGTAGAGGTCCATCCGCGCGGGCCGGCCGTCGGCCAGCCTGAGGTTGCGGACCCAGTCGGCCGGCCGGATGTCGCCGGTCGTGAACGTGTTGCCGCCGATGACGATGTTCGACCGCCGCTCGGCCTTGAGCTGGCCGTAGGCGGCGTCGAGCATCCGCGCGTAGCGGCGGGGCGCGCGCGCCTGGCCGCGCGTGATCGGCGTGCCGAGCGGCTGGCGGGCCAGCGGCTTGAAGTTCTTCGAGCGCGACGGCTCGCCCCAGATCATCCAGCGCCGTACGGCGGGATAGCGGCGCGTGGCGGCGCGCGCGAAGGCGGCGAAGTCCGACGACCGCCGCGGAGCCCAGCTGGGGACCCGGCCCCCGTTGGCCCACGGCGGCGCGCCGAACAGCATCAGCAGCACGCTCATCCCGTGCGCGCGCGCCTCGCGGGTGACGGCGTCGATCTGCGCCGGCCAGACGTACGCGGGGTCGTCCGGGTCCTTCGCGTCGGCCGGCCGCGTCGGCGCGATCTCGGCCCAGCGCAGCGTCGTCTGGTAGACCGTGACGCCGAGGCGCTCGTAGAGCGGGAACTGCGAGACGCCGTCGATCTGCGCCGGGCCCCAGAAGGCCTTCTGCAGCGGTCGCGCGTTCGCTGCCGGCGCGGCGACCAGCGAGAGCAGGATGCAGGCAGCGACGGTGAGCAGTCCCCCGCACCTGCCGACGCATCGCGCGACAGGCGTTCGCGCGTTCATCTCCGAGCAAGGGTAGGACACACCCGCGCGCGCCGCCGCGGTCGGGCTCGTTGTGTGACCGTGCCGCGTGTGAGACCGTGTCGGTCACGGGGACAGCGCGCAGGGGTAGTACGCCCGCGACCACCACGAAAGGCACAACTGCATGCGGTTCCTCATCACCGGCGGCGCCGGCTTCATCGGCTCGCACCTCGCCGAAGACCTGCTGGCACGCGGGCACCGCGTGCACGTCCTCGACGACCTCTCGACCGGCTCGATCGACAACGTCCGCCACCTCAAGTCCGACCCGCGCTTCGGCTATACGATCGAGACCTGTGCGAGCGCCTCCGTCGTCGCAGAGCTCGTCGACGCGGCCGACATCGTCTACCACCTCGCGGCGGCCGTCGGCGTCGACCTGATCGTCGAGAGCCCGGTGCGGACGATCGAGACCAACGTGCACTGCACGGAGGTCGTGCTGGCGCAGGCGGCGAAGAAGCGCAAGCCCGTGTTCGTCGCGTCGACGAGCGAGGTCTACGGCAAGTCGACGAGCTTCCCGTTCCACGAGGATGGCGACCTCGTCTTGGGTGCCTCGACGACGGGCCGCTGGTCCTACGCCTGCTCGAAGGCGATCGACGAGTTCCTCGCGCTGGCGTACTGGAAGGAGCGCAAGCTGCCGACGGTGGTGGCGCGCCTGTTCAACACGGTCGGACCCCGCCAGACCGGGCGCTACGGGATGGTCGTGCCGAAGTTCGTCTCCCAGGCGCTCGGCGAGCGGCCGCTGACGGTCTTCGGCGACGGCACGCAGACGCGCTGCTTCTGCCACGTCGGCGACGTCGTCCAGGCGCTGATCGACCTCATGCTGCTCGGCGACGCGGCGTACGGCGAGGTCTACAACATCGGCTCGCAGGAGGAGATCTCGGTCCTCGGCCTCGCCGAGCGCGTGCGCGAGCTGACGGGGTCGGACTCGGAGATCGTGCGCGTGCCGTACGACGAGGCTTACGAGGAGGGATTCGAGGACATGCCGCGGCGCTATCCGGACATCGGCAAGATCGAGCGGGCGGTGGGGTGGACGCCGACGCGGTCGCTGGATGAGATCCTCGGGGACGTGATCAGCTTCCAGCAGGCCGAGGCCGCGGTCGTGTAAGCCTGTTACGGAAGGCCGGCAACCCGCACGCTGAGCGGATCAGTTGAGAACACTGCGTGACCGCCTCGGATCGCAAACCACGACGGCGAAAACTGCCGGCGGAGATCACGTACAGCTCGCTCCACCTCCGGCCAGAGGAAATCATCGAAGAGCACTACATGCCGCTCTGCGAGATGCGGCTGCCATGCGAGGTAATCGCTGACGACCGCCTCGTATGTGTGCAATCCGTCGATAAAGAGAAGCCGCACAGGTGGCCCGGTCCATTGGGCGGCGGCTTGCGTCGAGCGCATGCGGTGGTATTCGACGCGGCCGAGTACGCCAAAGCGCTCGAGGTTGGCGCGGAATGTCGCCGATGTGTCCGCGCTGCCCGGTACCTGTGTCATCGAGTCGGGGCTATGGGGGTCGACAGCATGGACGCGGTCCCGGTTCGGAGCCGCCAGATAGATCGTCGAGTTGCCGACGAACGATCCGATCTCGACGATGTCACCGTCTCCCGGTCCGTGAGAGGCCAATTCCCACAGCCTTCGCGCGCTCGGCCGGTGATCCCAGCGCAGCTGGGGCCATACCTTCGCAAAACACTCCGCGAACGAAGCGTCATCTGATCGGCCGAGAAGGAGCTCGTCAACCCGATCCGCGAGCAGGCGCCGGTACTCGTGCCGCGCTCGACGGACTACACGTCGCATCCTCCGGGACTGTATCCGGACGGCGCGTTTCTCGGGCTGTCGGTAAGCCGCGGTGGGCCGCCAAGCCAGCTGTCTGCGCCCGGATTCCAGCTACGCTGATGCGGTTGCTGACGACGCAGTTGACCACGCAGCAGATAGGCGCCGTCCGCAGAACGACTTTCTCGCGGCTGTCCGCATCGTCGCGGTCGATCGCATGGATGCTCCTGCTCGTCGGAGCTGTGGCAGCGTGGCCGGTGTACGTCTACGGGTCCTCGCAGGTCGCCTGGCTCGCGGCGACCATACTGCTCGCCGCGCTCGGATGGGATCTCTCGCGCAGGCGAAGCCCGCTGCTCGCCGCTCTCCTTCTCGGAGTCGTCGCGGTCCTCGGGACGGAGGCCACGGGAGAACTCGCCGCCGGCACAGCACCACTGGGATCGCTGCGCACGCTGGATGCAGTTGTCCTGGCCGCCGTGTTGCCTCGACTGGGAGAGCATTGGCGGCTCGTGAAGCGCCCGCGGCTCTCGATGCCGGTGGTGCTCATCCTCTCCATCGCGGCCTACGCCGTGGTGATGTGGGCGCTGAACGGGCTTGCGGTCGACGGTCCGGCACGCGCGGATCTGCGGCTTGCGGGACTTGCGACACTCGCATGGCTGGCGCTCAGGGGACTCGCTCCATGGAACCTCCGCTGGGTCGCCCGTGCGGTGGCGACCGTGGTGCTTCTCACCTCCGCCAAGGCGGTGGCGCTGTATCTCTCCGGCTACTGGACGATCGGAACGTTCGACAGAGCGCAGGCGTCGACGGTGCAGCCACCGGGAGAAGCGCTGCGGATAATCCTTGTCGGGGGTGACACGCTCATGATCCTCGCGCCCGCTTGTCTGCTGGCGCTCGGATGCGCCGTTCGGGGGCGGGCGGACCGCTGGCTGCTGAGCGTGGCAGGTTCGAGCGCGTGCCTGGCACTGCTCATTTCGGGGACTCGTTCGGGTCTGGTGATTGCAGCCCTTCTGTTCGGCGTCGTGGCGGCCTTCGAGGCGCACGGCAGGGGCCTGGCTCCCGTCCGATGGTGGGCCGCTGCCTTTGCGGTCGCGGTCCTGCTGGCTGGTGGCGCGATCGCGATGGGAGTCGCGCAGCGATTCTGGCAGGCGGATGCGCCCGCGACGGGCCTCGACTTCAGAAAGCAGGAGATCCAAGGCTTCCTGGATCTCCCCATACGGGACCTGCTCCTCGGACAAGGCTTCGGCGGTCGCTACACCGGAAAGAACGTGCTTGGCGCAGAGGTTGAGACCGGCTGGTCGCATTCCCTGCCGGTGTTCATAACAGCGAAGATCGGTGTGATCGGGCTTGTCGCTGTCGGCGTCTTGCTGATCGCCGCGGCACTCACGACGGCCGACGCCTACCGGCGGACGTCCGATCCGGGTGTCCGCGGGATGATCGAGCTGGCCGCGGTAGCGGTGGTCGGCACAATCACGATGTCGTTGACCTTGGGACGCGCCGCACTGCCTGAGGGTGCGGTGATCCTCGTACTGGGCCTAACCATGCTGCAAACATCGAAGGGACGCACGCCGTGCGCGCATTAGCGGCGATGATCGGCATCGTAGGTCTGCTGGTGCTCGCTGGCTGCTCGTCGCATGAGCCGCGATACGAGGATCGCGTCCCTCCGTCACCCAAGCCTGCCTCGACCCGCGACCTCGTCGATGCTGCCGGTCGCATCGCCGAGCGCTATCGCCGCGACGCCGGCCGTCTACCGGCCGACGCGCTAGCCCCACTAACGCAAGCGAGTGCCATCGGATTTCGTGTCTCCGGCGCGCCGGGGCTGCGGATGCTCACGAGCCACTACGCGGACATGCTGCTCGCGTCGCAGCTGGAGCGGCGTGGCGGAAGCCCGTTCTTCGGAGCAGCGTCACCGAACCGCGCCGACGCGGCGATCACGGCCGACTCCGTTGATGCGCTCGTCGATGCGTACGTCGCGACGCGCGATCCTCGCTATCGCCAGGCCGCCATAGAGGGAGCAACGGCCTTGAAGCAGCCGTCGCTCGGTCTCACGCCGGCACGCGGCGGCCTCATGATGCGAGTGTCGTCCCGGGGTACGCAACACCTCAGCGTCGCGCTGACCGCTCAGGTGGCGCGCGTATTGGACCGCGTGGGAGATCCGTTCATCGGCGGCCCTGCCACGGATACGCGAAACCAGCTCCTCCGCGCGGTGGCACGTGCACAGCAGGGCCTCGGGCGCTGGTACGCATTCGTCGGCTCGGAGGTTCCGATGAACATGGAGCAGTGGGCGATGACGCTGCTGTCAGTGGCCAGCGTTGACGGCAGAAGTCCGGTAGCTGGGATCGCTGCCAGCGGCATCACGGCTCTGTTTGACGCGGGCTTCACCCCGACAGGAGAGCCCGACCTGGGAGCGGTTCGTGACCGCGACGGATACGGGTCGGGGCTCGCGATCTCCACATTCGACGCCTATGCCGACGCTCCACGTTACGCCCTGCTCGTCACGCAGCGGGCCCTCGAGCGTCGGCGGGAGGACGGGACGGTGATGACCGTGAGCCGAGACGACGCTCGAGTCCAGGGGGTCTATGCCGTCGGCTTTGCGCGTCGCGCGCTCAGCAGCAGAAGGGAAGGTGCCGGCTGACAATCACGTCAGCCGCAGCGCCGTCGAGAGCGCGTCGGCACCGGCCGCAGCGGCGCGTTCGAGAGTGAACTTGGCTTCCACGCGCCGGCGTCCTGCGGCGGCGAGTCGCCGCCGCAGCGCGTCGTCCCTCAGCACGCTGCGGCAGGCAGCGGCAGCCGCAGCAAGGTCGCCCGGCTCAACCATGATGCCGTCGTGCCCTAGTACCTCGGGCGTGGCGCCATGGCGGTATCCGATCACGACGGCACCCGACGCCATCGCCTCGGCACAGACGCGACCGAACGTCTCAGGCACCGATGAGAGGTGCAGCAGCACCGCTGAGCGTCGCAACAGCTCCGGGACCTCCTCGGGAGCGAGAGATTGGAGCGTCGCCCCGTTGGTCGCCGCAACAGCCGAGCGCACGTGCTCGGCGTATTCGCCGTGATCACTTGTCGAGTAGATGTGGGCTCCGGCGAGCAACCCCGTCGCATACGGGCAGTCTCGTCGGACGGTCTCGAGGACCTCCAAGAACCCGAGGTGGTTCTTGAGCGGCGTGAGATGCCCGACGAGGGAAAGCAGCGGGTCGCGCTCGGACGGGCCCATCGGAAACGCGTCGAGGTCGATGCCCGAGTGGATCACAACCTTGCGACGCGATCGCCGCAGCGCGGGCTGCTCGGCGGCCGCGCGGCTATAGGTGATGACAAGCCTTGGAATGCTGGCCATCGCAGACCAAACGCGACACGGCAGCGGCTCGACAGGGACGAAGTCGGAGGCTACCCATGCCAGCGGAAGCCGCAGGCTCGCTGCGACGGGTGTCGCGCTGAGCTGGGCCCGAAAGCCGGTCGCTAGGACAGCGGCCGGCCTCAATCCCCGTAGCCAGCGCCCGAGTCGTGCTTCGTACCGTGCAGCCTCGACAATCAGGCGTGGTTCCCATGTTCGCCTGCGGCTGATGTAGCGCCGGCTCAACCCGTCGAGCACGGGCGGTGACGGCACGATGTCGCATGGCACGCCCGCCGCGCTCAGGCGGTCGTGCAAGGGGCCATCTCTCGGCAGAGCCCAGCGAACCGCGACGCCTCGGCGGACCAACTCGGCGACATAGTGGATATCCGTGGCCTCGGCACCGCCGAACTGGCCGGTCGATCCGATGACGGCGAGCATGGCTTACGCGCTCATGTACGCCGTCATGGTTGCCTCGAGCATGCGCTCGGCCGTGAACAGCTCCGCGCGGCGCGCGGCGCCCGCGGACAGCATCCGCCACAGCGCGTCGTCGGTGATGAGGCGCTGAAGAGCCTTACCGAGGCGGTCCGGATCGCCGGGGGGCACCACTAGGCCGGTGACGCCGTCTTGGTTGACCCACGAAGTTGCTGTACCCAATTCTGTGGTGATGAGCGGCGTGCCGCGGTGCAGCGCCTCGACGAGCACGATGCCGAACGCCTCCGAGCGTCGAATGCTGGGGAGGACGAGCGCCCGGGCGCAGCGGAGTTCGGCGTCGAGCGCAGCGGCGTCGATCTCACCGAGGAACTCGACGCGGTCGGTGATCTGCAGAGCGCGCGCGAGGCGCACCAGACGGTCACGCTCTGGACCATTTCCGACGAGCCGGAGCCGCAGGCGCGGGACGCGCGCGATCGCGTCGAGCAGTACCGGAAGACCCTTGTACTCGCGCATGCGGCCGACGAACAGCACGCCGTCCGCTGCGCGGGGGACCGCTCGGCTCGACGGTACGGCGATTCCGTAGGGCACGACGTGACAGCGGGCGCGATGGGCGGCGAGCGCGGGGCTCGTCTCACGCAGCCGTTCTGAACCGGTGATGAGGACGTCCGCTCTGGAGAGGAACCTTCTGAGCACCGGCCGGTACGCTGCGCCGAGAAGGCGCTGCCGAGTTATGTCGGCGTGGTAGGAGACAGCCACACGTATCCCGTCTCGCAACAGTGGCGAGAACAGCTCGGCCACCGGGTTGGGGTGGTGGAAGTGTGCGATGTCAGCGTGTGTGGAGCGCAGCGCGTGTCCGTAGGAGAACGTGATCGGCGACGATGCCGCCCGCGCGAGTTCCGGTAGGCGCCGCACCACGAAGCCGGCACGGTCGATGACCTCGGTCTTACCGCGCCCGCCGGCGACGATGACTTCCACGTCGTGCCCCGCTTCTGCCTGCAGCGCCGCCAGCAGGTCGATGTGCTGCTCGATGCCGCCGTGCACGGGCGGATAGCTGTCCTTGTAGACGTGCGCGATGCGCACGGCTCACGCGACCCGCAGTTCGAAGAGCAACTGCACGGCGAACAGCTCTGGCCAGTGGCGCAGAAGGGCGATGCGCTCCTGCGGCAGCGCCCTCAACGGCGGAGGCGCCGTGATCGCAGAATCTTCGTGCGTGATGCGCCAGCCGGCGTTGACCATGAGCTCGCGCGCGCTGGCCAACGTGAAGAACCGCAGATGCGTCCGATCGAGCAAACCCGAGTCGGCGTATCGCCAGCGACCGAAGAGCAATTCCTTGCGCATCGACCAGTGGGCGATGTTGGGGAGAGAAACGAGCGCCACACCATCGCGCGTGACCAGCGAACGGGCGCGTCGCAGGACGTCTCCGGGAGCGGCGAGGTGCTCGAGAACATCGAGGAACAACAGCACTTGGTAATCGCGCCGCGCAGCTATGAGCTGCTCGGCGGCACGCTCGATCGGCATGCAGTAGACAGCACGGTAATCACGTTCGGCACGGCGCGCCATGGCCGGGTCGGGCTCGACGCCCTCGACCTCGGTACCCAGCGAATCTCTGAGGAACCGTCCCGCGAATCCCGACCAACAGCCGACGTCAAGTACGCTGCTGCCGGCCGGTGTGCGCTGCAACAACCTTCGGCGCGGTCCCACTGGAACCTGCTCGGGGTCATAGGGGAGATCATTGCTCACCGCGCCCGACCCTAGCGGCATCTCCATGACGATTCCGGACTTGAGCGTTTGCGTGGCCGTCTACCGGCGCCATCGTTCCCCCAACATCTCGACGCTTGCGGCATCTCTCGACGCCGCCGTCGGCGATCGCTCGTGGGAACTGGTCGTCACGCTCAACGGAATCGGTGCGGCACATGCCGGCGTCCCCGCCTTTGCGCGCACCGTCGGCTTCGACGACAACAGGGGCGTGCCGATCGCGTGGAACGCGGCTGCCCGTGAGGCCACCGGGCGGCTTCTGTGCATCATCAACGATGATGTCGTGCTCGGACCCGCCTCGCTTGCCATGCTCGCCGACGCGCTCGATTCCCATCCGGGGGCTGGGGTGGTCGGGCCCGTTGGAACGATCTGGGACATCGCCGCGGCGCAACACGACAGCTACGTCGATACGTCGGCGCTCGCTCCTGGCCACGTGGCTCGGTGCGACGTGCTCTCCGGGTTTCTGCTCATGACTCACGGCGATGTCTTCTCGGCTGTGGGGGGCTTCGACGAGGCGCTGACGCCGTGCGGCTTCGAGGAGGTCGACTACTGCACCGCCGTTCGTCGGGTCGCCGGCCGCGACGTGCTCGTCGTCGCCGGCGTGCCGGTGGAGCACCGGTTCGCGATATCCAGCCAGCGCGGTCTTCGACGGATCGGCCGCTTTCGGCGGATCTCGTACATGGGGCGGACGGAGCGACTCGACACCATCGCGCAGCGCAACCGGGCGCATTTCCTCAGCAAGTGGGGAGCGCATTGAGAATCGAGTGGATCTCCTTCCTCGATCCGTTCGTCTACGGCGGTGGCGGAGAGCTGTCGCATCGCGCGCTGATCTTGTCCGGCCGGCGCCACGGTCACGAGATCCGCGTGCGCGGCTTTCTGCGTCACCGGCCGCAGCGGGCGCTCCGACGCCTCGGCGTGCACCGCGGGATGAGGGTCGACCTGAGCGCGGACGCGTTCGTACTCGCGAACCTGCGCAACGCGCCGTCGTTTCCCACGCGCCTACCCGAGGGGCTCGTCGACCGTGTACTGGCGTCCGGACGTGCCGCCGTCTTCCAAGAAGCCTGGGTTGACGTCTGCCCGTTCAACGTTCCGTGCATGGGTGATCCGGCACGGTGTCGGCGCGACTGTGATCGCGGATTTGCCGATGCGCTGTATTCGCGCGCTCGTGTGGGCATCTTCAATTCGCCTCGCCAGCGGGCGGCGATCGCCGCGGTCATCGGCGTGCCGCTGCCGGAATGCACGATCCTGAGCAGGCCCGCGATCGATCCGACGCATTTCCGCCCGCTTGGCCTCGAGCGCGACCTTGACGTCCTCTACGTCGGCACGATCAATGCCTCGAAGGGCTACTACGAGCTGCTCGAGCGATTCGGGCCCGACCGCCTGACGCTGGCGGGCCCCAACCACCTCGGCGAGCCCGTGCAGGGCAACTACCTCGGACCGGTTGACTACGGCACGCTTCCGGTGCTCTACAACCGCGCACGGATCTTCGCGCACCTGCCGCGCTGGCTCGAGCCCATGGGCCGCGCGCCGGTCGAGGCGGCGCTGTGCGGATGCGAGCTCGTCCTCAACGAGCGCGTCGGCGTCACGAGCTACCCGCTCGAGGATTGGACCGATCCTGAGGTCATCAGCACTGCGACGGACCGCTTCTGGGACGACTTCGAGCGCGCGTTTGCGTGACGTCACCCGTGGGCTGCTTCGAGGTAGACGTCGGCGTGCGCCGCGATGCATGTCGCCCACGAAAAGCCCTCTGCTCGCAGTGAGCCCTGCGCCACGCGGTCGAGCACGGACGGGCCCGCGGCCAAGACCTCGCGGAGCGCATCGGCGAAGGCGGCTGGTTCGCCGGGCGGCACGAGCCACCCGATGCCGCCCGCGATTTCCGGAACGCTCGACGCGTCGCTCGCCACGAGCGGCACCCCGGCCGTCAGCGCCTCAAGGACGGGAAAGCCGAACCCCTCGTGCTCGCTCGGATAGACGCACGCGTCGGCATTGGCGTACAGGCCTCGCAGCTCCGAGTCGCTGATGCGCCCGGGCATTCGGACGTGCTGCTCGAGACCGAGGTCCGAGACAAGTCGTCGGATGTCGCAGGGTACGGATCCGACGAGCACCAAGTGCGCCTCAGGATGCCATTCTGCCACGCTTCCCATGGCCTTGAGCAGCACGTCGAGCCGCTTGCGGGCGCCATAGCCGCCGCAGTACAGGATCGTTTGCGTCGCTCCCAGCTGCGGTCCGCTCGCGCGCAGCCCGAGGAGTCGGGGATCGTGGCCGTAGGGGATGACGCGCACACGGTTCGGCGCAACGCCGAGCACGCAGAGGTCTTTCGCCGTGGCCCTGGACGGGACGATGACCCGCCGAGCGCGAGGAGCCAGGATGCGCAGAAGCCGGCGGTAGTACGCGAACGTGCGTGAGCGCGTCGCACCACGGGTCAGCGCCACGACGTCCTGAACGGTCAGCACCAACGGGGCGCCGGGCGCCGGCGAGCCCTCGTGCCAGGGAAGGTGGATCACATCTGCGGAGCTGCGCCGGACGGCGTACGGCTCGGACAGCTGCTCCCACACGAGCCGGCCGGGTGCGCTCAGCGCGGGGCCGAGCCGCAACCAGCTCACCTCGCCCTGCACCGGTTGCTGGCCTGCGGCCAGCAGCCCCACGAACTCGATCCTGTGGTCGAGGTGGGCATGGCGCAGCAGCTCGCCGACGTAGCGTCCGATTCCTGTGTGCGGCATCCACGCGGCGCGGCGTGCGTCCAGTGCGACGCGCAGCGGCTTGCTCACGCGACCGGTCCCTGCGCACGCAGCTCAACCTGGTCGAGGGTCGAGCGGAGTCGGCTCAGCGGAAGAGCGATCGACGCCCCGGCCAGCACCGCGGCGCCCACCACGGCCAGGACGCCGAGCGGGGAGGCATCTCCAGGCGCCGCAAGAGCAACCGCCAGACCCGGCACCGACAGCGCCGCCGCCGACGCCCCGATCCGCCCGACGCCGTCACGTGCACGGGCGTCGCCCGCCAGCCGGTTGCGTGCGCGGCGCATGAATCGTGCCGATGGAAGCGTCATCGCGATGGCGACGGCCACGCCGAGCTCCACGAGCCCAAGGGCGGCGCCGACCGGGACGAGCGCCAGCGCGAGCAGCAGCTGAAAGACCTTGTAGCCGATGATCGGGCGCACGTCGCCCGCTGCGAGAAGCACGGACGTCATCAGGCCGGTGCGGGTGTGCGCGACGGTGCCGAGCAGGACGAGCGTCACGAGCGCCATGTTCACATCTTGCAGTTCGCGCGACGACCAGATGGCGATCGCCGGTGCCAGCAGCGGTAGCGAGGCTGCCGCGGCGAGGACGAGCAGCGACGAGAACGCCCTATCCCAGCGAGCAGCGGCGACAGCCAGGCGCTTGCTTCCGCCCGCTCCCCATTCGCGGCTCGCGGCGGGAAGCACGAGCGGCAGCAGCGCGAAGAAGGGCGCCACCGCGATCTGGCCTGCGCGTAGGGCGAGATCCAGTTGCACGACGGCGGGGGCCGACAGCGTCAGACCGGCCGCGATCCGCGGCAGCTGGAGGCTGGCGAAGTCCGCCCATGACGATACCTGCCAGCTTGTGCCGAGCGCGAGCAGATCCCGGTTGGAGACGCGCACGTCGCCGTGTGTTCCCGTCACTCGCAAAGCCGCCGGCAGCGCCAGTGCCACGAGCGCGGCCTGGCAGCCGTAGGCGGCCAGCCAGGCGAGTCCGAGCGCGTCGACACCCGCGCCGGCGGCGAGCGACGCTGCCAGCACGGGTGCGTAGACGAGCCACCCGATCGTGCGGGCGCGGTAGGCCTCCGCCACGCGGTCGAGACCCTGCAGCGCTGCGGCTCCCACCGCGACGAGGCTGGTCAGAGCAAAGGCGACGGCCGCGTAGACGACGAGACGCCGCGCGTCGCCGGCGGCCGCCGGCTCGTCCAGCGCGGGGACGGCGCCGACGAGTGGGCCGCGGAGCGCCACGAGGAGGCCGCCGACGAGCACGGACAGGCCGATGTAGAACACCAGCGAGCGGCGCAGCACGCTGCCGACGGCGTGACGCGCGCCCGCCACCTTGGCGAGCGCCACGTAACGGATCGTCGCCGCGCCCATCCCCAGGTCGACCAGGCCCTGTGCCATGACCACGGTCCCGGCGAGCACCCAGGCCGTGTAGACGGCGTCACCGAGCTGTGTGAGGATCAGCGGGACGGCGGCGACCGTGGACAGGCGGCTGACGACCAGATGGGCTCCCGACCAACCGAGCCCCGAAATCTGCGATCGGGGCCGCGGGGCAACGGTCACGTCGCGCGCCGCACGCGGTGGCGGCGGCGCGCCGACCGCGCCGCTTCGCGCGGCCCGCGCGGAAGACAGGCCGCGGCGAGCGTCAGCGCCCCCTCCAGCGTGGGTGCGGCGACGATTGACCGGCGGGCGAGACGTCGCGCGTCGCGCGCCTCGTGTGCCAGCAGCCAGTAGCGCGCCGTCCGGGCGCGCATGATCGCGGTCGCCCTGCGCGAGATCGCGGGATCATGGCCCCGCTCGGCCAGACGCCGCACGACGAGCTCTCGGTCGCGCTCGAGCGCCAGGAGCTCGGCGCTCGTACGCGACCGGTCGCGTGCCTCGTGGACGACGTAGGTCGCGCTGACGCGATGCGAGCCCGCACAGGGGGCCAGTTCCGCCAGGCGGAACCAGAGGTCCAGATCCTGCGCTCGCCGGAGGTCCTCATAGAAGCCTCCCACCTGAAGCGCCGGCACACGCCTCAGGACGGTGGCGCTCGTCGTGGGAACATGGCGCCCGAGCGCCAGCTCCCGTAGCGAGAGCAGGCCGTCGGGCATCGAGTGTGCGCCGATCGGCCTTCCGTCGTCGTCGACGACGGACGCAGACAGGAAGGCGGCCGGAGCCTTCGGGTAGCGGGCGAGGAGCGCTTGTGCCTCGGCGAGGAACCACGGCTGCCAGCGGTCGTCCGCGTCGAGCAGCGCCACGTGGTCGGTGTCGGCGGCGCGCAGGCCGACATTGCGCGCCGCGGCCGCTCCCCCTCCGGGCCCGGCGAAGATCTCCACGTCGGCACCATGCGACGACGCGACGTCCCGGGTGCGATCGGTCGAGCCGTCGTCGATCACGAGCACGCGCGACGGGCGGACGGTCTGGGCGCGAACCGACGCGAGCGTCTTGGCCAGGGTCGCCGCCGCGTCCCGTGCCGGGATGATCACGGAGATTGAGGGCTCCACGGGCGGTGAGGCTACCGGCGAGCACTGACCGCGCGGGATCGGCCGCGGATACGATGACTCGATGCTTGACCGCTGGCTGCATGGCACACATCACGTCCCTGTCATCCTCGGCCCCGCCCGCGGCCATCGTTGCCGCCGGCAGGGGTTACGCGGAAGCCTCGCCATCGCAGCCGGTCGCTACGAACGGCCGGTCACGCGGTTCCTGCACGCGCATCTGGAGCCTGCGCGGGTGTTCTTTGACGTCGGTGCACACACCGGGTACTTCACGCGCGTCGCGCTGCATGCCATGCGCGATGGAGTCGTGGTGGCATTCGAGCCCGACCGCGCGTGCCACCAGGCGCTGGCGAGGCTCGACCCCAAGCATGTGCTCGTCAGGATGGAGGCTGTCGGGCGTTCGGATGGGACCGGCACGCTGGTCTCGGCACCGGGATCATGCAGCCGGCTTGACGACGCCGTGCCAACCGGCAGCAGCGAGTCGACGACCGCGGCGACCCGCGTTCGCTCGCTCGATGGTCTGCTTGAAGACGGCGAAGTGTCTGCACCCGACGTCGTGAAGATCGATGTCGAGGGCAGCGAGGTCAACGTGATGCTGGGTGCGGCACGAACGCTGAGTTGCGTACAGGCCCTCGTTGTCGAGTGCCATTCGATGCCGCTGTTCCGCGACGCTCTTGATCAGACCATCCGGGCCGGCTTTGATCGCATTCGTTGCACAGGGGGAGGAGACGGCGTCGGTCCTCCGACGATCCTCGCCTCACGGCTGTCGTAGTAACCCGTACCTCGATTCAACGTCATCCCGAATCCCGCCATGGGGCAAAACTGTAAGTCGCCGGCCCAGCGTCCGGGGGCCGGGGTGCTCCTTATCGAGATCGCCGTCGCCACATCAGACCCGCCATCCCGCCGAGAAGCACGACGCCGCCCGCGCCGGCACCCACGGTCAGGAGCGCGCCACCCGTCGTCTCCGGCGAGCGCGCCTGGGCGCGGACCCGGTCAGTTGGACTCCTTCGGGTGTCCCGCTCAGTGCGGGGCGTCTTGGCTGGGTCGCTGTCAGAGCTCGAGTCGGCCGGAGGCTTCATGCTCGGCGGACTCTCACTGCGCTCGACGCCCTTGCCGAAGAGCGGCGCGGCGCCGCCGGGCGCTTTCGCCGAACGATCTGCGCCGGCGCCTGCACCCGCCTCCTCGCGCGCCCGGTCCAGCGGCAACTGGTACTCCGTGCCGGCCGGTGAGTCCGGGTCGACCTGCGGCGCGTCGCCCTGAGCCGGCGCTGCACACGCGAGCGCGGCGACGACCGCTAGGGCGCCAAGGCAGGGCGGAGTGCGTTTCACCATGAGGAGTCTCTATTCGCCTTGCAGGCGGTCGATCGCCGCCTGCGGATCCGCAGCGAGCGTAGCGAGGCCGGCGTTGCGCGGATTCAGGCGCGATGCGCGCCGGTAGTGCGACCGCGCCGCGCGCAGGTCGCCCTGGCGCACGGCCAGATCGCCCAGCAGCGCCCACGTCACGAAGTTGCGCGGCTCGCGCCGCGCGGCGTCGAGCAGGACCGCGCGGGCGGCGTCGCCCTCGCCGAAGCGCGCGAGCGCGGCGGCCTTCGCGTAGTACGCGTCGATCGCCTCGCGGTCCAGGCGCAGCGCGCGGTTGGCCTCGACGAGCGCGCGCTCCGGGTTGCCGGCGAGCGCCGACTGCGCCCGCGCGACGTAGCGCTCGGAGAGCCCCTGGCGGCTGAGGCTCAGCGCCGCGACGGTGATCGCGATGCCGACGAGGAGCGCGGGCACGAGCCGCGCGCGGAGGGAACGCGGGGCGCGCTCGCGCCGAACGTCGGGGGCGTCCTCGCTCGCGCGGTCGGACTCGGCCGCAGCGCGTCCCGCCGGTCGCAGCAGCACCGCAGCGCCTACCAGCGCCACGCCCGTCAGCCCCGGCAGCAGATGCATCCAATCCACGCTCGAGTGCACGAGCCAGGCTGTCACGACGCCGAGCCCCACCACGACGACGGGCGCCCGCCCGCCGTCGCGGATGCGCCGCCAGGTCCCGGCCGCGATCAGCGCGAAGGCCAGCGCGAACAGCAGCGCGCCGACGATTCCCAGCTCGGCGAGCACCTGGAGCGGCAGGCTGTGCGGCTGGCGGATGTCCTCGGCCGTGGTCCGCTGTTCGAAGTAGGGCTTGTCGTAGCCGCCGGCGCCGACGCCGGCGAGCGGGTGCGCCTGCCACGCGTCGACGGCGATCCGCCAGTAGTCGTAGCGGTTGCCGGCACCGGTCGCCAGGCGTGAGGCGGTCGGCTCGCCCTGCGACCCGCCGAGCGTGACGAAGGCCGTGTACTGGCGGTCCAGGAAGCCGCCGATCCGCTCGGCCGAGGCGACGCCGGCGACCGCGCCGGCGAGCCCGAGCGCGGTGACGCCGGCGGCGACGGCGCGGCGCAGGCGCAGGCCGCTGACGCTCGCGCGCTGCTCGAAGGCGACGAGCGCCGCCCAGATCGCGCCGGCGGCGGCGGCGGCCAGCAGGACCGCGCCGGCTGCGGCCCGCATGTCGTCGGCCGTCGCGCCACCGCCGCTGTAGACGTCGAGCACGGCCGGCATCGCGGGCGCCAGGCAGGCGGCGCTCACGAGCAGCGCGACGATGCGCCGCAGCCGCCCGGGCAGCAGGACGAGCACGAGCAGCAGCGACAGCGCCGCCGCCAGCACCGCGCCGCGCGACTGGCCCAGGACCGCCATCCCGGCGAACAGCGTCGCCGCGGCGAGGCCGAGGCCGGCCAGCGGCGCGGCCAATGCGGCGCGGCGCCGCTCGGCCAGCGCGATGCAGGGCCAGAACGCGAGCACGAAGAAGCTCGCCTGGGCGTTGATGTAGCCCAGCGGCTCGTTCAGCCGGCCGACGAGGAACAGCGATTCGTCGCCGCGCAACATGCCGGCGAGCACCCAGCCGGCGACGGCGAGCGCTCCGGCGGCGAATGCGCCGAATGCGAGCACGGCGCCGCGGTCGCTGCGCAGGAGCACGACGAGCAGCGCCAGGCCGGCGGCGTAGACGAGCATCCGGTTGCCCTCGACGACCGCCTGCTCGATCGAGTCCGTCCACAGCGCCGACGCCAGCGACAGCAGCGCCAGCACCGCGATCGCCGCGGGGGCGACGACGGCGCGCCACGGGATCCCGGCGGGACCGGCGATCAGCGCCGCCGTCAGCACGATCAGCAGCCCGAGGCCCGCCGGCGCCCAGATCGAGGAGTCATAGAAGCCGGCCGCGAACGGGCTCAGGCCGAGCGCGACGCCGAGCGCGGCGAGGAACGCGAGCGCCGGCCACGCTGCGGGGCGCAGCGTGTACGGGGGTGGGGGCTCCTCGCCCGCCGCCCGGACCTCGTCGGGCGGGGCGTCAGCCGCCACCGCGGTGCGCGGTGCGGCGTCGAGCACCGCGATCAGCGTCGCCATCGCCACGAGATACAGCAGCACGGCGGGGACCAGCAGCTTCGTCCCGCCCTGCACGGCGACGAGCGCCAGTGCGGCGAGCAGCGCCTGCCCGGCGCCGAGCGCCGCGACCGATGCGTGCGCGGTCCGCAGTCGCGCGCGCGTGCGGTGGGTCAGGTGGTCGCGGCCGCCGGTCAGGATCGAGACCCCGCGCCGGCGCCGCGAGACGACGACGAGGCAGGTGTCCAGCGCGGGCACGCCGACGAGCAGCAGGCCCATGACCAGCGCCTGCCACTGCGCCGCGGCGCTGGAGGCGCCGATCATCACGAGCGCGGCGATCGCGAAGCCGACCGGCATGCTGCCGCCGTCGCCGAGGAAGATCCGCGCCGACGGGCGCGAGAGGTTGTGCGGCAGGAAGCCGAGGCAGGCGCCGCACAGCGCGGCGCCGGTGGCGACGAGCCAGACGTCGGACTGCACGAGCCCGAGCACGGCGACGGCGCCCGCGACGACGCATGCCATCGTGCTCGACGCGCCGTCCATGTTGTCGAAGAGGTTGAACGCGTTGACGACGGCGATGACCCAGACGACGGTCGCGGCGAGGTCGACGGCGCCGCCGAGCCCGAGCGACCAGCCGAGCCCGGTCGCCCACAGCATCGCGGCGAGCGCCGCCTCGACGCCGACGCGCGGCAGCGCGCCCAGCGAGAGGCGATCGTCGATCGTCCCGACCACCCAGAGGATGACGACGCCGCCGAGCACGGGCAGCGTCTGGCCCGGGTTCGACGTCAGCGCGAGGACCGCGATGACGAAGCTCGCCATCACCGCCAGCCCGCCGAGATAGGGCGTCGGCGCGGCGTGCCCCTTGTAGCCGACGGGCTTGTCGTAGAACTCGAAGTGCGCCGCGAGGCGGATCGCCACGGGTGTCGTGGCGTAGGCGATCGCGGTCGCGAGCGCGAGCCCGGCGAGCAGCCGTGCCTCGAGCGGCAAGTCAGCGGCTCCGCGGTTGTGTCACGAACGACAGCAGGTGAGAAGCAAAGCACGGTTGGACGCGCGTGTCGCGCAGGCACCGTCACCGGCGCTCACCTGAGCGGGGCGCGCTCGCCGCCGCCGCACCCCGATATTCGGTGCAATGGCGAGTTGACGCTCGCTGCGAGCGCGTAGCTGCGCGGCGTGCGCCGCCGTGCGCCTAACATGACGCTCGTCGTGACCCGGCTCACCGCCAGCGCAGCGATGATCGTGTGCCTGCTGCTCGCGCTCCCGGCGACCGCGCCGGCTGCCGAGAAGTCGATCTGGGGACACTCCTCCGAGCCCGCCGGCGCGTCCGCGTTTGCGATCTACGAGACGCTCGGCGTCGACACGGTGCAGTTCGCGATCAACTGGAGCACCGTCGCGCCGGCGAGGCCGGCTGCGCCGACCGATCCGGCCGACCCGGCGTACCGCTGGCCGGCTGAGATCGACGCCGCCGTGCACGCCGCCCGCCGGCACGGCATGCACATCGCGCTGATGATCACGGGTGCGCCGGCATGGTCCAACGGCGGCCGGGCGAGCATCTGGGCGCCGTCCGATCCGCAGGACTTCGCCGACTTCGCGACCGCGGCCGCACGCCGCTACCCGCCCGTGCGGCGGTGGATGATCTGGGGCGAGCCGAACTTCGGCGTGCGCTTCATGCCCAATGCGAAGGACGACCCGATCGGCGCCCGCACGTACGCTCCGATCCTCGACGCCGCGTACGGCGCCCTGAAGCGCGTGAACGCCGCCAACGTCGTCATCGGCGGCATGACCTGGACCGGCGGGGACCTGCGGCCGGCGCAGTTCATCCGCGCGATGCGGCTTCCCAACGGCCGGCCGCCGCGGCTGGACTGGTTCGGGCACAACCCGTTTCCGTTTCGCTATCCGGACCTCAGCAAGCCGCCTTTGCAGGACTTTCGCGACATCAGCGACCTCGACACGCTCGGCCGCGAGGTCGACGATGCCTACCGCGGGACGCGCAGCACGCCGGTGCCGCTGTGGCTGTCGGAGTTCGTGATCCAGTCAGACCACGGGTCGGACACGTTCGCGGAGTTCGTCAGCCGCGGCCAGCAGGCGGTCTGGGTCCGGGCCGCCTACCGGATCGCCGACCGCCTCGGGTCGCGCGTCGCCGGCCTCGGCTGGCTTGCCCTCGTCGACGAGCCGCCGGCCCGCAACAGCGCCAACTGGGGGCTGCTCACCAGCACGCTCGACCGCAAGCCGGCGTGGTTCGCCTTCTACAGCGCGCCGTCGCGGCGACACGCCGCCCGCGTCTCGATGGCCGGGACGGTGCGCGCGCGGTGGATGAGGTCGCGCGGGCTCGGCGTGCGCGTCCGGGTCCGTACCGGCGGGCGCCACTCGGTGCAGCTGCGCCGCCGGGGAAAGATCGTTCGCGTCGTGCGCCTCACGCGCTCCGGCACCGCTCGGCTGCGGCTGCGATCGCCGCGAAGGGGCCTCTACAGCGTTCGCATCCTGTCGCCGCGAGGCGAGACTCAGGAGCGCACTCTGCGCGTGCGATAGCGGGCGCTCTGGACGCGAAGATCTGCGTAAACGGCGATCCGGCCGGCTGCCGCAGATGTGTGAGAAGCACCGTCGCCTTGTGCTGCCGCGCGGAGATTGCCAGTATCACCGCTTCAAAGGTCCCAAAAGTGGGAAGAGACCTTGCGCGTGCAGATCATCGTGCTGCACTCAAAAGGAAATGGTGGGAGGCCCGAGTTGACCCGTACGTTGCAGCTGTCGCTAGGCACGTTGGTTGCGCTCTTTGTTGTTCCAGCGGCGGCGTCGGCACAAGTGCCGTGCCCCAGCCCGGAGTACCCGGCGCCGATCTACTGCCCGCCTCCGCCGCCCCCGCCTCCGCCGCCGCCCCCGCCGCCCCCGCCGCCCCCGGCCTGCACGCCGAAGTTCACGTCCAAGCTGTCGATCGCTCGCGTCAGCACCGTCGGCGGCGACCTCGACGTGCTCGCGCCGATCACGTCGCGGGCCTCCGGGCGAGCCAACGTGGAGTACCACGCCGCCCGGCAGCGCACGCGCTTCACCGCGGCCGTCAACTCCGTCGACGGCCGGATCCGCTTCCAGCGCGGGCTGCCCGCCGCACAGGCGGCGCTGGGCACCGGCATCGTGACGCTGACCTATCGCGGCGACGCCGACACGCGTCCGCAGGAGGTGCGGCTGCGCGGTGCGCGCAACAAGGCGAACCTCGACCTCTCGCGTCCGCGGATCGTCGGCAACCGGATCCGCGCCTCGGGCACCGTCAACGAGCGGGCGCGCGGTGTCGTGCGGCTGCAGCTCGAGTACCAGTTCGGCTGCCTGGTCCGCGTCCTCAAGTTCCGTGGCCGGATCGACGACGGCCGCTGGAGCATCAACGAGGCGCTGACGGCCACGCAGATGGCCGAGATCGCGCTGCGCACGGGCAGCGTGCATTCGTACACGCTGTTCACGGGCTACTTCCCGCTCAGGATCCGCGGCGAGATGCGCGCCTTCCAGGTGCTCGCCGACCGCTAGCCCGGCGTTCAGATCGAGCCCACCCCTACGCGAACACGTCACCGAGGCCGGCCGACCACGCCGGCCTCGGTTCGTGATTGGCTACCGGTCATGCCCGATCTGACGATCTACTGCGTCAAGCGCTGCTCGACGTGCGCCAAGCTGTGGACGCTGCTCGACGAGCGCGGCATCGAGTACGAGGGCGTCGAGTACCACGAGACGGGGCTCGACGAGGCGACGATCCGCGACCTGCTGGCGAAGGCCGGGCTCGGGCCGCGCGACGTGCTGCGAACGCGCGAGCCGCTCGCCGCGCAGCTGGGGCTGCTCGACGGCGACGGTGCGTCCGACGACGAGCTCGTCGCCGCGATGGCGAAGCATCCGCGACTCGTGCAGCGCCCGATCGTGGTGCGCGGCGATCGCGCGGTGCTGGCACGGCCCGTCGAGCGGGCGCTCGAGCTCGTGGACTGAACGCCGGCGACGGGCGCGCCGCCGGCCGCCTCGTAGAATCGGCCGGGATGGTCACGCGCGCGCCCGGTGGCGTACGGCCCGCGCTGGCGGAGGATCACGGTCCGCTGGCGGAGGTTCTCGCCCGCGCCTTCTACGACGACCCGGTGACGTCGTGGTTCTATCCGGACGCCCAGCGGCGGCTGGGCCACGCGCGCCGGTTCTTCGAGATCCGCCTGCGCCAGCTGGCGGTCCACGGGCTCGTCTACACGACGCCCGACCGCTCCGGCGCCGCGCTCTGGGCTCCGCCGGGGCTCTGGCGCGAGACCCTGCGCCAGTCGCTCATGCAGCTTCCGATGCTGCCGGTGCTGCTACCGCGGATCGTGCGGACGACGCGTGCGGTGCGCGAGATCGAGCGCCACCATCCCGTCAAGCCGCACTACTACCTGTCGGTGCTGGGCACCGACCCGGACAAGCAGGGCGGAGGTATCGGCTCCGCCCTGCTTGCTCCGGTCCTTCAACGCTGCGACGAGACGCTGACGGCGGCCTACCTCGAGTCCTCCAAGGAGAGCAACCTCTCCTTCTACGCCCGCCACGGGTTCGCCGTGACCGAGCGCATCGAGTTGCCCGAGGGGCCGCCGCTGTGGCTCATGTGGCGGGAGCCGCCTGGCCGCCGAAGAGGCCACCCAGCAGGTTGCCGATCAGGCCCGTGACGCTGCCGATGATGCCGCTTGCGCCGCCGGTCGCCGGCGTGCTGCCGCCGGTCGAGCCGCCGAAGAGGCTGCCCAGCAGGCCGTCGAGCATGCCCGTGACGTTGCCCGGCAGGCTCTGCGAGCCGTCGCCGACGATCCCGCCGAGCAGGCCGCCGAGGCCGAACAGGCCGCCGCTCGAGGCCGACGTGCCGCCGACGAACGGCAGCGAGCCGAGGATCGTGTCGATCAGGCCGGTGACGGTCCCCATGACGGTCGGGATGATCGTTCCGACGGTCGAGGTGACCATGTTCAGGATCTGCGTGATCGGGCCCTGAACGGCCGCCGGCAGCATCGGGACGATCGACTGCACGATCGCGAACGCCTGATCCATGATGCTCGTCGCCATGCCGAGCGCCGAGCTGACGGTGCCGGCGATGCTGCTCGGCAGGCTGCCCGAGTCCAGCGCGCTGTCGAGGTTCAGCAGCTCGCTGGCGTCGCCGACCGACAGCGCGGCGATGATCGAGGCGACCAGCGGCTTGACGTCCGCGGGCACCTGCTCGAGCACCTGGGTGAGGACCTCGATGATCTTCTGCTTGCCGGCGAGCGTCGGCACGATCGCGTTGGCGACGAGCGCCTGCACCTGACCGGTGACCTGGTCGACGATCGCGGTGATCGCCTCGGTGAGCTGGTCGTACTGGCTGCCGGCGAGCGTCAGCGCCCTGGCGGCGGCGATGCTCTCGGCTCCGCCATCAGCGCTGCCGGCCATCTTGCGCGCGGTCCTCGAAGCGGCGGCCGACTGCGAGCGCGCGATCTTCAGCTGCTTGGCAACGGCCCTGCTGTTGCCCAGGCGCGCGTAGCGGTTCATCCGCTTGACGGCCTTCGTGGCCTTCTTGACGTGCACCTGGACCTTCGTGGTCGACGGTGCCTTGGACGTCGACTTGGCGGCCGACGCCGTGGCGGGAGCCGCGACGAGCACGGCGAGGGTCGCCACTGCGGCGACGATACGGCGGGAGTAAGACATTGAGGTGTGCCCCCTTCGGCAACTGGGCGGCCTGCTAGAGGCCCCTGGTTTTGCGCGCCCGACTCGCGACGGGTTTGCCTTTTCGTTTGTCTGGCTGCCCCTGACACGGCGGCGGCCCCTGGTTGTGATGCGGTACTTCGAATCCGTTCGCTAGTTGGCGCGTTGCCGCTATCCCTGGCGGGCGCCGAACAGGTTCTGCAGCAATGAGTTGACCCCGCTGAGCAGCGACTGCGCGGGGGCCAGGACATTGGTCACCGACGTATCGGTGGGCGTCGCGGGCGGCGTCGTGTCGGTGCCCGACGGCAAGCTCAGGCCGATCGAGCCGAGGATCCGCCGCAGCGCGGGCAGCACCTGGCCGATCGTGCTCTGGACGATCGAGTTGGCGGTCGCGAGCGCGCCGTCGCTGCCGGTCGCGGCAACGGTCTGCGCATCGGTGAACGCGGCCAGGATCTTCTCGCGGATGCGCTCGAGGCTCTCCGCGGCGATCTGCTCGGGCGTCTTGCGCGCGGGCGCGCTCTGCGCGGGCGCCGGCTGCGCGGTGACGGCCGGCTTCGTCGCCGGCGCCGTCACCGCCGGCGCCGTGACGGCGGGCGCGGCCGGCAGGGCCTGGGCGGTGCCGCGCCTGACGGTCGGCTTCGCCGCCGCCGGCCTGCGCGGCTGCGACCGCCGCGCGGCGGAGCGGCGCGCCGCGCGCGCACGGCGAGCACGGCGTGCAGCGGCTGCCTGCGCGTCCGCGCGCCGCTGCAGGGCGCTGCGCTGCGCCGCGCCGGCATCGGGCGCGACGATCGTCGCCGCGGCGGCCTTGCGAGGAGCGTCGGGCGCGGCGACCTTCGGGATCTCGACGGCGGCCGTACCGGTCGTCGCGACGGCGGCCGCCACTGCGATGCCCTTGACCGCCGCCGGCAGTCCCGCCCACAGGCCGCCGCCGGCGGTCGCGGCGCCGCCGCTGCCTCCGGCCGCGACGAGCGCGCCGCCGCCGGCGCCACCGCCGAGGCCGATCAGACCGAGCGCGGCAGAGCCGCCGAGCCAGGGGCCGAGCGCATGCAGGTCGGCCTGACGCGCGCCCATCGCGCGTTCGAAGGTCGCGCAGTCGTCGCAGGAGCGCAGGTGGGCGCGCATGCCGCGCGCGCGCATCCGGCGGCGGTCGCCGTCGGAGAGCGTGCGCCGCACGCTCGTGCATGCGGTCGCGCGCCCGTCGACGGCGTCGTGCAGGGCGGTACGGGCGTCGAACACCGCGCGCCGCGCGGCCTCGTTGGAGACGCCGAGCGCGACGGCGATCTCGTCGTAGCTCAGCCCGCTCAGCTCGCGCATGACGAGCGCTCCGCGCTGGCGCTCGGGCAGCATCCGCAGGTCGTCGACGAGCTGGCTCAGGCGGCTGCGCTGCTCGGCGTCGACCTCGGGCCCGGGCACCGTGAGCAGCGATTCGGCGTCGAGCGCCGTGGCGTCGGCGGCCGGCTGGCGGCGGCGGACGATGTTGATCGCCTCGTTGTGCGCGATCCGGTACAGCCAGGGCCGCAGCGGGCGGCCGGGCTCGCGCCGCGGGAGCGCGCGCAGGGCGTTCTCGAGCGCGCTCTGCGTCGCGTCGTTCGCGTCCTCGGCGTCGAGCAGGATCGAGCGGCAGTAGCCCAGCAGCGGGCCGTGGTAGCGCTCGTACAGCGCGCTGAAGGCCGCCTGGCTGCCGCCGGCGGCGCGGCTGGCGAGCGTTTCGTCGCCCATCCGCGACCACGGGATGATGCGCGGGCTCTTCGTGGGAAGGGCTGCGGTGGCCTGCATCGTGATGGCGGTATCGGCAGACGCAGACCGTTCTGTGAGGACACGCGATGAATGTTCGAGCCCCCGTACTCTCTGGCGGGATGCACGTGCGCGCCTCGATCGGCTCGAACCTCGGCTCGTTCTTCGACGCCGTCGGCTCGTTCTTCGACAGCCTCTCGCGCATCGGCTGGACGCCGCTGCTGCTCGGCGCGCTCGCGTTCGTCCTGTATCTGACGCTGCGCTCGCGCGCCTTCTTCCACACGCTCCAGGCGGCCTATCCCGGCGAGCGGATCGAGTTTCGGCGCATCTGGGGCGCGTACATCGCGGCCTATGGCTTCAACAACGTCATCCCGGCCCGCGGAGGCGACGTCATCAAGCTGTTTCTCGTCAAGCGGTCGATCCCCAACGCGACGTATCCCGCCGTCGGCGCGGCGATCTGCGTCGAGGCGGTCTTCGACGCCTTCATGGCGGTCTTCATCCTGACCTTCGCCTTCTCGCAGGGCGTGTTTCCCAAGCCACCGGAGTTCGCCAACCTCAACGCCTTCGACCTGTCGTTCTTCGCCGCCCATCCGAAGTTCACGCTGTTCGCCCTGACGGCGTCCGCGGTCGCCGTCCTCGTCGGCTTCGCCATCCTCTCGCAGCGCGTCAAGGCGTTCTGGGCGCGCGTGCGCCAGGGGCTGACGATCCTGCGCGACCGGCGCCGCTACCTGCGCGAGGTCTTCGCCTTCCAGTTCGTCGGCTGGTGCTTTCGCTTCACCGCGTTCTGGCTTCTGCTGGAGGCCTTCAACGTCGGCGGCTCGGTGCGCAACGTGCTGCTCGTGCTCGGCGTCAACGCCGTCGCCGCGGTCGTCCCGTTCACGCCGGGCGGCGCGGGCGTCCAGCAGGCGCTGCTGGTCAAGGTCTTCGCCGGGTCGGCGACGGGCGCGACGGTGGCCGCCTACTCGGTCGGCCAGCAGATCGTCATCGCGGCGACGACGCTGGCGACCGGCTTCGCGGCGCTCGTCTCGATCTTCCGCATCCGCTCGTTCAAGGAGGCCGTGCGCCTGGGCAGGGAGGAACGCGACGCCGAACGGGCGGCCGCGCGCGACGCTGCGGTCTACTGAAGCCCTGAGCGCGCCTCGCGCACGAGCGCGACGGCGTCGGGGAAGACGGTCGCCATGACCGAGCGGATCTGCTCGGCCTGCTGCTCGACCGTCCCCTGGATGTTGACGCGGTTGATCGCCGCGACCGTCATCTCGACGGCGAGCTTGATCGCGTTGTCGGCCCACGCGAGGCCCTGCTGGGCCTGCATCTGCTCGGCGAACTCAGCCATCCGCTTGCTCAGCTCCTCGGGGTCGCCGAAGAGTCCTCCGAAACCTTCCATGCGTCCAAGACTACCCGCTGCCTACGGCTTGCCCGCGGCGAATCCGAGGTGGCCGGGACGGAAGCGCAGACGGGGCCCGTAGCCGGACAGCGAGCGGCCGCGCAGGCCGGCGGCCCGGAGGTCGGCGAGCGCCTCGTCACGCGAGTACAGCCAGAGGCGGTGCAACTCGTCGCTGCGGCGGTAGAGGTCGTCCTCGCGGCGCAACACGGCGATCCGGCGCGTCAGCGTGCGCGCCTCGGGATCCTCGCGCGCCTCGAGGCACAGCAGCCAGTCCGGGCCCTCCGACCACGTCCGGCGGCCGCCGGCGGGCTCGCTGCCGGGCGTCATGACGTCGAAGACGAGCAGCCCGCCGGACCGCAGCGCCGCGGCGATCCGGCGCAGCAGGGCGCTCAGGGCCGCCCGGCCCGCCCGCTCGTCGAAGCAGTACGAGAAGCACTCGCCGAGCGCCGTGACGACGCTGCAGGGCGCCAGCTCGACGTCGAACAGCGAGCCGTGCACGAAGCGCGCGGCGGGCGCGCGCTCGCGGGCGATCTCCAGCAGCGCGGCGGACTGGTCGACGCCGACGACGTCGTAGCCGGCCTCGACGAGCGCGGCGGCCCAGATCCCGCTGCCGCAGCCGAGGTCGACGACGAGACCTTCGCCGATCCCCGCGTCGCGCATGAGCGCGAGCACGCCGGGCGCCGCGTCGCGTGCGAAGTGCCCGTGGCCGACGTCGTGCACGTGGGCGAGATCGCGTCCATAGGCCTCCATCGGGCGGCGAAGCTACCAGTGGACGTCCGCGAGCTCTCCGCTTTGCGGGCGCCCGAGAACCTCGCGGAGCCTCCGCCTGCGTGCACTAGCCTCGCCCGCATGCCGCAGACCGAGGGCGCGGGCGTCGCGCTGCACTACGAGGAGCGCGGCGCGGGCGCGCCGGCGCTGCTCGTCCACGGCATGGCCTCCGACGCGGCGCGATGGTCGGCGGCGCTCGACGAGCTGGCGGCCCACGGCGCGCGCGCGATCGCCTTGGACCGCCGCGGTTACGGATCGAGCGGCGCCCCCGAGCCGTACGCCGCGACGACGGTCCAGGAGCAGGCGCAGGACGCGGGCGCGCTGCTGGAGGCGCTCGGCGCGGTGCCGGCGCTGCTCGCCGGCGAGGGCTTCGGCGCGCTGGTCGTGCTCGAGCTGCTCGTGCGGCGGCCGCAGCTCGCGTCGGCTGCCGTGCTCGCCGATCCGCCGCTGCACGCGTTCGTCCCCGCTGCGACGATGGCGCTCGCCGTGGAGCGCGAGCTGCTCGAGGACGCGCTGCGCGAGGGCGGCCCCGAGGCTGCCGTGCGGGCGTGGCTCGGCGACGGCGCCGATCCGGCGCGCGCCGCGCGCGCGGCGGCCGCGCACGCGGGCTTCTTCGCCGACTACGCGGGACAGTCGAGCTGGTCTCCGTCGCGCCGCGAGCTGCGCGCGATCGCCGTCCCCGTGGCGGTCGTGACGGGCGCGTCGACCCCGCCGCACGTGGTCGCCGCGGCGGACGCGGTCGCCGCGCTCGTCCCGCGCGCGCGGCGCGCCGCCGACGGCGACCTCGTCGCCGCCGTGCGCGCGCTGCTGCCCGGCGGCGACGCGCCGGCGCTCGGCTAGCGGTCGACGCCACGGCGGCGTCCGCCCTGCGCGGCAATCGTTGCGAACGCGCGTTGTCTCGCAACCCTCGCCGCGCCACGATCCGCTCGTGTTGCGATCTACGGGGGCTGAGCCCATCAAACTCGCAACGCGAGCCGATCTGCAGGCCGTGCGGGTGGCCGCCGAGCAGAACGACGTCATCACGACGCGCCAGCTCGCGCGTTGCGGCCTGGACAGCGGCGCGATCGGGGTGCGCGTCAACCGCGGCGGCCTGCACCGCAGGCATCGCGGCGTCTACGCGGTCGGCACCGGTGTGCTGACGCTCCGTGGTGAGCTGACGGCCGCGGTGCTCGCGTGCGGCGACGGCGCGGTCCTGAGCCACCGCGCCGCCGCGGCGTGGTGGGGGATGCTCGCGTGGGACGGACGCGACGTCGAGGTGATCGTGCGGCGCGGGGCTGGCCGCTGCATCGGCGGCGTCCGGCCGCGCTGGTCGCGCTCGCTGACCGAGCGCGACGTCTGGCGGCGCGACGGCATCCGCGTCACCTCACCCGCGCGCACCGCGCTGGACCTCGCCGCCGACATGGCGCCCGCCGGCTTGCGGCGGATCGTCCGGCAGGCGCTCGCCGAAGGCCGCGTCAGCATCAGGCAGCTGACCGACGTGCTCACCCGCGCGCGGCGCCACCCCGGCGCTGCGGCGCTGCGCTCGGTCGTCGCCGATGGCCACGTGCCGACCCGCAGCGAGCTCGAGGACCTGGCGCTGGACTGCTCGACGGCGCGGGCATCGACCGTCCCGAGATCAACCCGCTGCTGCACCTCGACGGCCGCGCGATCCGCCCCGACCTGCTCTTCGCCGACCGGCGCCTCGTCGTCGAGCTCGACGGCCGGCGCTGGCACGACGATCCGCTCACGCAGCAGGACGACGCCGCCAGGCAGGCGATCCTCGAGGCCCACGGCCACCGCGTCCTGCGGATCACCTGGCTGCAGGTCGTCAGCCATCCGCAGCAGACGCTGCGCCGCATCCGCGCCGCGCTCGCGGCGGGCGGCTGACCGGCCGGCCCCGGCGCGCGACGACGGCCACGGTCCCGCCGCGGCGCGCCAGCGCGAACGCCACCTCCGCCAGCACGGCGACCGGCGCCAGCGGCAGCGCCGCCGCCGTCACGAGCGCGTCGCGGCTGCGCAGCGGGGCGTTGCGCTTGAGCGCGTGGTAGAGCCACGACGGCGTGCGCGTCGCGCGGCTGACGAGCGACTGCCACAGGCCGAAGGGGTTGTGCTCGGCGAGCAGGTGGTGGGTGCAGACCGGCTCCAGGCCGTGGCGGCGCAGCAGCGCGTGCAGCCCCGTCACCGTGAAATGGGTGCGGTGGCGCGGGACGTCGAGGTGATACCAGCGGCCGCCGCCAACCCGCGCCTGCACGCTGGCGAGGTTGGGAACGCCGACCACGAGCAGCCCGCCGGGCCGCAACCACCCCGCGATCCGCTGAAGCGCCGCGCCGGGATCGTCGAGATGCTCGAGCACGTGCCACAGCGAGACGGCGTCCAGCGACGCCGGCGCGACGTCCGCCTCGTCGATTCCCGCCTGGCGCAGCCGCACCCCGCGCGCACGGGCGCCGTCGACGCCGCGCTGCGACGGCTCGATCCCGTCGGCGTCCCAGCCGGCGGCGCGCGCACGGGCGACGAAGCGCCCGCGGCCCGCGCCGACGTCGAGCAGCCGCCCGGGCGGGTGCGCGCCCGCGCGCGCGAGGAACGTCAGCCGGCGGCGATCGAAGGCGCGCAGCAACGGCGCCGCGAGCGCCGAGCCGCGCGGCGCTCCGCCGCCGTACGCGCCTGCCTCGTGCGCCGCGGCGGGCGCCGGCGTCAGCGTGACGGCGCTGGCGCAGCAGCGGCAGCGGGCGAGCGCGACGTCGCCGGGCAGCGCCGGGTCCGAGCCGGCGACGGTGCGCCACGCCACGAGCGGGCCGCGGCCGCACGCCGGGCAGGCGCGGCCTGCGGCTTCGTCATCCACCCCTGTCGTGGAAGTAGAACCCGGGCAGCGCGGCGCGCGTGATCTGCGCGGTCATGTGCGCGGCGAGGTCGAGGTCGCCGGTTCGCACGGCGAGGTCGTCGAGCGTGACGATCCCCGTCAGCCGGTCGCCGTCGAGGATCGGCAGTCGGCGGATCCCGTGGCGGACCATCAGCTCGGCCGCCTCCTCGACGTCCATCCCCGGCTGCGCCGTGATGACCGGCGACGAGGCATGCGCGGCGACGGGATCGCCGGGGTCGCGGCCGTCGGTCAGCGCGCCGATCGCGAGGTCGCGGTCGGTGACGAAGCCGGCGAGCGTGCCGTCCTGCTCGTCGACGAGCACGATCGAGCCGACGTTGCGCTCGCGCATCAGCTCGGCGACCTGGCGGACGGAGGCGGTCGGCGGGGCGCTCACGACGCCCTCCGTCATGACGTCACGGATGTCCACGACCGCAACATACACTTGCGCCGTGGCCGCCACTCCCGATGAGACGCTCGCCGCCGAGCGCGAGCGTCGCACGAAGGCGGCGGCGTGGGCGTTCGCGGCGGCGCTGCTGACGCTTGCCGGATCGCTCGTCGTGCTCGCCGCACTGCGCGACTTCCCGGCGGTGCACCTGCTCGACACGCTGCGCGCGACCCTCGGGCAGGGGACACAGCCGGGACCCGTCGCGCGGGCGCTGCTGTACTTCGAGGACCACATTCCCGCCTTCGCCGCGTTCCAGCTGGCCCCCGCGATCGCATCGGCGGCGCTCGGCGTCACGCTGATCTTCCTGCACCAGTCGACGGCCGCGCGCGCGCCGCAGGTCGGCAAGATCCCGCTGATCAGCGCGGTCGCCGGCTCCGTCCTGCTCGTCGTCGGCGCGCTCGTCACGGCGGTCTCGTTCGCGCTCGACGTGCAGGCCTTCGCGGACGCCGCCGACCAGAGCGAGCGGGCCGCACGCGACGTGTTCGCATCGCCCGTCCGCGACGCCGCCAACTACCTCGCCATGATCGGCCGGATCGCGCTCGTGATCGCGATCGTGACGGGGTCGCTGAACGCCATGCGCGTCGGGCTGCTGACGCGGTTCATGGGCATCCTCGGGATCATCGTCGGCGTCCTGTTCATCATCCCGCAGCTCGAGGGCCAGGTGCCGTTCGTGAAGATCGTCTGGCTGGCGGGCCTGGGCCTGCTGTTCCTGCACCGCTGGCCGAAGGCGATGCCGCCGGCCTGGGTGACGGGCGAGGCGCAGCCGTGGCCGACGCAGCAGGAGCTTCGCGAGCAGCGTGCCGCCGCGCAGGCCGAGCGCGGCGCCGGCGGCCTCGAGCAGCGGCCGCCGCGCGGCCGGCGCGGGCGCGCCGAGCCGCCGGAGACTCCGGCGCCCGAACCGCCGCCCCGGACCGGCAAGCCGCATTCCTCATCGAAGAAGAAGAAGCGAAAGCGGCGCTGAGGCGCCGTTCGAAAGCCGCTGCCACTTCGGCTCGCGGGGCGATACGGTGCGCACGTGATGACCTACGAGGAAGCCTGCGCCGCGCATTCGTGGCAGGTGCCCGAGCGTTACAACATCGCCGCAGACGTCTGCGACAAGCATCCGCGCGACAAGCTCGCGATGGTGCACGAGGATCCCGACGGCAACGTGCGCGAGGTGCGCTGGGGCGAGCTGCAGGACATGTCGCGGCGCTTCGCGCTGACGCTGCTCGAGCAGGGCGTGGGGCAGGGCGACCGCGTCGCGATGCTGCTGGCGCCGACGCCGGAGACCGCGGCCGCGTTCCTCGGCACCTGGCGGATCGGCGCGATCCTGCTGTCGATGTCGATCCTCTACGGCGACGAGGGGATCCGCCACCGCCTGAACGACTCGCGGGCGGCGGTCGTCGTGACCAACGCCGCCAACCGCGAGCGCGTCGCGGGGCTGATGCAGGTGCTCGAGCTCGAGCCCGGCGGCCTCGACGCCGGCTCGACCGACCATCAGATCGTCGACACCTCCTGCGACGACCCGGCGCAGCTGTACTACACGTCGGGCACCACCGGCCTGGCGAAGGGCATCCTGCACGCCCACCGCTACATCCTCGCCCACGAGGAGTTCGTCTACTGCCACGACGTGCAGGACGGCGAGCGCTTCCACGGCATGGGCGAGTGGGCGTGGGCCGCCGGCATCGCGCCGCTGCTCGGCCCCTGGCGCCTGGGCGCCGTACAGGTCGTGCTGCAGCGCAAGGGCGGCTTCGATCCGCACGGCCAGCTCGCGTTCCTCAGCCGCCACCGGCCGACCAACGTCTTCGCCACGCCCACCGCGATCCGCTCGATGATGGCGATCGGCGACGCCGGCACCCGCTACCCGCAGGACTTCCGCATCGTCTGCTCCGCCGGCGAGCCGCTCAACCCCGAGGCGATCCGCTGGTTTCGCGAGCAGTACGGCGTCACCGTGCTGGACTACTACGGGCTCTCGGAGAGCTACCCGCTCGTCGCCAACTACCCGTTCATGGAGGTCCGCGAGGGGTCGATGGGCAAGCCGATGCCCGGCTGGCAGGTGCGGATCCTCGACGAGGACGAGAAGCCGGTGGCGGCCGGCGAGCGCGGCGAGATCTGCCTGCGCGCGCGCTCCAACCCGCACTACCCGCTCGGCTACTGGACAGGGGAATGGCCCCCGGCATCGTCGCCTGACGGCTCCGATCACCCGCTCGTCACGGCCGGCGAGGAGACGTTCGGCGGCGAGTGGTTCCACACCAAGGACGCCGCCTCGACGGACGCCGACGGGTACTACTGGTACGAGGGCCGCGCCGACGACGTGATCATCTCCGCCGGCTACCGGATCGGGCCGTTCGAGGTCGAGTCGGCGTGCCTCGAGCATCCCGCCGTGGCCGAGGCCGCCGCCGTCGCCTGGCCCGACGAGCGGCGCGGCAGCGTGGTCAAGGCATTCGTCATCCCCGCTGCCGGGTATGAGCCCAGCGACGAGCTGGGCAAGGAGATATCGGCGTTCGTGCGCGAGCACCTCTCGGCATACGCCTATCCGCGCATCGTCGAGTTCGTCGACGAGCTGCCCAAGACCCTGACAGGCAAGATCCGCCGCATCGAGCTGCGAGAGAGGAGCAAGTGATGGCCGTCGATTCGCACGAGGCTCTGGCACAGCGGCTCGAGGAGCTGCTCGCGGTGCAGACGTTCCCGCCGCCGGAGGAGTTCGCCCGCGACGCGCTGCTCAACGACCCGGAGGTCTACGCCCGCGCCGCCGCCGACCCGCTCGCGTGGTGGGAGGAGAAGGCCCGCGAGCTGCACTGGTTCTCCGAGTGGGAGACGACGCTCGACGACTCCGACCCGCCGTTCTACAAGTGGTTCACCGGCGGCACGATCAACGCCTCGCACAACTGCCTGGACCGTCACGTCGAGGCCGGTCTCGGCGACCGGATCGCCTTCCACTGGCGTGGCGAGGAGGGCGAGGAGCGCGACATCACGTACGCGGAGCTGCACCGCGACGTCATGCGCTTCGCCAACGCGCTGCGCGACCAGGGCATCGAGCAGGGCGACGTCGTCGGGATCTACCTGCCGATGATCCCCGAGGTCGTCGTCGCGATGCTCGCCTGCGCGCGGATCGGCGCGCCGCACAACGTCGTCTTCGGCGGCTTCTCGGCCGAATCGGTGCGCGAGCGCATGGAGGTCTCCGAGGCCAGGGCGCTGATCACAGTCGACGGCGCGCGGCGCAAGGGGCGGACGGCGCCGATCAAGCAGGCCGTCGACGAGGTCGGCATGCCGGTGCAGACGACGATCGTCGTGCGCCACACCGGGATCGACTGCCCGATGGGCGACGGCGACGTCTTCTACGACGAGATCATGCAGGCCGCCGGCGCCGAGTGCGAAGCCGTGCCGCTGGACGCCGAGCACCCGCTGTACATCCTGTACTCGTCGGGCTCGACGGCCAAGCCGAAGGGGATCCTGCACACGACCGGCGGCTACCTGACCGGCGTCGCCTACACCCACAAGGTCGTCTTCGACCTCAAGCCCGAGCGCGACGTCTACTTCTGCTCGGCCGACGTCGGCTGGGTCACCGGCCACTCCTACATCGTCTACGGGCCGCTGATGAACGGCGCTACGTCGGTCATGTACGAGGGCGCTCCGGACTACCCCGACAAGGACATCTGGTGGGAGCTGTGCGAGCGCTACGGCGTGACGATCTTCTACACCGCGCCGACGGCGATCCGCGCGTGCATGAAGTGGGGCGAGGAGTACCCCGGCCGCCACGACCTCTCCAGGCTGCGCCTGCTCGGCACCGTCGGCGAGCCGATCAACCCGAAGGCGTGGGTCTGGTACTACCACGTCATCGGCGGCGAGCGCTGCCCGGTCGTCGACACCTGGTGGCAGACCGAGACGGGCGCGATCATGATCTCGCCGCTGCCGGGGATCACGCACTGCAAGGCGGGCTCGGCGACGCAGCCGCTGCCCGGCGTCTTCGCGCAGGTCGTCGGCGAGGACGGCGAGCCGGCGCCGCACGACCGCCAGGGCCTGCTCACGCTCACGAAGCCGTGGCCCTCGATGCTGCGCACGCTCTATCGCGACGACGAGCGCTACGTCGAGACGTACTTCGCGCGCTTCGGGCCCGAGACCTACTTCGTCGGCGACGCGTCGCGCGAGGACGAGGACGGCTACTTCTGGGTCATCGGCCGCGTCGACGACGTGCTCAACGTCTCGGGGCATCGCATGTCGACGGCGGAGATCGAGTCGGCGGTCGTCTCGCATCCGAAGGTCGCCGAGTGCGCGGCGATCGGCCAGCTCGACGAGGACACCGGCCAGTCGGTCTGCTGCTTCGTGACGCTGGAGGGGGACCTCGAGGGCAGCGACGAGCTGGTCGCCGAGCTGCGCGAGCACGTGGCGAGGAAGATCGGCAAGCTCGCGCGCCCGAAGCGGATCATCTGGGCCGACGACCTGCCCAAGACGCGCTCGGGCAAGATCATGCGCCGGCTGCTGCGCGACATCGCCGAGGGGCGCGAGCTCGGAGACGTGACGACGCTGCGCGACCCGTCGGTGATGGAGCAGCTCGAGGCGCGGATCGCGGCGCGGCGCGACGACGCCGACGCCTGACCGGGGCTGCCTGCTCTAGGACTCGTCGACGAACGGCAGCCGGTCGGCGAGATCGGTGATCTCGAAGATCCGGTGGACCTGCTTGGGGCCGCGCAGGATCGAGAAGCGGCCGGGCTGGCAGCGCTCGGCCGCCATCACGAGCAGCCGGATGCCGGTCGAGTCGATGAACTCCAGCCCGCCGAGGTCGACGACGATCGCCTCCGCGTCGCTGGCCTCGACCCGTCGCAGCTCGTCCTCGAGGCGCGGCGCGCCGTCGAGGTCCAGCTCGCCGATCAGCTCGATGACGTGTGCATCGCCCTCGCGCGCACTGCGCACGGCGAGGCTTCCGAGCTTGCTTGTGCGCGTGGCGCGGCCGTCGTCCTCCGGCATTGTCCCCTCTTTCCGTCAGATGACGATCGGCCGGACACCGACCCAGCCGTGAGTTAAATCTATCAGCGGGCGTCGAGCTTGGCCTGGGCTCGCAGCTCCGAGACGATGCGCTCCAGGCGCGGCTCGGTATCGCGGTCCAGATATGTCATCGCCGCCGCGACGGTGGGATGCACCGCGGCGATCCGCTCGTGCATCGCGTGAGCGACGGCGCGGTAGGACGGATGCCCCTCGCGCCCGGAGCGCAGCTCGATCAGCTGCATCGCCTCGCGCGCGTTGAGATCGAGCACGTAGCGCAGCCGGTAGCCGAGGCAGAGGGCGTACATCGCTGCGCGCCGGTCGTGACCGGCGCCGAGCAGCGACTCGTAGGCCTCCTGCGAGATGTCGAGCGCGCGGCGGTAGTCGTCGCCGACGCCGGCGTCGTCGACCTCGTGCGGGACGCCGGCGCCGAGGTCGGGGGTGAGCGTCTGCCACTGGCACGTGAGCATGCGGTGTCGCTGCAGATCGCGGAAGGCGCCGTAGTCAGACACGATCTCGAAGCGGTAGCGCAGCGACTCCATCCCCCGGCCCGGGCGGTGGCGGCGGTTGGCGCGCTCGCCGATCAGGTCGCCGAGCAGCGCGGCGCGCTCGTCGCCGGACAGCCTGGCGAGCGCGGCGCGCGTGGCGCGCTCGCCGGTCGTCGCGGCCTCGAAGAGCAGCGCCGACAGCAGCAGGTCCTCGTCGCCGTCGTGATGCGTCAGGCGCACCGACGGCCCGCCGGCGCCGTCGTCGCCCGCGGCGCGATCGAGCCCCAGGCGCGCCGCCCAGCGCTCGGCGGCGCGCTCGCGGCGCTCGAGGTAGGCGATCCACTCGCCGCCGCGGTCGGGCCGCTCGACGCGCGAGACGAAGCTCGGCATCACGTCCTGTACCGCCCTGAGGATCAGCCGCCCGTAGTGGCGCGCCTCGGGCAGGGGGTGGGCGAGCAGGTGCAGGACGAGCTGCTCGTAGGTCTGGCCCGTGGCGAAGATCCCCATGTGCGACAGCGACGCCGCCGGCAACAGGCCGCGCAGCAGGTCCAGCGCCTTGGCGCGGATCGCGCGCTCGTGCGCCTTCGCCGACTCGCCGCCGGCCGCCGGATAGCGCTCGGCCGCCCATGCCTGCACGCGCGGCAGCGCGGCGGAGTAGATGCGGAAGATCTCGTCCATCGCCTGCTCGTAGCCGGGGCCGAGCTGGGCGTCGCGGTAGTAGCGAAAGCGAGATGTGCCCTCGATCGGCGCGTCGTAGGCGATGTAGCGCGTGGACTGCTCGAGGTAGGCGCCCAGGCGCGGGCGCTGCAGGACCTTCGTCAGGACGTTGGAGACCCACTCGCAGGCCACGTGCGCGCCGCCGAGCTGGGCCACCGAGTCGTCGCCGTAGCCGACGAAGATGCGCTCGTAGAGGTCCGCCGCGCGAGCTCCCTCCTCGTTGTCGTACGAGGCGCTGATCCCGTCCCGCCCGCCGAGCGAGTCGGCGAACTCGTCGAGGAACATCCGCCGCAGCGGTCCCTGGTAGCGCGAGTAGCGCGCGAACAGCGCGCCCTTGACCGTCTCGGGCAGGTTGACGAGGGCGAACACCGGCTCGTCGAGGTTCGTGACGTGTGGCTCCAGGCGCGCGCGCTCGCCGGCGCTGAAGGTCTCGACGGGGTACTCCACGGGGGCGGAAGGGTAACGGGCGGGGCGGCGCGAGCCCGGGTCAGTCGCCCTGCTCCTCGGCCGCTCGCAGCACACGCTCGACCACCGCGTCGAGGTCGTCGGTGACCGACAGCAGCTCGAGGTCGAGGTCGTCGATCTTGCCGTCCGCGGCCACGCGCTCGCGCAGCCAGCCGATCAGCCCCGACCAGTAGTCGACGCCGACGAGGATGACCGGAAACGACCGGATCTTCTGGGTCTGGATCAGGCACAGCGCCTCGAAGAGCTCATCCAGCGTGCCGAGGCCGCCGGGCAGCACGACGAACGCGTTGGCGTAGCGCACGAACATCACCTTGCGACAGAAGAAGTAGTGGAAGTCCAGCGCGTGGTCGACCCACTCGGTCGCTGCGGCCTGCTCGAACGGCAGGTCGATCCTCAGCCCGATCGAATGCGCGCCGGCCTGGTGCGCCCCGCGGTTGGCGGCCTCCATCGCGCCCGGTCCGCCGCCGGTGATGACGGCGAAGCCGGCCTCGCCCAGGCGCTGCCCGAGGTCGACGCCGACCTGGTACTCCGGGCTTCCCGGCGGTGTGCGCGCCGAGCCGAAGACCGACACGCCGCGGTGCACGCCGCGCAGCTCGCGAAAGCCCATCGCGAGCTCCGCCGCCATGCGCGCGACGCGCATCGCGTCGGTGATCTCGCTGACGACCGCACCATGCTGGGCGCCGATCAGCTCCTCGTCGGGAGTCCTCGGTGTGCGGGCCACCCGCCGAGAGTAGAGCCGCGGCCGCGGCGGATGGCCGATCGGCGCGGCGAAGCGCCCGCTGGGCGGACGATCGACGCCGCCGGACGCCGGACGCCGGACGCCGGACGCCGGACGCCGGACGCCGGACGCCGGCCTGCTAGCTCTGCGGGGCCCCGACCTCGGCCGCCGGAGCCTGCGCCGCGACGCCGAGCTGCGCGTGCTGGCGGTCCCCGGACCGCGGGTCGGCGAGCGTGAGCGCGTGCGGCAGCCGCTTGTCGGCCTTGATCCGCCACTCGGTCAGCGGCTGCAGGATCCCGCGCAGCGCGAGCGCGCCGCCGACGTAGCGCGGTGCCCACAGGCGTGCCGAGCGGCGCCGCACGCCGCGCTCGATCGCATCGATCGCCTGCGACAGCGGCGCGGGCGTCGAGACGAACGACGGCACCCCGGACATGAGCTGCTGCGTCGCGGGATGCGCGAAGCTGCCCTTGACGAGGTCGGTGTCGATGAAGCCGAAGTACGCGCAGCCGACGCGGGCGCCGGTCGGTGCGAGCTCGACGCGCAGCGCGTCGGTCATCGCCTCGACCCCGGCCTTGGACGCCGTGTAGGCGCCCATCAGCGGAGCGTGGCTGGCCGCCGACAGCGAGGAGACGTTGAGCAGGTATCCGCGGCTTCGCACGATCTCGTCGAGCACGGCGCGGTCGGTGCGCCAGACGCCGAGCAGGTTGACCTCGATCGTGCGCTCGAACTGCTCGCGCGGCATCGTCGCCATGCGGCCCATGAACTGCAGGCCGGCGTTGGCGATCGCGACGTCGATCGAGCCGAAGCGCGCGAGCGTGCCGTCGACGGCGGCGACGATCGCGTCGTAGTCGGTCACGTCGGCCTCGAACCAGGCCGCGCGCGGGCCGAGCCGCTCGGCGAGCGCCGCCAGCTTCTCGGGCTCCAGGCCGACGAGCGCCACGTTCGCGCCGGCGGCGTGCAGCCGCCGGGCGCTCTCCGCGCCGATGCCGCGCGCCGCGCCGGTGATGAACACCGTCCGTCCGGCGACGCTGAAGCGAGAGCGCAGCATCACGCCGCCGCCTGCGCCGCCGGGACGCCGGAGCTGCTGTGGCGCAGCTCGTACGGGCGCGTGTCGAAGCGCCGCGTGCGGTGGCGGAAGCGCCACGTGAAGTCGGGCCAGATCGTCGTGTTGCGCCCCGACGCGTCGAGGTACCAGCTCGCGCATCCCGACATCCAGACGGTGCCCGGCATCTTGGACTGGATCTGCGCGTTGTAGGCGGCGATCGCCTCCGGCCGGACCTCGAACGTCGCGATCTGCTGCTCGTCCATCACGCGCAGCGCGTCGATCACGTAGCGCAGCTGCGACTCGATCATGAAGACCATCGAGTTGTGGCCGAGGCCGGTGTTCGGGCCGATCAGCTTGAAGAAGTTGGGCAGCCCGCTCATCGTCGCGCCGAGGTAGGCCTGGATGCCCTGCGCCATGCGCTCGGCGAGCGTGCGGCCGTCGCGACCGCGCACGAGCCGCGCCGTCGGCGGGTCGGTGACGTGAAAGCCCGTGCCGAGGATGATCGTGTCGACCTCGCGCTCGCTGCCGTCGGCGAGCACGATCGTCTTGCCGCGGATCTCGCGGATCGGATCGGTGACGAGCTCGACGTCGGGTCGCGCGAGCGCGGGGTACCAGTCGTTGGACAGCAGCACGCGCTTGCAGCCGAGGCGGAACCGCGGCGTGACCTGCTCGCGCAGCTCGGGGTCCCTGACCTGCCTGCGCAGATGGGCGAGCGCGATCCTCTCGGCGCCCTTCATCAAGCGCTCGTCCTTGATGAAGCCCAGCAGGAAGCTCTCGCGGCTCCAGTACACGCCGGTGCGCACGGCCCTCTGCAGGAACGGCGCCAGCTTGTAGAGGCGCCGCTCCAGGCGCGTCGTCGGCCGGTCGGTATGGGGCAGGATCCACGGCGCCGTGCGCTGGAAGACGTACATCTGGCCGACCCGCTCGGCGATCCGCGGGACGAACTGGATCGCCGACGCGCCCGTGCCGATGACCGCGACGCGCTCGCCGGTCAGGTCGTGCTCGTGGTCCCAGTGCGCGGAGTGGAAGACCGTGCCCTCGAAGCGCCGCAGGCCGCGGATCGCCGGCACCGCGGGGTGGCTGAGCGGGCCCGTCGCGTCGACGACGAGCTGCGCCGTCCACGCGCCGCGCGACGTCTCGACGCTCCAGTGCCCGGCGTCCTCGTCCCAGGTCGCCGCCGTCAGCTCGTGCCCGAAGCGGATCTGCGGGCGCAGGTCGTGGCGGTCGGCGAGGTCGCGCAGGTAGCTCCAGATCTCGGGCTGGCGCGAGTACGTGCGCGTCCAGCCGGCGTTCGGCGCGAACGAGAACGAGTACAGGTGCGACGGGACGTCGCACTGGCAGCCCGGATAGGTGTTGGCCTGCCAGGTGCCGCCGACCTCGTCGGCGCGCTCGATCAGGACGAAGTCCTCGATGCCCGCCTGCTTGAGGCGGATCGCGAGCCCGAGACCGGCGAAGCCGGTGCCGACGATCGCGATCCGCACGTGCTGCACGCCGCCGGCATCCTCCGCCGGCGGCGGCGTGGGCGTGAGCTCGATGACGCTCATCGCACTGGCTCGTGCTCGCGCTGCGCCCGGTCAGACGGCTCGGAGCCGTTGGCGACGGGCTCCGGTGGCCGTCGCGCCCATTCGGGCACGTCGACGTCGTAGGCCGGCGGCGCGGGCGCGGGCGCCGGCGTCGCCTCCGGCTCGGCCTCGCGCGCCCAGTCGGGCGCCGGCGTGTCGCGGCCGCGACCGGCGGTGACGGCGACGCGGTGGATGCCCCACGCGAGCAATGCGATCAGCATCAGCGCGATCGAGAGCACGACGGCGTAGCCCGCGTTGGAGATCCAGCCCTCGCGCGTCCTGGCCTCGCGCTGCAGCAGCTCCTTGTCGGAGTAGAAGCGCCGCTCGAACTGCGGCGCGGCGGCGACGCCGGCGACCGGGATCGCGGTGTCGCGCGGGGCGTAGATCGGCAGCGCGCTGATCGCGTTGCCCTTGTGCAGGCGGACCAGCGCCTTCCACGAACCGTGCACCGGGATCGGCTTCGTCGTGCGGTAGACGCCCTCGGAGACCTGCTCGAGGCGGTCGACGACGAGCCGGCCGCCGCCCTGCCAGGCGGTGACCGTCAGCCAGGTCGCCCCCTCGGCGGCGTCGCGCGGCTGGAGCCTGATCGTGGCGTCGACCGTGCGCTCCGCGCCGGGCCGCACGTCGGTCAGCTGCACCGAGGCGCGGACGTCGGTCTGCGACGTCGTGAACAGCGGGAAGGCGAGCATCGCGAAGATCGCGATCGACGCCACGAGCGCGACCGGCCGCAGCGACCTGTCGTAGGGGATGTCGTCGTCCAGGCGCGCGCCGATCCAGGCGCCGAGCGCGCCGGCCGCGAGCGCCATCGCGAGGCCGAGGGCGATCGTCTCGGGGAGGATCTCGGCCGGCCAGGGCAGCGGCATCCAGACGTGCGACCAGCCCCACTCGGCTGCCAGCCCGACCGTGCCGATCAGCGCGCCGGCGGTCAGGCCGAAGGCGAGCGGGCGCTGCTTGACGGCGATCAAGGTCGCGGCGATCTCGACGCAGACGGCCTCGGCGATGTAGAGCGGGAAGTGCGTCAGCGACTCGCCGAGCGTGTCGTGGATCAGCAGCGCCAGGCCGCCGCGCATGATCAAGAAGAACGCGACCGCGCCCCACATCGCGCCGCGCCCGAGCCAGATCCTGGCCATGACGAGCACGAGGCCGGCGGCGAGCATGATCAGCATCGGGTGGAAGATCAGCTGGAACTGCGGAACGCCGAAGTCGAACTCGCCCTGGAAGGTCGACATGCCGACGAGCAGGCCGCCGGGCAGCCAGACGACGCGCAGGTGGCGCACCCAGGCCTTCTCGAGGTGCATGACGTTCGCGGCCTTCATCGCCCGCACGACCTCGGCCTGGATGACGGCGATCCCGAGCAGGGTCATCACGGCGCCGCCGATCAGCATCAGGTGCGTCGGGCCCCAGAGGGTGACGTCCTGGCCGAAGAGGCGGTGCCAGAAGTCGTCGAGCGGGAAGGCGACGAGCGAGAAGAGGCCGGTGAACATCATCAGCACGCCGCCGAGCGGGGCGTACCAGTCCCTGGCGATCCGGATCGCCGTCGGGCCGGGCCGGTCCGCGCGCTCCTCGCGGCCGAGGCAGATCGCGAAGAAGCCCGCCGCGAAGATGCCGTACAGGCCGCCGAGGATGAAGAAGTGGCCGGGGTTGCCCCAGACGCTCGTGTCGCGGCCCTGGTCGATGTGCATCGACACGTCCCAGTAGAGGCCGAAGACGGCGGAGATCAGCGAGATGATCGCCAGGCCGCAGGGCAGCGACGCCCAGGCTGGTTGCCCCGACACGCGCTCGGAGAAGCGCTCAAACCAGCCCAGCGTCGGAATCAGCCCGGCGCGGTGGCCGAGGCCGCCGAGCAGCAGCACGATGATGCCGAAGCCGGCGATCCCGCCCGCGAGTCCGAGCTCTTCTGCGGATGCGCCTCCGGCACCGGGGTCCGACGCGGCTGCGGCGATGACTGTCAGGGACGTGTTGAGAGCGCTCATGATTGCGTCACCGTAGCATGTAACGTCAAATGATGTCTAATAGCGCGGGCCGGTGCGCAGCGAAGCCTCAGCCTCCGGCGGCGCGCGGATTGCCCGTCGCCTTGCTCGGCTCGCTGTCGCGCGGCGGGCTCGTCTCGGGGGCGTCGGTGTCGGGCGTCACGTCGTCCTCGGCGTGATCGTGCGCGTCGATGCCGATCCCGGGCTGGCCCTCCTCCGGATAGCCCTGGCCGGTGGTGTCGGTTGCGGGCGGCGGACGCTGCTCTTCGTTGTCGTCGTGACGGTGCTCTTCGTTGTCGTCGTGGGTCATGGGCGGTGTGTACCCGCGCGGCCGCGGGCAACCGCAAGGAAGGCGATCGCGCGCCCGGGACCCGCGCCCGCGGCCGCTACAGCAATCCGAGCGCCGCGCCGACGTCGCGCATGACGTCGAACAGCGGTGACGGCACGACGCCGAGCACGATCGTCAGCAGCCCGAAGACCACGGCCACGGCGACGACCTCGCCCTGCGCCCGCATCCCGGTCGCCTCGTCCGAGCCCCCGGCCAGCACGGGCTGGTCGCCGCCCGGCAGCGGGGCGGGCGCGGCGGCGCCGCCGGCGACGGCCTCTGAAGGCGTCATCCAGATCGCCGCGATGACCTTCAGGTAGTACGCGAGCGAGATCATCGAGCCGACGACGATGAAGACCGCCAGCCAGGTGTAGCCGCCGTCGACCGAGGCATCGATCAGGTAGAACTTTCCGATGAAGCCGGCGGTCGCGGGGAAGCCGGCGAGCGCGAGCATCGCGACGGTCATCGGCCATGCCAGCAGCGGCCGCGTCGCGCCGATCCCGTTCAGCGAGGCGATGTCGTCGCCCAGCGGCGTCTCGCGCTCGCGGGCCACGATCACCGCGAACGCCGCCAGGTTCATCACGAGGTAGACGGCGATGTAGAAGACCGTCGCCTGCAGGCCCAGCCGCGACGCGACGACGACCCCCGCCAGCATGTATCCCGCCTGCGCCACCGACGAGTAGGCGAGCAGGCGCTTCAGCGAGGACTGGCCGAGCGCGCCGACGTTGCCGACGACGATCGTGATCGCGGCGAGCGCCGCGAGCGGCGGCGCCCAGTCGATCGCCGCCTCGATCAGCGCGACGTCGAGCAGGCGCAGCATGATGCCGAACGCCGCGGCCTTCGTGGCGACCGCCATGAACGCCGTGATCGGCGTCGGCGCGCCCTCGTAGACGTCCGGCGTCCACTGGTGAAAGGGCGCCACGGAGGCCTTGAACGCCAGGCCGGCGAGCGTCAGGGCGATCCCGGTCAGCAGCAGCGGATCGGACACGAGGTCGCCGTCGCCGCCGAGCGCCGACGCGATCCCGGCGAAGTCCGTCGACCCGGTCGCGCCGTAGAGGAAGGCCATGCCGTAGAGCAGCGTCGCCGAGCCGAGCGAGCCGACGACGAGGTACTTCAGCCCCGACTCCAGCGACGAGGCGCGGCGCATCTCCGTCGCGCACAGCACGTAGAGCGGGATCGACAGCAGCTCGAGGCCGAGGAAGACCGTCACGAGGTTCTGCGCCGCGACGAGCACGATCATGCCCGCGATCGAGGTCAGCAGCAGCGCGTGATACTCGCCGTGCGAAGCCTCGCGCGGCGCCGTGTGGCGCCAGGACAGCAGCACGGTCGCGATGCCGGCGATGCAGAAGAGGATCGTCAGAAAGAGCGTCAGCTCGTCGAGTCGCAGCGCGCCCGCGATCAGGTCCTCGCGCTCGCCCCACTGGCTGACGGCGAGCCCGATCGAGATCGCGAGCGCCGCGATCGAGAGCGCCGGCACGCCGTTCTCGCGCACCGAGCGCGACACCATCAGGCCGAGCATCAGCACGAGCAGCGCGCCCGCGAAGACCGCGATCAGCGGCGACAGGCCGGCCCAGTCGATGTGCGGTCCGGCGACCTTCTCGGCGGCGGCGATCACGGCGCCTGCTCCGGCTCGCGGCGGACCACGAGCTCGTTCTGCGTGCTGGGCATCCTCGGCCCGGCGCCCGCCGCCTCCTGTGCCGCCAGCGGCGCCGTCACCGCCGAGACCGTCCGCTCGCTGCGCTTCAGCCCGAACTGCGGGTACAGCGCGATCGCGATGATCAGCAGCACGAGCGGCACGAGCACGATCGCCTCGCGCAGCGACAGCTCGCGCGACTCGACGCGCGCGCCGGTGCGGTTGTGCATCGCCGTGATGAACAGCCGCAGCGTGTAGAAGGCGGCCATCACGACGCCGGTCGAGGCGACGATCGCGATCACGATCTTCTCGGTGAAGACGCCGAGCAGGATGTAGAACTCGGCGACGAAGTTCGCCGAGCCCGGCATCGCCAGCGTCGCGAACGCCACGATCAGGAACAGCGACGCGAAGACGGGCGCGCGCATCCCGACGCCGCCCATGTCGCGGATGTCCTGCGAGCCGCCGCAGCGCGCCGCCAGCAGCGCGACGATGAAGAACGCGGGCGCGACGACGAGCCCGTGGTTGAACGCCTGCAGCAGCGCGCCCTGCGCGCCCTGGTCGTTGAGCGCGAAGATGCCGAGCGTGATGAAGCCCAGCTGCGCGACGGACGAGTAGCCGAGGATCAGCCGCGCCTCCGTCGTCGTGAACGCCATCGCCGAGCCGTACAGGATCGAGGCCAGCGCGATCAGCAGCAGCAGCGTCTGGAACTGCTCGGTCGCAGCCGGGAAGAGCGGCAGGCAGACGCGCAGGAAGCCGTACGCCGCGACCTTGCTAAGCACGCCGGAGAACACCGCGAGCGCCGGCAGCGGCATCGCGCGGTAGCCGTCGGGCATCCAGCCGTGCAGCGGGAAGGCCGGCATCTTCACGAGGAACGCCGCCGCGAAGAAGAGGAAGATCCACTGCTGGGAGGACTCCTCCAGCGGCCGCTGCGCGAGGTCGGAGAACGCGAACGACAGCGGCGTGTCGCCGGTCGCCGCGAGCACGCCGGTCGCGACCGCGGCGGTCAGCATCAGCAGCGAGCCGACGAGCGTGTAGATGACGAGCTTCATCGTCGCCTGGACGCGCCGCGCGCCGCCCCACATGCCCGTCAGGAAGAAGAACGGCACGAGCATGAGGTCGAAGAAGACGACGAACAGCGCGAGGTCCTGCGCCAGCAGCGCGCCGAGCACCGCGGTCTCCGCCAGCGCCATGTGGAAGTAGAACAGGCGCCCGCGGTCCCACTCGCTCATCGTCGCCCACAGCGTGCACGCGAACCACAGGATCGCCGTGAGCGCGATCAGCAGCAGGTTCAGCCCGTCGATGCCGAGCTTGTAGGAGATCCCGAGCTCGCCGATCCACGTCTCGTCGGTGAGGTACTGCAGCCCCGGCGCCGCGGAGTCGTAGTCGACGACGTAGAGGATCGCGTAGGCGAGCGCCAGCCCGCTGCCGACGAGCGCCACCCGTCCGGCGAAGCGCGGCGGCGCGAACAGGGCCGCCGCGCCGAACGCGAGCGGCAGCCAGAGCATGATCGAGAGGTGCAGCGTCATGCGGCCAGCAGGAAGTAGAAGGCCAGCACGACCATGCCGAGGACGACGAGCGCCGCGTAGTAGCGCAGGAAGCCCGTCTGCGCCGCCCGCACCGCCGAGGAGCCGGCGCGCACGATCCCGGTCGACCCTCCGACGAGCAGCCCGTTGACGAAGACGCGCTCGAAGGTCTGCTGCGCCCACGACCCGAACCACAGCGCCGGTCGCGCGACCGTGACGCCGATCAGCTCGTCGAAGTACCACTTGTTGACGAACAGGCGGTGCAGCGGCGAGAGCCGCTCGCGCACGCGCGTGGCGACCTGCGGGTGCTTCACCCAGATCAGGTACGCCACGGCGATCCCGGCGAGGCCGACGATCGCGCCCAGCACGAGCCCGAAGCCGATCAGGCCGTCGCTCAGCTCGCGGTGATAGAGCGCGGACTGCTCGAAGGTCGGCTCGAGGAAGGTGTCGATCACGTGGGTGACCTTCGGGATCTGCAGGAAGCCGCCGCCGATCGCCAGCAGCGCCAGCACGCCCATCGCGAACTTCATCGAGGGCTCGCGCTCGGCGATGTGGTGCTCGATACCGGGGAAGCCGACCTCGCTGTCCTCGACCTCGCCGGTCGCGGGGTTGGTGTGGACCTCGGCGTGGTGCAGGTGGCCCTGCTCGAGCTCGCGCGCCTCGGCCACCGGCTCGCCGTAGAAGGCGCGGAAGATCATCCGGAACGTGTAGATGCCGGTCAGGAAGGCGCCGAGGTAGCCGGCGACGTAGAGGATCCAGTACCAGCCGCCGCGGTCGCCGATCAGCAGCAGGATCTCGTCCTTGGAGAAGAAGCCCGAGAACGGCGGCACGCCGGCGAGCGCGAGGCCGCCGATCACCATGCAGCCGAACGTGAACGGCATCGCCTTCTTGAAGCCGCCCATCCGGTCGAGGTTCTGCTGGCCGGCCATCGCGGCGATCACCGAGCCGGCGGCCATGAACAGCAGCGCCTTGAAGAACGCGTGCGTCATCAGATGAAAGAGGCCCGCGGCGTACGCGCCGGCGCTGACGGCCATGACCATGTAGCCGATCTGCGACATCGTCGAGTACGCGATCACGCGCTTGAGGTCGGTCACCGCGATCGCGATCGTGCCCGCGACGAGCAGCGTCAGGCAGCCGATCACGGCGCCGACGTCGGCTGCCGCCGGGGCGAGCTCGAAGAGCGGGTGCATGCGCGCGATCAGGTAGACGCCCGCGGTCACCATCGTCGCGGCGTGGATCAGGGCGCTGACCGGCGTCGGGCCCTCCATCGCGTCCGGCAGCCAGGTGTGCAGGGGGATCTGGGCGGACTTCGCGAACGCGCCGACGAGCACGAGGATGAGACCCGCCGTCAGGTCGCCGTTGCCGCGCTCGAACTCCTCGCCGGCGCGCTCGAACGTCGTCAGGAAGTCGAGCGTCCCGACGTGCTTGAAGATGAAGAACGTGCCCAGCACGAGCCCGACGTCGCCGAGCACGTTGATGACGAACGCCTTGATGCCGGCGCTGGTGGCCGTCGTGCGGCGATACCAGTAGCTGATCAGCAGGTAGGAGGCGGCGCCGACGAAGGCCCACCCGATGATCAGCACGAGGAAGTTGCCCGCCAGGACGAGCAGCAGCATCGAGAACACGAAGAAGTTCAGGTACGCGAAGAAGCGCGCGTAGCCGCGGTCGGAGCCCATGTAGCTGATCGAGTAGGCGTGGATCAGCATCGAGACGCCGGAGACGATCAGGATCATGAAGACCGACAGCGGGTCGACGAGCAGCGCCAGCTGCGCGTCGACGCCGGCCGAGGCGGCGTAGTCCCACGCGACGGCGACGACCTGGCGGTGCTCGTGGTCCTGGTCGAGCAGCGCCAGCAGAGTGCCGACCGCCGATCCGAACGACAGCGCGAGCGCCGCGGTCCCGACGTAGCCCGGCGCCCGCCCGCGCAGCCTGCTGCCGAGCAGCGCGATCGTGATGCAGCCGGCCAGCGGGAACAGCAGCGTCAGCCAGGCGAAGAGCTTCAGCGACGTCATCCCTGCAGCTCCTGCATCTCGTCGACGTCGATCGGCAGGCGCCGGCGCCGCATCGCGACGATGACGCCGAGCCCGACGGTGACCTCGCAGGCGGCGACGACCATGACGATGATCGCGAAGATCTGGCCGTCGTGGTTGCCGTGCATGCGCGCGAAGGCGATCAGCGCCAGGTTGGCGGCGTTGAGCATGAGCTCGAGGCAGAGCAGGACGACGAGCGGGCTGCGGCGCGTGAGGACGCCGTAGGCGCCGATCGTGAAGATCAGCGCCGAGACCGCCAGAAACCAGCCGATGTCCACTAGCGCTCCCTGGCCTCTGCCTCGGCGGGCGTCTGCGTGCTGATCGATCCCGGCGGCAGCGAGTGATCCTCGCCGACGGCCTCGGCCATCGTGCCGGTGTACGAGGGGCGCAGGATGTCCATCGCGCTGTAGCGAGCCTGCTCCTCGACCGGCGTCAGCCCGCCACGGCGGCGGGCGAGCACGACGGCGCCGACGGCGGCGATCAGCAGCAGGAAGGACGCGACCTCGAACGGCAGCAGGAACTTCGTCAGCAGCAGCGAGCCGATCTCCTCCGGCGAGCCGAAGCTGGCGGGCGCGGGCCTGCCACCGCTGTCGATCAGCTGCAGTCCCGAGCCGAGCGTGGCGATGCACAGCTCGACGAACAGCACGGCGCCGAAGATCACGGAGAGCAGCCGCAGCCCGCTGCCCGCGCGCGGGCCGATCGGCTCGTCCTGTCCGCCGACATAGGCGACGACGAACACGTAGAGCACCATCACGGCGCCCGCGTAGACGACGACCTGCGCCGCGGCGACGAACTCGGCGCGCAGCAGCAGGAACAGCGCGGCGAGCGACAGCAGATGCGACACGAGCGCGAGCACGCTGTAGAACGGGTTGCGCAGGACGACGACCCCGATCGCCCCCGCCACGGCCCCGATCCCGGCCACGAAGAACAGCACCTCTCCCATGAACGGCGCAATCTATCCGTCCAGCCGCATCGAGGAACCCCGGCCGGGTCCCGCCGCGTCGCGAGCGCCGGCGAGCGAGGCCGAGCCGCGAGCGTGCGGCGGGGCTCTCGCGGTCCGCGGCGAGCCGGTTTGCGAGGATGCCCTCGACGGCGCCGCACCGGGTAGTTCTCCAGCATGGGACGCGAGTCGGCCAGCTACTTCCTGACGATCCCGCCCGAGAGCGCGGACGGTGTCGTCGTCGCGCTGCAGGAGGGCGGCGCCGAGCTCGTCGGGTCGGACTACACGTGGATCGACCTGCGCGTCTGCGACCCCAACCGCTACTGGGTCGACCTGCGCCTGCACCGCGGGCCGGAGGTCCTGCTCGAGCTGCGGATCGCGCTGACCAACGACGAGTGGTCGGTCCGGACGCCGGTCGAGGACGCGCTCAGCGCGCTGCCCGCGGGCGCGGCGCAGAGCCAGCTGCGCGACGAGGACGGCCGCGAGCTCGGCGCGCCGGCCGAGGACGGGTGGTCGCTGCGCCTGGAGGAGGACTTCGGGCGGCGGCGCGCGGAGTTCATCGAGCGCGTCGGCGACTTCACGGCGCCGCTGTCGGCCGACCACGTCTACATGTACATCCACCAGACGCGCTCCAGGCGCGACGACGACGCCGAGCTCGCGTGGCACCGCGAGCGCGAGATCAGCAGGATCGAGCAGATGTGGGAGGGCGAGGCGCAGCTGCCCGAGCAGCACCCCGACCGCGCGGCGCAACCGCCCGACGATCAGAAGCAGAGCTCGGACGACCCGGCGCCGCAGGCCGACGACCCGGCCGGGGACGACTGACCCGTCGGCCCCGGCGCGACGCCCTACTCGCCCTCGTTGCGCAGCGGCGTGCGCTCCAGCGGCTCCTCGAGCAGCATCTCCTTCGTGAAGACCAGGTCCTGGCGGTTGTAGGACGACATCTCGTAGTCGTGGCCCATCGTGATCGCGTCAAACGGGCAGGCGACCTCGCAGTAGCCGCAGAAGATGCAGCGCGACAGGTTGATCTCGTAGACCGCCGCGTAGCGCTCGCCGGCGCTGACGCGGTTCTCGGGCGTGTTCTCGGCAGCGACGACGCGGATGCAGTCCGCGGGGCAGGCGGCGGCGCACAGCGAGCAGCCGACGCACTTCTCCAGGCCGGTGTCCTCGAAGCGATGCAGCCGGTGGCGGCCGCGGAAGCGCGGATAGACGGGGACCTTCTCCTCCGGATAGGAGATCGTCTTCGGGCCCTCGATCAGCCGCGCCATCGTCGTCTTCAGGCCGCGCAGGGTCTCGCCGAAGGCGCGGTACGTGCCGCCGGCGGCACCAGGCGCCGGCGCGCGCTGCACGACGATCATCTCGTCACCAGGGGTCCAGGCTGTCATGAAGTTGCCACCACCACGATTGCGGTCACCAGGGCGTTCGCCGTCGCCAGCGGCAGGAGCACCTTCCAGCCGAAGCTCATCAGCTGGTCGTAGCGCAGCCGCGGCAGCGTCGCGCGGATCCAGACGAACAGGAAGACGAACAGGAAGATCTTGGCCAGCACGACGAACGGGTCGAAGATGCCGGGCGGGTCGACGAACGGCAGCTGCCAGCCGCCGAGGAACATCGTCACCGCGATCCCCGAGACGACGAGGATGTTCACGTACTCGGCGAAGAAGTACGCCGCGAACTTCGAGCCGCCGTACTCGGTGTTGTAGCCGGCGACGAGCTCGGCGTCGGCCTCGGGCAGGTCGAACGGGGCGCGGTTGGTCTCGGCGAAGGCTGCGATCGTGAAGATCAGGAAGCCGACGAACTGCGGGACCGCGTACCACACGCCCGACTGCGCCTCGACGATCTGCGTCAGCGACAGCGTCCCCGCCATCATGATCACGCCGAGCAGCGAGAGGCCCATCGCGACCTCGTAGGAGATCAGCTGCGCGGCGGCGCGCATGGCGCCGAGGAACGAGTACTTCGAGCCGCTGGCCCAGCCGCCGAGCATCAGCCCGTAGAACGCGATCGCGCCGAACGCGAAGACGTAGAGCACGCCGATGCTGACGTCGAGCCCGTAGAGGCCGACCTCCTCGCCGAAGATCGTCGCCACGTCGCCGAACGGGAGGATCGCGAACGCCGCGAGCGCCGTCAGCAGCGAGATGACCGGCGCGGCGGCGTACAGGAAGCCCACGGCCGTCGAGGGCTGGAAGGGCTCCTTCGTCGCCAGCTTGATGATGTCCGCCAGCGGTTGCGCCATGCCGAAGGGCCCGACGCGGTTGGGCCCGTAGCGGTGCTGGAAGCGTCCCAGCAGCTTGCGCTCGGCGAGCAGCACGATCGGCACGATCTGCACCGCGAGGCCGAACAGCACCACGGACTTGATGATCTGGATGTACCACTCCTCGGCGTAGCCGACGGCGGCGATCGTGGCGCTCACTCGGGCGAGACCTCCACGAGCCCGTCGTCGAGCTCGGTGGCCGAGTCGGCGGCGATGCCGCGGGCGAGGAAGACCGAGCCCTCGGGTACGGCCGAGCGCAGCACGACGGTCGCGTTGACGCGCGTCCCGTTGGCGCCGACCGTCACGCGATCGCCGTGCGCGACCCCGAGCCGCTGCGCGTCGGCGGGACAGAGCTCCGCGGTCTGGTGGGCGCGCAGGAACTTCAGCGCGGGCGAGTGCTCGACCTCCGGCGCGGCCCAGATCGAGCGGAACGTGCCCAGGCGCAGGGCCCCGTTGGGCGTCGGCGCATGCAGCGGCGACTCGAGCCCGAACGGCCCGCCGTCGGCCGCCGGCCAGGCGGCGGAGGCCGGGCGCGCCGGCCAGCGCAGGCCGCGGCCGCCGAGCTCGTCGAGCGTGATCCCGGCGTAGAACGGGATCGCCTCGAAGAGCCTGGCCGACGCCATCGGGCCGCTCAGCACGGCCGGATCGTGGCCGAGGCGCCGGCTGAGGTCGGTCAGCACGTTCCACTCGGCACGCACGGCGTCGGGGCGCGCGATCGCCGGGCGCAGGCGCTGCACGCGCCCGTCGGGGTGCGTGATCGTGCCCTCCTTCTCGGCGTATGACTCGGCGGGGAAGACGACGGTCGCGTACTCCCACAGGCCCTCGGAGAGCAGCGCGGCATGGGCGATGACGCTGTCGGCCTTCTCGAGCGCCGCGCGCCAGGTGCGCCGGCTGGGCAGGTCGCGCAGCGGGTCGACGTGCAGCAGGTACAGCGCGTTCAGCGCGCCCGCGGCGGCGGCGGCGCCGATCGCGCCGGTGTCCATGCCGACCGGGCTGACCGGCGCCAGCCCCGGTCCCGCGTTCGGCAGCATGCCGACCTCGCGCAGACCGCGCCCGTTGGTCGCGGCGGGCAGCTCGATCAGCCCCGCGCCCTCGTGATCGGCGGTCACGACGCGGCCGGCGACGTTCAGCAGCGCGCGGGCGGCATGCTCGCCGCGCCGGCCGTGGGTCAGGCGCTCGCCGTACAGGATGACGACGTCGGCTGCGCCCTGGGAGTCGTCGGGCGAGGCGCCGTCGCCGGCGGCGAAGAGCAGCTGCGCCAGCGCCATGACGTCGGAGGACTCGGCGCCGGCGGCGGCGGCGAGCTCGGCGACGACGCCCTTGCCGCCCGCGCCGGTCTCTGGATCGAGCTCGCCGAGCGCGGCGTTCAGCGCGGCGCAGAACGCCTCGCCGGCACCGGGAGCGAAGCGGGCGACGGCCGCGGCGTTGGCATCCAGCGAGGACGGGCGCGACGTCGCGACCGCGAGCTTGACGCCGTTGCGGCGCACGCCCTTGCGGATGCGCAGGTCGAGGATCGGCGCCTCGTCGACGGGCTCGCAGTCGAGCACGAGCACGGCGTGGGCGAACTCGAGGTCGGGCACCGAGGCCTGCAGCGCCGGCGCGTGCAGCGCCGCGTGCAGCTCGCGTGGCAGCATCCCGCCGAAGCGGGAGTCGACGTTCGCCGAGCCGAGCGCGCCGCGCATCAGCTCCTGCAGCAGCCAGCCCTCCTCGTTGGTCGTCTCGCCGCCGGCGATCGCCGCGCTGTCGGAGCCGGCGGCGCTGAGCGCCGCGGCCGCCTCGTCGAGCGCGCGCTCCCAGCTGACCGGCACGAGCTCGCCGTCGACGCGCACGAGCGGGTGCGACACGCGCTGGTCGACGTGCACCGACTGGTAGGCGAAGCGGCCCTTGTCGCACAGCCAGCCGTCGTCGACGCCCTGGTGGTCGCGCGCCTGGACGCGCAGGACGCGCTCGTCGCGGACGGTGAACTCGACGTTGCACTGCGCCGGGCACAGCGTGCAGACCGAGCCCGAGCCCTCGATGTCCCAGGGCCGCGCGCGGAAGCGGTAGGGCTGCGACGTCAGCGCGCCGACCGGGCACAGGTCGATGATGTTGCCGCTGAACGGCGCGACGTAGGGATGGCCGTCGAACGTCGAGACGAACGTGTCGGCGGCGCGCTCCTGTAGGACGAGCTGGTAGTCCTCGGCGACCTCCTGGCTGAAGCGCACGCAGCGGTAGCAGAGGATGCAGCGCTCGCGGTCGATCGCGATCAGCGGCGAGAGCGCGAGCGGCTTGACGAAGTGGCGCTTGGGCTCGATGAAGCGCGAGCGGCCCGGTCCCCAGCCGAACGTGATGTCCTGCAGCGGGCACTCGCCGCCCGCGTCGCAGACCGGGCAGTCGAGCGGGTGGTTGATGAGCAGGAACTCGACGATCGCCTCCTGGGCCTGCTTGACGCGATCGGTCTGCGTGTGCACGACCATCCCGTCGCGGACCGGCGTCGAGCAGGCGGTCTGCAGCTTCGGGATGCCCTCGATCTCGACGAGGCACATGCGGCAGGCGCCGACCGGCGCGCCGAGCTTGGGCTCGTAGCAGAAGTAGGGGATCTCGACGTCGCCGAGCTGCGCGGCGTCGACGAGCATCATCCCCGCCGGCGCGCTGACCTCGAGGCCGTCGACCGAGAACGCGATCGTGTCCGGGTTGGGCCTAGGCACTCGTGGCTCCCTGGATCAGGACCGGGTCGGTGTCCGGCGGCTCGTCGCCGACGAGCGGGTTGCGCGCGCGCGCCGCCTCGATGTGGGCCTCGAACTCGTCGCGGAACTTCGCCACCATCGAGCCGATCGGCATCGCCATCGCGTCGCCGAGCACGCACAGGCAGTTGCCGATGATCTGCTCCTGGACGGAGGCCATGATGTCGAGGTCCATCGGCGTGGCGAGACCCTGGTCGACGCGCTCGAGCATCGAGACCGTCCAGCGCGTGCCCTCGCGGCAGGGCGTGCACTTGCCGCAGGACTCGTGCTTGTAGAACTTCGCGAGCTTCAGCGCGACGCTGACGACGGGGACGGTGTCGTCGACGACGATGATCGCGCCGGAGCCGAGCATCGACTTGGCCTTGGCGAGCGAGTCGAAGTCGTAGGGGATGTCGAGGTCGTCCTTCGTCAGCACCGGCGAGGACGAGCCGCCGGGAAACCAGAGCTTGACCTCGCGGCCGTCGGGCGGGCCGCCGGCGAGGCCGTAGATGATCTCGCGCGACGGGATCCCGAGCTCGATCTCGTAGTTGCCGGGGCGCTGGACGTTGCCGCTGACCGAGACGAGCTTCGTGCCCGCGCTCGTCTCCGTGCCGATCTTCGCGTACTCGGAGCCGCCGATCCGCAGGATGTGCGGCATCGTCGCCAGCGTCTCGACGTTGTTGATGACCGTCGGCCCCTGGTAGAGGCCCTGGTTGGCGGGAAACGGCGGCTTCAGCCGCGGGTTGCCGCGCTTGCCCTCCAGGGAGTCGAGCAGACCGGTCTCCTCGCCGCAGATGTAGGCGCCGGCGCCGCGGTGCACGACGAGCGACAGGCTGAAGTCCGAGCCCATGATGTGCTCGCCGATGAAGCCGGCGTCGCGCGCCTCGACGAGCGCCGCGTCGATGATGTCCGCCTGCTCGGCGTACTCGCCGCGGATGTAGATGAACGACCGGTTGGCGCCCGCCGCATAGGCGCCGATGACGATGCCCTCGATCAGCATGTGCGGGCTCTTCTGCATCAGCTCGCGGTCCTTGAACGTGCCCGGCTCGGACTCGTCGGCGTTGCAGACGAGGTACTTGTCGACGTTCGCCTTGGGGATGAACGAGATCTTCTTGCCGCTCGGAAAGCCCGCGCCGCCGCGCCCGCGCAGGCCGGAGGCGAGCAGCTCCTCGAGCACGCTCTCGGGCGTCATCTGCGTCAGCGCCTTGCGCGCCATCTCGTAGCCGCCGCGGCTGCGGTAGACGTCGATCGAGTTCAGGCCGGGCTCGTCGATGCCGGCGAAGAGGATCGTCGGGGCGTCGCTCACTTCTCGTCCTCCTCGTCGGGCGGTGGCGGCGGCGGCTGCTCGATCGCGGCGGGCGGGCCGCCGACGTCGCCGCCCATCGGCTCGCCGTACGTCTCCGCCGGCGCGAGCGGATCGGCGGCGCCGGCGACCGCGCGGGCCGGCGGCTGCTCGGCGGCGGGCGCGACCGAGCGGGCGGCGCCCGGGTCGGTGCTCTTGCGCCTGCGCAGCTGCTTGCCCGGCAGGGGCGGCAGGCCCTCGCGGATCTGCTCGACGAGGATCGGCACCTCGTCGATCGCGATCGGTCCGACGTAGACGCCGTCGACGGACGCCATCGGGGCGATGTCGCACGCGCCCAGGCACTCGAAGCCGCGGACGTTGAACTCGGGGTCGCTCGCCGTCTCCTGGCGGAAACGCTCGAGCAGTTCGTCGGCGCCGCACAGCGAGCAGGAGATGTTCGTGCAGACGTAGACGGAGTGGCGCCCGACGGGCTTGGTCTCGAGCATGTCGTAGAACGACGCGACCGAGATCAGGTACCCGGGCGTGAGGCGCATGACGCAGGCGGCCTGCCGGATCGCCTCCGGCGAGCACCAGCCGTGATGGCGCTGGGCCGCCGCGAGCGCCGGGATCGCGGCGCTGCGGAAGTCGGGGTACTTCGCCATGTGCGCCTCGATCTCGGTGCGCAGCGCCGCCGGGACCGGCGTCGTCGCCGGGTCGGGGATCTGCGCCGGATCCTTGCCGAGGTCGACCGCGTCGTCCCATCCGGGCACGCGCGAGCCGTGGCCGAAGCGCACGACCTCGCGCGAGGGCATCGTCGCCGGGTCGGCGGCGACGGGGTCGGCGGCGGTGGCCGCGATCGTCGGCGTGATGCCGCCCGGCTGGCCCTTCCTGCGGCGCCCGATCACCGGTCGATGCCTCCGAGGACGGGGTCGAGCATCGCCAGCGTGGCGATCAGGTCGGCGATGTAGGCGCCCTCGGTCATCGGGGCCGTCGCCTGCAGGTTGACGAAGGAGGGGTCGCGCATGTGCACGCGCGCGGGCTTGGAGGAGCCGTCGGAGCGCACGAAGCAGCCGTACTCGCCGCGCGGGCCCTCGATCGGGAAGTAGACCTCGCCGGGCGGCACGCGGTAGCCCTCGGTCACCAGCTTGAAGTGGTGGATGAGCGCCTCCATCGACGTGGCCAGCTCGTGGCGGGGCGGGAGCACGACCTTGCGGTCGTCGGCGATGTGGCCGCCCTCGGCGTCGTCGAGCCGGTCGAGCGCCTGGTCGATGATTGAGCACGACTCGTAGATCTCCGCGAGCCGCACCGCGTAACGGTCGTAGTTGTCGCCGACCGTCCCCACCGGGATCTTGAACTCGAAGTCGTCGTAGGAGCAGTAGGGCTGCGCCTTGCGCAGGTCCCACGGCTCGCCGGCGGCACGCAGCAGCGGCCCGGTCACGCCCAGCTCGAGCAGGCGCTCGCGCGGCACGATGCACACGTTGCGCAGGCGCTGGAGGACGATCTCGTTGCGGTTCAGCAGCGCGCCGTACTCGTCGGCGCGCTTGCGCATGAGCGACGTGAACGAGCGGCAGCGGTCGACCCAGCCCGGCGGGATGTCCTCGGCGACGCCACCGACCTGGATGTAGCGCGTGTGCATGCGCTGGCCCGAGCTCATCTCGAAGAGGTCCAGGACGCTGTCGCGCTCGCGGTAGCCGTACCAGAACATCGAGATCGCGCCGAGGTCCAGCGCGCTCGTC
>JBKHXR010000029.1:0-14869 GCA_046565905.1 Thermoleophilia bacterium | reverse complement strand
CAAGTGGCAGGAGGAGCCGATGCACCCGCAGGGCAACGACCTCTGGCGCGGCTCGTTCACGCCCCGCGACTGCGGCTACTGGGAGTTCCGCGTGTCGGCGTGGCTCGACCGCTGGGCGTCGTGGCGGCACGAGCTCGAGCGCAAGGTCGACGCCGGCCAGGAGGACCTCGCCAGCGAGCTGTCCGAGGGCGCGCTCCTGCTCGGGCAGGAGGAGCTCACGGTCGAGGGGGCGCTCGCGACCCACCGCGAGGACCGCTCCGAGCGCACTACCTCGCTCGTCTACGGCGTCGACGTCGACCGGGAGCGCGCGCGCTTCGGCGCCTGGTACGAGCTCTTCCCGCGCTCGTGGGGCGGCTTCGCGGGCGTGACCGAGGTGCTGCCGAAGCTCGCCGAGCTCGGCTTTGACGTGCTCTATCTGCCGCCGGTGCACCCGATCGGCCACACGAACCGCAAGGGGCGAAACAACACGCTCACCCCCGACGAGACGGACGTCGGCTCGCCGTGGGCGATCGGCGCCGCGGAGGGCGGCCACGACGCGCTCCACCCCGACCTCGGGACGATGGAGGAGTTCGAGGAGATGGTGCGGGTCGGCCGCGAGGTCGGCTGCGAGATCTGCCTCGACTTCGCCATCCAGTGCTCGCCCGACCACCCGTGGCTCGCGGAGCACCCCGAGTGGTTCAACCGTCGCCCCGACGGGACGCTGAAGTACGCGGAGAACCCGCCCAAGAAGTACCAGGACATCTACAACGTCAACTGGGACTCCGAGGACTGGCAGGGCCTGTGGCACGCGCTGCGCGACGTGCTGCGCTTCTGGGCCGGGCACGGCGTCAAGGTGTTCCGCGTCGACAACCCGCATACGAAGCCGCTCGCGTTCTGGGAGTGGGTGATCGCGGAGCTGCGCTCAGAGCACCCGGAGATCATCTTCCTGGCGGAGGCCTTCACGCGCGCGGCGATGATGCGCCAGCTCGCGAAGGTCGGCTTCAACCAGTCCTACACGTACTTCACGTGGAAGAGCTCCAAGTGGGAGCTGATGGACTACGTCACGGAGCTGGCGACGAGCGGCATGCAGGAGTACTACCGGCCGAACTTCTTCGTCAACACGCCCGACATCCTGACGGAGGAGCTGCAGCACGGCGGGCCGCCGAAGTTCGCCAGCCGGCTGGTGCTCGGCGCGACGCTGAGCCCGACGTACGGCGTCTACTCCGGCTTCGAGAACTTCGAGCGCACCCCGGTCCGGCCGGGCAGCGAGGAGTACGAGAACTCCGAGAAGTACGAGATCAGGCAGCGCTCGCTGAACGGGCCGCTGCTGTCGCTGATCGAGCGCATCAACGCGATCCGCGCGGCGAACGTGGCGCTGCAGCACCTCGACAACATCCAGTTCCTGACGACCGAGAACGACGCGCTGATCGCCTATGCCAAGCGCACCGGCGACAACATCATCATCGTCGTCGTCACGCTGGATCCCGTGAGCGCGCAGGAGGGGGTCGTCGTGATCCCCTACGGCCTCGGCCTGCCACCGGTCTTCACGGTCACCGACCTGCTGTCGGGAGAGAGCTTCGACTGGCGGATGGGGCGCAACTTCGTGCGGCTGGACCCGTACCGCGTCGCACACCTGCTGCGCGTCAGCGTGAGCACGCCGGCGTGATGCAGCCCGCCGGCCAGTGGTTCGAATCAGATCCCCTCTGGTTCAAGACCGCGATCTTCTATGAGATCCACCTGCGCGGGTTCTTCGACGGCACCGGCGACGGCAGCGGCGACTTCCGCGGCCTGACCGAGAAGCTCGACTACCTGCAATGGCTCGGCGTCGACGTCATCTGGCTGCTGCCGATGTACCCGTCGCCGCTGCGCGACGGCGGCTACGACATCGCCGACTTCTACGGCGTGCACCCGGACTACGGGACGATCGAGGACGTCCGCACGTTCATCGAGGCGGCGCACGAGCGCGGGCTGCGCGTGATCACCGACCTCGTCATGAACCACACCTCGTCGGACCACGAGTGGTTCCAGCAGGCGCGCTCGAGTCCCGACAACCCCAAGCGCGACTGGTACGTCTGGTCTGACGATCCGACGCTCTACGACGAGGCGCGGATCATCTTCATCGACACGGAGAGCTCCAACTGGACGTGGGACGAGACCGCCGGCGCCTACTTCTGGCATCGCTTCTTCAATCACCAGCCCGACCTCAACTACGACAACCCCGAGGTCCACGAGGCGATGCTCGACGTCCTGCGCTTCTGGCTGGACCTCGGCCTGGACGGATTTCGCCTCGACGCCGTGCCGTATCTCTACGAGCGCGAGGGCACCAACTGCGAGAACCTGCCCGAGACGCACGAGTTCCTCAAGAAGGTTCGCAGGACCGTCGACGACGAGTACCCCGACCGCGTCCTGCTCGCCGAGGCCAACCAGTGGCCGGCCGACGTCGTCGAGTACTTCGGCGACGGCGACGAATGCCACATGGCCTTCCACTTCCCGGTCATGCCGCGGATGTTCATGGCCGTGCGTCGCGAGGAGGCGGCGCCGATCCTCGAGATCCTGACGCAGACGCCGCACATCCCGGCCAACTGCCAGTGGGGCCTGTTCCTGCGCAACCACGACGAGCTGACGCTCGAGATGGTCACCGACGAGGAACGCGACTACATGTACTCCGAGTACGCGAAGGATCCGCGGATGAAGCTCAACCTCGGCATCCGCCGCCGGCTCGCGCCGCTGCTCGACAACGGCCGCGACGAGATCGAGCTGATGACGGCGATCCTCTTCAGCCTGCCGGGCTCGCCGGTCCTCTACTACGGCGACGAGATCGCGATGGGCGACAATGTCTATCTCGGCGACCGCGACGGGGTACGCACTCCCATGCAATGGACCGGCGACCGCAACGGCGGCTTCTCGCGCGCGGACTTCGCGCAGCTCTACGCGCCGCCGCTGATGGATCCCGTCTACGGCTACCAGGCCGTCAACGTCGAGGCCCAGCTGCGCACGCCCTCCTCGTTGCTGCGGTGGCTGCGGCGCTTCATCGCGCTGCGCAAGGAGCATCCCGTGTTCGGCCTCGGCAGCTTCGAGGCGCTTACCCCTGCCAACCTGAAGATCTTCGCCTGCATCCGGACCTACGAGGACGACGTCGTGATGTGCGTGCACAACCTCGCGCGCTCGGCACAGGCCGTCGAGCTCGACCTGTCCTGGTACAACGGCCGCCGGCCGGTCGAGTTGTTCGGACGCTCTCGCTTTCCGAAGATCGGCGAACTGCCGTACCTGTTGACGCTCGCTCCGCGCGGGTTCTTCTGGTTTCGGCTGGAGGAGGACGATGACGGTGCGTCATGACTCGATCGCACGTGTCCGACGGCAGGCAGGTGCTGGCAGATGAGCCTGCCTGATCGCGTCGACGGCCCACTCGAGGAGTGGGTGATGAAGCAGCGCTGGTTCGCCTCCAAGGCGCGCGAGGTCGCGTCCGTGAACGTGCTCGAGCGCTCCACGCTGAGCGACGACCCGCCGCTCGAGCTGCAGCTCGTCGAGGCCCGCTTCCAGGCCGGCACGCACGAGCTCTACCAGCTGCTGCCCGGCGAGGGCGAGGAGGCCGTGCGCGTGCTGGCGCGGCTGCTGGGCGAAGAGGGCGAGGTCGACGGCGTGTCCTTCCACGGTGGCCTGGAGCCGACCGGCGAGATCCGCGCGATGGGCGCCGAGCAGTCCAACTCGTCGATCGTCTTCGGCGAGCAGCAGGTGCTCAAGGTCTTCCGCCGCGTGGAGCCGGGCGTCAACCCCGAGCTCGAGATGTTGCGCTTCCTGTCGGCGCGCGGCTTCGGCGCCGTCGCGGCGCTGACGGGCTGGTACGAGTACTCCGGCGAGCTGATGCAGGCGACGCTCGGGATCATGCAGGAGTTCGTCGCCGACGCCCGCAACGGCTGGGAGCTCGCGCTCGACGATCCGGTCGGCGTGCTCGCGCGCCTGCCCGAGCTCGGTGCGGCCACCGGCGAGATGCACACCGTGCTCGCCTCCGACGCGACCGACCCGGCGTTCGCGCCGGAGGAGCCCAGCGTCGAGGCGCTGTCGCTGCTGACGGCGACGATCGACGAGCAGATCGAGCAGGTCTTCCTCGATCTGGCGCCGGACACGCCGGCGCTCGCGCCGATCGCCGGGCGCGGCGAGGAGGTGCGCGACAGGCTGCAGTCGATGTCGCATGTCGGCGTCGGCGGCCGGCTCATCCGCCACCACGGCGACTACCACCTCGGACAGACGATGCTGGCAGTGGGGGCGGGCGGCGGGATCAAGTCCGGCTGGACGATCCTCGACTTCGAGGGAGAGCCGGCGCGCACGCTGCTCGAGCGCCGCCGCAAGCGCTCGCCGCTGCGCGACGTCGCCGGGATGCTGCGCTCGTTCGCGTATGCGGCGTCGGCGTCGGAGCTGCTGCGCGGCGTGCCCGCGCCCGAGAACTGGGAGGAGCACGCGCGCCAGGGCTTCCTCGACGCGTACTTGGAGACCGTCGATCCGGCGCTGCTCCCGGCAGGGCGGCCTGCGACCGACAAGCTGCTGGCGATCTTCGAGCTCGAGAAGGCCGTCTACGAGCTGCGCTACGAGCTCAACAACCGACCCGATTGGGTACCGATACCGGTGGCGGGGATCGCCCGGCTGCTGCAAGAGGAGGTCCCCACATGACAGCGCGCCATTGCTCGACAGTCGCGACGTTCGACTTCAAAGGCAGGCTCTCGCGATGAAGGTCCCATCCGTGACCACCGCAGAACTCGACCGCCTCGTCGCTCGCGACCACCACGATCCGCACGCGATCCTCGGCGCGCACGCCACCGAGACGGGCGTGATCGTCCGCGCGCTGCACCCGGCGGCGGAGTCCGTCGTCGTGCAGCCCGAGGGCGTCGAGCTCGAGCGCATCCACCCCGGCGGCCTCTTCGAGGGCGAGCTGGAGGGCGCATCGCTTCCGCTGCGCTACGAGCTGGAGGTCCGCTACCCCGACGGCGGAAGCTGGACGACGCAGGATCCCTACCGCTTCGCGCCGACGCTCTCAGACCTCGACGAGCATCTCTTCCGCGAGGGCCGCCACGAGCAGCTGTGGTCGAAGATGGGCGCCCACGTGCGCGAGGTCGACGGCGTCCACGGGACGTCGTTCGCGGTCTGGGCGCCGGCCGCGCGCTCGGTGTCCGTCGTCGGCGACTTCAACTTCTGGGACGGGCGCCTGCACATGATGCGCACGCTCGGCGGCTCTGGCATCTGGGAGCTGTTCGTGCCGGTCGTCGGCGACGGCACGCGCTACAAGTTCGAGATTCGCACGCAGTCGGGCGAGCTGCTGCTGAAGGCCGACCCGTTTGCGTTCGCGACCGAGCTTCCGCCGCAGACGGCATCGGTCGTGCACGAGTCCAAGCACGAGTGGAAGGACGACGAGTACCTCGCCGCGCGCGCGTCCGCGACGCCGCACGACCACCCGATGTCCGTGTACGAGGTGCACCTCGGCTCGTGGCGGCGCAACCCGCTGCAGGACAACCGCTCGCTGACGTACCTCGAGCTGGCCGACGAGCTGTCGGCGTACGTCACGGACCTCGGCTTCACGCACGTCGAGCTGCTGCCGGTGATGGCGCACCCGTTCAGCGGCTCGTGGGGCTACCAGGTGACGTCGTACTACGCGCCCACGCCCAGCTTCGGCTCGCCCGACGACTTCCGCGCCTTCGTCGACCGCATGCACGAGAACGGGATCGGCGTGCTGCTGGACTGGGTTCCCGCGCATTTCCCGCGCGACGCGTGGGCGCTCGCGCGCTTCGACGGCACGGCGCTCTACGAGCACGACGACCCGCGCCGCGGCTCGCACCCGGACTGGGGCACGCTGGTCTTCAACTACGGCCGCAACGAGGTCAAGAACTTCCTGCTCGCCAACGCGCTGTTCTGGGCGCGCGAGTTCCACGCCGACGGCATCCGCGTCGACGCCGTCGCGTCGATGCTGTACCTCGACTACTCGCGCAAGGCCGGCGAGTGGGTGCCCAACCAGTTCGGCGGTCGCGAGGATCTCGAGGCGGTGGCGTTCCTCAAGGAGCTCAACGAGGTGCTGCACCGCGACGAGCCGGGCGTGATCAGCGCGGCCGAGGAGTCGACGGCGTGGCCGGGCGTCTCGCGGCCGACGTACCTCGGCGGCCTGGGCTTCGGCTTCAAGTGGAACATGGGCTGGATGCACGACACGCTGGGCTACTTCCAGCAGGACCCGATCCACCGCCGCTACCACCACCACGAGCTGACCTTCTCGCTCGTGTACGCCTTCAGCGAGAACTTCATCCTGCCGCTGTCGCACGACGAGGTCGTCCACGGCAAGGGGTCGCTGATCGACAAGATGCCCGGCGATCCGTGGCAGAAGCTCGCGAACCTGCGCTGCCTGTACGCCTACATGTGGGCGCACCCGGGCAAGAAGCTGCTCTTCATGGGTCAGGAGTTCGCCCAGGGCCAGGAATGGAGCCACGACCGCTCGCTGGACTGGCACCTGCTCGAGCAGGGCGAGCACTCCGGGATCCAGGCCCTCGTGCGCGACCTCAACCGCGTCTACCGCGACACGCCGGCGCTCTTCGAGGTGGACTTCGAGGGGCGCGGCTTCTACTGGATCGAGCCCAACGACGCCGACGCCAACGTCGTCGCGTTCGCACGGGCGGGCGAGGATCCCGAGGCCGACATGCTCGTCTGCATCGCCAACCTCTCGCCGGTTCCGCGGCCCGGCTACCGCCTCGGGCTGCCCCGCTCGGGGCGCTGGACCGAGGCGCTGAACACCGACTCGGCGTACTACGGCGGCACGGACACCGGCAACCTCGGCGGCGTGGAGGCCGAGCCGCTGCCCTGGCACGGCCAGCCGTGCTCGGCCGAGGTGTCGCTGCCGCCGATGGGGGTCGTCTGGCTCGTGCCCGACGAGCGCCCCGCGCTCGCCCCGGCCGCGGTACCGCCCGTCGCGACCTGACGGGTTCGCCGAGCGCGCTCGCGCCTCGGGGGCCCGCGCGCGGGCGGGGTCCGGTGGTCGCCCGGCGGACCCGCGCCGATCACCGGCCGCGCGGACCGTGGCACCTCCTGCTCGAGATGCGAGCAGGGCTCGCGATCGGCGCTGGGCTGCGGCCCGATGGCAGCTTGTGCTCGATATGCGAGCAGGATTCGCCATCGGCGCTCGGCTGCGGCCATGGGTGCCGGCACCCCGCCGGCGGCGACCGCCCGCGCGGCCTGCGCTCGACGAGCGTCCCAAACTATATGTGGAAGACATCTAGACGATAGTCAGCTACTCGCTGTGTGAGGCCGCACTATGGTGCCGCCAGCACTGTCTGGAGGAGACGGGCGCGAACGGGGAGATCCCCGGCTCTGCCCGCGATAAAGGAGCCGGTATGAGGCCGAGATTCGGGCTGTTCGTCGTCTGCGCGTTGCTGCTTTCGCTGGTCGTGACCGCGAGCGCCTCGGCGCAGGGTTCGGTCCTGCAGGCGAGCTCCCAGGTCGTCACCCCAGGCGACCCGCTCACGGTCACCGGCAACAGCTTCTCGAACCTCGCCGGGTACAGCCCCGTCCGCATCCGGCTGAACTCGCGCACGGGGCCGGTCCTGGCGACGGCGAACCCGCCCGACTCGCTGAGCAACATCAACGTGACCTTCACCGTCCCGAACCTCGCTCCCGGCTGGTACCTGCTGGTCGCCACGCAGACCGTCGACGCCAACGGCAGGCACAAGTCCTTCACGCCGGGACGCACCAGGATCCGCGTCCAGGCCGCCGCGAGAGCGGCAGCCGGAGGCGGCGGCGGGGGAGGCGGCTGGCCCGGCTCCCCGCTCGCGATCGTCGCGCTGCTGACGCTCGCCGGCGCCACCACGCTGGCCCTGCGCAGGCTGCGCACGTCAAACCGACCGCAGCTCGGCAGCTAGCCGGCCATGCACGCAACGCTCGAGGTGAACCGCATGACACGTTGGCTCAGCCTTGCCGTCCTCACGGCGACCGTCGCACTGACGGGGCTCGTTCCCGCCGCCCAGGCGGTGGAGCGCGTCAGCCCGAACTACCGGCTCGGCTCCGACTCGAGCGCGTTCCGCGGACAGGACCAGATCGGTCTCGCCGTCAACCCCAACAACCCGCAGCACGTCGTCGCCGTGCACGCCAACTACCTGGACTCCAGGTGCGAGGCGACCGCGAGCTTCGACGGCGGCGAGACGTGGACGACGGCGTTCCAGCTCACGCCGCCGGGCGAGAACCCGTTCGACGACTACGCCAAGGGATGCAACAACTCGTTCGGCACCTCGCAGTACGTCGAGTTCGGCACCGGCAACAACGTCTACACCGTGACCGGCGGCCAGAAGCGCGGCATGGGCTTCCTGCAGGACAACAGCGCGATCGTCTTCAAGTCCACGGACGGTGGCGTCACGTGGCAGCAGGGCGTCGTCGGGCTGCAGGGCGGGCCCGGCAGCAGCAACTTCACCACCGGTCCGGTGTGGTACCGCGCCGGCCTGTCGGTCGACGCCGGAGGCGGACCCGGCGGCGCCGATCGCATCTACCTCGCCGCCCGCATCATCCAGGGACCGGACACGTCGTGCGGGGGCACGCCCTGCGCGCCGATCCGCTCGACCGTGTCGCATGACGGCGGCGCGACCTTCGCCGAGCCCGTCCAGGTCACCCCGCCGACCGCCAACATCCAGGACTATCCCTCCAAGCCGGTCGTCAACGACGACGGCTCGGTGACGGTGGCCTGGCGCACCAGCGGCGTCAACGGGCTCATCCAGGTCGCGCGCTCGACCGACGACGGCGCCTCGTGGAGCGCGCCGGTCGACGTGACGAAGGTCGTCAACACCGGCACCAGCGTGCAGTCGCACGTCAACGCGGGACCGTCGAGCAGCGCCAGCTACCCGCGCATGATCGGCGGGCCGGCCGGGCAGCTGTACCTCGTCTTCAGCCAGGGCTCGGGCGGTCCCAATGCGCCCGACGGCGGGTACGCCGGCGCCGACCACTTCATCAGCCCCGACTCGCAGGTCTGGTTCCAGCGCTCCGCCGACCGCGGGCTGACCTGGTCAGAGCCCAAGCGGATCAGCGAGCAGCTGTCGCTGCCCGGCAGCCGGACGCACCAGACGCGCCACCCGAGCGTGCACGTCTCGCCGAACGGGCGCATCAACGTCGTCTGGCACGATCGCCGGCACTGGTTCCAGATGCCGGGCGAGCGCAACTGCTCGCACTCGCACATCTTCTGCGAGGACATCCGCCTCGGCGACACGTACTACGCCTACTCGACCAACGGCGGGACGACGTTCTCGGCCCCGCAGCGGATCTCCGACCGCTCGCGCAACAACGAGGTCGGCTACGACACGCGGCCGTCGGGCTACTGGTGGTTCGCGCCGCAGGCCGTCACCGTCGGCGGCGACGAGGTCCTGTTCGCCTGGATGGACTCGCGCGAGGGCAACTGGGACACCGACACCGACGACATCTACCTCGCGAAGCTCGACTTCGACGCCACCGGCGATGCGCCGGCGACCTACGTCGACGAGCCCGACGTCGTCTCGCGCTCGGTGGCGCTGTCCAAGCTCGGCTACATGGGCGGCACCGAGGGCGCCCTCGTCGGCGGTCCGCGCGACGTCGCGAACCCGCCGGGCTGCTCGGGCGCCAACTGCCCGACCGGGCCCGCCTCGCGCAACGCGTCGTCGGTCGTGATCGTCAACTCGAGCGACCTGCCCGGCGCGCTCGCCGGAACGGTCCTGGCGCGCGCCAACCCCGGCCCCGTCCTGCTGTCGCCGGCCTCCGGGCTGACGGCCGCGGTCAAGGCCGAGGTCGCGCGGATGGCACCGGCGCGGGCGTTCGTCATCGGCGACACCGCGAGCCTCTCGAGCCAGGTGGCGACTGACGTCGCCACGGCCGCCGGAATCAGCGCAGGCGACGTCACGCGCCTCTCCGGCGCCAGCGATGCGGCGACCGCGGCGTTGATCGCTGCTGCGCTCGATCCGCGCTCGGATGCCGAGAAGACAGCCGACCTCGAGGTGTTCGACGCCGCCGTCATCGCCAATCCGGCAAGCCCGGACGGTGCGGCAGCGGCCGCTCTCGCCGCGGCGCGCCGGCTTCCGGTGCTGTACGTCGGCGCGAACTCGATCCCCGCGGAGACGACGGCGGCGCTCACGTCGCTGGACATCGACACGACGCTCGTCGTCGGCGGCACGTCTTCGGTCAGCGACACCGTGCTGGCGGGCCTGCCGAGCGCCACGCGCCTCGGGGGCGCCGACATCTACGCGACGTCGGAGGCCGTCGTCGACGAATCGGTGCAACGCGGCCTGCCGAGCAACGTCGTCTACGTCGCCAACGGCGCCGACCCGATCGATGCGGTGCTGCTCGGCGGCGTGGTCGCCCGCGCGACCGGCATGCTCGTGCTCGCGCCGGGGCCGCTGTCGTCGACAGCGGTCGGCCAGGCGGCCGGCTTCGGCCTGAGCGGGATCTCCAGGTACTTCCTGGTCGCGCCCGATCCGAACGCGCCGCCGCCGCCTCCGCCGCCGCCTCCCCCGCCGCCGCCTGCGCCGCCTGCGCCGCCCGCGCCGCCGGCACCGCCGGCACCGCCGGCACCGCCGGCGCCGCCGGCAGGCGACAGGACGGCGCCGACAGCGAGGCTCTTCGGCTCGACGCGCCAGAGGATGCGGCCGAGGCTCCGTCCGAGCATCACGCTCACCGTGTCGTGCACCTCCGAGCCCTGCACGGCGGTCGCCGCCGCGACGCTCCGGGTGCCGAGGATCGGCAGGTCGAAGGCCCGCAGCTACAGGCTCAGGACCGTGACCACGAAGGTCGCCAAGGGCGCGCGCAGGAAGGTGGTCTTCCGGATCTCCACGCTGCCGCGGCTGCGGATGACGCGGGCCCTCCGGGCGCGCAGGGCCGTGTCGGCGCGGGTCACCGTGACGGTGCGCGACAGCGCCGGCAACCGCCGCACGTTGCGGCGTACGATCCGGCTGCTGCGCTGAGCCGGCTGCGGGCACGGGTGCGGCAGCCAGGCGCTACGGTGCGACCGTGAGCGAGACTCGAGCAACGACCCGGCGCGGGGTGCGCCGGCCGGCCGCCCCGGCGCGCTGGGCGCTGCTCGTCCTGGCTGCTGCCGTGCTCGCGACGCTCGGCGGCACGGCAGCCGCCGAGCAGGCCTCGCAGCCGTCGTCGCCCGAGGCCGGCTACCTGGACACCGGCCGCTACCAGAGCTGCGGCGTGATGGCGCCCGCCGGCGCGCAGCCGGCGTCGGCGCCGCTGCGCTGCTGGGGCTATGGCGGGGCGGGACAGCTCGGCAACGCGAGCCCGGCGATCGTCGGCGACGACGAGACGCCCTCGTCGATCGATCCCGTCGACTTCGGCCCGAACCGCAGCGTGGTCGCGGTCAGCGCCGGCGACTTCCACACCTGCGCGATCCTCGACGACGAGAGCGTGCGCTGCTGGGGCTTCGGCGGCAACGGGCGGCTCGGATACGGCAACACCGAGACGATCGGCGACGACGAGAGCCCGGCGCTCGCCGGACCGGTGAACCTCGGACCGGGACGGACGGCCAAGTCGATCAGCGCCGGCAGCGCCCATACCTGCGCCGTGCTCGACAACGGCACGGTGCGCTGCTGGGGATACAACCTCGACGGCCGCCTGGGCTACAACAACCTGCTGGCGATCGGCGACGACGAGGCGCCGGCCGCCGCCGGACCGATCGACTTCGGTGACGGGCGGACCGCGAAGGCCGTGACCGCCGGTGGCTTCCACACCTGCGCGATCCTCGACGACGACACCGTGCGCTGCTGGGGCTTCGGCGCCGCCGGCCGGCTCGGCTACGGCAACGTCGACGACGTCGGCCGCGGCTGCGTGCAGGTCAACGCGACCTGCGAGCCGAGCCCGGACGTGCCGCGGCCGGACACGGTCGGGCCCGTCGACCTCGGTCCCGGCCGGACCGCCAAGGCGATCACCGCCGGCGGCTTTCACACCTGCGCCGTGCTCGACGACGACAGCGCGCGCTGCTGGGGCTTCGCCGGCGCCGGCCGTCTCGGCGGCGGCAACGAGTTCAGCATCGGCGACAACGAGACGCCGGGGTCGGTTCCGACGATCGACGTCGGCACCGGCCGCACCGTGGCCGCGATCAGCGCGGGCAACGAGCACACCTGCGCGGTGCTCGACAACGGTGACGTGCTCTGCTGGGGCAACGGCGAGTTCGGGCGCCTCGGCTACGCCGCCACGAGCCCGATCGGCGACGTGCAGACCCCCGGCTCGGTAGGTCCGGTCGCGCTCGGCGCCGGCCGCACCGCGACGGCGATCAGCGCCGGCTACGAGCACACCTGCGCGCGGATGGACGACGGGAGCGTTCGCTGCTGGGGCTACGGCGCCAACGGCCGGCTCGGCCTCTGCCGCGGCGGCACGTCGGTCGGCGACGACGAGACGCCGGCCACGGTCGCCCCGCTCGACCTCGGCCAACCCGGCATCGTGGGCAGCACGTGTCCGGCGGTGGCGCCGCCCGTCGCCGCCCCCACCGCGGCCGCGCCGTCGCCGTCGCCGGCACCCGTGCCCGCCAACATCCCCCCGCCGGCGCGGCCGGTGGTCGACGACCTGCCCGCCGCGCTCGCGGCGCAGAAGGTGCGTGCCGCAGCGCTGCGCAGCTGCCTGCGCGCTGCGAGGACCGGGCGGATCGCCGCGCGCCGGCGCGCTCGCAACCGGCCGGCCCGGCAGCGTCGCGTCGCCCTGCGGCTGGCCGGCAGGCGCGCTGCGGCGCAACGCACGAAGTGCCTGCGGCGTCACGCTCGCATCCCCGGCCGCGTGACCAACCTGCGGGCGCGAGCAGCGGGGCGTGGCACGGTCGTGCTGTCGTTCACCGCGGTCGGCACCCACGGCTCGAAGGCGCCCGCAGCGACGACCTACCTGATCCGCCAGTCGCCGCGCTCGATCCTCTCCGCGCGCCACTTCGCGCGCGCGCCGGCGCTGTGCAGGGGCAGGTGCTCGTTCCGGCTGACGCGGGTCGGCACGCGGATCACGCTGCGCGTCACCGACCTGCCGCGCGGCCGCCGGCTGCATTACGCGGTCGCCGCGCGCGACAACGTCTCCGGGCGCACGGGGCCGCGCTCGCGGGCGACCAGCGTGCGCGTCCGCTAGCCGCTCACGGCTCGCCGGGGGCCCAGCCGGGGCCGCGCAGCATGTAGCCCCACCGCGCGCGCCAGGTGCGCGCGGTGCGCACGTCGCGGGCGATCGCCCTGTACTCGTGAAAGGCGACCTCGGTCGGCCTGAAGGTCTCGATGTTCTTCGTCAGGCCGTAGCGCACGCGCTCCTGCTCGCCCGCGAACGTGCCGAAGATGCGATCCCAGACGATCAGGATCCCGCCGTAGTTGCGGTCCAGGTACTGCTCGTTGGCGCCGTGGTGGACGCGGTGGTGCGACGGCGTGTTGAACAGCAACTCGATCGGCGCGGGAAGGCGACCGATGCGCTCGGTGTGGATCCAGAACTGGTAGATCAGGCTGACCGCCTGCTGGGTGAGGATCATCCAGGGCGGAAAGCCGGCGAGCGCGAGCGGCAGCCAGAACGGCAGGTAGGTCATCGGCACCCACGTCTGGCGCAGCGCCGTGCTGAGGTTGTAGTGCGTGCTGGAGTGGTGGACGACGTGGCTGGCCCAGAAGACGCGCACCTCGTGGCTGATGCGGTGAAACCAGTAGTAGGCGAGGTCGTCGGCGAAGAAGATGACGACCCACGCCCACCATGCGTCGGTCGGGATGCGCAGCGGCGTGAGCTCGTAGAGGCCGGCGTAGACGACGAGCACGACGAACTTCCAGCCGAAGTTGATGACGACGTTGCCGATGCCCATGCTCAGGCTCGTCGCCGTGTCCTTCGCGTCATAGCCGGCGAGCGCCTCGTTGCGGGCGATGACGAACGAGATCCACTCGACGACCAGCAGCAGCACGAACGCGGGCACGGCGTAGTAGAGGACCTCAGCCACGGGTGATCTCCTTGTCGGGACTCCTGTCGGCGCCGCGGGTGGCGGCGCGGTCGGGCTCGGTGTCGGGCTCGGTGTCGGTGTCGGGGTCGGCTGGGTCGGCGCGCTCGGCGGTGCCGGGGCCGGCGGCGGCGGCGTTCAGATCGGGGTGCGCGAGCGCGCGCGCCAGCAGGTCGGTCGCGGCGGCGCCCGCGGCGTCGGGGTCGCGCGCGGCGATCGCCCCGACGAGCGCCGCGACGATCGCGTGGTCGCGCGCCTCGTCGCCGAACAGCGCGCGCGACAGCTCGCTGCCGGGGTCCAGCCCGGCGAGCAGGCTGTTGTAGGCCAGGCGGTAGGCGATGTTGCCGGCGCCGTCGATCACGTGCTCCCAGAGGTGGGCGTAGAGCACCGGCTTGCGCGCGGCGTCGGCCGCGAGCTGCTCGTTCAGCGCCGCACGCAGCGCGCCGGCGGTGTGCTCGGGCGCGCGCTCCGCGCAGCGCCGCGCGGCGTCGACGCCGACGCACATGCGCAGCTCGAGGATCGCGCGCAGCAGCGCCGGGTCCGGTGCTTCGCGGGCGGTCAGCGGCAGCTGCGCGAGCAGGTCGAGGCCACCGGTCGTGCGCCAGTCCAGCACCCGCGTCGCGCCGCCGTGCGTCACGGCGACGAGGCCCGCCTGCTGGAGGCGCTTGACCGCCTCGCGAACGGCGTGGCGGTTGCAGCCGAGCTCCTCGGCGAGCGCGCGCTCGGACGGCAGCGGCTCGCCGGCGGCGGGCCGGCCAGCGAGGATCCCGTCGCGCAGGCGGACGAAGATCGTCTCGGAGAGCGGGCTGCGCAGCGGCATTCCAACTGGTTGTACCAGTTGCTCGGCTGCGGTGTCAACCGAGCGGGCGGGGGGGCGTTGCGTGGCGGCGTTGCCGCGCATGGCGCTGCAGAGCTGCCACCCGCGGCGCAGGGGCGCGACAACCGGCGCGCGCCGTCCCGCGTCGCGCGCGCCGCGCC
>JBKHXR010000028.1:0-20534 GCA_046565905.1 Thermoleophilia bacterium | reverse complement strand
ACGATCTGCATGATCCTGCTGTTCCTGCTGCCGTTCTACGACCGCAGCCCGGAGCGGCGCCCCGAGCGCCGGCCGATCGCGATGACCGCCGCTTTCTTCACGATCGCCGCGATGGCGTTTCTCACCTACGAGGGCGCCAACGCCGGCTCGCCCAACCAGATCGACATGGAGGCGCCGCAGAGCGTCGTCGCCGCGGGACCGGCGAACCTGCGCCAGTGGGAGTCCGGCAAGCAGGTGGTCGCGCAGTCGGGCTGCCTGGCCTGCCACAAGATCGGCCACAACGGCGGGACGCTGGGCCCCGATCTGACCGACATCGGCGACCGTCTCCCGCGCCAGGCGATCGCGCGCACGCTCGTCAACCCGACGGCGCCGATGCCCGCCTATACCGAGCTCGACGAGCAGAAGCGCGACGATCTCGTCGAGTTCCTTGCGCAGCTGAAGGCCGGCGAGCACTAGATCTCCTCCTGAGCCGGCCCGACCAAGGAACCCTGCAGGAACCGCAGGTGCGGGCGATGTTCGATCGCATCGCCGGCTTCTACGACGTCATGAACTCCGTCATGACGGCCGGGCTGCACCATCGCTGGCGCCGACGCGCCGTCGACCTCGCGCGCGTGGGCGCCGGCGACCGCGTCCTCGACGTGGCGACGGGCACCGGCGATCTCGCGCTCGAGCTCGCCGCGCGCGTTGCGCCCGGCGGCGCCGTGATCGCCTCGGACTTCTCCCAGGAGATGCTCGCCCGCGCCCGCGCGAAGGGCGCCGACACGCCGGCGCCGGTGGCGTTCGGCTGGGCCAACGCGATGGCGCTGCCCTACGCCGACGACGAGTTCGCAGCTGCGACGGTCGGCTTCGGCGCGCGCAACTTCTCCGATCTCGACCAGGGCCTGCGCGAGATGACGCGCGTGGTGCGACCCGGCGGGACGGTCGTGGTGCTGGAGATCACGACGCCGACGCGCCCGCCGCTGTCGACGTTCTACCGCCTCTGGTTCGACCGCGTGGTTCCGGTGATCGGCAAGCTCGCCGGCGATCCGGAGGCCTACAGCTACCTGCCGAGCTCCGTCAAGCGCTTTCCCGGCCCGCGCGAGCTGGCGGCGCGGATGGACGCCTGTGGCCTCGACGTGCGCTACGTCCTCACGGCCGGCGGCATCATCGCGCTGCACGCCGGCACGAAGCGGGGCTGATCATGAGCAGCGCCGAGCTGACGATGAGCGAGATCGTCGGTGCGGCCGGCGCGCACGTGCCGCGCCTGCTGGGCCTCGTCGAGGAGCGCCTGGCGACGCTCGCCGCGAGCCATGGCCCGATCCTCGCCGAGCACGCCGGCCACACGATCGCCGCCGGCGGCAAGCGGATGCGGCCGCTGCTGGTCGTGCTGGCCGCCGGGCCGCAGGCGACCCGCGAGGCCGAGCTGATCGCTGCCGCGGCCGCTGTCGAGCTGATCCACTCGGCGACGCTCGTGCACGACGACGTGCTCGACGGCGCCCAACTGCGCCGCGGCGTCCCCACCGTCTGGTCGCAGGGTGGCCGGCAGCTCGCCGTCGCGACCGGCGACCTGCTGTTCTCGCGCGCCTTCTCGGAGCTGACCGCGGTCGGCTCGCTGGCCGCGGTCCGCTCGCTGTCGCGGGCGACGTCGGCGCTCGCCGAGGGCGAGCTGCTGCAGCGCCAGGACGCCTGGAACGCGGCCGTGTCCGTCGAGCGCTACCTGCTGCGCTGCGAGCTCAAGACGGCACGCCTGTTCGAGGCCGCCTGCGAGATGGGCGGCCAGGTGGCGAGATGCAGCGACCGCCACATCGCCGAGCTCGCTGCGTTCGGGCGCGCGATCGGGCTGGCGTTTCAGCTGCTCGACGACGTCATCGACGTCGCGGGCCCCGCCTCGCTGACGGGCAAGCAGCGGGGGGCGGATCTGCTCGACGGGACCGTCACGCTGCCGCTCATCCTCGCGCGCGAGCGCGACGCCCAGCTGGCGGCGGTCGACCTGCGTACGGTGACGACCCCGGCGCAGGCCGAGGAGCTGTGCGCGCGGATCGCGCAGACCGATGCGCTGCGCGACTCGCAGGCGCGGGCGCTGCAGATCGTGGCGCAGGCAAAGCGCGCGCTCGACGATCTGGGACTCGACGACGGCCAGCGCGCGGCGCTGAGCCTCGTCGCGAGCTCGGTGGCCGACCGCAAGGCCTAGGAGCGCGGCGTGGAAGGTCGTCGCAGGTCGGTCCAGCCGCGGATCGCCCGCATCCGGCCGCCCGGACGCTGCGACGGACTCCTAGAAGTCCTCGGGCAGCAGGTGCCCGGCGGCCAGCGCGGAGATGAAGCGCTCGACGTCTTCTTCCATGTTGGCCCGCGTGAGCTTGCGCAGGTCCGCGACAAGCGCCTCGGTGCCGCGGTCGAGCGTCTCGTCGAAACGCTGGATCGCCTCTTCCTCGAAGGTGTCGGTGACCCTCCACTCGCAGTTGGGGCAGCGCAGGCTGACCTCCCAGCGAGAGCGATCGGCCTCTTCCCAGGCGACGGGATAGACGAGCTCGGACGCGCACTCGGGGCACACGTGGATGTCCCGCTTGACGGGGGCGAGATCCTCGAAGGAGATGACCTCGATCGTCTTCCCGGAGGGCAGGACCACCTTGCGGACGTACCGCTTGTGATCCGGTGCCGGGCCGTTCTCGAACTCCTGCATGACCCACTCATCGGCATGCCGTGGCGGAACTTGAACGTCCGGTCACGTGTGTCCAGAACATGTCTGCGCTCCGTCCGCACCGGAGGTGCGCGGTACCCTTTTGACACCCAACCCTGAGGTACTTCCATGCCGTTTGGACCGCTTGAGATCGGCATCGTCCTTCTGATCGTCCTCGTCGTCTTCGGGCCCAAGCGTCTGCCGGACCTCGGTCGTTCGCTGGGCACCGGCATGCGTGAGTTCAAGGACTCGATCACCGGCAACAGCAAGGACGAGGACGACGACCGGCCCTCGAAGCTCGACGCGGCGGCCAAGGCCGACGAGCCGGACGAGGCCGCCACGCGGCCGCACAGCTGAGCCGCCGGCACCGCATCGCGGCCGCGCTGCGGCCCATCGACCACGACGAGAAGCTCAGCCTCGTCGACCACCTGTCAGAGCTGCGGCGCCGGCTGGTGATCTCGGCGCTGACGCTCGTCGCCGCCTTCGCCTTCTGCTTCTGGCAGAACAACGCGATCCTCGACGTCGTCACGCAGCCGGTCCGCAACACGCAGAACCTGCAGAACCCGAGCAAGGACAGCCAGGACCCGCTGGAGCAGGCGGCGCGCTACCAGCAGCAGCAGGCACAGGCGCTGAGGGCGCTGGCACCCGCGCTCGCGGCGGCCGCCGGCACGTTCGACTCGCTCGGCAGTGCGGAGAACCTGACGGCGGCGCAGCGCGCGCAGATCGCGCGCAGCTCGCGATCGCTGGGCGCCGCCAGCAGGCAGGTGGCGCAGGCGGCAGCATCCGTGCCCACCGACAGCCAGCGCAACCTCGTGACGCTCGGCGTCACCGAGCCGTTCACCGCGACGATCACGATCGCCTTCTACGCGTCGCTGCTGCTGGCGATGCCGATGCTGCTCTTCCAGGCGTACGCCTTCGTGCTGCCGGCGTTCAGCCCCGGCGAGCGAAAGCTCGCGCTGCCGCTGATGCTGATGGTGCCCGCGCTCTTCATCGCGGGTGCCGCGTTCGGCTATTTCGTCGTGCTCGAGCGCGCCGTGCAGTTCCTGCAGAACTTCAACGACGACTCGTTCGACATCCTCCTTCAGGCCAAGGACTACTTCCGCTTCGCTGTGCTGTTCGTGGCCGCCATCGGTCTGCTGTTCCAGATCCCGGTCGGCGTGCTGGCGATCACGCGGCTGGGAATCTTCACGCCGAGCCAGCTCGCCCGCAACCGCGGCTACGTGATCCTCGGGATCGCGATCCTCGCCGCGGTCGCGACGCCGACGCCCGACCCGTTCACGATGACGCTCGCGATGGCGCCGCTGATCGTCCTGTTCGAGCTGAGCATCCTGCTGGCGCGCTGGCTGGAGCGGATCAGCCCACGCGGCGGGGGCGGCCGGTGGGGCGACGACGAGCGCGAGGACGACGACGACGACGACGACGACGACGACCACGACCACGACCACGACCACCACGACGTCTTCGCCGACGCGACGCACGACGACGCAGAGCAGGCCGGTGACGATCGCGATCTGACTAAGCTGGAGGGACCCGACCGGAAGGACTGATCCCTCGATGCTGTTCGACCTGCGCGGACGCGGCCGGCGCCGCACCGTGCAAGCCATCTACCTGTCATTGGCCATCCTCATGGGCGGCGGCCTCGTGCTGTTCGGGATCGGCAGCGACACCGGAGGCGGCGGGCTCGTCGACGGACTGGTGGGCGACGGTGGCGGCGACGGCAGCGTGACGGAGTCGCTCGACGAGGAGATCGACGAGCAGCTCGCGAGGGTCCGCGCCAATCCAAGGGACGCGGACGCCTGGGCAGAGCTGGCGATCGCGCGCTTCCGGCGCGCCGGGATCGACGGCATCCAGCAGAACGGCGCGTACACCGACGAGGGCAAGCAACGCCTGCAGCTGGCCGCCACCGCGTGGGAGCGCCACCTCGCGCTCGAGCCGGAGGAGGTCAACGTGCGGGCCGCGAACCTCATGGTGCAGGCGTACGGCGCGCAGGGTCTCAACCAGCTCGACAAGGCCGTGCGAGCCAAGCAGATCGTGACCGAGGCCGCCGACCCGCCGAGCTCGAACCTCTATGCGCAGCTCGCGGTGCTCGCCTACCAGGCCGGCGACAACCGCACGGGCGACCTCGCCGGCAACCGCGCGGTCGAGCTCGCGCCGCAGGAGGATCGCAAGGAGCTGCGCTCGACCCTGGACCTCCTCAAGCAGCAGTCGGCCGCGGAGCGCGCGCAGCAGCAGAGCGCCACGACGCCCGCAGGCTGACGCGGACGGCCGCAGGCGACGCGGACGGCCGCAGGCGACGCGGGCGACCCACTAGGATTGCCCGCTGGGTCACACCAGCCCCTGTAGCTCAACTGGCAGAGCAGCGGACTCTTAATCCGAAGGTTCCAGGTTCGATTCCTGGCGGGGGCACTGCCGAAGCGGCGCGACGCCTGTGGCGGCGTGACCTCGATATCCGAGGTCAACTCGCCATAGCCGCCGCTCATTGGCGGCGAGCGGGCACGTGCGTCGAGGGCTCGCGCCGGCCCGTCATCCCGCTGCGGGTTGTCGCGCACCCTGCACTGCCGCGCCGACCAGCGACCCACTGCGCAGGCGAAAGGTGCCGCCCGCCCCGATCGCGACGGTCGTGTCGAAGCTGCCGTCCGCTCGCGTGCGCAGCCGCGCGATCGTGCGCCAGCCGCCGCCCGCGTCACGGACCTCGATCCGCGCGTCGCGGCGGCCCGAGCCCGGGCGCACGAGCCCCCAGAAAGCGACGCGCGAAGAGCGGGCGCGACGCGCGACGAGCGGCAGCGCGAACGCCGCATGCGCCGGCTTGGGCCGGCCGTCGGCGAAGCGCAGGCCCGACTGGTAGTCGCCCCAGCGCGCGCGCAGGCTGCCACCCGGCCGCTCGGGCAGATCGCGCATGAGAAACTGCGCCACCGCACGCACGCTCGGCTCGGCGCGCGCGATGCGCTCCGCCTCCGGCAGCCAGCGCGCATGCTCGTCGAGCGCGACCGCCCGGGTGAGATCGGGCGGGTTGGTCTGGTAGCCGGACTCGGTCAGGTACAGCGGAAGGTGCGTGGCGGTGCGCCCCCGTTCGTGCAGGCGGGCGAGCAGCGACGTGAGCCGGCCGAGGTCGGCCATGCGGACGGCGTCGTCCTGCGGATCGGGCTGCCACGGCGCGAGCTCCAGCGAGTACGGGTGATGCGACCAGCCGTCGCCGGGCAGCGGCCGGAACGAGGCGCACTCGGGTCGCTCCAGCGGCGCCAGCGTCTCGTCGACGCACGCCATCTCGCGCGCGAACGTCAGCGGCGCCATGCGCGCGTCGGGATCGCCGCCGCGTGCGCTGCCGACCGATGACGTCGCCCCGATCAGCACGATCGCGCCCGGCGCCGCCGCCCGGATGCGCGGCACGGCGGCGTGCACCATCGCGCGGTACAGGTGCGGCGCGGCCGGACGCCAGCCGCCCGCAGCGCGCTCCCATTGCGGCAGCAGGAAGGCGTTGTGGTTGGGCTCGTTCCAGACCGTGAACGCGACCGCGCCGGAGTAGCGGCGCGCCACCGCCTCGGCGAAGTCGGCGTAGGCCTCCACGTCGATCGCGTCGCGCTCGCGATCGCCGCGCCGCGCACGCGCGGCGACGGCCCAGCGCGGCGCCCAGAACGCGATGTCGATCGCCGTGCGCAGGCCGCGCGCCCCGGCCATCCTGTCGACGCGGTCGAGCGCGCGCCAGGCGTCGCGCGGATAGGCCGCCGGATCGCGTGCGTCGAAGCGCGGCCGCCGCTGCGATCGCGGCGCGGGGGCGATCACCGACCAGCCCGCCGTCACGCGGACCCAGTCGACGCCGAGGTCGCGGATGTCGTCGAGCGTCGCGGCGATCTGCGCGGGCGGGCGGTGCAGCAGCTCGGCGTCGTCCTGCAGGATCGTCGCGACCGGCGGGGGCGCCGGCTCGCGGCGCTGCTCGCCGCACGCCGCCAGGAGTGCCGTCAGCGCCGTCAGCGCGAGCGCCGCCGCGGCCCGCGATGCATGCGCCAGCGCTCGCACGCCACCGAGGCTAACGGTCGGCGCCCAAGTAGGCTGCTGCACGATGGCCGACAAGCTCGCGATCATCGACGGCGCCGTGATGGACGTCGCGCGGGCGCAGATCCCCGTGACCGACGACGGACTGCTGCGCGGCGACGGCGTCTTCGAGGTGGTGCGCCTCTACGACGGCGCGCCGTACGGGCTGGAGGAGCACCTCGAGCGGATGGCTCGCAGCGCCGCCGCGCTGCGGCTGCCGTTCGACATCGACGCGATGCGCGAGGACGCCGGGAAGCTGCTCGAGCGCAGCGAGCCCGCCGACGGCGCGCTGCGGCTGCTCGTCACCCGCGGCGGGCGCAGGATCGGGCTCGTCGAGGATCTGCACGTTATGCCCGACACCGTCGCGCTGGCGACCGTCACGTACTCGCCCACGCGCGTGCTCGACGGCGTCAAGTCGCTGTCCTACGCCGCGAACATGCTCGCGACGCGCATCGCCCGCGAGCAGGGCGCCGACGAGGCGCTGCTCGTCACGCCGCACGGCCGCGTGCTCGAGGGCCCCACGACGTCGTTCTTCTACGTCCTCGACGGCGCGCTGCACACGCCGCCGCTGGAGGACCGCATCCTGGACTCGATCACGCGCCGTGCGCTGTTCGCCGTCACCGACGCGACCGAGCGGATCACGACGCTCGACGACCTGGGCGACCTCGAGGAGGCCTTTCTCGCCTCCTCGGCGCGCGAGGTGCAGCCGGTGCGCGCGATCGACGACATCGCGATGCCCGCCGTTCCCGGGCCGGTCTCGCTGGCGGCGGCGCAGGCCGTCGCCGCTTACATCGAGGCGCGACTCTGAAGCTCGTCACCGTCATCGGCAACCGCCCGCAGTTCGTCAAGGCGGCGGCCGTGTCGGGCCCACTGCGCGCCGCGCATGAGGAGCTGCTCGTGCACACCGGCCAGCACTACGACGACGAGCTGTCGGCGATCTTCGTCCGCGAGCTGGACGTCCCTGCGCCCGACGTCGAGCTGCAGCTCGGCGGCGGCACGAACACCGAGCAGACCGGCCGCATGCTCGGCGCCCTCGGCGAGCTGCTGCGCGACGAGGCGCCCGACGCCGTGCTGGTCTACGGCGACACGAACTCGACGCTCGCCGGTGCGCTCGCGGCCGCACAGGCGCAGATCCCCGTCGCCCACGTCGAGGCCGGGATGCGCTCCTTCGACCGCGCGATGCCCGAGGAGATCAACCGCGTGCTGACAGACCACCTCAGCGAGCTGCTGCTCGCGCCGTCGCAGGTCGCCGCCGACAACCTCGCGCGTGAGTCGGTGGCCGGCGCCGTCGAGATCGTCGGCGACGTCATGGTCGACGTCGCGCGCGTGCTCGCGCCCCGCGCCGCCGCCGACGATGCGCCGCTGAAGCTCGCCGGCGTGCAACCCGGCGAGTACGTCCTCGCGACCGCCCACCGCGCCGGCACCGTCGATGATCCCCGCCGGCTGGCGCAGCTCGTCGACCTGCTGCTCGCGGTGCAGGAGCCGCTCGTGCTGGCGCTGCACCCCCGCACCCGCGCGCGGCTCGAAGCGGCCTCCCTGCTCGCGCGCGTCGAGGCCGGCGCGATCGTCCTGCCGCCGCTCGGCTACCTCGCGTTCAGCTCGCTGCTGCTGCACGCCCGGGCCGTGCTGACGGACTCCGGCGGTGTGCAGAAGGAGGCCTACCTCGCCGCGGTGCCGTGCGTGACGCTGCGCGACACGACCGAGTGGGTCGAGACCGTCGCGGCGGGCTGGAACGTCCTCGTCGACCTCGACGCGGGCGCCGCCCGGACGGCGCTCGCGCGCCCGGCGCCCGCGGTTCGCCCGGAGCTCTACGGCGACGGCCACGCGGCCGATCGCGTCGTGGCCGCGATCGGAAACCATCTAGCCTCGACGGCAGCATGAGCGACGCTCCCGGACTCGTCCTCAGCCCGACCGCCCAGGTCGGCAGCGGCGTGACCTTCGGCGCGCACGTCGTCGTCCACGACGGTGTGATCATCGGCGACCACTGCACGATCGGCGACGGCGCGGTGCTCGGCAAGGGGCCGCAGCTCGGCCGGCGCTCGACGGCGCCGCGCGATCCGCTCGACGCGCTCGTGCTCGGCGAGGGCGTCGTCATCGGCACGCAGACGATCGTCTTCGCGGGCGCCCGCGTCGGCGCCGGCTCGATCGTCGCCGACCAGGCGTTCGTCCGCGAGCGCGCCGTCGTGGGCGCGGAGACCGTCATCGGGCGGGCGAGCGGCGTCGACAACGACGTGCGCATCGGCGACCGCGTGCGGATCCAGTCGCAGGCCTACGTGACCGCCTACAGCGTCATCGAGGAAGACGTCTTCTTCGGCCCGTGCGCGATGACGACCAACGACGACACGATGGCGCGCCACCCGAAGGGGATGCCGCTGCGTGGGGCGACGCTGCGGCGAGCGTGCCGGATCGGCGGCGGCGCCGTGCTCGTGCCGGGAGTGGAGATCGGGGAGGAGGCGTTCGTCGCGGCCGGCGCGGTCGTGACCGCCGACGTCCCGGCGCGCAAGGTCGTCATGGGCGTGCCGGCGCGGCTCGTGCGCGACGTGCCCGAAGAGGACCTGCTCGAGCGATGGGGCTGAGGCGCACCTCGCGCCGTCGCGCCGGCGCCGGCCGCCATCCCCGGCGCCTGCCCGGCGCGATCGAGCTGCCGTGGGCGCGCCGCCGCCGGCTGCGCGCCGAGCGCGGAACGGTGGCGCTCGGTGTCGCGGCCTTCGGCCTGACGCTCGTCGTCCTCGCGACCGAGGTCGCGCGGACGCTGCGAACGCGCATCGACGCGCATCCCGAGCTCGATTCGCGGGAGTCCGCCGACGTGGCGATGCGCGAGACGATGGCCGTGGCGGTCGCCGGCCTGGAGAGCCTGACGGCGCGCGAGACCGCGCTGCTGAACCTGCTGGCCTCGTTCTCGCTGACGTTCGCCTTCGCCCGCCTCGGCACCTTCCTGATCCGCCGCCGCGGGCCGACCGGGCCGTTTCGCGACATGGTCGTCGGTGAGCGCCACATCCATCACTTCGTGCCGGGGATCGCGCTCGCGTTCCTCGCCGGCGGCGCCTCGGTGCTGTCGCGCGACGAGAGCCTCCACGCGCTGCTCGCGGTGCCGTTCGGCTCCGGCGTCGCGCTGACGCTCGACGAGTCGGCGCTGCTGCTGCGGCTCGACGACGTCTACTGGAGCGAGGAGGGGATCGTCAGCGTGCAGATCACGCTCGCCGCGCTCGCGCTGCTGTCGTCGGCGACGCTCGTCCGCCGGGCGCTGCGCCGCGGCGAGCGCCGCCTGCAGCTGGACGGCGCGGCGCCGCTGCAGGCTAAGCTGCGGCCGCAAGCTGCGGCAGCGCGTCCTGCATCCAGATGACCTGCTCGCGGCCGGGGCCGACGCCGACGAGGACCACCGGCACCTTGACCTGCTCGGCGATGAAGCTCAGGTAGTCGCGCGCCGCCTGCGGTAGGTCGGCGGGGCTGCGCGCCTCGCCGATGTCCTCCGTCCAGCCGTCGAGCTCGATGTACTCGCCCTTGGCGTGGTGCAGGACCGACTGGTGATACGGGAAGTCGGTGAACGCGGCGTCGTCGGGACCGCTGTAGGCGACGCCGACCTTGATCTTGTCGAAGCCCGAGAGGACGTCGAGCTTCGTGATCGCGAGCGAGGTCAGCCCGTTGATGCGCGAGGCGTAGCGCAGCGCGGGGATGTCGAGCCAGCCGGTGCGGCGCGCGCGGCCGGTCGTCGTGCCGAACTCGCCGCCGCGGCGACGGATCTCCTCGCCGACCTCGTCGTCGAGCTCCGTCGGGAACGGCCCCGAGCCGACGCGCGTCACGTAGGCCTTGGCGATGCCCCAGACCTCGTTGATGTCCTTCGGCCCCACGCCGGCGCCGACGCAGGCGGCGCCCGCGATCGGGTTGGACGACGTGACGAACGGATAGGTGCCGTGGTCGATGTCCAGCAGCGCGCCCTGGGCGCCCTCGTAGATGACGAGCTTGTTGGCGTCCAGCGCATCCCAGACGATCCGTGCCGTGTCGGCGATGTGGCGCTCGAGGCGGTGGCCGTAGGTCAGGTAGGCCTCGGTCATCGACTGCAGGTCCAGCGACGGATCCTTGACGTAGGGGCGCAGGCTCAGCCGCTTGGGATCGATCGCCGCGGTGATCTTCTTCTTGAGGATCTTCTCGTCGAGCAGGTCCTGCATGCGGATGCCCAGGCGCGCCGCCTTGTCGGCGTAGGCGGGGCCGATGCCGCGCCGCGTCGTGCCGATCTGCAGCTTGCCGAGCTTCGTCTCGCCGGCCGTGTCGAGCAGCAGGTGGTAGGGCATGATCACGTGCGCGTTGGCGCTGATGCGCAGCCCGCTCGTGTCGATCCCGCGCGCCTTGAGCGCGTCGAGCTCGTCGGTCAGCACGCGCGGGTCGATGACGACGCCGTTGCCGATGATGCAGCGCTTGCCGGGATAGAGGATCCCCGACGGGATCAGATGGAACTTGAACACCTCGCCGTCGCGGATGATCGTGTGGCCGGCGTTGTTGCCGCCCTGAAAGCGGACGATGGCGTCGGCCCGCTCGGCGACGAGGTCGACGACCTTCCCCTTGCCTTCGTCGCCCCACTGGGCGCCGACGATGCAGATCCCTGGCATACGCGCGTGAAGTGTAGGCGCAGCGGCTAGGCGCCCGGCGGCACGTCGGGCCGCTGCTGGCGCGCGTCGGGCCCCCAGAGCGGCAGGACCTCGCACATCTCCTCCAGCCGCGACACCGTTCGCTCGTTGATCTGCGCGGCGAGGTCGTCGCGTTCGAGGTTCGTCGTGATGATGATCGAGCGCTCGTTCTCGTAGCGGGCGTTGACGATCGCGTAGAGCTGCTCGAGCACCCAGTCGCTCGTCTTCTCGGCGCCGACGTCGTCGATCTGCAGCAGATCGACGGCGGTCAGCCGGTCGAGCAGGTCGACGATGTCGCGCTCCTCGTCGAACGTCGTGCGGCGGATCTCGGCCAGCAGGCGCGGCAGCGAGTAGATCGCGACGCTGCGGCCGGCCTCGAGCGCCTGGCTGGACACGAGCATCGCAAGCGTGGTCTTGCCCGTTCCGACGGAGCCGAAGAACCACAGCCCGCGGCCGGCGGCGAGGTTCTCGTCGATGCGATTGACGAAGCGCTTGACCGACGCCGTCACGGGCGCCGCGATCTGGGTCACCGGCGGGCGGTCGAAGGAGACCCCGCGGTACTTGCGCGGGATCACGCCGCTCAGCGAGCGCGCGCGGGCGCGGCTCACGCGTTGCGCGCGGCAGCGGCAGTCGCGTGCGTCGTTGGCGGCCTCGTCGAAGACGAAGCCGCTGCCGTCGCAGAGCCCGAACGGGCACGTCTGCTCGACGGCCGCCGCGGCGGCCGTCGATACGTTGCGCGGAGGCGCCATCAGGCGAGTCTAGGCCGAGCGACGGAGCGATCGCGCGGCCGGCGCCGCATTTTGCGAGCACGCGCACGCGGCGCGGACGACCGGCGCGACGTCGCCCGCGGGCCGCCGCGGTCTGGCCTTCGCATCCTGCCCGACGGGTCCGCCCACGGCCTCTCCACCCCGATGGCCGCTGCCGACGGCAGCGAGCCCCGGCCGCTGCGGGCGACCGGGGCTCGTCGGCACGACAGGGATGTGGAACGCGGCGGGCCGGTGGCCGACCGCGGTCCGCTACCCGTTGTTGCTCTTGCTGCGGGCGCGGCGGCGCCCGGTGGTGACGACGAATGCGCCGGTCAGGCCGACGACGCCGAGACCGAGGATCGCCAGGCCGAGCACGACGCCGGTGCCGAGTCCGCCGGACTGCCCGCCTGCGGTGGCCTCGGCCGCCGAGATCGGGGACGCAGCCGATGACCTGACGCCGCTCCACAGGTCGCCGGTGGCGCTGCGCGTGGCGGGTGCGGTCGCGGCCGGCGCGTTGCTGCGCTGCGCGTTGCTGCGCGGCGTGGCAGGTGCGCTGGACCGCGCGGACGCGGGCTGCGTCGCGGGAGCCGTGGCGTTGGCCGGCGCGGCGCTGGTCGCGGCGGCGCTCTGCGACGGAGCGGTCGCCGGGGCCGTCACGCGCGGAGCGGACGACGTCGACGGGCGCGAGGCGGCCGGCGTACGGGATCGCGCGGCGGTCGACGCGCTGCGCGTCGCAGCGGCTCCGCTGGTCGATGCCGACGCCGAGGCGCCAGAGCTGTTCGGAGCCGATGCGCCGCCGCCGGCGCCGCCCGCGGACGGAGCGGCGGCGGGCGCCGACGTGCTCGGCGGAGCGGCGGGCGGGTTCGTCGGCGCGACGCCCGGTGCCACGCCGGCCGGCGGAGTGGCGGCGGGCGGCGGGACCTCTGTCGGAGATGCCGGGGTGCCGAAGCCCGAAGGCGTGCAAGCCCATGCCAGGCCCGCTCCGGTGACGGCAATTCCGAGCAGCGACAGTAATGCGAGGCTGAATATTCGTGCTCGTGAGCGCACGGGACCGACCCTCCCAGTTGTTCTGTGGACGCAGCTATAGGACGACAGCACCCACCGAGTAGACAGGAAAACTGTGCGGAATGCAACCTGGCTTCCCGGAGCCGGCGCCGGCGGGCGCGAGATCTGCTACGAGCCCGTGACGACAGACTCCTCGGCCTGCCTGGCATCGGTCCAGCGATCGTCGCGGCGAATCCCGCCGATCACGGCCCGGCGCCGATCGGCGGCTTTCGAAGCGAACACCCGGCGGGTTCGCCGCCGGTCGGCCCTGCACCCGCCGGCGACAGGGGTTCAGCCACGATCCTCGGTGGCTCCAGGCTCAGGCGTAGCGCTCCGGAGACGTGTAGTTGAGGAACTTCGGATACTCCTTGGCGAACGTCAGCTCGACGTCGCCGAGGGCGCCGTTGCGATGCTTGGCGATGATGATGTCGGCGATTCCGGCGCGCTCGGACTCCTTGTCGTAGTACTCCTCGCGGTAGATGAACGCCACGAGGTCGGCGTCCTGCTCGATCTGCCCGGACTCGCGCAGGTCCGACAGGACCGGCCGCTTGTCGGTCCGCGATTCGACCGCGCGACTGAGCTGCGACAGCGCGATCACCGGGACGTTCAGCTCGCGCGCGAGGATCTTCAGCCCGCGGCTCATCTCGCCGACCTGCTGGACGCGGGACTCGAGGCGTGCGTCGGCGCGCAGCAGCTGCAGGTAGTCGATGATGATCAGGCCGAGCGGCGCCTGCTGATGCAGCCGTCGCGCCTTCGCGCGGATCTCGAGCATCCCCACATCGGACGAGTCGTCGACGTACAGCGGCGCGGCCGCGAGCTTCGCGGACGCCTTGAGGATGTCGGGCCACTTGTTGTCGGCCACGCGGCCCTTGCGCAGCAGGTCGCCCTTGATGCGTCCCTGCGACGCGACGAAGCGCTGGGCGAGCTCTGTCTCGGACATCTCCAGGGAGAAGAGCGCGACGGGCCTGCCGTGGTCGATCGAGGCGTTCTCGGCGATGTTCGTGACGAGCGCGCTCTTGCCCATCGACGGGCGCGCCGCGATGATGACGAGGTTGCCCGGCTGAAAGCCGCCGGTGATCTCGTCGAGGTCGCGAAAGCCGCTCGGGGTGCCCGTCAGCGCCGTCCCCTCGCGCGACAGCTTCTCCATCTTCTTCAGCTCGTCGTGGAGGATCTCGTCGATCGTGCGGAAGTCCTTCTGGCGGTCGTCGTGGGCGACCTCGAGCATCGCCCGCTCGGCCTGCTCGACCAGCTCGCGCGGGGCGGCGGCGTGGTTGAGGACCGAGGCCTGGATCTCGTACGTCGTGCTCAGCAGCCGCCGCATGAGGGCGTGCTCGCGCACGATCTGGGCGTAGCGGCGGATCCCGCCCAGTCCCGGCACCCCGCCCGTCAGCTCGTCGATCGCCGCCTTGCCGCCGGCCTCCTCCAGGCGGCCCGCCGAGCGCAGGTGCTCGGCGACGGTCAGCACGTCGATCGGCTCGCTCTCGCGATACAGCGCGAGCATCGACTCGTAGATGTGCCGGTGGCGCTCGCGATAGAAGTCCTCGGCCTTGAGGCCCTCCTCGATGACCAGGCCGTACATCGCGCGGTCCGACAGCAGGATGCCGCCGAGGACGGACTGCTCGGCCTCGATCGAGTGCGGCGGCGCGACGCCCGTCGCGATCTGCGCGGGCGGCCGTGGCGGGGACTCCGGGAAGGTGCTCACGAGTGGCGGAGGGTAGGTGGGCGGGCTATCGGCGGCGAGCGCCCGTCCCGCTCGGAGGGAACGAATTCTTTCGCGTGGCGCCGCCGGAGCACGAACGGATGTTCGCAGCGCGACCAGACGCCTACGTGCGGCCCGCCAGAAACCGCTCGACGTCCGCGCGCTCGCGCTCGGCCGCCGCCAGCACGTCCTCGCCGAGCGGCTCGAACGGCTCGAGCCAGGCGCCGTCGCCGCGCCGCCAAGTGCCGGCGACCCGCCCGTCGACGAGCACCGCCGGCGCAACGAAGCCGCCGCCCGCCTGGATCCTCCTCGCGTGGCGCCTGTCAAGCACGAGGTCGCGTCCTGCATAGCCGAGCAGGTAGGGGTCGAAGTGGCCGAGCAGCGCGACGTGGCTCGTCGCGGCCGGGTGGGCGTCCGGCGGGCCGCCGCCGCCGGTGCTCCCCGCCAGGGCGCGGCGCGCGCGACGCAGGCCGATGCCCGACCAGGCCGCGAGATCCGCGGCCGTCGCCGGGCCGTGACCGGCGAGATAGCGCCCCCCGAGGCGCGCCAGCGCCTCGTCCTCCTCGACCGGCGCCGGCGGCTCGCCGAGCCGCTGCTCGAGCAGCGCGTACGTCGGCTCGCGGCCCTGCACCGGCAGCACGCGGCAGATCGTGCCGCGCATCGCCGCGTACGCGAGGAGGTGCGCCGGCGCCTGCCCGCGCCGCTGGATCGCGAGCCGCTCGGCGAGCTCGGCGCGCGTCTGCGGTCCCTCGGCGGCGAGGATCTCGCGCAACCGCTCGACGGCCTCGTCGCAGCGCGCGTCGTCGAGTCCGAGCGCCAGCCGCCGCGGGCGCCCATGCGCCGCGAAGATCGGCCCCAGCAGCCCGATCAGCCAGCCCGCGTCGGACGCCTGGATGAGGTGCAGCGTTCCGCGCATCGCCCAGGTCCATACGAGCGTGCCGTCGCGCAGTGCCGCATCGACGTCGGCGGCCACGACGGCGCGGGTGCAACGCGGCCGGAAGGCGAGCCGGGCGAACGCGAGATCCTGCGCCTGCACCCCCACGAGCCGCTCGACGACGGCCCTGGCGGCCGGTGCCCGCGGACCCGTCAGGCGCTGGGCGCGCAGCCGCAGCCGCAGCGTCGAGCCCGCGTCATCGGGCTTCATCACCGGCCCCGGCTACGTCGCGCGGCGAGTCTGCGTTGCCGACGCATCGGCGCGCCGCGACGGCGCACCCGCCTAGGCCGGCTCGTCCGGCCAGCGTCCGTGCGCGTCGTAGAAGTCGCGCGCCGCGTCCTCGGCCGCGCGCTCCCCGGGGTCGGCCTTCATCGCCCACAGGAGCACGCCGATCCCGACCGCACCGCCGGCGATCCCGATGACGCTCCAGATCGTGTCGGCGGTGACTGCGAGCGTCAGGATCGTGGTCGCTACTTGCGCTCGACGACCATCGTCTTGACCGAGGCGGTGACGCCCTCTGCGACCTCGACGACGACGACGTAGGTGCCGACGTTCTTGATCGGCTCGTCGAGATGGATCTTGCGCTTGTCGACCTTGACCCCGCGGGCCTCCTCGATCGCGTCGGCGATGTCCTGGCTGGTCACCGACCCGAACAGGCGGCCGTCGTCGCCGGCCTGCTGGCTGATCGTCAGCACGGTGCGGCTGAGGACCTCTGCATCCTGGGTCGCCTTGGCGATCAGCGCCTGCGTGACCTTGTCGGCGGCCTCGCTGCGACGGCGCGCCTCGTCGAGCGCGCCCTTCGTCGCCGGCTGCGCGAGCCTTCGCGGGATGAGGTAGTTGCGCAGGTAGCCCTTGGACACGTCGACGACGGTGCCACGCGTGCCGAGATGGTCGACGTCCTGCAGCAGGATCGCGGAGGGCATGAGCTAGCGGTCGTCGCGGCCGCGACGACCGCCGCGACCCTCGCGCTCGGTGTCGTCGCGCCCGCCCTCGTTGACGTAGGGCAGCAGCGCCAGCTCGCGGGCGCGCTTGACCGCCCGCGCGATCTGGCTCTGGTGACGGCGGCAGGCGCCGGTGATCCGCCGCGAGCGGATCTTGCCCTTCTCGGAGATGAACTTGCGCAGGACGGCGGTGTCCTTGTAGTCGACCTGCTCGATCTTCTCCTTGCAGTACGGACACGGCTTGCGCCGCCCGCTGCCGGGACCGCCCTTCTTGTCACGTCGACGCGTGGGCTTGCCACGGTTGCGCTGCTTTGCCACTGAAGAAAAGTCCTTGTGTCGCTTGCGGATGCGCGCACGGCGAGGCGCGCGGGGCAGTCATTGTGACAAAGACCGCCCAGCCGCCGCGGGATCGCGCGCTTTCGCCGGCGCCGGCGTCGTCAGCGGGCGCGGCGAGCGAGCCGCCCCTGCGCCAGTCCTGCGAGCTCGATCTCGTCCAGCGACGCCACGACGATGTCGGCATCGGCCTCGGCGAGGAGCGCCTCGTCGCCGTGGCGGGCGACGCCGAGCGCAGCGAACTCGCCGGCCTTGGCGGCCTGCACGCCGGAGACCGCGTCCTCGACGACGAAGGCCGCGGCGGGCTCCACGCCGAGCTCCTGCGCGGCGGTGAGGAAGATCTCGGGATGCGGCTTGCCGCGCTCGAAGTGGCGCCCGGAGATGTCGACGTCGAAGGCCGCGAGCAACGTGAGGCCGGCTTCGAGCCAGCCGTAGTCCAGCCCCTCCTGCGCGGCGAACACGTCGAGCCGGATCTGGCGCAGGAAGAGGCCAGCGTTCTTCGACGACGACGCTGCCGCGACGGCGATGCCCGCCTCCTTGACCGCCAGCAGGAAGCGCAGCGCGTCGGGATAGGCGGAGAACCTGCCGGCCTCGATCAGCTCGACGACCATCTCCTGCTTGCGCTCGGCGTACGCGTCGACGCGGGTCTCCGGCTCGGGGACGCCGAAGTGCCTCAGCGCCGCGATCGCGCCCTCCATCCGCGGCTTGCCCGAGAGCTCCTGCTGGTAGACCTCGGCCGTGAAGGCGTCGGGGCTCCAGCTCGTCTGGCCGGCGACGCCCGCCCACTCGCCCTCCATCAGCTCCTGCAGGGCGTCGCGCCAGGCGGCCTCGTGTGGAGAGTCGACGAGCACGCCGTCGACGTCGAAGATCGCGCCGCGAAAGGCTTCAGCCATCAGTCGCTCCCTAGGGTGTCGCTGCCCTGGCCGACGGGCTCGGCGGGGTGGCCCTGCGTTGCCAGCGCGAACGTGCAGCGCTCGCCGGCGCCGAGCTCGCGTACGTCGTCGCCGATGCCGACCCTCACCGCACGGCTGAAGCCGCCGGTGATGACCACCGTCAGCTCGTGGGCGCGCAGCGTCACGCGGATCGGCGTTCCGCGAACCTGCATCGGGAAGCTCAGGCCGTCGAGCCGGTGCGCCAGCGTCGGCTCGAAGTACAGCACCCCGTCGCGGATCTCGGCGCCGGTGTAGGCGCGCTGGACGAGGTCGACCGTGCCGGCCATGACACCGAGGTGGATGCCCTCCTTCGTCGTGCCGCCCTGGACGTCGCCGACGTCGCTCTCGAGCGCGACGAGGAAGCGCTCCCACGACTGCTCGGGGTCGATCTGCGCGAGCACGCCGGCGTGCGCGATGTAGCTGAGAGTGGAGCCGTGCGACGTGCGCTCGTCGTAGTACTCGATGTTGCGCTGCGCGCTGTCGGGACCCCAGTCGTAGCCCAGCCGGGCGAACAGCCGCGCGATCTCCGCGGGCGAGAAGAGGAAGAACAGCAGGACGGTGTCGGCCTGCTTGGCGAGCTTGTAGCGGTCGGGCTCGTCGCCTTCGGCACGCAGGATCCGGTCCAGCCGCTGGATGTTCCTGTGCTTGGCGCGGTAGGCCGCCCAGTCGAGCTCCTCGAGCTCGTCGTAGCCCTCGAACTGGCTGATGATGCCGTCGCCGTGAAACGGGACGTACATCTTGCGGCTCATGTCCTGCCAGCGCGCGATCTCCTCGTCGGTGAGGCCGATCTTCGCGCGCAGCGTGTCGCGCCGCCGCTCGCTGAGAAGGCCGAGGACGACCTGCGCCTGCTCGCAGATCCAGGCGACCATCACGTTCGTGTAGGCGTTGTTGCGCAGGCCGCTCTGCTCGGCGCCCGGGTACTTCTCGTGGAACTCGTCGGGCCCCATCACGCCGTGGATCTCGTAGCGGTCGCGGGCTGCGTCGTAGTGGGCGATCGAGCCCCAGAAGCGGGCGATCTCGAGCATCATCTCGGCGCCGTGGTCGCGCAGGAACGCAAGGTCGTCGGTCGCCTGGTGGTAGTGCCAGACGTTGTAGAAGATCGCGGCGTTGACGTGGCGCTGGCGGTGGCTGAGGTCGGGATCCCACTGGCCGGAGAGCGGGTTGAGGTGGACGATCTGCGTCTCCTCGCTGCCGTCGCTGCCGCTCTGCCAGGGGAACATCGCGCCGCGGTACCCGGCCTCGCGCGCGGCGGCGCGCGCCTCGCCCAGCCGGCGGTAGCGGTACATCAGCAGCTCGCGCGTGATCTCGGGCAGGCGCGAGGTGAGATAGCGGAAGACGTACAGCTCGTCCCAGAACACGTGGCCGCGGTAGGCCTCGCCGTTCAGCCCCCGCGCCGGCACGCCCGCGTCGTGATTTGTCGTGTGCAGCGAGCAGACCTGCAGGATGTGCGAGACGTGCAGCCGCAGCAGCTGCTGGACGCGCTCGTCGCGGGGCAGATGCACGTCGCTGGACCGCCACAGCTCGTTCCAGGCGCGGGTGTGTCGCGCCAGCGCCTCGTCGAAGTCGGGGTAGCGGCCGACGGACTTGCCGGCGTTCGTCAGCGGCTCGTTGATCGCGCGGTCGCGCGAGGTGTAGAAGGAGACCAGCTTCTCGACGCGGATCGGCGCGCCGCGCTGGACCTCGAAGCGCAGCACCTGCTGGATGTAGTCCTCGACCTGAAACAGCGAGCGCTGCACGTAGAGCTGGTCGGCGCCGCGGAACACGCGCGTCCGGGCCGCCTCGGCGACGTAGATGTTCGACTGGCGCGTCTCGGTGTGCAGCGCGATGATCTCGGGCCCGAAGGTGCGCGGCGAGACCGGGTCCAGGTGGCGGCCCTCGAGCGCTCCGTAGCGGGCGACGTTGCTGTTCGTGACGCGCCCGTCGAGCGCGGAGACGACCTCGACGGAGCCCGACCAGTTCTCGGCCGTCAGCGTCCACTCGATGGCCGCCTGATGGGAGTGCGCCATGCTCGCGAAGCGCCGGCTGCGCAGCGATGTCTCGCGCCCCGCGCGATCGCGGAAGCGCAGCATGCGGATGACCATCGCCGTGCCGACCTCGTACTTGTGGCGGTAGTCCAGCAGCTCCACGTTGGCCAGCCGGATCGCGTCCTCATCCTCGATCTTCAGCTTGAGCACCAGCCAGTTGGGCAGGTTGACGAGGTCCTCGTTGAGGACGGGTCGCCCGCCCATGATCGTCGTCTCGCGGTTGTAGAGGCCGTGCGCGTACGTGCCGGGGTAGTGGACCTCGTCGGCGTCCTCCCACTCTGCCGTCCCGCGAGTGCAGAAGTAGCCGTTGCCCGTCGAGGTGAGCGCTTCGCGCAGACCCTCGTGCTGAGGATCGAACCCGTCGTAGGCCAGCGCGCGTTCGTCCACGGCGCGGGACGCTAGCGCACGCTCATGTCAGGCATGTCGCCCGTGGGTGACCGCGCCGCCGAGAATCCGACGAGCCCCCGCCGCGACCGCGCGGCGAGGGCTCGAGGGCGTCGGACGCGAGGAGCGCCGGAGCCTGTCGCCTCCGCGCCCAGGCGCGAACGCGGCTCAGCTCGGATCCAGGCTCAGA
>JBKHXR010000027.1:0-35114 GCA_046565905.1 Thermoleophilia bacterium | reverse complement strand
GCCGCCACCATCACCACACGCCTGAACCCCCAGCTCAAGGTGACGGTGTTCACGGAGTTCTCCGACATCGCCTACTCGCCCTGCGGGATCCCGTTCGTCCACGGGCGCGAGATCCCGAAGTTCGAGGACCTCTTCCTGTCGACGGTCGACCGCTACCGCGAGGACGGCCTCGACATGCGCATGGAGACCGTCGTCACCGACATCGATCTCCAGCGCCGCACGATCACCACGAAGAACGAGCCGGAGGGCTTCGACCAGCTGATCCTCTGCACCGGCTTCTTCTGGGAGCAGCCCGACGTCCCGGGTGCCAACCTCGACGGGCTGCACTACGTCAAGGACATCCGCAAGTCGATGGAGTTCGACAAGCAGCTGGACTCGATGAAGCGGGTCGCGGTCGTCGGCGCCGGTCCGATCTGCGTCGAGATGGCGGGCGGCCTCGCGCGCCGCGGCCTGCACGTCGACCTCATCGACGACGGTCCATGGGTGCTGCACGAGCTCCTCGACCCGGACGTCGCCAAGCCCGTCCACGACTCGCTCGAGGCGCTCGGCGTCAAGCTGCACCTCGGTACGAAGACCGAGTCCTTCGAGGGGGATGCCGACGGCCACGTCCGCGCGGTGACGACGAGCGACGGCGTGTTCGAATGCGACGCGGTCGTGACCGGGCTGCACAAGGTCCCCAACACGAAGCTCGCCGAGGCCGCCGGGCTCAAGCTCGGCACGACCGGCGCGGTCTGGGTCGACGACCACATGCGCACCTCCGCCGACGGCGTGTGGGCCGCCGGCGACGTCTGCGAGATCCCGCACGGGCTGAACATGGTTCCGATCGTCGGGCTGACGGGCGCGCACGCCTACGCCCAGGGCCGCGTCGCCGCGGTGAACATCACCGGCGGCGACCTCGCCTACGACCCCGTCTGGGTGCCGTGGGGGATGGTCGCCGGCGACTACACGATCGGCGGCTTCTCGATGGGCGAGAACCTGGCCAGGACGATCGGGATCCCGTACGTGCTCGCCAAGGGCGTCGGCATCACGAAGGCGCGCTACTACCCCGGTGCCGAGAAGACGTTCGTCAAGCTGCTCGCCGAGCCCGGGACGCTGCGGCTGATCGGCGGCGTGATCCACGGCGGCGAGGGCGTCAAGGAGCGCTGCGACTTCCTGGCGTTCGCGGCCAAGCGCGGCGCGACGCTCTACGACCTCGCCTACATGGAGAACATCTACTCGCCGCCGATCGGCGCGCTCTTCGAGCCGATCCAGATCGCCGCGCAGAACGCCCTGGCGGCGCAGCGCGAGAACAGGCTGGCGATCGCGACATGAGCACTCTCTCGGACGCCAGGCGCAGCCTGCGCGAGCGCGCCGAGGGAGCCCTGCGCCGCGCCGTGCTGAGCGAGCTCGGTCACGGTCAGCCGGGGACGGTCGAGCCCTACCGGCCGAAGGGCGACCGGTTCTGGCGCGTGCTGTTCGTGCCGCTGTACCGCCGCGTCCCCTGGAGCGTCAAGGAGCGCGCGATGGGCGCATTGGGAATGACGGCGCGGGGCTGGAAGGCGCCGGAGCGCAAGCCGGGCGAGCCCTGGCGCCCGCCGCCCGGCGCAGTGCCGTCCGGCGACCCGCCGCAGCGACCGCCGGCGGAGTAGCCCGCCGGCGCGTTCGCCGCAGCGGGCGGCGCGCAGGTCGGTCAGCGCTCGGTCGCCCGCCGTTCACCGCGTGAACGACGCGCGCCGCGCGCTCACCCAGTCCGTCATCCGCGCCAGCGTCCGCGGGTCGAGCTGGTGGCCGCCCGCGTGCTCCTCGTACTCGACGCCGAGCCCCGCGTCTTCCAGCCGCGAGCGCGCGTCGCGGGCGAAGTCGACGGAGATGACCGGATCGGCCGAGCCGTGGGTGACGAACAGCGGGAGTCCCGCGCGCGTGCCGAGCTCGGCCTGCCAGCCGTCGACGGTCGGGATGAAGCCGCTGATCGCGAGGATCCCGGCGGGCGAGGGGCGGCCCGGTCCCAGGGCGATGGCATAGGACATGACGCAGCCCATCGAGAAGCCGCCGATCAGCGCCCGCCGCCAGGGGATCGAGCGCTCCTCGAGCCAGCCGTCGAGAAAGCTCGCCAGGCGCGCGTAGCTGGCGTGGAACGTGCGCGGGTCCGGATGGCCGACGCGCGGGACCATGTACCACCAGCGCCCGCCGGAGCCGCCCGGCCCGGGCAGCGGCGCGCCCGGCGTCAGCCCCACGAGCCGGCGTTCTGGATCGAGCATGTCCAGCACCGGGGCGAGGTCGTGCTCGTCGGCGCCGCGGCCGTGCAGCAGGATCAGCGCGCCCTCCGGCGCGCCGGCGGCCTCGCGCACGACGTGGACGAGCGGCTCGGGGCCGATGCCGCCGCGCTCGGGCGCGCGATCGTGATTGTCCCCTCCCGCCATGACACCAACGTTAGGCCAAGACGGACTCGAAGTCGTTGTGCGTGCAATCAGAAGCCTCTATGCTCGGCGCATGGCGACCGTGAGCGACTCCGAAGAGCTGCATCAGCTCACGCCACGGGAGCTGCGCGCGTGGCGCGGGATGCAGCGGGCGCAGGCCGCGCTGGCCAAGGCACTCGATGCGCAGCTGGAGGCGGCTCACGGTCTGCAGCTCAGCTCCTACGAGGTGCTGATGTATCTCGCCGACGCCGAGCACGAGCGGATGCGCATGTGCGACCTCGCGTCCTCGATCCTGCTCAGCCGCAGCGGCCTGACGCGGCTGGTCGACCGCCTGCAGCGCGAGGGGCTGCTGGAGCGGGTCGCCTGCAGCGACGACGCACGCGGCGCGTTCGCCAAGCTCACGCCCGCCGGGCGCGACAAGCTGCGCGCAGCGCGTGCGACCCACCTCGCCGGCGTGCGCGCGATGTTCCTCGAGCTCTTCGGCCCGGAGGAGCTCGACCGCCTCGGCGACGCCTGGGACCGCGTGCTCGACAAGACCGGCTGGGGCTGCTGCAGGTAGCCCGCGCGCCGATGCGTCCCGCGCCGTGGGGCAGCGGCCGCGAACCGATCGATGCCGAGCGGTGGATCCGCGAGACGGTGGCGTCCGACGTCGATGGCGGCTGGACGCGCGCGGAGCTTGCGGAGCATGTTCGCGACGAGCACTCGACGTACACGTGGCGGCTGCAGCCGATGATCGCGCGTGCCGGCTTGGAGATCGTCGACGCGGCCTGCAGCGCGTCGGGCATGCCCGCCCTCCAGCTGGCGCGCAGCGCTCGCTAGACTTGACAGCGACTGACTTAGGTTTTATAACTTCTAGCAAGTAGAACAGTTGGACCACAGGAGGTTTCGCATGGCACTTGTACGATGGGATCCGGCCCGCGAGATCGATTCTCTTCAGGGTGAGATGAACCGCCTCTTCTCGACCTTCTTCGACACGCCCAGCCGTCCCGGCAACGGCAACACCGCCACCGGCCGGCGCTGGATTCCGGCGATGGACCTCGTCGAGACAGGCGAGCATTTCGTCCTCAAGGCCGACCTTCCCGGCATGAGCGAGAGCGACGTCAACATCGAGCTCGAGAACAACGTCCTCACCGTCTCCGGTGAGCGCAAGACCGAGCATGAGGAGAAGCACGAGGGCTACTACCGCCTCGAGCGCTCCGCCGGCGCGTTCTCCCGCGCGCTGACGCTGCCCGAGGGCATCGACGCCGACGCGATCGCGGCGACGTTCGACAACGGCGTCCTCGAGGTGCGCATCCCCAAGCCCGCCCAGGCGCAGCCGCGCAAGGTGCAGATCGGCGTCGGCGGCTCCGCCCCGAGGACGATCGAGTCCGACGCCGGCGATCAGGGCGACACCAGCTCCGGGTAGGAGCGGTCCATAGTCTGCGGGGCGCATGAGCGCCCTGCAGATCCTCCATCGGGACCCCGGCTCGCAGGCGCGCGCCGGGGTCCTTCGCGTTGCCCACGGCGAGATCCGCACGCCGGCGTTCGTGCCGCTGGCGACGAAGGCCACGGTCAAGGGCCTCGAGCCGCGCGAGGTCGCCGCGCTCGGCTACGACATGGTGCTCGCCAACACCTTTCACCTGTTCCTCGAGCCCGGCGCCGAGCTGATCGCCGAGTTCGACGGCCTGCACGAGTTCATGGGCTGGCGCGGGCCGATCATCACCGACTCCGGTGGCTTTCAGGTCTTCAGCATGGGCCACGGCACCGTCGCCGACGAGATCAAGGGCCGCGCGCCGACGGGCCCGGACCGCATGGGCCGCGTGCTGGAGATCGACGAGCACGGGGTCCGCTTTCGCTCCTACATCGACGGCTCCGAGCGGTTCATGGGCCCCGAGACGTCGATGGAGGTCCAGGCCAGGCTCAACTCCGACATCGCGCTCGTCTTCGACGAATGCACGCCCTTTCACATCGACCGCGAGTACACCGCGCGCTCGACGGAGCGCACGCACCGCTGGCTGGACCGCTGCCTGGCCTGGCACGAGGTGCACGGGCCCGCCGACCAGCTCCTCTACGGGATCGTCCAGGGCGGCGTCCACGAGGACCTGCGAATCGCCTCGACCGAGGAGGTCGCCGCCCGCCCGGTCGGCGGCGTCGCGATCGGTGGGTCGCTCGGCGCCGACAAGTCGCAGATGTACGAGGTCGTCGGATGGGCGACCGCGGCGCTCGCCGCCGACGAGCGCCCCCGCCACCTGCTCGGGATCGGCGACGTCGACGACCTGATCCGCGGCGTCGAGCTCGGCATCGACACGTTCGACTGTGCGATGCCCACCCGCCTGGGCCGCCATGGCGTCGCGATCGTGCCCGAGCCGCAGGACCGCTGGCGCGTCGACCTGACCGGCGCGCGCCACAAGCACTCGCGCGAGCCGATCATGGACGGCTGCCCTTGCCCGGCCTGCAGCGCCGGGCACTCGCGCGCCTACCTGCGCTACCTGCTCAAGAACCGGGAGCTGACCGGCGTCCGCCTGCTGACGCTGCACAACCTCGCCTACCTCGCGCGCCTGATGGCCGGCCTGCGCGCCGCGCTCGCCGGGGGGACGCTGGCGGTGCACGCCGCCGCGCTGCGCGACGGCGCCCCGCCCTGAGCCTGCGCCGACCGCTACCGCGTGTTGTCGTCGATCAGGCTGTTCATCTGGTCGACGACGTCGCTCGTGCTCTCGCCGTCGACGGGGGAGAGCTCCACCGACGAGCTGCCCTGCATGTTGCCGATTGCGAACGCGAGCGCCGCGGCGATGAGGCCCGCGACGAGCACGACCGCGAGGATCCGTCCGGCGCCGCGGCGCGGCGGTGGGGCGTCACGGCGCGAGGGCGGGATCTCGGGGATCGGCTCGTACTCGGCGGGCGCCGCCGGCCGGCCCGGCGGCGGCGTCGGCTGCAGGCGGCGACCGCTGCGCGCCGCGCTCGACGCGACTCGCGTGGACGCCGTCGGGTCGTCGCGGGCGAGCATCGCCGTCGCGGCCGTTGCCTCGGCGCCCTCGGGGGCGATCCCGCGGGCGCCGTCGTGCAGCGCCGCGCGCATCTCGTCGGCGTTCGCGTAGCGATCCTCAGGCGCGAGCGCGAGCGCCTTCTCGACCGCCGAGGCCAGCGCCGGCGGCACGTCGGAGACGACCTCCTCGAGGCGGACGGGATACTCGCGCTGCTGCTTCATCGCCAGCTCCGTGAGCGAGTCGGCGTCGTAGGGCAGGCGGCCGGCGAGCAGCTGATAGGTCACGACGCCGAGGCCGTAGAGATCGGCGCGCGGCCCGACCTCGGCGCCGCTTGCCTGCTCGGGCGCGAGGTAGGCGGCGGTGCCGAGCACCGAGCCGGCCTGAGTGATCTGCGACGTCTGCCCGACCATCGCCTTGGCGATCCCGAAGTCGGCGAGCTTCACCGCGCCCTCGTCGGAGCGCATGATGTTGCCTGGCTTGACGTCGCGATGCACGACGCCCATCCGGTGGGCGTGCGCGAGCCCGCGGCAGGCGCCGTCGACGAGCTCCAGCGTGTCCGCGACGCCCAGGCGCGTCTCCTCGCGCAGGATCTCGGCGCCGGAGCGGCCGTGGACGTACTCCATGACGATGTAGTGCCGGCCGGTCGCCTCGTCGAGGCCGAAGTCGAAGACCTGGACGATGTTCGGGTGCACCAGCCGCGCCGCCGACAGCGCCTCGCGGCGGAAGCGCGAGACGAACTGGCTGTCGTCGGCGAGGTGCTCGGCGAGGAGCTTGACCGCGACCTGGCGCTCCAGCCGGCGGTCGAGCGCGAGCTGGACCGTCGACATGCCGCCGTAGCCGAGCCGCTCGCCCAGCTCGTAGCGGCCCGCGATGACCGTCTCGCTCATGGGATCTCCGGCGGGGTGCCGCCGCCCGGAGTGCCCGCCGGCGGGGTCGGCTCGGGTTGCGGCTCGGGCGCCGGCGGCGGAGCCGGCGGCGGCGGCTGGGTCGTCGTCGGCACGACGGTGGTCGTGGTCGGAGGGGCCGTCGTCGTCGTCTCGACCGGCTCGGTCTGGGTCTGCGTCGTCTCGGTCTGCGTCGTCTCGGTGGTCGCCGTCTCGGTCGTCGTCGTCTCGGTCGGGCTGGCGTCGCACTCGTCGCGCGCGAGGCTGAGCAGCCTGTCGGCGCCGTCGCGAAGGTTGTTGACGAGCTGGTCGTCGACGGACGCCGGGAGGTCGTCGATCGCGTCGTCGACCTGCCGCAGCTGCCCGGGGACGTCGGAGCAGCGACCGGACTCGACGGCCTGGCGCACGTCGGTGATCTGGCTCTTCAGGCCCTCCGCGTCGGCGGCCGGGATGCCGGCTTCCGTGCGCCCTCCGCAGGCCGCGAGCAGAGCGCAGCCGACGCCGAGCAGCGCCGACAGCACGTAGGGAAGCACGGGTCGCACCGTCATTGACCGTACCCCAGCCGCTCGGCCAGCGAATCGGGCAGTCGCGCGGCGCGGATCGCCGCCGCCGCGCCGGCGACGTCGTACTCCACGCGACGCCAGCGCGCCTGCCAGCGGTCGAGGTCGAGCAGCATCCATGCCGCGCGCGGGTCGCCGTCGCGAGGCTGCCCGACCGACCCGGGGTTGAGCAGCCACTCGCCGGTCTGCGGCCCGATGTCGAGGTCGTCGCCGTCGCGCCGCGCCTCACCCGTGGCGACGTCGCCCTCGGGGCGCACGAACGACAGCGCGACGTGCGAGTGGCCGATCAGCGCGACCCGCTGGCGCTGGGCGTCCAGGCACAGCTCGGCGAGCAGCGCGCTGAGCACGTACTCCCAGACCGGATCGCGGGGGCTCGCGTGGTAGAGGCCGACCGCCTCCTCCTCGCCCGCCGGCTGAAGCGCCGCGAGGAACTGCATGTTGGCCTCGCTGAGCGTGTCCTGCGTCCACCGCGCGGCGATCGCCGCGCCGGTCGAGAACTCCTCCAGGCCGATCGCCCCGGTGACGCCCATGTCGTGGTTTCCGGCCAGGCAGATCGCCGCGTGGCGGCGCGCCAGCTCGACGCACGCGTCCGGCTCGGCGCCGTAGCCGACGAGGTCGCCGAGGCACCACATCTCGTCGGCGCCGGTGAGCTCGGCGTCGGCGAGCACCGCTTCGAAAGCGTGCCGGTTGCCGTGGATGTCGGAGAGGATTGCGACCTGCATCTCGTACAGTGAGATCGTGGATCGGGCACGCCTGCGCTGGGGAGCGGCGATCGTCGCCGCCGTGATCGTCGCGCAGGTCGCGGTGGTGCTGCTTCGCCCGCGCAACGGCGTCATCGAGCCTGCCCGGGTCAGCACCGAATCGTACTTCAGCGCCTCACAGCTGCAGCGCGCGCGCGACTACAGGCGGCCGCAGCTTGCGATCTACGGCGCCGTCGTGGCGGTCGAGCTCGGCCTGCTCGTGCTGCTCGTCGTCCGCCGGCCGCGGCGCCTGCAGGGCCCGTTCAAGCGTCCGGTGCTGGCCGCGGCGGCGGCGGGCGCCGCGCTGTCGGTGGCCGTCACGGTCGCGGCCCTGCCGCTGCAGGCGGTCGCGCGCGAGCGCGCCAGGGACGTCGGGCTGGTGACCCAGTCGTGGAGCGGCTATGCACGCGACAAGGCGGTCTCCGGCGCGATCGGGATGATCCTCGCGGGGCTCGGCGCCGCGACGGCGGTCGGCCTGATGCGCCGCATGCCGCGCGGCTGGTGGGCTCCGGGCAGCGTGCTCGTCGTGGCGTTCGGGGTCGTGAGCCTCTACGCCGGCCCGGTCGTGCTCGACCCGCTGTTCAACACGTTCAAGCCGCTGCCGGCCGGGCAGCTGCGCGAGGACGTGCTCGAGCTCGCCGAGCGCGCGGGGGTCGACGTGGGGCAGGTCTACAGCGTCGACGCCAGCCGCCGGACGACCGCCGCCAACGCATACATCGCGGGCCTGGGGACGACCAAGCGCGTCGTGCTCTACGACACCCTGCTGGAGAACTTCGAGCGCGACGAGGTGCGCCTCGTCGTCGCGCACGAGCTCGCCCACGTGCGCCATCGCGACCTTCCCAACGGGCTGCTCTACCTCGCGATCGTCGCACCGGTCGGGCTCTTCGCCGTCGCGCGGCTGACCAGTCGCCTGGCGCCCGGCGCGCAGCCCGGGCCGGCCGTCCTGCCGGCGCTCGCGCTCAGCCTGCTCGTGATGACGACGGCGATCACGACGGTCTCCAATCAGCTCAGCCGCGAGGTCGAGGCGCGCGCGGACTCCTACGCGCTGAGGCTGACGGGCGAAGCCGAGCCCTTCATCGCCTTCGAGCGCCGGATCGCGCTGCGCAACCTGGCCGATCCCGACCCGCCGGCCTGGCAGACGTTCCTGCTCGCGACGCACCCGCCGACGATCGAGCGGATCGGCATCGGCGTCGCCTACGAGCGGGGCGACCGGTAGCCGCGCGCTCAGCCCGAGACGATCGGGATCGTCTTGCGCGCCGGTCGCTCACGGCGGCCGAGCGCGTAGAGCCACAGCGCATCGTGCTCGTCGGGCGGCAGCTTGGCCGGCTCGATCAGGCTGTGCTCGATGTCGTCCATCCCGATGCCGTCGGCGGCAGCGTCCTCGATCAGGAACCTCAGCTCGGGGTCGACATGTTCCATCCGGCGCTCGATAGTGGCGCAGCGGACGCCGGACTGCAAGCAGCAGGACAGGTCTGCCGCCGTGAAGCGCTCGTAAGATCGGGCCGGCCGGCCGGCCGAGCTACTCGTCGGAGCTGGGCGGAGCGGCGCCGCCGCCGAACTCGGGCAGGTTCTTGATGCCCTCGCGGGTGCGGTACTTCGAGTAGGAGTCCACGAGCGCATCGGCGAGCTCCGCCATGAACTTCGGCGCCAGGTTGACGCGGGTCACGACGACGCCGGGGATCTCGTCGGCGTCGATCTCGTGATCGACGCGGGCGAAGGTGATCGTGAACTCGTAGTCGGAGAACGAGACGTTCGCGAAGTTCGCGTAGTGCCCCGCCATGTCCTCCGGCTGGAAGTGGATGTTGATATGGCGCTCGCGCTCGTCTTCGTCTGCCATCGCGCCCCTAGTATCGCACCGTGCGCCTCATCGTCCTCGCCGTCGGGCGTCTGCGGCCGCCCTACGTCGACGACGTCGAGCACTACCTGAAGATGCTGAGGCGCCATGCCAGGGTGGAGATGCTCGAGGTGCGCCGGGAGGAGCGCGTCACCGGCCGGATCCCCGATCGCGCCTTCGTCTCGCTGCTGTCGCGCGACGGCGAGCAGTTCGACTCGCTGTCGTTCGCGCGCTTCCTCGAGGACCGCCGGCAGGCGGGGCGCGACGTCTGCTTCGTGATCGGCGGGCCGCTCGGACTGCAGCTGGAGGGCGTCGAGCACCGCTTCTCGCTCGGCGCGCTGACGCTGCCGCATCAGCTCGCCCGCGTCGTGCTGCTCGAACAGCTCTACCGCGCCCACAAGATACTCGCCGGAGAGCCCTACCACTACTGATGCCGGCCATGGCGCCGGATCCTGATCTACGCGGCGGTGCCCGTCGCCGAAGCGATCATCTAGCCTCACGACGCCTCGAGGCATGACGAGCTCCTATTCCCACCATCACATCGTCTGCGGCTTCGACGCCGTCGGCGCAGCGGTCGCCCGCGAGCTGCGCGGCGCCGGCGCCGTCTGCGTCGTGCTCGACCCCGGCGCGGACGCCGGCGAGCGCGCCTCGATCCTCGGCCTGCCCTTCCGCCGGGGCGTGCCGTCCGACGCGGAGCTGCTGGCCGCCGCAGGCATCGCCGGCGCGCGCTCGCTCGTCGCCTGTGAGGAGTCCGACGACGCGAACCTCGCCACGGTCGCCGCTGCGCGCGCGTTGCGCGCAGACCTCGAGATCGTCGCCAGGGCGACGGGCGATCGCAGCGCCGACAAGCTCAGGCGGGCGGGGGCGCAGCGCGTGATCTCGCCCGAGCGCGCCGGCGGCGTCGAGCTGGCGCGACTGGCGCTTCACCCTCCCGCGGGCGATCCGCGCGGGCCGGGATACCGCGTGGCCGAGGTCGCGGTGGGCGCGCGCGGCGCCGGCGCGGGGCACGCGATCGGCGTCGTCCGGGGCGGCGCATTCGTGATCGGCCTGCGGCGCGCGAACGGATGGTTCGTGCCGCTGCCGCCCGACGACATGCTGCTGCGGCCGGGCGATCAGGTCATGGCGCTCGGCACCGCCGAGACGATCGAGCTGCTCGAGCGACTGGTGCTGTCCGAAGCCGGCCCGGCGCCGTCGGGTGAGACGCTCGGCCTGCCGCGCACGTCGCGCAGGTTGTGAGCCTGCGACCACCGATGATCGCCGGGCCCGGCATGAGGCCCGGCGCGCGCACGCGCCGGCCCGCCGGCGCCCGGATACGCTGAGGCCGTGGCGGGCCCCCTCTCAGATCTGCGCGACGCCGTCGTCGCGGCGTCGGCAGCGGTTGCCGGGTCGGGCAGCGCATCGCTGCCGGCGCCGACGCTCGAGCGCCCGAAGAAGGCCGGCTTCGGGGACTATGCGACGAACGCCGCGATGCTGCTCGCGCCGCGCGCGGGAGTCGCCCCGCGGGAGGTCGCCGGACGGCTGGCCGGCGAGCTCGAGCAGCTGCTCGGCTCGTCGCTCGAGCATGTCGAGATCGCCGGTCCCGGCTTCCTCAACCTCGTGCTGGCGGATCGATGGTACGTCGCGGCGCTCGCGCATGTGCTCGCCGCGCACGACGCCTTCGGCGGCGGCAGCGCCGATCCCGTCGAGCGCGTGAACGTCGAGTTCGTATCGGCCAATCCGACCGGCCCGATGACGGCGGCGGGGGGCCGCCACGCCGCCTACGGCGACTCGCTCGCCCGCCTGCTCGAGTTCGCCGGCCACGACGTGACACGCGAGTACTACATCAACGACGTCGGCGGTCAGGTGCGCCGCCTGGGCAAGTCGATCCAGGCACGCGCGCGCGGTGAGGCCGCGCCGGAGGGCGGCTACGAGGGCGACTACGTGCTCGAGCTCGCGCAGCGGATCCCGAACGCGGACACCGACGACGTCGCGGTCGTCGCCGAGCGCGGCGTGCAACTGCTGCTCGGGCAGATCCGCGCCTCGATGGAGGCGATCGGCGTGCAGTTCGACGTCTGGTTCTCGGAGGGCTCGCTGCACGGCGGCGAGCCGTCGGCCGTGCAGCACGCCTTCGAGCAGCTCGCGTCCCGCGGCGAGACCTACCACTCCGACGGCGCGCTGTGGCTGCGCACGACGGCGCACGGCGACGACAAGGACCGCGTGCTCGAGCGCTCCACCGGCGAGCACACGTACTTCGCGTCGGACATCGCGTACCACCTCAACAAGCTCGAGCGCGGCTTCGAGCGCCTGATCGACGTGTGGGGCGCCGACCACCACGGCTACGTCTCGCGGATGCACGCCGCGTTCGCGGCGCTCGGCGCCCCCGGCGGCGCGATGGAGCTGGTCATCATGCAGTTCGTCAACCTCGTCGAGCGCGGCGAGCGCCGGCAGATGGCCAAGCGCCGCGGCGACTTCGTGACGCTCGACGAGCTGCTCTCGCAGATCGGCCGCGACGCGGCCCGCTTCTTCATGCTGCAGCGCTCGCACGACACGATGGTCGACCTCGACCTCGACCTCGCGCGCGAGCAGTCGAGCGACAACCCGGTCTACTACGTGCAGTACGCCCACGCGCGGATCGCGTCGATCCTCAGGAAGGCGGGCGCCCCTGCGGTCGATGCGGCGCTCGCCGAGGCCGGGGGCCATGGCGGCACGCTCGAGCCCGCGGAACGCACGCTCGTCAAGAAGCTGCTGGCGTTTCCCGACGAGGTCGCCGAAGCGACGCAGCGGCGCGCGCCGCACAGGGTCGCCGCGTACGCACTGGAGCTCGCGCAGACGTTCACGGCCTTCTATCGCGACTGCCAGGTCGTCGGTGCCGAGGGCGCCGGCGTCGAGGCGTTCCGCCTCGGCCTCGCCGTCGCTACGAAGCGGACGATCGCGCGGTCGCTGGACCTGCTCGGCGTCAGCGCGCCCGATCACATGTGATCGCGCCTGGGCTGGTCTCAGCCCTCGTAGCGGGCGAGGTCCTCGTCCAGCCGCCTGGCGTCGTCGGCGCCCAGCGCGGGCGTCGACCCGGGCGAGGCCGAGCGCGCGGCGCTCGTCATGCCCGCGGCCGGCCGTCGCCGCCAGCGTGGCACGAGCAGCCCGAGCGCCGCGAGCACGAACGCGCCGAGCGCCAGCGGGATCGCATACGCGGTGAGGCCGAACCCGTCGTCGCGGGGCAGCGCGAGGACCTCGGGGCCGTACTCGGCGACGAGCTCGCGCTTGATCTGCGCCTTCGTCATGCCCTGGTCGATCAGCTCGCGGATCAGCGCGCGCTGGCTGTCGGGCTGCGCGCCCTCGGCGATGTTCAGCGGCACCTTGCAGGTGACGCACATGACCTCGTCCTCGACGTCGACGAGGTCGGCCCGTGGCGCCGTGGCGAGCGCCTGCGCGGGCGCGAGCAGGATCGCGACGAGCAGCGCCGGCACGAGTGCACGGGACAGCATCACTGCACCTTCGCGAGCGCGCGGTCGATGAACGCCTGGTCGATCTGCCCCCGGTAGACGTCGACGATCCGGCCGTCGCGGTCGATCACGAATGTCTCGGGGACATACGTCGTGCCGAAGCGGTCGGCGAGCTTGGTTCCGACGTCGCGGACGCTCGGGAAGCTCATGCGGTTCTCCTTGGCGAACCTGATCGAGGCCGAGCTGGCGTCGTCATACGTCACGCCGAGCACCGTTCCGGCGCCCGAGCTCTGCAGTCGCCTGTGCGCGCGCTCCAGGACCGGCGCCTCGGCCTCGCAGGGCTTGCACCACGACGCCCAGAAGTTCAGCACCACGACCTGGCCGCGCAACTCGGCGAGCGACCGGGTGCCGGTGCCGCCGAGCACCGGCAGCGGCCTGCTCGGCGCCGGCGGGAACTCGCCGCGCGCGACGGACTGCTCGATCGAGTCGTCGGTCGAGCGGGCGACGAGCCCGTAGGCCAGCAGGCCGACGAGCGACAGGGCGAGGACGGTCGCGATCGCCGGAACCAGGAAGCGCTTCATCGACCGTCAAGGGTAGATGGAGCCGCTGCGCGACAAGCCGGGCGTACAATCGGCCCAGCGCGGACGTAGCTCAGCTGGCAGAGCGTCGGCTTCCCAAGCCGAAGGTCGCGGGTTCGACCCCCGTCGTCCGCTTCACGGGCTCCGTTCGTCGCAGAGGCCGGTCACGTTTCGTGCCCGCCGCGGCGGATCGCCGATCGCGCCCGCGGTGCGGTTCGAGCCGGCGCGGCGATCCGCGCACGGCAGAAGATCCTGCCGGCGACACGCGGGGCCGGATATCCTCGCGCCGCCGATGCCCGCCTACAGCTTCCTCACGACCTGGTGCGTCGCCGCCGACGTCCAGGACGTCTGGGACGTCATCTCGGCGAGCGACCGCTATCCGGAGTGGTGGAAGGGGGTGCGACGCGTGACCGAGATCGAGCCCGGAGGCGAGAACGGGCTCGGCGCGCTGACGCGCCTGCAGTGGCGCAGCAGGCTGCCCTACACGCTCGAGTTCGACATGCGCGTCACGCGCTCGCAGCCGCCGTATCTGCTCGAGGCGCATGCGAGCGGCGAGCTCGTGGGCGTCGGAATCTGGCGGCTGTACGACAGCCCCGCGGGGACCGCTCTGATCTACAGCTGGGACGTCTCGACGACGCGTGCGTGGATGAACTGGCTTGCACCGATCGGGCGCCCGCTGTTCGCCTGGAACCACGATCACGTCATGCGCCAGGGGGCTCACGGGCTGGCCGACCGCCTCGGTGCGGAGCTCGTCGCGCACGACTGAGAGCTCGTCGCCGGCCGGTCGCGTTGCGTAAGGCGTGGATAAAAGCGTGCCCGAACGGCTGGACAGGAAGCGGTCGCTGCCTCACCATCCAGCGTCAACGCGCCGACCGGCTGAAGCGAGGGGCACCCATGACCGCTGTGCAAACGGCAGGGCCGACGACTCACACCGCAGTGCCGAACGTATTCGAGTTGTCCTACGAGGACACCAAGATCACATACGTGCCGGTCGGACCCGGCGGCGTCCCCCGTCTGACGTACGACGGGCCGATGGGCGAGCACGTCTTCGAGGGAGACGAGATCCAGACGCTGCGCAGCGCGCGCGGGCTGGAGGTCAGCGTCACGCTGGACCGCATCTCGATCCTGCGCACGATCACGCTCACGGTCTTCCTGCCCGACCTCGCGTTCGAGGACGCCAAGACCGAGCTGACCTTCGAGACGGTCGGGATCCACACGACGCGCCGCCGCGCGAAGGTCTCGGACATCGCCGAGGGTGGTTCTGAGCCGCTCGAGCTCAGCGGCCTGGCGCGGAACATCGAGTTCCAGGGCGCGGGCTCGACCGTCCTGCTCTAGAGCCGCGCTGCGAAGCGCGTCGGCGTTTGCGTCGCTAGCGCACGTCCACCGTCATGCGCATCCCAGGCGCGTGGATCGAGCAGACGAACACGTAGCGGCCGGGCATCGTCAGGCGCGCGCTGAACCGGCCGTCGGTGCGCGTCGGCGACGCCGGCCGCTGCGGACCGGAGCGGGTGCCGACCTGGTGCGACTGCTGTGAGTCCCAGCGCCAGTGCACGCGCCCGCCGCGGTTCAGGCGCACGACCGGCCGGTCGACGCCGCGATGAAACGCGTTGTCGACGATCGACACGAGCGCGGCGCCGACGCGCTTGGCGGTATCGAGCCGCGGCCGCCGGGGACGCGCCGTCGAGCTCTTCGCGCCCGCGCCGGCGAGGGTGCCGGGCGCGACGGTCGCGCTGACGAGCTTCGTCGTCGCGGCCTGCAGGTCGCGCACGAACACGCCGCGGCGATCGTCCGGCTTGCCCGCCGCGAGGTTCGTCGCCAGCGACGAGAAGGCGACGCGCCGCCCGTCGGCGGAGATCGACGGATCCGACGACGAGCCGTCGGCGGCTGCGCCGGTCCTGCCGCTCGCGCGCGACACGAGCGTCGCCGCGGCCCGCGGCGAGCGCACGTCGCGCACGAGCACGCGCGAGCGGTCGCCGTCGATCGCCGCGTAGGCGACGCGCCGCCCGTCGGCGCTGATCGACGGGCTGAGCACGAAGCCGTCCCGCGCGTCGGTGACGGCGATCGTCCTGCCGCGCGCGAGGTCGCGCACGTGGATCCGCGTCTCGCCGGCCTTCGGGCGCTCGCCGCCGAGGTTGCGCGCCGCCGAGGCGAACGCGACGAAGCGCCCGTTCGCGGAGATCGCCGGCTCGGAGGAGTAGTCGGCGGCGATCGCGCCGCGGCGCCCGCTCGCGCGGCTGACGAGCGTCGTCGTCCTGCGCTGCATGTCGCGGACGAAGACCTGCGTGCGGCCCTTCAGATCACCCGCGCCGAGGTTCGACGCCGCGGACGTGAACGCGACCCTGCTGCCGTCGGCCGAGATCGCCGGCTCGAAGACGGCCGCGTTCGCGGCCGGGCCGTTGCGGCCGGCACGACTGGCGAGCCGCGAGCGGCCGGTCTCGAGGTCGCAGAGCCAGACGGCGCTGTCGCCGCCCGCCCGCGCGGCCTGGAACGCCACGTGGGTGCCGCCGGCGGCCAGCACCGGGTTGTACTGCGAGCGCGACACGCCGTCGCCGCCGGCGCGGTGGTCGATCGTCCGCGTGCGCCCGGCCACGGTGTCGCGGACGAAGACGTTGATCTCGCCGTAGCGCTTGGCGAAGTTCAGATTGCCTTCGGCGGACTCGAAGGCGACGAGCCGCCCGTCGCGAGACAGGGAAGGGTTGTAGGCCGAGCGCGGCGTGCGGCGCCCCTCGTCGGGCGGCGATGCGTTCAGCGCCCTGGCCGCGCCGGTGACGCTGCGCGCGGCGACGCTGATCTCGCCGTTGGCCAGCGCGAGCGGCAGCCGCTGCTGGTAGGCCTCGAAGACGACGCGCTCGCCGTCCGCCGAGAGCGCCGGGTTGGCGGCGTAGTCGCGCGGCTTGCCGAGCAGCTTGCCGCGGTGGGTCGTCGGCGGGCCGTTGTAGCGCACCTGCGCGAGCCAGCGCGGAAGCTGGCTGAGCTGCCGGCGCAGGAGGATGCGGCCCTGGCGGGCGGTCATCGCGTCCGTCGCGACGCCCGCACGGACGCGCTCGCGCAGCACCGCCGCCGAGCGCCGCTCGATCTCGGCCGGCGAGCGCCCGTGCAGGCGACCGATCTCCAGCGGGCTCTGCTCGCCGCGACGCAGCACGCGGAACTCCGCGTCGCTGACGCCGAAGATCGACGGCGCCTCGCTCGGGATCGCGAACTGGTGCAGGGAATGGAAGAACACGTGCTGCGCCAGATGGCCCTGGGTCAGCGTGCGCAGCGCGATCGCGCGCAGCTCGCGCACGCGCTTGGCGGTCAGGCCGGATTCGCGGGGGCGGACGAGCGCCTCGGCGAGCTTCGCCGGATCCGGCCAGCCGCGGCGGCGTGCAAGCTCGGCGATGCTGTGGCGGTCGTCGCGCAGCTGGCGCCAGATGTCGCCGCGGTCGACGCGCAGCAGCTCGTAGAGCCGGCCCTCGTCGTATGGCAGCCAGTGGTTGTAGACCCAGTCCTCGGGCGCAAGCCAGTGCGGCGGCGCGTCGGGCGGCGCCTCGGAGTCGGTCGACCCGGCCGCTGCGGTCGCGGTCGTGCACAGCGCGCCCGCGAGCGTGAGCGCCACGAGCAACCGCCGCCTCCCCGTACCCATGACGCGACGCTACCAGCCCGCGCGGGTGGTGCCCGGCGAGCTACCAGGCCTGACCGGTGTCGCAGTGCGGGCACTGCACCGACGTCGACACCGGGGCGACGAAGACGAAGCCGCAGCCGCAGGAGTAGCAGGCCCGGTCGTCGGGACCGCCCGCGTCGCGCATGCGCCGCTCCTCGGCGTGCATCGGCTGCGGCCGCGGATTCGGGCTGGGAACGATGTGCAGGCGCCTGCCGGCCGGCGCCTTGTGGCGATCTGCGAGTTGTCGGACGCTCATTGGGCTCATGGTCTCTATCGACAGAGACTCCGCGCGACGTCAAAGGTTTCTGTCCGGCGCGGACTTTCCTCGGCCATGGCGGGTGTGGCGGGGCTGGTTGCGGGCGACGGATGCGATACTGGACGTCGCATGGCGCCCGCCCGCAAACGCAGGATCCGCCTCGTCGTCGCGCTGTCGGCGGCCGTACTGCTGGCCGGGGCGCTCGTCTACACGAGCCTGCTGAGCTCCAACAAGGCCGTCACGCCGAGCGATCTGATCAACGCCCAGGCGGGCTCGTCGTACCAGCTCACGGGCAAGGTCGTGGACGGCTCGGTGCGCAACACGGCCAGCGGCGTCGACTTCCGCGTGCGCGACCGCGAGGGAACGACCGCCGTGCCGGTCAGCTACAGCGGCGCCGTGCCGGATCCGTTTCGCGAGGGTCGCGAGGTGATCGTGACCGTCCGCAGGGAGGGCGCGACGTTCGTCGGCGAGCGCGACTCGCTGGTGACGAAGTGCCCGTCGAAGTTCACCGAAGACGCCACGCAGCGCTCGTAGGAGACGGATGGCCACCGTCGGCCGCGCGCTGCTGATCCTCGCCCTAGTCGTCGCGCTGTACGGCATCGTCGCGTCGATCTATGGCGTGGTGCGCGGCCGCGACGAGTGGGTCGCCTCCGGCCGGCGCTCGGTCTACGCGATCGCCGCGCTCGTCACCGGCGCCTTCGGGATCCTGGAGATCGCGTTTCTGCGCTCGGACTTCAGCTTCGCGACCGTCGCCAGCCACTCGTCGACGACGACGCCGGCGTTCTACAAGGCCGCCGCTGCCTGGTCGTCGCAGGAGGGCTCGCTGCTGCTGTGGCTCTGGCTGCTGTCGCTGTGGTCGAGCCTCGTGCTGTTCGCGACGCGCCGCCAGCTGCGCCGCGTCGCCCCCTACGCGACCGCGGTGCTGCTCGGCTTCGCGGCGTTCTTCGCGGCGCTGCTGGTCTTCAAGGAGACGCCCTTCGCGCTGCTCGCGGCCGCTCCCGCCGACGGCGCCGGGCTCAACCCCCTCCTGCGCCATCCGAGCATGATGATCCACCCCCCGATGCTCTACTCGGGGTACACGCTGTTCACGATCCCGTTCGCGTTCGCGATCGGCGCGCTGATCGCCCGCCAGGTCGGCGCCGCGGACTGGATCCGCGCGACGCGGCGCTTCGCGCTCGGCGCCTGGCTGTTTCTCGGCATCGGGATCCTGCTCGGCGCGCGCTGGTCCTACGCCGAGCTGGCTGGGGCGGCTACTGGGCGTGGGATCCGGTCGAGAATGCGTCGCTGCTGCCGTGGCTGACCGGCACCGCTTTCATCCACTCGATCATGATCCAGGAGAAGCGCGGGATGCTGAAGACCTGGAACGTGTCGCTCGTCCTGGCGACCGGCACGCTCGCGATCCTCGGCACGTTCCTCGTGCGCTCGGGGATCCTCGACTCGATCCACGCCTTCGGCGCGTCGACGCTGGGCGTGCCGTTCGTGATCCTGATCGGCGTCCTGATCGCCGGCTCGATCGGCCTGGTCGTGCTGCGCCGCAGCGACCTGCGCTCGGAGAACCGGCTGGACTCGCTGCTCTCGCGCGAGGCGATCTTCCTGCTCAACAACCTCGTCCTCGTCGCGATGGCGTTCGTCGTCTTCTGGGGCACGTTCTGGCCGCTGATCGCCGAGGCGCTGACCGGCACGCGGCGCGCGCTCGGCCCGCCGTGGTTCGACAGGTACACCGTGCCGCTGGCGATCGTGCTCGTCCTGCTCAGCGGGATCGGGCCCGTGATCGCCTGGCGCAAGGCGACCGTCGCCAACGCGCGGCGCAACTTCCTGCTTCCGGCGGCCGCCGCGCTCGGGCTCGGCGTGGTGCTCGCGCTGCTGGGCGCCGCGGCGCGGCCGCTGGCGCTGGCGATGTTCGTCTGCGGCGCGTTCGTCGTCGCGAGCGTCGGCCAGGAGTTCTGGCGCGGCGTCGGCGTGCGGCGGGCGATGACGGGGGAGCACCCGCTCGCCGCGCTGCGCTCGCTCGTCGGCCGCAACCGGCGCCGCTACGGCGGCTATCTCGTCCACGTCGGGATGGCGCTGCTGTTCGTCGGCGTCGCGGCGTCGTCGGCCTTCAACGACGCGCGCGACGTGCGCCTCGCGCCCGGCCAGAGCGTGCGCTCGGGCGACTACACCTTCACGTACACGCGGCCCACCTCGCGCATCTCGACGCGCGCCGGCGAGCTGGAGAAGATCTCCTTCGGCGCCGTCGTCGACGTCAGCCGCAACGGCGAGCACGTCACGACGATGCGTCCGGAGCGGGGCTACTACCCCTCCCGCGACGTCGGCGGCCTGGGCGCGGTCGGGCGCTTCTTCGAGGGCGAGGCGACGAGCGAGATCGGTCTCGACGCCGGCCTGCGCCGCGACGTCTGGACCGCGATGACGCCGGACATCCGCCGGCTGCTGCCGACGATCGAGGAGGGCGACCGCGTGTTCGCCGCGGCCGCGGGCAGGCTCGACCCCCGCCTCGAGGGCCAGGCGCTCGGTGCGGCGCTGACGGGCATCGTCCGCAAGTACATCGCCGACCGGCCGGAGGCGACCTTCCGCGTCATCAGCTCACCGCTCGTGACGTGGATCTGGATCGGCTCGATCGTCGTCTTCCTCGGTGGGCTGATCGCGCTGTGGCCGGGACCGGACGCCGCGCGGCGCCGCGTCACGGCACGCTACGCGGCACGCGTCGCCGAAGACCTCGGGCGCGCGTAGCCCGCTTCGTGGACATCCTCGCCCTGCTCGTCATCGTCGCCGTGCTCGCCGCGGTCGTGGCACTCGTCGCCGCCCCGCTGCGCGGCGGCCGCGTCGAGCGCGGGCGCCGCGAGGCCGAGGACGAGATCGCCGAGCTCGAGGCGCGCAAGGAGGCCAAGTACCGCGAGATCCGGGATGCCGAGATGGACCTGCGGACCGGCAAGCTGTCCGACGAGGACCATCGCCTGCTCGACCGCCAGCTGCGCGCCGAGGCGGTCGCGATCCTCAGGGCGCTCGACGATGCCCGTGGCTGAGGTACCCTGGCGGGCATGGAGAACATCCTCAACGGGCTGCAGGTCCTGCTCTCGATCGGCGTGATCTTCCTCGTGCTGATGCACTCGGGAAAGGACGCCGGTCTGTCCGGCGCCTTCGGCGTGGGCACCGGGTCGGGGCCGTTCGGCGGCGGCTCGCTCGTCGAGCGCAACCTGAATCGCTGGACGATCGCCTTCGCGCTCGCCTGGGTCGCGAACACGATCGTCCTGCTGAAGATCTAGGTACCTAGCCGGGCGTCGCCGCCCCGGTCACGCGTAAGCCCGCGGTCCGCAGCGCCGGGCACACGACCCCGGCGGCGAAGCGCCGGCCGTAGAACTCGCCCTCGCTGACGAGCCGCCGGCAGCGCGTCAGCGCCTCGGTGGCCTGGAGCATCCGCAGCACCGAGTCGGTGAACCGGACGTCGTGCAGCGGCCGCGTGATCCGGCCGTCCTCGACGAGGAACGTGCCCTCGCGCGTCATCCCCGTGACCAGCGTCTCCTTCTCGCGGACGGTGTTGACGTACCACAGGCGCGTCACGTAGATCCCGCGCTCGATCGGCGCGCAGAGCTCGGCGACGTCGGCCGCGTCGCCGCCGCCCAGCACGAGGTTCGTCGGGCAGGGGCCGTCGGGCGAGCCGCCGGCGGCGATCGCATGGCCGGTCGAGCGGGTCTGCCCGCCGGCCAGGGCCGCCGAGCGGCGGTCGTGGACGACGGCCTGCGCGATCCCGTCGGCGATCAGCGCAAGCGGCGCCTTGGGGACGCCTTCGAGGTCGAACCCGTGTGGCAGGGTGGCCGCCGACAGCGGGTCGTCGGCGAGGTCGATCGCCGGCGCCGCGACGGGCTCGCCGAGCCGGCCGGCGAGCGCGCCGCGGCCCTCGACGTGGGCGAGGCCGTTGAACGCGAGGCCGCCGAGGAACTCGAGCAGCAGCCCGACGGCCTCGGGCTCGAGCACGACGGTGTAGGCGCCGGGAGCGAGCGCTGCGGCAGGCCCGCGGCCGACCTTCGACGCAGCGCGCGCGGCGATCGCCGCGGGGTCGATCCCCGCCGCCGCCGCCGCCGTGGCCGTCGCGTAGCCGGCGCGGCCCTGCGCGTCACGGCAGACGACCTTCATGAAGCAGTCGGTGACCTCGTCTTCGACCTGCGCGCCGCTGCCGGACGCGATCGCCGTGCTGACGGCGCCGGCGGTCCAGGCGCCGAACGCCTCCAGGCCGTGCTCGGCGGCGACGGCGAACGTCGCGCGCAGGGCGGCGGCGGCGCGCGCCGGGTCGAGCTGAGCGGTCTGCTCGTCGAAGCCGCCGGACGCCGGGGCGGCGGCGGCAGGCCTGTCGAGGGCGGGATAGGTTCCGGGGCCGCCGGCGGCGGCGGCGCGCGCGGCCGCATCGGCGCGGCGCGCCGCCCAGCGCAGCGCCTCGTCGTCGAGACGGTTCGTCGAGGCCAGCGCCGCGTGGCCCTCGCGCACGACGAGGATCTCGACCGACGTGTCGTCGACCTCCGTCGCCTGCGTCGGCGCCGAGCGCGCGAAGCGCGACATCAGCGAGCGCTCCCGCACGACGTTGACCTGGACGTCGCCGGGTCCGGCGAGCGCGAGCGCGCGCGTGGCGATCTGCAGCGGGGTCTCGCCGGCGGTCGTGCTCACGCGACACCCCCGCCGGTCGTCATCCGCGTTCGCCGGCGTCTGCCACGGAGCTCACGCCAACCCGACCTCGACGTCGCGAAAGCGCGCGGGAGCGGTGCCGTGCGAGACCCGCATGACCTGTCCGGGCTCGCCCTTGCCGCAGTTTCCGACACCCCACAGCCGCCACTCCGACGCGGAGCAGACGGCGTCCAGTCGGCGCCAGAACTGCGGCGTCACGCCGGCGTAGGAGGGGTTGCGCAGCAGCCGCCCGAGCCGGCCGCCGCGAATCTCGCGCGCCAGCTCGGTCGCAAACTGGAAGTGCAGGCGGCGGTCGTCGATCGACCACGAGCGGTTGGTCTCCAGGTACAGGCCGTCATCGGTGTCCGCGATCAGATCGTCGAGCGTGCCGGCGTCGCCGGGCTCGATCGAGACGTTCGTCATGCGCACGATCGGCTGGCGTGCGAAGCCGTCCGCGCGCGCGCAGCCACCCGAACGCGGCAGGCCGATCGCGGCCGCCGAGCCGCGGTCCGACAGCGCGGCCCGCAGGACGCCGCGCTCGATCAGCGGCGTGCGGGCGGCCGCGACCCCTCGTCGTCCCAGCCGAAGCTGCCCAGGCCGCCGCCGAGCGTCGCGTCCGCGATCACGTTCAGGTGCTCGGAGCCGTAGCGCAGCGTGCCGAGGTCCCGCGCCGAGACCCAGCTCGTGCCGGCGTAGGCGGCCTCCATCAGCAGCATGCGGTCCAGCTCGAGCGCATGGCCGATCGACTCGTGGATCTGCAGCGCGAGTTGCTCGCCGCCGAGGATCACCGTCCGCCGCCCCGGCGGGCAGTCCGGCGCGCTGAGCAGCTCGATCGCCTCGTCCGCGACGCGCGGCGCGTTGCCGGCGAGATCGAAGGCGAGCACGTGCTCCCAGCCGCTGCACGCCGACGAACCGCCGTGCGCGCAGGGATGGGAACGCACCTGCAGCTCGTCGCCGTCGACGGCGGTCGCCGAGATCGCGCCGCCGCATTCGACGCGTTCCTGCGAGCAGGCGGCGCCCTCGCTGGACGCGAACGCCGTGCGCACGCGACGGCTCGAGCAGGACGCCTCCGAACGGACGATCCGGGCGTCGCCGCGCAGGCCCTGCTCGGCGGCGAACAGCAGCTCGAGCTTCTCGTCCAGCGAGACGTCGAACGGGTCGCGCTCGTGGGCACAGCGCCAGTGCCCGCGCGCGGGCTCGGTGGCGGCAAGCGGCACGGCGCGGCCGGCGGGCTGGCTGTCGGCGATCGCAAGCGCCCGCGCGAGCGCGCGCTCGACGCCCGCGCGGGTCGCGTCGCGCGTCGCCGCGAAGCCCCAGCCACCACCGGCGCCAACGCGCACGCCGACGCCGTCTGCCGAGCTGTTGGCGATGCTGTCGACGCTGCCGTTGCGCACGAGCAGGTGCTCCTCGTCGGTCGCGACGTGGCGCGCCTCGGCATACGAGCACCGCGCGGGAGCACGTGCCACGACGTCGCTCAGCAGGTCCAGCATCTGCGGGAGTATGCCCCCGCAGGGGCCGTTGCCCACGTTCGCTCGATCGCGGCGCTACGGGCTGTGGGACGCCGCCTGGATCAGCGCGTCGTACGTCAGCGCGAGAGCCTCGCGGACCGCCGCGACCTGCGGCTCGCCGACGGGCTCGGCGCCGACGGGCCCGGGTGAGCTCGCGGCCGCGCGCAGGCGCTCGCACGCGCGCGCGAGGGCGAGCGCGCCGATCGCCATGCCGCCACCCGCCGTGCGGTGCGCGATGTCGGCGATCCGCGCCCGATCGCCGCCGGCGCGCGCCTGCTCGATCGCCGCCAGGGCCCGGCCGCTGTCGTCGTGCCACTCGTCGACGACCTCGCGCAGCTCGGCCGGCTCGAAGAGACCGGCGAAGTCGTCGAACGTCGCGCGATCGAGAAGCTCCGGCTCGTCGGCTCCCATCGCGCGATCCTCGGCTCTCAGTACGCCGCCGCGTACAGGCCGCGCAGCTCGGCGCGGTCGGGCCGTGGCGGGATCGCATCGAGCTCGGCACGTTGCGCGGCTGCGTCGGCGCAGGCGTCGAGCGCCGCCTCGTCGACGCCGAGCTCGCTGAGGCGGACAGACCGCGCGCGCCGTGCCAGATCGGTCGCCAGCTCGACGAGCGCGCCCGCCGCCGGTGCGCCGCGGCGCTCGAGCGCGACGAGCGTGTGCGGCAGCATCGCCGCGTTCGCGGGGCCGTGGCCGACGCCCGCAAGCCGCGCGAGCGTCTGCGAGAGGACGTGGTGCAGCCCGTAGCCGGCGCTGTCGATCGTGTAGCCCGACAGCAGCGCGGCCAGCGCGAGCGTGTCGCGATCGGGCTCGTCGGAGCCGCTCGCATACGCCTCGCCGATCAGCCGCGCCGCCTCCCGTCCCGCGAGTGCCGGCACCGGGCTCGCGCGTACCGTCGCCGGGCCCTCCACGGCGTGCGCGAGCGCGTTGGCCGCGCTGGCTGCGAGATCGGCGAGCGGCTGCGAGGCGCTCAGCGCGGGATCGTTGACGACCAGGGCCGGGCGGACACCCGGCAGCGACGTGTCGGAGTGCGCGGCGCGGCGATGCACGGCGGTCATCTCGGCGGCGCTGAGCGTCGTCGGGACGGCGGTGACGAGTGCGCGGCGCCCCGGCTTGCGGACGGCGGCGAGCGCCTTCGCCGTGTCGACGATCCGCCCGCCGCCGAGCGCGACGATCAGGCGCACCGCGCCGACGTGGCCGACGAGGTCGCCGGCCAGCTCGTCGACCCGCCCGGGCCCGACCGCGATGATCTCGCCGGCGTGCTCGCCGAGTTGCGGCGCCATCGCGAGCGCGCGCTCGGTCGTCAGCAGCGCGTATCCGCTGCCGATCGCGGGCAGCGCGCGCTCCAGGGCGCCGCGACCGAAGTGGATCGTGCGCTCGCCGTCCTTCCAGGTGAAGCTGTCGGCGGTGATCGCCCTATCTCATCATGCGCCGCGCGCGAGCAGGTCGCAGATCTCGCGGCGCGGCGTGGACTTGGCGAGCTGGTGGTCCATCCCGCAGGCACGGGCGCGCTGCACGACCGCTTCGCTCAGCAGGGCGCTGACGAGCACGAACCGCGGGCGCCGCGGCGGCGGATCGGCGCGGATCCGGCAGCCGACGTCGACGCCGTCGAGCGCCGGCATCTGCAGATCGAGGAGCGCGACGTCCGGCTGCAGCTCGCGGATCGCAGCCAGCGCGGCCGCCCCGTCGGCGACCTCGGCGACGAGCGCAAGCCGAGCATCCGCCTCGATCGCACGCCGCATCGCGCGCCGGTATACGTTGCTGTCGTCGGCCAGCACGACGGTGATCGGGCCCGCCGGTGCCCGCGGCGCCCACCGTCTATCCGTCCTCGAGCGGGTCGCGAGATCCTCCATCCGCACATGCAACGGCGCGGCGGCGCCGAAACGTTCGCGCGGCCCGGCGCTCGGTCATCTCCCGTCCGCCGGTCCGCCACGATGCGAACGCGATGAACGTGGCCTTATGCACGGAGCGACACGGGCCGCAGGAACGAGGCGACGCGGCCGCGCAGCGACCCGCCGCGCGAGCGCGTCGAGCGCGCGTGCAGCGTGAGCAGCTCGACGAGGTTCGCGGTCCGCGCGAACGGATCGGCGGCCACGCTGCCGTCGTGCAGGTCCAGTGCGGCGCGGGCGACGCCGTCGACCTCCGCGATCAGCGCCGGGCCGCGCAGCGGCGCACGGTCGTCGAGCAGCGCGAGGTCGGCCAGCGCGCGCGCGTCGGCGTCGCTGGCGTGGCGTATGACGATCGCGCCGGTATCGGTATGGACGGTTGCCATCGTGGTGCTCCTCGGTCGTCGACTGTTCAACGACGTCCACCTTGGCAACGTGAGCCCATCAGCACAAATGACATTTGGTCGCGTCCGCGATAAGCTGCGCTAATGCTCGACGTGAGGCGGTTGAGGGTCCTTCGCGAGGTCGCGGCGCGCGGCTCGTTCTCGGCCGCGGCGGAGGCCCTCGCCTACACGCAGTCGGCGGTCTCCCAGCAGATCGCGGCGCTCGAGCGCGAGGCCGGCACGGTGCTGGTCGAGCGAAACGCGCGCGGCGTGCGCCTGACCGACGCGGGTCGCGCGCTCGTCGCGCACGCCGACGTGATCCTCGCCCGGCTCGCCGACGCGGAGGCCGAGCTGGAGGCGATCGCCGGCATGCGCGGCGGCCGCCTGCGCATGGTGTCCTTCCCGACGGCCGGAGCGACGATCGCTCCGCGCGCGATCGCCCGCTTCAGGGAGCGTCACCCCGGTGTCGAGGTCACGCTCGCGCCGCGTGAGCCCGACGAGGGGATCGAGTGCATCAAGGCCGGCGACTGCGACATCGCGCTGACCGTCGAGTCGGGCTTCGAGCCGATCGTCGATCGCGCGATCGAGCGCCACCAGCTGCTCGACGATCCGTTCTACGTGTGCGTGCCCGCGGGGCACCGGATCGCCTCGAAGGCGTCGGTGCGGCTGGGCGACCTGGCCGAGGAGTCGTGGATCGTGGGCACGACCGGGCGCTGCCCCGACGGCCTGATCCTCGAGCGCGCCAGCCAGGCGGCGGGCTTCGAGGCGCGCGTCGCCTTCCAGTCCGACGACTACACCGCGATCCAGGGCTTCGTCGCGGCCGGAGTGGGCGTCTGCCTGATTCCCGACCTCGCGCTCGTCGCCGTGCGCGACGACGTGGTCGTGCGCTGCCTGCAGGGGCGCCCGCTCGTCCGCCACGTGCTGGCCGCGACGCTGGCAGGCGGCTACGTCTCGCCGGCTGCGGCCGCGATGCTCGAGATCCTCCGCGAGGTCAGCGCGGAGTGGGTGCAGCAGCAGGGCGCGCTCGCGCTGACCGCGTGAGCGCCCGTCGGCGCCGCGCCGGCGTCTGACTTCGTGGCCGATCCTGTGATCCGTTCGGGGCGGCGCCGCGAATCAAGGGGTATCGGAAGCGCCGTCCCCCTCCTGGGCGCTCCGGGTCACGCGGGCAGCAGCGCGGCCGCCCCTCCCTCCTCCAGGGCGGCCGCGCAGCGCGCGTGCTCGCGGGCGCGCCCGGAGCCCTCGCCTCGCGTGGGCGAGACGGAGGCTCCGAGATGCGTCGCGCATGCGCCGAAGAGGACTCGAACCTCCACGGGGGAATCCCCCCACAAGGCCCTCAACTTTGCCCGGGGGCTCCACATGCGTCCTGTTCGCGTCATGAGTCCGCGGATTGGCTGGTTCGGAGACCAAGACATCGCTCTGGACGCGTGTGGACCGGGCAACTGTTGTCACGAAGATGTCACGGCGAGGGTGTCGCGGTCGCGGCGTCCAAGCTGTCTACAGCAACGCGCTCGCCTCGCAGACGACGTCATCCAGCTGCGTGATCGAGGGCTGATCACGCGCCGAGAGGCCGCCGCTGCGATCCTCGACCTCGACAGCTCCTCGAAACGCCTCATCGAGTGCAGCCTCGTCGAAGCTCACGCCCTCGCGGCAGGCGCCGTCACCACCCCTGGCTCGCCGCACGACCGCATAAAGCCAGACAAAGAAGCTTCCGCTCTCGCGGGAAGAGCGCTTCGAGCAGAGCGCTCCTGCCGCCTAGATCCAGCGCCTCCAGACGGCGCTTGTTCGTCCAGCGCAAGCGCTTTCCGCCACAGCACTCCAGCGCGAGAGGGCACTCTGTTCGACGCGCGGGAGAGCGCTTCTGTCACGCGAAAGGGAAACTTTGCCGGTCCCGACGCCGCGCTGCCCAGTTGCATGGAGGCTGTTGCGAAAGGTGCGGGCGGGTCGGGTGACGGCGTGACGAGCCCGGGGCCCGGTCGGTGGGGCGGTGGCGTGCTCGTCTGATGCTTCGCGCGTCGGCTGCTTGGGGCGCCTGCTGGCCCGGATCTCTTCTCAGGGGCTGGTGTGTCGGAGTTGGTGGCGGTGGAGCTTTAGAAGGTTGCCGCCGGCGGTGATGAGTCGCCATTCGGAGCGGGCGGCGGAGCGGCCGCGGCGCTGGAAGCGGTCGATGCGGCGGTTGAACTTCGTGTCGGCGAAGACGGGCTCGATCATCTGCTGTCGTTTGCGGTACAGGTCGCCGCCGGTGTCGGTCTGCAGGATGCGGCGCATGAACGCGTAGCGGCCGCCGTCCCAGCCCGGTCGGGTGCCCTTGCGTTTGCCTGCGTCGGGCGGAACGAGGACCGCGATGCCGCGGCCCATCAGCTCGTCGATCTGCTCGCCGTGCCAGTAGCCGGCGTCCGCGAGCACCACCGTCGGGGTGGCCGTGATCCCAGCTCTGGCGAGCTCGTTCTCGGCCTTGGTGATCATCGGTCCCATCTGACCGAAGTCCGCGGAGCTGACCGAGACTTCGGCGGCGACGACGATCTGGTGCTCGTTGCAGACCGCCTGGGCGTTGTAGCCCTGCACGTAGCCGCGTGGCGTCTTGACGTTGCGCGAGTCGGGGTCGGTGACGTTGATCTTCCCGACCGGCTTCTCGGGTGGCGTGTAGGGCTTGGCCGGCGAACCGAAGCGGCGGCCGTCACGCATCACCCCGCGCGCCCGGTAAGCCTCATAGGCGTCGTTGGCACGCTGCTCGGTCCACAGCTCTTCTTCCAGGCGGCGCTTGGCCTCCTTCACGCGCGCGCGACGGGGCGCGGGAATCGGGCGGGCCTCCTGTTCGCGCTGCGCATCCAGGCGACGCTTGGCGGCGTCCAGCCACTTGCGCCGCCCGTTGGCGGTCGCAAGCTCGGGCGGCAGCTCGTCGCCGCGGCGATCACCGAACTGCGCGTCCTCGGCCGCGTCGACCGCGTCGGCGTCGCGCAGGATCTCTTCGGCGAGCTGCTGGTAGTCGCGCGTCGCGCGCTCAGACGCGTTGGCATGCAGCTTCGTGCCGTCGACCGCGAGAACCTCGACGCTCGCCAGGCCGGCGTCGGCACACAACGTCAGCACTTCACCGAACAGCGCGGCGAGCGCCGTCTCGTGGCGCTGGCGAAACCGCGCGATCGTGCAGTGATCCGGGGCCCGGTTGGCAGCGATCACGCGAAACGCGATGTCCTCGATGCAGCCGCGCTCGATCAGGCGTGAGGAACGCTTCCCACGCGCGTAGGCGTAGACCAACAGCGCGACCATCATCGACGGATCGTGCGCCGGCCGACCGTAGCCGTCAGCGCGGTAGTCGGCGTAGAACGCCGTCAGATCCATCGCCTCTACCGCCGCGATTACAAACCGCGCGAAGTGATCGGCCGGCAGCCACTCATCCAGGCACGGCGGCAACAAGAACGCCTGCCCGCGATCGCACCCCAAGAAGTTCAGCGACATCCCAGCATCGTCTTAAACCCCGCGGACGACACCAGGCGGACTTATGCAACAGCCTCCATGGAACGCGGTAGTGGCGCGACGCTGCGCGGCGCGACTGCTCCTCGCGCATTGGGGGAGCCTCCATAGGAGCCGGTCCAGCTTCTGCTTTCCATCGGAGCAGGAGCCGCTGGCCAGCAATCGCAATGCGCCGAAAGGAGTCGTAAGCGGCCGCGTCGCCGGCGTTATCGCTCACGCCGGCGCCGACGACCTAGGCGCGGTCACGCTCCCTTGACGCTTGTGCCGGTGGTCAGACCGTGAGAACCACGCGCGGCTCCTTGTTGCGCGCGTTCTCGATGTCGTCGAACGCCTCGTTGACCTCCTCGAGAGGGCGGGTCTCGCGCAGCACCCGGGTACGACCGAGCGTGTGCAGCTTGAAAACATCCACGACGTCCTGGTGGGTCCCGACGATCGAGCCCTTGATATTGATCCCCTGGAGCACCGTCTCGAAGATCGGCAGCTTCACGTAGTTGTCCACGGGCAGGGCGACCATTATCAGCGTCCCGCCGCGGGCCAGCGCGTCGAAGGCCTGCTCGAAGGGCTTGGGAGCCACGGCGAGGGCGATCGCGGCGTCGGCGCCGCCCAGCTTCTGGATCTCCGCTGCGGGATCCTGCTCGCCGGCGTTGACCACGTAATCGGCGCCGAGCTCCTTCGCCATCTCGAGCTTGTCGTCCTCCAGGTCGACGGCGACTACGGTCGCGCCCTGGATCTTGGCGTACTGCACCGCCAGGTGACCCAGGCCCCCGACACCGAAGATCGCGCACAGCTGCGAAGGGCCGACCTCGGAGCTCTTGACCGCCTTGTAGGTCGTCACGCCGGCACAGCTCAGCGGCGCCGCGTCCAGGGAGTCCACGCTGTCGGGCACCTTTACGACGTGGCGCGCAAAGGCGGCGGCGTACTCGGCGTACCCGCCGTCCATGCCGTAGCCGGTGTTGATCTGCGCCTCGCAGAGCGTCTCCCGGCCCGAGTTGCAGTACCGGCAGTGTCCGCAGGCGAAACCGAGCCACGGGATGGCAACTCGGTCGCCCTCGCTGATCTCCTCGCCGGTACCGGAACCGAGCGCCTCGACGATCCCCACGCCCTCGTGGCCCGGGATCAGCGGCAGCTTGGGCTTGATCGGCCAGTCGCCGTGCGCGGCGTGGATGTCGGTGTGGCAGAGGCCGCAGGCCTCGATCCGGACGAGCACCTGGCCGTCGCCCGGCTCGGGCCTGGGGACGTCCTCGATGCTCAGCGGCTGCTTAAACTCATGAACGACGGCGGCCTTCATGGTGCCTTCCTCTTAGTAGGTGATAGCGGGGCCGCGCGACGCACGGTCCCGACAATTGCATGGTCGCCCCGCTATGCGAGCTGGGTGACCACGGACTTGGTTTCGAGATAGTTCTCGAGCGCGTTGTGGCCCATCTCCCGGCCCCAGCCCGACTCCTTGTAGCCGCCGAACGGCATCGCGGCGTCAAACACGCTGTAGCAGTTGATCCACACGGTGCCGGCGCGCAGGCGGTGGGCGGTCCGGTGCGCCTTGTTGATGTCGCTCGTCCAGATCCCGGACGCGAGGCCGAAGCTCGTGTCGTTGCCGCTGGGGACCACGTCCTCCTCGGAGCCAAACGGAATCGCGACCACCACCGGGCCGAAGATCTCCTCGCGCACGACCTTCATGTCGGGCGTGGTGTCGGTGAGCACAGTGGGTTCGACGAAGTACCCGCTGTCGCCCACCCGGCCGCCCCCGGACGCTGCGCAGGCGCCGGCGTCAAGGCCCGAGGACATGTAGCCGAGCACCTTGTCCATCTGCTCCTCGGAGGTCAGCGGTCCCATCTCGGTGTCAGGGTCGACCCCCGGACCGACGGTGATCTTCTTGGCCTCGTCTGCGATTCCCTGGACCACGTCGTCGAAGACGTCCTTTTGGATGTAGAGGCGTGAGCCGGCGTTGCAGCACTGGCCCTGGTTGAAGAAAATGCCGTTGGCGGCGCCGGGAATTTCCACATCCATGTCGGCGTCCTTATAGAGCACCTGCGGACTCTTACCGCCGAGCTCCAGCGTGACCTTCTTGAGGTTGCCCACCGCCGCCTGCACGATGAGCCTTCCGACCTCAGTGGAACCGGTGAAGGCGACCTTGTCGACGCTATCGTGAGCCGCGAGCGCGGCGCCCGCGTCCCCGAAGCCGGTGACGATGTTGACCACGCCCGCGGGCAGACCCGCCTCCAGCATCAGCTCACCGAGCCGCAGCGCCGAGAGCGGCGTCTGCTCGGCGGGCTTGAGCACCACGGTCACGCCGGCGGCGAGCGCCGGGCCGAGCTTCCACGCCGCCATCAGCAGTGGGAAGTTCCACGGGATGATCTGCCCGACGACACCCACCGGCTCCTTGCGCGTGTAAGCGAAGAACTCCGATCCGGGCGCGGTGATGTGCGAGATCGGGATCGTGTTGCCCTCGATCTTCGTCGCCCAGCCCGACATGTAGTGGAACAGGTCGGCGGCCAGGGCAATGTCCGCCGCCTTGGCAACCGTGAGCGGCTTGCCGTTGTCGAGCGTTTCGAGCAGGGCCAACTCATCGGCGTGCTGCTCGATGAGGTCGCCGATGCGGTGGATGACCTTGCCGCGCTCCGACTCGTCATCCGGCGCCAATCTGAGCCCTCGTCGTCAAAGCACCAACGAGCGGCACCCACGGCGAGCTCGATGTCCTCGGCCTCGCCCTGGGCGACCCATCCAAGACTCTCTCCAGTCGCCGGGTGAGCGTCTCGAGAGTCCTTCCGGACGCCGCCTCCACCCATTCGCCGTCGATCAGTAGTTTGCCCGTCTTGCCGGCGAAGTCCAGCGCCTCCTGGTTGAGCTCAACAACAGTCATACGATCTCCCATCCTCAGTCCCCGCGCAGATGCTCTGCACCCTACTCCTGTCGCCGACCGCTTGTGTCAAAGATTGCAAAGTGGGTGGTTGGCGAGGTAGCCGATTTCCCGTCGCCGGACAGGCGCCTCGGGCGGGCTGACCGGTGCGTACGTTGGCGAGCAGGTTGCGCACGCGATGAACGGTGCAGCGCTGGCGGTCGGCTCGGGGCCAGAGCTGCTCGATCGCCGACACCAGGCCAGGCGCCCCGTCGGCGACGACGAGCAACGAGCTGGGGAGCCCGCGCGCGGTCAGATCCCGCCCGAGTGAGATCCAGTCCTCTTCCGACTCGCGCATCCCGAGCGAGACCGAGAGCAGCACGCGCTCGCCCGTCTCGGCCACGCCCCAGGCGCAGAGCACCCCCCCTCCTTGGCGCCGGAGGGGCGAACCGGCAGGTAGATGGCATCGAGGAAGAGCGTCACCAGCCGGATCCCCGAGAGGTCGCGCGCCTTGAAGGCCGCGAAGCGGTCGCGCAGCTCGCGGCAGACGCGCGAGGCGGCCGACTTCGAGATCCGCCCCAGCCCCGCCTTCTCGCAGAGCGACTCGACGTCGCGCATTGAGAGGCCGCGCACGAACGCGAGCGCGGCCAACCTGGCGTCGAACTCCTCCTCGACCGCGCGCTGGATGATCAGCCTGGCGCCCAGTCGCGCGGGCGTTGCTGGTGGTGGTCGAAGTTGAGTGAACCGGACTATCCCGTAGCACCCGATGCGCCGCTGATGACCCTCGGCTATCTTGCCGATGACTCGATTGCCGTCAGCGTGTACGTCCTCGTTCGGCAAGGCGCGCAGCAGCGGCCGGAGCTGGCTGCCGCGCTGCGCTGCGGCATCCGCATGCACTTCGCCGACGGCTATGCGCCGGTCCGCATCGACTTTCGCGGCGATGAGATCGAGGTCGCCGACACCGTCGGCAACGATCGCGCCTGCGAGCTCGAGGTCAGCGGCCGCCTCAGGCGCATGCCGAGGGCGCGATCGCAGAACTCAAACGCCATGGCGCCGGCAGGGCGAGATGCCGTGGCACGCGGCTGATGCAACTGCAACTGCTGGCCGCTGCGACCGTGATCAACCTCAAGCGATTGATCGCTCACCACAACGGTGCCAAGCGCGGCCAAACCGGCGATCCGGCCGCCCGCACCGCCGCGATCATGTCGCTGACCGGGTTGCTCGCCCATGTCCTAGACGAGATCAGCCGCCTCGCGGCGGCTGATAGTTCAACGGGCTCCTAGCGCGCGCCCCCGGGCCATGCGCCGCCCCTCTGCGCGGTGGCTGTTGCGTAATCCCGGTTGGTGGCGTCCGGCGCGCCGGGGACGATGCGCTATGCCTCAGAACTTCATCGGTGCTGATCGTGGGCAGGTGTTGTTGATGCCGCCCAGCCTGCAGGACTGGCTGCCGCAGGATCACTTGGCGTGGTTTGTGCTGGCTGCGGTCGAGGAGATGGATCTGACGCGGTTCTACGGCGCCTATCGCGGTGACGGGTGGGGCGTTAGGCGCATGACCCCGGCGTGATGGTCGCGTTGCTGTTGTACTCGTACTCGCGGGGGCATCGCTCGTCGCGACGTATCGAGCGCTCGTGTGTGGAGGACATCGCCTGCCGGGTGATCTGCGTCAACGAGGTGCCTGATCACACGACGATCGCGCGGTTTCGCCAGCGCCACCAAGACGCGATCGCGGGCCTCTTTAGCGATGTTTTGCGGTTGTGCGCCGACGCTGGTCTTGTGGGCGTGGGCTTGGTCGCCGTCGACGGCACGAAGGTGCACGCTGACGCGTCGCATCACGACAACCGCGACTACGAACAGATTGCCCGCGAGATCCTTGCTGAGGCCGACGCCGTCGACGCCCAGGAGGACGAGCAGTTCGGTGACCGACGCGGCGACGAGCTGCCGCTTGAGCTGCAGACGGGCAGGGGTCGCCAGGAGTGGCTGCGCGCGGGCCGCAAGCGCCTGGAGGCCCAGCGCGACGACTCCGCCAAGCCCATCCCGGCATCACGGCCGGCTGCGGGCGGCATCCCATCGCTGCCGCAGCCGCGTCAGGCCGGTGCGCCCCAGCTGCCGTGCAGAGGTCGGCCCTCGGCGTACCCGGCAGAGGTCTGCATACCAATGACCGCGCGCTCGTGCAGCTCCTCGATTGTCATCGCGGCGCTGTAGCTGCAGGCGCTGCGCACGCCGGCGGAGATCTGGTCGATGAGGTCCTCGACGCCGGGGTGGGCGGGATCGAGGTACATCCGCGAGGTCGAGATGCCCTCCTCGAAGATCGCCTTACGCGCCTGCTCGAACGGCGTCTTGTCAGTCGTGCGCAAGCGGAACGCGCGGGCGGAGGCCATCCCGTAGCTCTCCTTGAACAGCCGCCCGTCGGCATCGCGGTGGGCGTCGCCCGTCGACTCGTGAGTGCCGGCGAACCAGGAGCCGATCATCACGTTGGCCGCCCCGGCGGCCAACGCCAAGGCGACGTCGCGCGGGTGGCGCACCCCGCCGTCCGCCCATACATGCCGCCCCAACAACCGGGCCTCGGCGGCACATTCGAGGACGGCGGAGAACTGCGGGCGCCCGACACCGGTCATCATTCGCGTCGTGCACATCGCGCCGGGGCCGACGCCGACTTTGACGATGTCGGCACCGCCCTCGACCAGGTCGCGCACGCCCTCGGCGGTCGCGACGTTGCCGGCGACGACGGGAACCGCCGGCGCCAGCGCACGAACGGCGCGCAGCGCCTCCACCATGCGGTCCTGGTGGCCGTGGGCGGTGTCGACGACGAGCACGTCCACCCCGATTTCGAGCAGCCTCCCGGCCCTCGCCGTGACATCGCCGCCGATGCCCACGGCGGCTGCGATCCGCAGCCGTCCGGCGGCGTCGACGGCGGGCCGGTAGAGCGTCGCCCTCAGCGTCCCCTGGCGCGTGAGCACCCCGACGAGCCGGCCGTCGTGGCCGACCACGGGCGCGAGGCGGTGGCGTCCCTCATGCAGGCGCTCGAAAGCCTCGCGCGGCTCGATCTCCTCCGGCAGCGTCAGCAGCTCCGCGGACATCACCTCGTGCAGTTGCGTGAAGCGGTCGACGCCGGAGCAGTCG
>JBKHXR010000026.1:0-80907 GCA_046565905.1 Thermoleophilia bacterium | reverse complement strand
CGCGTCGAACTGCTCCTCGGGCAGGTTCGCGGCGCGGTGGGCGAACATGTCCAGACGCTGCTCGAGGTCCAGCGCCGAGCGCACGATCGTCACCGTCGCCTCCGGATAGGCGCAGTAGTAGTGGCTGCAGTCGACCTCGTGGACCTTGAAGAAGGCCTGGAACGGCCCCGCCGGCAGCGGGCCCGGGAAGCGCCGCGAGCTGCCCCAGAACGTGTACATGCCGGTCGTCAGGACGCGCACCGAGGAGTCGATGTACTGCGCCCAGCTGCCGTTGAAGCTGACCTCGAAGAACAGGTGCCGGTGGCGCAGCCGGCGCACCGCCTGTCCCGGCCCGTTGTACGGCAGATCGCGGATCAGCGACCAGCTCGCGAAGCTGATGAACGACAGCCCGTCCATCGCCTCCAGCGCCTTCGGGACGGCGCGCGAGGTCGCGAACATGAACGGCATGAACAGGCGCCCCCACCACTTCTGCGTGGTGAACAGCGTGATCGACGTCGTGCGCCCGGCGACGTTGCTCGGCGGCGCGTCGGGCGAGACCGCAGGCTGCCTCATCCGTCGCGGGCCAGCTCGCCGAGGATGATCGGATGCCAGTCGCGGCCGGCGTGCTCGCCGACGAACACGTCGAGGTGCCCGTAGCCGGGCACGATGTGCACGGTGTGGCGGCCCGGCTCGCGCTGCTCGAACCACTCGAAGGTGCGCATCTGGCTCTCGGGAAGAAAGCAGTTGTTGCGCCCGCCGGTGATGAACGAGAAGCGCGCGTCGGTCTGCGGCGCCTGCGCGACGAAGCTCTCGGGCAGCTCCGGTCGCTCCTCGACGCTGACGAGGTGGCCGGCCCGCACGCACCTGGCTATCTGCTTGAAGAACGTCAGCGGCGCGGGGCCGAACTCGCCCTTCGTCCACTCGTGCGTCTCGGCGCTGAGCTGCTCGTGCGTCCAGAGCGTCGGGTTGCCGGCGCCGAACATGAAGCTCGAGACCTTGCAGACGCCGTTGTCGCACGCGCGCCGCGAGAGCTTGCAGTACGCCGTCAGCAGCTTGGGCAGCAGCCACGGCGGATCGCCCTCGCCCCAGCGCGGGTCGAGGTAGCCGAGCACCCGCGAGACCGGCGGGACGACGTAGTCGAGCTTGAGCTTCGCCACGCGCGTCACGACGGGGTGCAGCGACACGGCGCTCGCGACGACCGTGCGCACCTCCGGCACGAGGCCCGCGCAGGCGGCCATCATGAAGCTCGTCGAGCCCTGGCAGTGGGTGATCGCCTGGATCGAGTCCGCGCCGGTCAGCTCGACGACCTTCCTGACGGCGACGGGATGGTCGAGCACGGCGCCCTGGTCGAGCGTCCATGTGTTGTTGGGCACGTCCATGCTCGCGCGCCAGGTCTCCATGAAGACGTCGTAGCCCTCGTCGACGAGCGCCTCGATCAGCGTGCGCGGGGTCGGCGGGCGCCAGATCTCGGTGCGCACGCCGACGCCGTGGACGAGCAGCACCGGGCCCTTCGTCGGCTCCTGCGGGCCACGGACGCGGATCAGGTTGCAGGGAACCCCGTCGGCGATGTCGAGCGGTATGAGCTCGTCGGTGTGAGCGGCGGCGGTCGTCACGCCGCAGCCTCAATCCTTCCTGGCACCGGGGCCGAAGACCTCCCACAGGCTGCCGGCAAACAGGCCGCCGAAGCGCGCGAGCGCGTCGAGCCGGTGCGGCGGGTCGATGCGAAACGTCGTCAGCTGCACGGCGAAGTCCTGCGGCAGCACGTGCAGGATCCCCGTCGCGAGCACGTCGCCGTCCTCCTCGCCGGGATCGACGTGGCCGGCGAGGATCCGCGTGAAGAGCGTCGTCGTGTCGGTCCAGACGTCGAAGCCGCGGTCGTCCTTGACCTCCTTGAAGCCGTTGAGCGTGATCGGGTGACCCTCGCCGTCGGCGATCTGCAGCCGGTACTTCATGAGCTTGCGCTCCTCGCCGTCCTCGTCGGCGTCGACGAAGAGGTGAAACCAGCCCCTCTGCACCTCGAGCCTGCCGCCGAGCGCGTCGCACTGCACGTGCCCGGTGATCGTGCCGGGGTGCTGCGGGTCCTCGACGAAGCGCTCGATGTCGTCCATCAGCACCGTCACGTGGAACATGCACGCGGTCTTCGCCTTCTTGCCCCGGCGAAAGCCCCTGTCGTAGTCGTCCTCGCCGAACGTGACGAAGCCGCGCATCTTCTCGGTGAAGCGCAGCGACGCGGGGTGCTCGCTCGCGGGCGGACCCGAGGCGGCGGCGGGCGCGCCGCCGGTCTCCTCGCTGGCCGGGGGCGGTGGGGATGCGGTCACGGTGTTTCCCTTCATCTCTTCGAGGATGGCGTCGGCGAAGCGGTCGGCGAGGCCGGCGATCGTCAGGCTCGGGTTGGGGCCGACCGGACCGGGCATGACCGAGCCGTCGGCGATGTGCAGGCCCGGATGGTTGAAGACGCGCCCGTAGGAGTCGACGACGCCCTCGCGGTCGTCGCGGCCCATCGGGCAGCCGCCGAGCGCATGCACGGTGACGACCCGGCTGAGCAGCCAGATCGGATTGTCGAGAAACGTGCCGCCGAGCTCCTCGGCGACGTCCTTGGATATGTCGCGCACGCGCTCGAAGTACTCCTTCGAGGAGCCGTCCTTCTTCCAGTCGATCGCCAGGCTGCCGTCGCGCAGCGACATCGTCCCCTCGGGAACGTCACGGCCCATCCCGAGCAGCGGCAGGAAGCCGGAGGACTCGCTGCAGTCGCCCAGCAGCTCCGCGATCTCGGCGCCGACGTCGGAGTCCTCGTGCGTGAACAGCCCGCGCAGCACCTTCGGCAGCCTGCGGCGCTGCTCGATCAGCGACTTCGGCGTGTCGATCAGCTGCAGCATCCAGGAGACGAACTCCGGCTGGCCCGCGTCCTCGAGATAGAAGCCGCGCTCGCCGCGGCGGCCGCCGTCGATCTCGTCGGGCACGCGGATCGCGCTCGTGATGACCGGCGCGTGGGCGGAGTCCAGCACGTGCGGGACCTTCCTGCCGTCGACCTCGGTCATGCAGTTGCGCGCGAACGTCAGCAGGTCGCCGTTGCCGCCGAAGCGCGAGCCGAGCGCGGGGCTCAGGCCGGGGAACGCGGCGCGGTTGCTCAGCAGCAGGTAGGTCGTCCCCAGCGTGCCGGCGGCGAGGACGAGCCGATCGCAGGTGATCGTGTGGCGGTCCAGGCGCGCGGTGTCGGTCTTCCTGCCCTCCGACTCGGCGTCGTGGATGACGTACTCGACCTGGTAGCCGCCGCCGTCGCGCGGCTCGAAGGACCGCACCTCGTGGCGCGTGCGGATGTCGGCGCCGGCGTGCCAGGCGGCGGTGATGTACGTGTAGTCCAGGGTGTTCTTCGAGCCGTGGTTGCAGCCGAGGTCGCACTCGCCGGTCAGCTTGCACGTCAGCCGCGTGGCGCCGTGGATGTTGGGCCGGTCCTCCTTGATCGGCTCGCCGACCGCCGGCGGGTCGCCGTCGTTGGCGAACGTCACGGCGAGGTTGACCAGGCGCCAGTCCAGGCCGAGCTTCTGCGCGGCGTCGCGGAAGGCGAGCGTCTTGCGCGTCTTGTCGTAGGGCGGCTGGTCGAGCGGGTACTTCTGGACGTTCATCATCCGCTCGACGCGGTCGTAGTGCGGGTCGAGGTCGGCGCGGGTCACCGGCCAGTACTCGTAGCCCTCCTTCCAGGAGCCCCTGCCGGGCTCCTCGCGGACGAACCAGTCCTCGTCCTTGCGCAGCAGGACGTTGGCGTAGATCAGCGATCCGCCGCCCAGGCCGCTGGCGACGATCGCGTCGATGTTGTCGAAGCTCCAGAGGTTGAACATCCCGTGCAGGCCCTCGCTGGGATCCCAGAACTGCGACTTCATGCCCAGCGGCGAGCGGGGAAACGAGTTGGGCGGGAAGGGCTTGCCGCGTTCGAGCAGGCAGACGCTGCGCCCGGCCTCGGCCAGGCGATAGGCCGTCACGGATCCGCCGAACCCGGATCCGACGACGACCGCGTCGAAATGTTCGGATGCTGGACTCACACCTACCTCTGGCCCAACCTATAGCCGATGCCCGGGTGCGCCGCAATGCAGCGCGAGAGGCGTGCACTTTCGTGCTATTGCTGGGGCAGGGCGGCGGCGGGCTGCCGGGCGACGGCCGCGCCGCGGCGCTCGGAGCGCGCCCCGGCGGGCGCGAACGCCGTCCGCGCCATCCATACGGCGAAGGGCAGCGCCCAGGCCAAGAAGAAGATGCTCTGCATGTCCGGGCTCAGCCGGTCGGGTGCGGACTCGAACGTCATCCACGTCAGGACCGTTGCGACGAGCGCCGCGAGCGGCAGGCGCTCGGGCCGGCACAGCGCCTCCCAGGAGAGCAGCGCCAGCAGGAACGGCAGCTCGTAGTAGACGACGTTCCAGGGGTCCAGGATGCAGCGCAGCAGGAACAGCAGCGCGAGCAGCAGCAGCAGTTGCTCGCCGGCGGGACGCGCGCCGCGATGCACGCGCGCCCAGGCGATCGACAGCGGCACGACGAGGAACGCGATCAGCGGGTGCGTCAGCGGCGACAGCCAGCCGGGCGGCACGCGGTAGCCGTCGGGCTTGGGCAGGCCGTTGCCGCCGATCACGACGTGCCCGGTGTCGCCGAGAAACCAGAAGGCGTGCCAGGGAGCGAAGATCGTTCCGGTCGTGCTCGTGCCGTGCACGAACGCCTGCGGCGAGGTCGTCAGCAGCAGCGGCGCGAGCACCGCGAGCGTGACCGTGCCGGCGATCGCGAGCGCCGGCAGCCGGCGGCCGGGCAGCGCCAGCAGCACCGGGCCGATCGCGAGCACCGCCCACGACTTGGTGGCGATCGCCAGGCCGAGCAGGACGGCGGCGAGGATCGTGCGCTCGCGCGTCGCGGCGAGCACCGCGCCGATCGCGAAGGCCGCGCACAGCAGCTCCTCGGGATGACCGATCTCCAGCGCGCGCAGGGTGACCGGATTGGCGACGCAGAGCCCGAGCACGAGGGCGCGGGCCGCGTTCGTGCGCCCCCGCGCGCCCATCCGGCGAACGAGCGCGATGCCGAGCGCGGCCACGGCGAGCAGGCAGGGGATCGACACGGCGCGGTAGACCGCGAGCTCGCCGCCTCCCAGCGCCGCAGTGGCGGCGGCGAAGGGCGCGCGCAGCACGAGCGAGCCGCCGTAGACCGGGGCCTGCGCGAGGAAGCCGTGCACGTCGCCGTCGATCAGCGACCGGAACGCCGCGCTGACCTCCACGTCGTAGTCGCTCCAGGCGAAGCCCTGCAGCGCCAGCCAGCTCATCGCCAGGACGCCGGCGAGCGCGGCGGCCCACCAGACGGCGTCGGTCCTCAGGCGTGCTCGCACATCAGGGCAATCGGCCTGCGCGAGCAGCCGCTTGACCGCGCGCGGCGTTACTGGACGGTCCGCAGCGTCTTCGGCAGGCCGTTGAGCAGCTCGTGCCCGTCGGCGGTGACGGCGACCAGGTCCTCGATCCGCACGCCGACCGCGCCGGGCACGTAGATCCCGGGCTCGACGGTCACGACGTTGCCCGCGGCGAGCGCCTCCTTGCCCTGCTTGGAGAGCCGCGGGGCCTCGTGGACCTCCATCCCGACGCCGTGGCCGAGGCCGTGGCCGAAGTGCTCGGCGTGACCGGCCTGGTCGATGATCGCGCGCGCGACGGCGTCGACCTCCTGCCCGGTCGGCCCGGGGCGGATCGCCGCGAGGGCGGCCTCCTGCGCCGCCAGCACCGTCTCGTAGACCGCGCGGTCGCGCGGGTCGAGCTGCCCGGTGGCGACGGTGCGCGTGCAGTCCGACGCGTAGCCGTCCAGCTGCGCGCCCCAGTCGACGACGACCAGCGTGCCGGCCGGGATCGGGACGTCGCGCGGAACGGCATGCGGCAGCGCGCCGTGCTCGCCGGCCGCGACGATCGGCGCAAACGAGGAGCCTTCGGCGCCGCGCCGGCGCATCGCGATCTCGAGGTCGAGCGCGACGTCGCGCTCGGTGCGGCCGACGATGCCGGCGCCGACGACCTCCTCGAACGCCTCGTCGGCGAGCCTCGCCGCGGCGCGGATGCGCTCGATCTCCGCCGGGTCCTTGACCGCGCGCAGCTGCTCGACGATGCCGCCCGCCGGGACGAGCTCGACCTCGAGCTCGGCGGTCAGCCGCCCGAGCTGCGCGTGCTGCCTGACGGTGAGGTGCGCGTCGTCGAAGCCGAGCTTCAACGGTCCCGCGGGCAGTCCCTGCACGACGCGCTCGAGCAGGTTGGTGTCGATCTCGCGCTCCCAGACGGGAGCGAGCTGCGCGGCCGCCTGCGTGAGGTAGCGAAAGTCGGTGACGAAGCGCGGCGTCGCGCCGACGACGGCGGCGCCGTTGGTACCCGTGAACCCGGTCAGCCAGCGCACGTTGACGAGGTTGGAGATCAGCAGCGCGCCGAGCTCGCGCTCGGCGACCTTCGCCTGCACCGCCGCGAGGCGGTCGGTCACGGCAGCAGCGCCCGGCGCAGGGCGACGAGCGCCTCGCGGTAGCCCTCGACCCCCTTGCCCGAGATCGTCGCGACGCAGCTCTCGCTCAAGACCGAGACGTGGCGCCATGGCTCGCGTGCCATCACGTCGGACAGGTGGACCTCGACCACCGGCACGCCGGCGAACTGCAGTGCGTCGCCGATCGCGCGCGAGTAATGCGACCACGCGCCGGCGTTGACGACGACGGCGTCGGCGAGATCCGACACGCGGTGCAGCTCCTCGACGAACTCGCCTTCGTGGTTGGACTGAAAGAAGCGCGCGTCCATCCCCAGCTCGGCTGCGTAGGCGTCGATCGCCTGCTCGAGCTGGAGGAACGTCACCCCGCCGTAGTGCTCGGGGTCGCGGCGTCCGATCTGGTCGAGGTTCACGCCGTGCATGACGTGGATGCGGTTGTGCGAGGTCGGCATCTGCCTCCACTCTGGCACGGCCGGCGCGGCGGCGCGTTCGCCTCCCACCTTCGCCGACGCCGCCGTCGATCGCTCAGCGAGCGACCGTGATCCGCCGATGAGGCGGCGATGAGCGACTCGCGCCCCCTGCTCGCGCCGCTGGCCGTCGTCTGCCTTGTCGCGATCGGCCTGCTGCTGTTCCTGCGCGGCTCACCGCAGGGCGCGCCCGCACGCGATGCGGCGGCGGACGGGGCACGCTACGCCATCGCCGGCGGCGGGCCGCAGGCGCTGCCGCCGGCCGCGCCGCTGCGGTTCGCGCCGCAGATCGCGGCGAGCGACCGGGAGGTGGTCCTGCGCGCGATCGGCGAGGCGCGGCCGGAGGCCCGCCGGCTCGTCGAGCTCGTCGCGGGCCTGGTCACCGTCGAGGTCGGCCCGTCCAGGCCCGGCACCGCCGGGATGATGACCGCGCTCGGCGACCGCTATTTGATCCGGCTCGACCTCGGCGCCGTCCACCGGCGGCTCGGCTTGCGCGGCGTCCGGCGCCTGGTGCTGCACGAGCTGGGGCACGTGGTCGATGCGGCGCTCGTCCCGACGGCGCTCGAGCAGCAGCTCGACGGCGCGACGCCGGCCGGCTTCGGCTGCGACGACGGCACGTCGGGCGGCTGCGCGGCGCGCGAGGAGCGCTTCGCCGAGAGCTTCGCGAAGTGGGCGACGGGCGACGCCGGACACGACCTCTACATCGGCTACCGCGTGCCGCCGCCGCTGTCGCTTGCCGGTTGGGGGCAACCGCTGGTTGAGCTGACGCGCTGACGACCGGTGGCCTTCCTCGCTACGCGCCGCAGCCGGTGGACGTACTCGCGGCGGCGACCACTAGCCCGCCAGCTCGGCGACGGCCGCGAGCACGTCGGCAGCCGCCACCCGCTGACCGAAGCGGACATCTCCCGGCGCCCGCACGAGCACGAACGGCACATGCTCGCCGACGCGCTTCTTGTCGAGCCTCGTCGCCGCCAGGACCGCCTCCGGGTCCGCGCCCTCCAGGCGGGTGGGCAGGCCGGCCGCGTCGAGCAGCTCGGCGACCTGCGCGCGCAGCTCGCCGGTCGCGCCGAGCCGCAGCGCGGCGAGCAGGCCGAGCGCGACCGCCTCGCCGTGGCGGTAGCGGCGGTAGCCCGTGACGGTCTCGATCGCGTGCCCGACCGTGTGGCCGAGGTTCAGCAGCTGGCGCGCGCCGCCGTCGCGCTCGTCGGCGGCCACGACCGCGATCTTCGTGCGCGCGCAGTCCAGGACGACGCGCTCGTCGACCGCTGCGCCGGCGGCGACGCGCTCCCACAGCGAGCCGCCCGCGATCAGCGCGGTCTTGACGACCTCGGCGTAGCCGGCCGCGTGCTCCTCGGGGGGCAGCGTCGAGAGCGTGTCGACGTCGGTGACGACGGCCGCGGGCTGGTGGTAGGCGCCGACGTAGTTCTTGGCCTCGGGCAGGTCGACGCCGGTCTTGCCGCCGTAGGCAGAGTCGACCTGCGCGACGACGGTCGTCGGCACCTGCACGACGGGGACGCCGCGCTGGTAGGTGGCCGCGCAGAAGCCGGCGAGGTCGCCGACGACGCCGCCGCCGAGCGCGACGAGGTGGTCGTCGCGCCCCATCCCCTCCCTGGCGAGCTCGCGCCACACGCGCTCGGCGACCGCGAGCGTCTTGTGCTGCTCGCCGGCCGGGATCTCGATCGTGCGGTGCGTTTCGCGCAGGGCGCCCGCGTGGTGGGCCGCTACGTGCTCGTCGGTGACGACGAACGCGCGCCGCCCCGGCCGCGGCAGCCCGCCGATCAGCCCGCGCCCGACGAACACCGGATACTCGCGGCCGCCGGCGACCGCCCAGACGAGCTTCGTCTCCGACGGCGCCTGCGCGAGCGCCTCCAGCGCGGGCAGCGCGCGCCGCACGAGTCCCCGGTCGCCCTCCGGCAGGAACGCGTCGGCGATCGACTCGTACAGCGGCCGGCGCTCGGCGTGCAGCGCCTCGAACGCCGCGCGGTCACGGGCCAGCGGGCGATCGTCGCCGGCGGCGCGCGCCCACGCCGTCTCGTCGGAGACGTCGATCCAGACGACGGTGTGCTCGCGCAGCGCCGCGCGCACGGCCTCGGACTGCACGCTGCCGCCGCCGAGCGCGATCGCCGGTGCGCCCGAACGCAGCGCGCGCAGCACGATCGGCTCCTCGCGCCGGCGGAACCTCCGCTCGCCGTACGCCGCGAAGAACGAGGCGATGCTCGTTTCGAGCTGGTCCTCGACGAGCGAGTCGGTGTCCAGCACGTCGTCGAGCGCCGACGACTTGCCGGCGCCCATGAAGCCCACGAAGACGAGCGCCATGCGACCTGCCGCGCCTACGCCGACGCCGGAGGCCAGCCGATGCGCGCGCGGTAGGCGTCGACGGCGGCGATCACGTCGCCGATGTGGTCGCCGCCGAACTTCGCCCGGTAGGCGTCGGCGAGGACGAACGCGAGCATCGCCTCGCCGACGACGCCGGCGGCCGGCACCGTGCAGGAGTCGGTGCGCTCGCGCAGCGCCTGCGCGGGCTGCTTCGTCGCGATGTCGACGGACCGCAGCGGCTTGGTCAGCGTCGGCAGCGGCTTCATCGCGGCGCGCGCGTAGAGCGGATCGCCGTTGGTCATGCCGCCCTCGAGGCCGCCGGCGTGGTTGGTCTCGCGGTGATAGCCGCGCTCCTGCGACCAGAAGATCTCGTCGTGGGCCTCAGAGCCGGGCTTGCCGGCGAGGTCGAAGCCCTCCCCCAGCCCGACGCCCTTGATCGCCTGGATCGAGCACAGCGCGCCGGCGATCCGGCCGTCCAGGCGCTCCTCCCAGGAGACGTGCGAGCCGAGGCCGGGGACGAGCCCGAAGGCGATCACCTCGAAGACGCCGCCGAGCGACTCGTTGGCCTTGCGCTGCACGTTGATGTGCTGGACCATCGCGCGGCCGGCGTCCCTGTCCAGGCAGCGCACCGGGTCCTCGTCGACGCCGTCGAAGTCGGCGACCGTGAGCGCGACGTCGCGCTCGGGGGCCCGCACGCTGCCGATCTGGATCACGTGCGAGCGGACCTCGACGCCGAGCGCGCGCAGGAACGCGCGCGCCAGGCCGCCGCCCGCGACGCGCGCCGCGGTCTCGCGGGCGCTGGCGCGCTCGAGCACGTTGCGCACGTCGGTGAGGCCGTACTTCTGCGTCCCGACGAGGTCGGCGTGGCCGGGGCGCGGCAGATGGACCTCGGGCACGTCGGCGTCGACGGGCCACGGGTTCATCCGCTCCTCCCAGTTGGCGTAGTCGCGGTTGGCGATCTGCAGCGCGACGGGTCCGCCCATCGTCAGGCCGTGGCGCACGCCGCCGGTGACGTCGGCGCGGTCGCGCTCGATCTTCATCCGCCCGCCACGACCATGGCCCAGCTGTCGCCGGGCCATGTCGCGGTTGAGCGTGTCCTCGTCGAGCGCCAGCCCGGCGGGCAGCCCCTCGACGATGCAGGTGAGGCCGGGGCCGTGTGACTCCCCGGCGGTGACGAAGCGCAGCGCCATGGCGCTGCGCAGTCTATGTGGCTACTTCGACGCCTTCTCCGCGGCGGTCTTGAACAGCAGTCCGAGGTCGCGGTCGTACCGGATCGGCTGCAGCGCCTCGGCCGTCGGCCGGTGCTGCCACATCGTGCGCATCGCGTCACGGCCGTCGCTGTGGACCTTGGCCCGCATCTCGGCGGCCGCGTCGGCATCCGTCGTGACCGCCTTGACCGAGACGACCTCGAGCCTGTACCGGCGCGCCTCGCCGCCGTCGGGCGACGGCATCGTGACGATCTGCGACTGGCCGGCCTCGAGGCCGATCACGCGGCAGTCGGCCTGCTCGCACTCGGCGTCGCCCTCGGACGTCGCGCCCGGCGCCAGCAGGAACACCGCGTAGGAGCTCTTGGACTTCGTCACGCCGAGGTACAGCGCGAGGGGAGCGGCGCTGCCGCCGAGCGGGGTCAGCCGCGCCAGCGGGCGCGCCTTGCCGGCGTCGGCCGAGTACCAGCGCGCGACGGTGCGGTAGTGGACCGACCGGGCGGGCTTCGCGGGCTGCACGGGCGTCGTCTGCGGCGGCGTCACCTGCGCCGGCGGCGTCGCGGTGGCGGGCGAGTTGCCGCCCTTCGGCGCCGCGGCGGAGCCGCCGGGGCTGGGAGCGGATGCAGCAGGACCCGGCGCCGAGGCGGCCCCGGGCGCCGGCGGCTCGGGCGGATCGTAGAACGGGTCCCTGACCTGGCCGGGACGGGTCTCCTTGCCGCCGGCCGCGGGGTCGGCGACGGTGATCAGTCCGGCGCCCGGCGCGTCGGCCGCAGCCGCCGTCGGCGCGACCGGCGTCGCGCTGCTGTCGGTCGACGAGCCGCCGCCGATCAGGATCGGCAGCGCCACGAGCGCGACGAGCAGGAGCGCCGCGACAGGCCAGAGCTTCCTGTCGACGAAGTCGCGTGCGACCCGCTTCAGAGGATCGGTGAGGGTGTTCATCGTCCGGCCCCCTGGGCGTTCGGAGTGGCTAGTGCGGTGCTCGTCGACGTGCCGGCAGCCGCGCCCGCCGGACCCTGCGGGGTGGCGGCGGTCGTGCTCTCGGACTCGGGGACGATGTACGCCGTGGCGCTTACCGTCGCCTTGAGCTTCGGGAACCCGCCGGTCGCGCTGGCGGCGAGTGCGAACCCGTCGACGGTCAGCAGCCGGCCTTCGACGGTGATCTTCTTCTTGTCGTTCTTCGCGAGCGCGTTGACGGCTCGCAGCAGGCGCTGGAGCTTCATGTAGTCGCCGTCGAACGTCAGCGTGAACGGGACGGTCAGCAGGCCGGCCGGCCCGACGACGGCGCCGGGCGGCGGCTGCGCGACGACCGGTGGCGCGACGGCCGTGGTGGCGCTCGGATCGCTCTCGTCCGCGCCCTCCTTGGCATCGGCGCCGTCGGCGGCGGCCTCGGCGGGCACCGCCGCGGCGGTCCCTGTCAGCTTGACGGCGCGGAAGTCGATCTTGTTGGCGCGCGCGATCGACTCGAGCTGGTACACGAGCGATGCGATGTCGTCGTCGGCGGGAACGGCCTTGCCGAGCCGGGCGACGGTCGCGTAGTCGGTTGCGTAGCTCGCACGGGACTGCTCGGCCTGGGCGGCGGATGCCTGGGCGGCGTCGCGACGGCTCTCGGCCTGCGCGATCTGGTCGTTCGCGGCGCTGATGTCCGCGCGCTTGGGCGCGAGCAGCAGAAACCAGAAGCCGGCCATCACCGCGACGATCGCGACGACGCCGAGGACGGTGCGACTCTGAGCGCTCACTTGGAACCTCCGGCAGCGGCCGTGTTCGGGGCGGCCGTGGCCGCGGTGTTCGAGGACTGGGCAGCCGCAGCGTCAGCCGCCGGCACGATGCCGTCAGGCGCCTTGTAGAAGACGGTCACCTGGAACTGCGGCATCTTCTCGTTTGCACGGCAGTCCGCCGCGCCCCCCGCCGCCGCGTCGCTCTTCTCCGAGCTGGCGAGCGTGACGCGCTGCACGCCGTCGATGCTCCGCAGGCGGGCGAGCAGCCGAGCGACATCCGACTGCGTCTTGGCGCAGCCGATCAGGTCCACGGCGGGCACCGGCAGGGCGGTCCGCAGCGAGGCGCCGCCACCTCCCTCGACCTTCGAGGTCGGTGACACGGTGCCGACGAGCGAGGTGAGGTCGACGTCGGCCGGTACGACGCGAGCGACCTCGCGCAGGCTGTGGGCCCAGTCGAAGCGCCCGTCGAGCAGTCCGCCGACCGTCTCCACGCGCGCCGCGGCCAGCGCCGCGAACTCGGTGTACGCCTTCAGCGCGTTGCTCTTCGCCTCGGCTGCCTGCGCCTCGCGCTCGACGCGGGCCAGATCGGACTGCTTGTCGGAGAGCTGCTTGCTGGTCAGCGCCCAGGCGCCCGACAGGATGACGGCGACCGCCAGGACCGCGATCACGACGTAGGCGCCGATCGGCCCGGTCGGCGCCAGGGATCCGCTTATGCCCGCGGCCCGCGACGTGTCGGTCGGGATGAGGTTGACGGCCTTCATGAGCTGGGTCCCTCCTCGACGGCGAGCCCGGCTGCCACGGTGAGGCAGGCCGCGTCGAGCGCGCCCAGGTTGATGCCCTTGGCAGAGGCGACGACACGTTCCTGTACCTCGAGGCCGAGCTCGGCCTCCAGGGCGGTCGCGAAGCCTGCCACCGCGACGGCGGGACCTGTCAGCACGACGCGGCGCACGCCGGTGCCGTCCTCGACCTGCCCCTGGTGGAAGTCCAGCGAGGCGCGAACCTCGCTCGCGATGCGGCGCACGCCGCTCGTGAGGATGGTGCGAGCGTCGGCGACGATCGCCTCCTCGCCGTCGATCTCCTCGACCTCGGCCTCCAGCCCGACGTGGTGCAGCCACATGCGGGCGTGCTCGAGCGTCAGCTCGCGCCGCTCGGCGAGCTCCACGGCGAGGTTCTCCAGGCCGCTGCCGGCGACGCGGGTGAAGGTGCAGATCCCGCGGTCGGCGACCGCGAGGTTCGTCAGCCCGCCGACCGAGACGAGCAGCTCCGGGCCGCCGTCGGCGCCGGGGGTCTGCAGCGCGCGGACCATGCCGAAGGCCGACAGGTCGATCCCCGCCGGCTTCAGCCCGGCCGCCCGTGCGGCCGCCAGCGTGTCGAGGATCATCTCGCGGCGCGCGGCCACGAGCACGACCTTCTCGCGCGGTCCGTCCGGCGTGTCGACCACGCCGAGCGACTGGAAGTCCAGAACGGCGTCGTCGAGCGGCATCGGGATCTCGTCGGCCGCCTGGAAGCGGACCGCGATCGCCAGCTGCTTGGGATCGGAGATCGGTGGCAGCAGGATCGTGCGGACGACGATGCGCGCGTTGGCGACACCGATCCGCACCCGCTTGTCGAGGTTCTTGTGCTCGCTCCAGAGCGTGCGCAGTGCCTCGGCCAGGGCATCGGAATCGGCGACCTCGCCGTCCCGCACGATGCCCGGCTCGAGCTCGGCACGCCCACCGTCATGAACGACGATGGATCCGTTGACGCTCACTTGAGCGGCAGCGATGCGTCCGGGCTCGATGGTGAGTCCGACGAAGGTTGTTGAGCGTGAGCGTCCCATTGACGAGACCGACATCGGCAGCGAGCCCCGGTGGCCGAAACAGGCGCCGTCCAAGATCGCTCGAATGTCCAGACGCCGAGTGGACACTCGGTCAGCTCGACGCCGCGAGGCGGGCCGTGGCCCGCCACGTGCCCTGCGCGATCGCGGGAAGGACCTAGAACGCGGTGAGGTACAGCTGCACGAGCTCGTCGCCGGCGAGGATGCCGACGACGCCGCCGAGCGCGAGGAACGGGCCGAACGGCACGGCCGTCTTGCGCCCCTTCATCATCCCCTTGCGGGCGATGATCGTGATCCCGACCGCGGTGCCGAGCAGGAACGCGACGAAGAACGCCGGCGCGACGGCGGCGCCGAGGAACAGGCCGAGGACGCCGACGAGCTTCGCATCCCCCATGCCCATGCCCTTGGGGTTGATCAGCGACGGCAGGGCGAGCACGAGCCCGGCGGCGGCGCCGGCGATCAGGCGCTCGACCTGGCCGCCCGGGTCGAGCGCGGTGCCGAGGACGACGGCGAGGACGGCGGCGGGCAGCGTCAGCCGGTTGGGGATGATCCGGTGGTCGAGGTCGATCAGCGCGATCGGGACGAGGAAGGCGACGAGGACGAGCCCCATGACGAGGGCGGCGGTGTCGGCGTGGTGCACCGCGACGACCGCGGCGAAGAGGACGGCCGTGCCCGCCTCGACGAGCGGGTAGCGGGCGCTGATCGGCTCCGCGCAGCTGCGACAGCGTCCCCGCAGGATCAGCCACGACAGCACCGGGATGTTGTCGTAGGGCTTGATCGGCACCTCGCACGAGGGGCAGTGCGAGGCCGGCATCGACAGCGACATCCGGCCCGGCATGCGATGCGCGACGACGTTCAGGAAGGAGCCGATCAGCAGGCCGAAGGCCGCGGCGGGAAGCAGTGCGAGGGGCATGGACACGTCCTCAGTCTTGTGGAAGGCGCAGCGAGGGGGCTACGCCGCACGTATCGACCGGTCGGCGGCGGGCCTTGAAGCCCGGCCGCGCCCCGCGGACGGCTCAGGAGGCCGGCAGCTCGCGCCAGGTGTTCTGCACGAGGCCTGCGACGCCGGTGACCGAGAGGTTGAACATGTTCGGGTTGAAGATCAGTCGCGAGTTGCCGTTGATCTCGACGCCGCAGGTGCCCTCGACGATGATCCCGCCGCTGATGTCGGGGGTGCCGTTGACGTCGACGCACTTCGTCACCGCTCCGTCGTTGCCCTGGTTGAGATGGATGATCAGGCCGTAGAACGGGCCGTTGCCGCGGTAGTCGAGCCTGCCCTTGGTCATCAGCAGGACGCCGGGCGCCGTCGGCGAGTTGTAGGGCGTGTTGCCGGTGAGCTCGCAGGTCACGTCGTTGCTCGAAGGATCGATGACGACGAGCCCGGTGATCTGTGCCTCGGTCGGGCACGTGGTGTAGACCTTCGCGCTGTCGATCAGCTTGGCGACGATGTCCGGCTGCAGGAAGGGCTCTCCGGTCGCGCCCGTGTAGCTCACGTTGTTCGGCGAGATCTGCGACGAGCCCTGACCGTTGTTGCTCTGGTTGCAGGTGCCGCCGTAGCCGTCGCAGCGCAGGACCAGCGGCGTGGTCGCGTCGGTCGTGATCACGCCGCTCTGGCCGTTCTGGGGGATCGTCAGACCGCCGGACACGAGGACCGCCCTGGGCAGCGCGATCGGGATCGGATCGCGCTTGAGGAGCGCGACGATCGTACGCGTCCTGCCGCGGACCGTGGCCGTCGACTTGACCCATATGTAGCCGTTGGCGTCGGAGTCCCACGTCGGCCGTGCGTCGACGTCGGTCGTGTAGGTGAGGGGGTTTGCGACCGTGTTGTCGCGCACGTAGGTCTTCCAGCTCGCGCCGGTCACGTAGTCGGGGCTGTCGTACGCCCCGGCGCCGACGAGGGCCGTCGGCGTCGGGCAGCGGCTCGAGGCGGTGCTGGCGACGCTGCACTCGGCTGGGAGCGCGTCGCTCGCGGCTTTCGGCCAGCCCCTGCCGCCGAGCAGGAAGCTCTGCTGCTGCAGCGCGCCCTCGGCGAGGTTGAACGACGACTCGCGCACGCGCTCGACGCCGCTCTGCTTGGTCTGCTGGTCGGTCATCGCCAGCGCGGCGAGGCCGAGCATCAGCATGAGGCTCATGGCGATCATCGAGATCACGAGCGCCGAGCCGTGCTCGTCGCGGCCGCGGCCGCCGATCTGGCCCGCGCGGCGCATCAGAACGTCACCGTCTTGGTCAGGGTCACTTGCAGATCTCCCGGATCGATGACGCACAGGGTCACGACCTGCGGCGACGTCGCGGTGGCGGGAAGCCGCTGGACGATGCCGAAGCCGAGGTAGCTGGCGGGCGGCGGGTCGGCCGGCGTGCAGCCGGCCGGCGGCGTCACCGCCGACGTGCCGTAGTACCAGTGGTAGTTCAGCCGCCGGCCCTCGAAGTCCGTGGTACCGGAGGCGTTCAGGATCCGCCCGGCGGCGGTGAAGGTGAAGGCCGCCACCGGCGCCTGGTTCTGGTTGCGCAGGAAGACACCCGTCGACAGCGACTGCTCGACCGGCTTGCTGCCGGGGTTCGTGTCGACCCACAGCTGTGTGCGGATGCGCGTGATCGCGGACGTGTCGGTGGTGATCTCGACGCCGGCGGCGGTCTTCGGCCAGTTGTAGGTGAACAGCGGGCGGTTGAGCCCATCGCGGGCGTTGACGACGGACTCGCCCACGGGCTGCATCGACGTCCAGCCCGTGCCCGGGCAGGCGGTGGTCGTCGGCGGCGTGTCGGAGACGATGTTGGAGACCCCGAACCAGAGCCTCCCCCCGCCGCTGGCGATCAGCGGGTCCGCGGGATTGGTGCAGTAGCGCACCCAGCGCTTCTGCGGGTCGGCCGTCTGGAAGACGAGGTCGTTGGCCTGCGCGCGGTAGATCGACTTGACGTTGGCGGCCGGCGTGGCGAGGTTGCGCAGCTGGCGCTCGAGCCGGTCGACGCTGCGCCGCACGCGCTCCTGCGCCTCGGTGCGCCGCTCGTCGAGCTTCTGGTTGCTGCGAAACGCGTCCAGCGACGTCAGCGTCGCCCCCAGGATGATCAGCATCAGGACCATCGCGATCATCACCTCGGGCAGCGAGTAGCCGCGCTCGTCGCGCAGGCGAGGGCTCATGACGCCGGCACCAGCGACGACTCGGCGAACTCGTCGTCGACCGCGCTCACGTAGTAGGTGTGCGCCGTGCCACCGGTGTCCTTGTCGGTGAACGTGAAGGTCGTGCCGCTCGCGTTGGACGTCCGCGCGTAGCGCTGCGCGACCGTCTGGCCGTCGCGGTAGATCCGGTAGAAGATGACCGAGCCGTCGCCATCGGTCGATCCCGTCCAGGTGACGTCGGTCGTGGCGCCGGTCACGAGCTGGACGTCGGCGGGCGCCGTCGGCGGGGAGTTCGGCGTTCCGACGGCCGCGATCGCGTGGTACGCAAGGTCGCCGAACTGCTGCCCGAAGTTCCAGTTGTTCTGCTTGGCGCGCACGTAGTAGTTCAGCGTGTCGGCGTTGTTGGGCAGGTCCTCGTCGGTGCAGACCGTGGTCGTCGCCGGCAGGTCGCTGCAGACCAGCCGGTCGCTGGACTCGTCGCCCTGACGCTGGCGCCAGACGCTGTAGGAGGCGACGTCGCCCTCGAAGCTCGCGCGCCACTGCAGGTCCACCACACCGCCGTGCTGCGGGTTGCGCCCGCCGGTGAACTCGCATGCCGCGTACGGCACCCTGCGGTCGATCGCGACGATCTGCGTGCGCAGGTCGCCCGGCGTGCCGCTCGAGTCAAACGGCTGGAAGGTCATCTCGTAGGCGGGGGCGTCGGGAGTCCAGCCGGGCGTCGTGCAGTCGTACGTGGCGGGCGGCGTCCCGAGGTCCCAGTGCAACGGCCACGACGTCGCCCCGCTCGCGTTGGCGAGCTGGCCGCCGTGCTTCGCGTCGCCCGCGTCCCAGTTCAGCGACGTCGCGGTCGTCGTCGTCACGGTGAGGTCGATCGTCGAGCCGGCGTTGACCTTGATGATGTCGTCGCTGCCGAGCGCCGGCGCGCTGGATACGTTCGCGATCCGCGGCCCGAAGCCGCCGGCGGGGTTGACGACGTTCGCGATCAGCCGGACCTGGCGGGTGCCCCACGCGGCCGTGACGGTGAGCTTGCGATAGTCGTCGCCGTTGGGATCGGTCGTGCCCGTCGCGAGTCCCGGGCAGTAGTTCGCACCCGTGTTCTGGCTGAAGTTCCCGTCCTTCGGGTCGTCGTAGATGCACGACTGGACCGTCACGGTGTACGTCGTGCCGCGGCGCTTGATCTGCCAGCCCGCCGCGCCGCCGTCGGCGTCGGCGAGGCCGCTCAGATCCTGAAACCGGGACTCCGCCGTGCTCGTGAGGAGCAGGTCGTAGTCGATCTCGCGGGCGGCCTCGACGATCTCGCGGCTGAGGTTCGTGGCGGCTTCGCGGCTGCGCGACGTGCTTCCCACGCCCATCGCGGTGTCGATCAGCGCCAGCGTCCCGAGCACGCCGACGAGCATCACGAACGCCGCGACCATCACCTCGATGATCGTGAACCCGTCTTCTCTTCCCCGGACGCGCTGTTCCATCATCAGGCGTGTCGGCCGCAGGGCGCCGGATCCTTCGCAGCGGTCATGCCACTGGACCAACGTCTGACCGCTGCGCATCCCGCGCCGGGTGCCGTGGCGCACTACCAGCTGCCGTCGGATCGGCAGCCGCCGACGTCCGGCTGGGAGCACGTGTGCACGTAGCCGCCGGCGGCACGCTGGATCGTGAAGGTCGTGCCGGTCGCCGACGCCGTGTGGACGCTGTAGCTCGAGCCGTCGGCGCTGACGGTGGCCACGACATCGGGCGCCAGCGAATGGCCGAGATCGGGACATCCGACGTAGAGCTCGGCGCTGCGAAAGCAGGACTCCATCTGCGAGACGGCGTTGCGCACGTCGGACTTCGCGCGCGCGTCGCGCGCCTTGTCGCCCTGGCCGAGGAAGGTGGGCAGCGCGATCGCGGCGAGGATGCCGATGACGAGAACGACGACGAGAAGCTCGATCAGGGTGAATCCACGCTCGTCCATGTGAACGCGTTTTCGTCTGCACGCGCGCTCGGCGACAATCCTCGCCGCCGGAAGCGGACGTTTGTCCTACAACGACGAAGGGCGGGCCCGAAGGCCCGCCCTTGCGTCGAGTGTGTTGTGTTCGGGCTACCAGCTGCCGCCGTTGCAGCCGTCCGTGCCGGTGCAGGTGCGGGTGAAGGTGCCGCCGGCGCGCGTGATGATGAACGTGTTCTTCGGCGTGCCGGCCTTCGAGGTCGCGGTGACCACGTAGCCGTCGGTGCCCTGGCCGGAGACGACGGTGCCGGTCGGAAGCGTGAAGCCGGCCTCGGGGCAGCCCACGTACGTCTCGGCGTCCGTGAAGCATGACTCCATCTCCGACACGACGTTACGAGCGTCGGCCTTGGCGGACGAATCCTGCGCCTTGGCGCGCTGACCGAGGAACGTCGGCAGGGCGATGGCGGCGAGGATGCCGATGATCAGGACGACGACGAGGAGCTCGATGAGCGTGAAGCCCGACTCGTCCGAAGCGCGGTTGCGCAGGTTGTGCAGCATGTGATGATCCCTCCAGGATCCGTGTGATGAGGAAGTGCTTGCCCTCGCCGCGACGCAGTCGCGCTGGTGAATGACGGGAGATCCGTCGCCCGCCCTCACGAGCGGTCTGCCCTCTGCGTCAAGCGATTGCCGTTGCACGTCCCGCTCATCGGCCGGCGGACGCATCATCGGCGAGCATCGGTCCGTCTTCTGGACGGACGATCGATCAGCGGGCGCTGCGGCCCGCGCCGGCGGCGGCTCTACGTGCCGCCGGCGGCACGGCGGGCGGCCTGCGCGTCGTGCTCGGGCAGCTGCACGCCGCTGCCCTCGCACCACGGGCAGGTGACCTGCTGCGGCGTCCCGCCGAGATTCGAGATCACGTGGCCGGTCCCGCGGCAGGGGGCGCAGGGCTGCGGCTCGGGGGACGCCGTCTCGTCGGAGGTGGCCATCGGCAGTCCACGCTAGTCGATCGGTTCGCGCGTCCGGCGCAGCGTCCGCTTGCACGAAGCTGCAACACGACTGCGCGCCTGTGCAGCCGACTCGTCGGTGAAGCGGGGGGCGAGCGCTGGACTTGCGGCGTGACCGTCGGCACAATGCGCGGATGTCGGGGGGTACGGACGCCAACGGAAGGATCTCGCGCTCGCTTGCGCGCTGACTCACGAATATGAACCGCCGCCGGTCTCATCTGGAGATGCTCGCATGCGCGCTGCTCGTCGCGCTGCTCGCGGTGCAGCCCGCGGTGGGCGGCAGCAAGCCCAAGCCGCAGCTGCCGCCCGCCGCGCCTGCGGCCGCTGCCGCCGACGGCGCCGTCGCGGCCGGCCAGCGCGAGGTCGCGGCCGCGCCCAGGGCCCGGATGCGCGCAGCGACGAAGGCGCGTCCCGCACAGGACCCTCCGCCGCGCGACGCAGCGGCGGCCGACCCGGGCCCGCCGCCGCATGCACCGGCCGACGGCAACGGGAACGGCAACGGGAACGGGAACGGGAACGGGAACGGGAACGGTCCGCCGGACTGGGTTCCCTCCGCCCCCCCGGAGCAGAACCCCGGTACGCCGCCGGTGGTGCCGGCCGCGCCGTCCGAACAGCCCGTCCCGCCACCCGCGGCCGACCCGCGCGGAGCATCGTCGCGCGAACCCGGCGCGTCGGCGAGCAGCGCACGCGGCGACAACGGCAACGGCGCAGGCGCCTCGCCGGTCGGCGAGACGCCCGCGACGGCCGGACCGAATCTCCCCGGCGCGCCCCCGGCGGCGCCACAGCCGAGCACGGTCGAGCCCAGCAGCGGCTCGGTCGCGGTGCCCGACACGAACACGCGCACCGCCCGCCGGCGGGCCGGCGGCGGCAACCGCTCCAACGCCGCGGCGCGGCCGGCGCCGCAGGCATCGCCCGCGACCGGCCCGATCGCGCCGGCGCCGACGGCGCCGGCGATCCTGACCTCGGCGATCGAGACGCCGCTCGTCACGGAGGCGACCGAGGCGATCACCCGGGTACGGTCCGGCGGTGCCGGCTCGACGTCGCAGCCACCGCCCGGCAGCGGCGCCGGCATCGACTGGCTGACGGGCGGCGCGAACGTCGGCGCCGACGACTCCACCGTCGGCGAGGTGCTCGCCTCGTGGGCGAAGTACGCGCTCGCGATCCTGGGCCTGCTCGTCATCGCGCTCGCGATCAACGCGATCCTCGCAGCCGCCCGCACGCGCCGCCTCGAGCGCCAGCGCGAGCGCCTGATGGAGGACATCGGACTGCTGCAGGCCGCCCTGCTGCCCGCCGTCCCCGGGCGCCTGGGCGCGCTGCTGACGACCGTCGCCTACCGCCCCGCCGACGGACCGGCCGCGGGCGGCGACTTCTACGATGCTTTCGCGCTGACCGACGGTCGCGTGGGACTGCTGCTCGGCGACGTCTCCGGCCACGGGCGCCAGGCGCTCGCCAAGACCACCCTCGTGCGCTTCACCGTCCGCGCCCATCTCGAAGCCGGGCTCTCCCCGCGCGAGGCGATCGCGATCGCCGGCCGCTCGCTGGAGGGCCGCCTCGCCGAGGACTTCGCGACGGTCATCGCGGCGATCCACGACCCCGTCAAGGGGACGCTCACGTATGCCAGCGCCGGGCACCCGCCGCCGATCGTCCTCGGCCCGGCCCGCCACCGGCCCGTGACCGCGTCGTCGGCGCCGCCGATCGGCGTCGGCTTCCCGACCGGCCAGCGCCAGACCGTGCTGCCGATGCCCGAGGGCGGCACGGTGATGATCTACTCCGACGGCCTGCTCGAGGCGCGGATCGATGGCCTCCCGCTCGGTCCCGAGCCGCTGGCGGCGTGGCTCGCCGAGCTCGGCCCGGACGCGACGGCGAAGCAGCTGCTCGATCGCGTCGTCACGCACGCCGACCGGATCCCCGACGACCTCGCCGCCGTGCTGCTGCATGCCTCCCCCGGCGCGACCGGCCCGGCGGCGCGGATCGAGCAGCTCAAGCTCGACGTGCTCGACATGGACGGCCCCGACCTCGACGGCTTCCTGCGCGCGACCGGTGTCTGCGAGGCCGACCGCCTGATCGCCGGACGCCGCGTCAGCGAGCTGCTGTCGACCGCGAGCGCCGTGATCGTCGAGGTCCGCACCGGCGAGCATCCGATGGTCAGCGTCGCGCCGATCGGCGACGACGCCGGGCTCTCCTCGCGCCCGCGCGCGCGCACCCGCTGATCGCCGCGCCGGACGCCACCGGGCGCTACGCGCCGTCGCCGACGGGCACGCTGCACCTCGGCAACCTGCGCACGGCGTTGCTGGCGTGGCTGTTCGCGCGCTCGCAGGGCGCCGCCTTCCTGATGCGCATCGACGATCTCGACACGGGCCGCGTGCGGCCCGGGGCGGCGGAGCGGCAGCTCGCCGACCTCGCCGCGCTCGGACTGGATTGGGACGGCGCCGTCGTGCGGCAGTCGGAGCGACGAGAGCTGTATGCCGAGGCGCTGCAGCGGCTCGACGCGGCCGGTGACGTCTACCCCTGCTACTGCACGCGCGCGGAGATCCGCGAGGCGGCGTCGGCGCCCCATGGCGCGCCGCCGGGAGGCGCGTACCCCGGGACGTGCCGCCGGCTGACCCGCGCGCAGCGCGCCGCGCGCGAGCGCGCCGGGCGCCCGCCGGCGCTGCGCCTGCGCGCCGCAGAGACGACCGTCGCGTTCACCGACCGGCTGCTCGGCCGCTGCCAGGGCATCGTCGACGATCTGGTCGTACGCCGCAACGACGGCGCTGCCGCATACAATCTCGCCGTGGTCGTCGACGACACAGCGCAGGGGGTGGGCGAGGTCGTACGCGGCGCGGACCTGATTGAGACCACCCCACGCCAGCTGCACGTCGCCGCCCGCCTCGGGCTGGCCCCGCCGCGCTACGCGCACGTGCCGCTCGTGCTCGGCCCCGACGGCGCCCGCCTGGCCAAGCGTCACGGCGCCGTGACGCTCGCCGATCGCGTCGCCGCCGGCGAGTCGCCCGAGCAGGTGCGCGCGGAGCTCGCGCGCTCCGTCGGCCTCGCCGGACCCGGCGAGACGCCGACGCTCGACGAGCTGCTGGCCCGCTTCGATCCATCCGCCCTACCGACAGAAGCGACGGTTCTCGCCCCATGAGCAACTACTTCGTCCCCGTCGCGATCGGCGCGCTCGTGATCGTCGCGATCGTCGCAATCGTCTTCAACCCCGGCTTCACGGGCGTGCTGTACGCCCTCGTCGTGCTCGTCGGCGCCGGCACTGTGTGGCTGCTGCGCCAGCTGTACCTCGCCGAGAGCGAGCGGCGGGACGACGAATGACGCGCGCTTCCAGTTGAGCGATCTCGCCGGCAACAGCGCGGTCGCAGCCATCGCCGACCTCGCCGGCAGCTGCGGGCGCCTCGGGATCGACACGGAGTTCATGGGCGAGGGGCGCTACCGCACGCTGCTGTGCCTGGTCCAGGTCGCCGCCCCGACGCCCGACGGCGACATCCGCATCGAGGTCATCGACCCGCTCGACGACGCGGTCGATCCGTCGCCGCTCGCCGCGCTGCTCGCCGACCCGGCGGTCGAGATCGTGATGCACGCCGGGCGCCAGGACGTCGCGCTGCTTCGCCGCGTGTGGCAGACCGAGATCACGAACCTGTTCGACACGCAGCTCGCCGCCGGCTTCGCGGGCCTGCGCGCGCAACTCGGCTACGAGCCGCTGCTGCACGAGCTGCTCGGCGTGCGGCTGAAGAAGAGCGCGAGCTTCACGCGCTGGGACGCGCGGCCGCTCAGCGCCGAGCAGATCGACTACGCACGCGACGACGTCCGCCACATCCTGCAGGCGGCGGCGGAGCTGCAGGAGCGCCTGCGAGCGCGCGGACGCCTGGACTGGGCACGCGAGGAGTGCGTCGCGCTCGCCGGCGCCACCGACGAGCGTGACCCCGACAACATCTTCTCCCGGCTGCCCCGCATCAACTCGCTGGACCCGAAGCTGCGCGCGATCGCCCGCGAGCTCGTCGTCTGGCGCGAGCAGATCGCCGAGGCGCAGGACCGCCCGATCCCGTCGGTGCTCTCCGACGCGGGCCTCGTCGAGGTCGCCAAGCGCCGGCCCAGCGAGATGCGCCAGCTCGAGCAGATCCGCGGGATCAACGAGTCGACGATCCGCCGCCGCGGGCGCGCGATCCTCGAGGCGGTCGAGCGCGGGCGCACCCGTCCGCCGATTCCCGTCGCCCGGCGCAGCCCGATGCGCTCGACGCGCCCGTCATCGCGCTCGCCGAGGCGCTCGTGCGCGCCCGCGCGCTCGAGGAGGAGCTGGCGTACGAGCTGATCGCCGCCCGCGCGGACCTGCAGCGGATCGTGCTCGCGATGCGCGACGGCCGCCCGCCGCCGGAGGTCCGCACGCTTCAGGGCTGGCGCCGCAAGGTCGTCGGCGACGAACTGCTCGAGCTGCTCGACGGCAAGCGCGCGCTCACCGTCGGTCCCGACCGCCACGTGGCGGTCGCCGAGCGCTGACGGCGCGCCTGCGCCGTCCCGTCCGACGAGCACCGAGGATCGCCGCAGGTGTGCCCGCCGCGCAGGCCCTCACATGTGCCGGCCGGTCATCCGTTCGCGGGCGCCGCCGGCCCAAGCGCCGCGGCTGGCCCCGGTTGATGCCCCGCGATCGGCCCGGGCTCGGCGATGTGGAAGCCCTGGGCGTAGTCCACGCCGTAGCGCCTGAGAAGCTCGACGGTCTGCTCGTCGCCGACGAACTCGGCGATCGTGTGCTTGCCCAGGCCGCTGGCGATCTGCACGAGCGACGCCACCACGAGTTGGTTGATGTGGCTCTGCGGAAGACCTCGGATGAACTCGCCGTCGATCTTCAGGTAGTCGAACTCGAGACGCTTGAGGTAGTAGAAGGATGCGAAGCCGGAGCCGAAGTCGTCGAGCGCGAACGTGCAGCCGAGCTCTCGCACGCGCCGCGCGAAGACCTGGGCGCGTTCGATGTTGACGATCGCGGCGGTCTCGGTGATCTCGAAGCACAGCCGGCCCGGGTCGGCACCGCTCGCCTGCAGTTGCGCAGCGATCAGGTCGGGCAGCGTCGGGTCGATGACCGACTTCGCCGACAGGTTCATCTCGAGGCGCACGTCCTGACCGGCGCGTTGCTGCTCGGCGATCAGCCTGATCGCCTCGCCGAGCACCCAGCGGTCGATCTGCTGGATCAGCTCAAAGCGCTCCGCGACGTCGAGGAAGGCGCTGGGAGGGATCAGGTCCCCGTTCTCGCCGCGCATTCGGATCAGGAGCTCGTAGCGCGCGACCGAGTCGCCGCTCAGGCTGAGAATCGGCTGCGCGTGCAGGACGAAGCCGTCGTTCTCCAGTGCGCTGTGAATGCGGTCGGCCCATGTGACCCGAGCATGCATGCGCTCGCGACGTCCCTTGGCGGCATCGAACACGGCCGCGCGGTCGCGCCCGGCTTCCTTTGCCTCGTACATCGCGATGTCAGCCTCGATCATCAGCTCCTCGGCCGTCACCTCGGCAGGCCCGTCGAACATCGCGACCCCGAGGCTCGCCGTGACCCGGCTGCCGCCCTCTATCTGGCCTTCCCGGCGAATCGCGCCGAGTAGGTCGGCGGCCACGAGCATGGCCTCCTCCTCGTCGACGTGCGCCAGCAGGACGGCGAACTCGTCGCCGCCGAGCCGGGCGAACACGTCGGTCGCGCGCAGACGGCGCCGCACGACCCCGGCGATGCGGGTGATCAGGTCGTCGCCCACGGAGTGGCCGAGCGTGTCGTTGACGTACTTGAAGTGGTCCAGGTCGAGCGCCAGCAGCGCTCCGCGGCTTCCGTAGCGCACGGCGAGCGCAAGCTCGCGGTTGAGCTCGCTGGAGAAGCGGCGGCGGTTGAGCAGACCGGTCAGCGGGTCGTGGTCGGCGAGAAACTGCAGCTGCTCCTCGAAGCGCTTTCGCTCCGACATGTCGACGACCTGCAAGACGAAGTGAGACGGGCGACCCGGCGCGGAACTGACCAGCGTCATGCTGAGATCGACCGGGATCGGCGCGCCCGCCGAGCTGATGAAGCGCGCCTCGCCGTTATATCGGCCGGCAGCGTCCGCGAGCATCCGCCGGCGAGCCTCGAGCTCTCCGGCGGCGTCCTCTTCGTGGCTGATCGCCTGCACGCTGGTCGCGCGAAGCTGATCGGCCGAGTAGCCCGTGAGCTCGCAGAGAGCGGGATTGACGCTGATGAAGCTGCCGTCCAGCGCGGTCAGCGCCATGCCGATCGGTGCATGCAGGAAGGCCTGGGTGAACTGCTCCTCGGCCTGGCGGCGCGCCTCATCGGCGCGGACGCGGCCGGTGATGTCGCGAGCGGAGGCGTAGATCAGCCCCTCGCCGACCACGCCGGTCGCGTTCCACTCCAGCCAGCGCCAGTCACCAGCGCGCGTGCGGTAGCGGTTGGTGAACTGCGCGGTCACCGCGCCCGCGGCCAGCTGTGCGGTCTCGCGCATCGTCGGCTCGACGTCGTCGGGGTGGACGAACTCCACGAACGGCCTCGACCGCAGTTCCTCCGCGCTCCAGCCGAGGATCGTCTGCCACGCTCCGTTGAGCTCCAGGAACGTGCCGTCGAGCGTCGCCGTGCACAGAAGGTCGTGCGACATCTCGAAGAAGTGCGCCGCCTCGCGCAGCCGCGCCTCGGCGTGCCTGCGCTGCGTCACGTCCCTGATCGCGGCGATCACCAGCGGCGTGGCCGCCTGGACGACCGGGCTGAGGCTGATCTCCACGGGCAGTTCGCTGCCGTCCTTGCGACAGGCGAACAACTCGCGGCCCCCGCCCATCCGCCGGGCGTAGGGATGATCGCCGAACAGGGCTCGATGGCGCCTGTGGAGCGCGCGCAAGCGCTCGGGCAGCAGCCACTCGACGGGGGCGCCGGCGAGCTCGCCGGGCTCGTAGCCGAAGGTCTGCTCGGCGACCCGGTTGGCGTGCACGATCTGCCCGGCGCCGTCGACGACGATCGTCGGGTCGGGCGTGGCCTCCAGCAGCGCCCGGTAGCGCGTCAGCGCCTCGCCCGTGGCCGCCGCCGCACGCACGCGCTCGGCGTCGCTTCGGCTGAGTCTCGTGGTGACGCTGAGCACGATGGCAAGGAAGACGGCCATCGTCGCGAGCGCGTTGAGCGCGACGCCGACAGCCGGATCGAGTCCGAGGGCCTCGCTCTGCAATCGCGCGAAGCCGAACACGACCGGCAGCCCGACGACCGCGGGCAGCAGCCGGCGCGCCATCGCGGCGCCGGTGTCCTGGCGGCGCAGGAACGCGACCGGCCCGCGCTCGGGACGCAGGCACGCGACCCCGACGACCAGCGCCGCCAGCCCGAGCACGGTGTGGATCGCGACGCCGGTCGTGCCCGACGTCGCACGCAGGAAGTCGACCTCATAGGCGTAGCCGAGCAGCGCGGAGAACACGACGCCGGCCGCCGCCGCGAGCAGCCACGTGCTCAGACGCAGACCGCGGAACTCGCTGTCCAGGACCGCGAGCGCGCCGCCGAGGAACACGAGCGCGACCGCCGTGTGCGGCGCGGGTCGGCCCGGGCTCGGCCCCGGATCCTCGAACAGCAGCTCGTCGATGCCCAGCGGGCCGGTCAGATACTGCGCCACGACGACCGCGCCGAACAGCCCCACGACCAGCGCGACGGCTCGACCGGCACGCTGCCGCCGCCCGCGCTGGCCCTCCCGCAGCAGCAGCACGGCGGCTCCCAGCGAGACGAGCGCCAGCGCGGTGTACGCCTTCATCTGCGGCAGCCCCGGGACCAGCCGCTTGACGTCCTCGAGCCCGAGCAGCCAGGCGACGAAGACGAGCGTGCCGATCGCGATCGCCACGCAGCTCGTCACCGACGGCAGCGCCTCGATCCGCGCCTGCGCGCGCATACGCTCGGGCCGCTCCATGGCTCGATCGTGTCAGGCAGCTCGCCGTGCCGCATCGCCCGGTGGCACGGAACGCCGTCGGTAGTTCGCCGCAGTGCGGGAGCGACGCGCTGCGCACCGCCGCTCGCCGCTGTCAGGCGATCGCCGCGCGCACCGCGTCGCGCAGCTGCGCGGGCTTGGCGGCCTTCGGCATCCAGCCCTCGGCCTTCAGGCGCTCGGCCTCCTTCGCGAGGTTGAACGGGGGCATGTTGGAGATCAGCAAGATCGCCGTGCCGGCGGAACGCTCGCGGATCCGCTCGACGAGATCGGCGGGCTCGGGAACGTCGGGCAGGACGAGATCGAGCAGCAGCACGTCGGTCGGGCAGCTCGCGAGCTTCTCCAGTGCCTCCTCGCCGGTGCTCGTCGCCGCGACCACCTCGATGTCGCCCTCCTCCTCGAGCACCTGGCGCAGGAAGAACTTCACCGCCCGGGCGTCGTCGCACACCGCTACCCGGATCGCCGCCACCGGCCGCAGGCTAGCGCGTCACCCCGCGCGTGGGAGGGCTCGCTGCGGTCAGGGCAGCTTGTTGGCCCGCAGGAACCCGGCCGCGACGTCGACCGGGCGGCGGTTGCGCAGATCGACCGCCGCGTTCATCTCGCGCATCGCCGGTGTCGTCAGCGCCTTGGAGACCGCGTCGATCGTCGTCTGCAGGCGAGCTCCGTGCGCCTCGAGGATCGCCGTGCTGATGATCGGCGCGACGTGTCCGGAGGCGAACAACCCCTCCGTATCGTCCAGCACGACGTAGCGGTCGCTCGCCAGCTGGCCCTCCGTCGTGAAGACGGAGGCGACGTCGACCTCGCCGCTGTCGAGCGCGGCGTAGCGACCGTCGGCCCTGACGGGCGCGACCCTGAGGTTGCGCAGGCCGTAGACCTCCTCCAACCCGTCGAGGCCCTCGAAGCGCGTGCGGAACTCCGGCAGCGCGCCGACCTCGACCGTGCCCTCGAGGCGCCGCAGGTCGGCGATCGTGCGCAGCTTGTGGCGCCGGGCGAAGTCGGGCTTCACCGCGAGCGCGTTGGAGTCCGAGAACGGCGTCTGCGCGAGCAGTGTGAACCCGCCGCGCTCCTCGTAGCGCTTGGCGACCTCGTACGCCGCCGCCGCGCTGCGCGGCCGCGACCGGTCCTCGGCGACCTCGGACAGCAGCACGCCGACGTACTCGGGGTACATGTCCAGGGCGCCGCGGCGCAGCGCCCGGTGGATGATCTCGGTGCTGCCCACGTCGGCCTTCCGCACGACCTCGAACCCCTTGGCCTCCAGCGCCAGGCGGTAGAGCTCGCCGAGGATCGCCTGCTCGGTGAAGTTCTTCGCGCCGATCCGGATCGGCGGCCCGTCCGACGGGGCGATCGCGCCGGTCGTCTGCGCCGCGTCGTCGCCCGATCCACCGCAGCCGCTGAGCGCGAAGACGACCAGCAGGCCGGCGACGATGGCCAGGCTGCGTCGCGCGGCGTGCCCGATCATGCCCCAGCCCCCACGCGCGGCCGCTCTTGCGCCACGGGTGAGGCGGCCGGCAGCGTGAACGAGAAGACGCTGCCCTCGCCAGGGCGGCTGGACACCCAGATGCGCCCGCCGAGCTGGTCGACGATCCGCTCGCAGACCGCCAGCCCGATTCCCGTGCCGGGGTAGTCCTCCTCGCCGTGCAGCCGCTGGAAGGGCTCGAAGATCCGCCGTGCATGCTCGGGGTTCATCCCGATGCCGTTGTCGCGCACCGAGAAGCGCCAGTACCCGTCGTCAGGCTCGGCCTCGATGCTCACGTGCGGAGTGTCCTCGCCCGCGAACTTCACCGCGTTGCCGATCAGGTTCTGAAAGACGCGGCAGAGGTTCGCGCGGTCGGCGCGCACGACCGGCAGGCCGCCGGCGACCGTGACTCGGGCACCGCTCTCGTCGATCGCGCCGGCCAGCTGCTCGAGCGCCTGCTCGACGACGAGGGCGACCGGCACGTCCTCGACGCTGAGGTGCCCGCGCCCGGCGCGCGAGTACTCGAGCAGGTCGCGGATCAGTGCGCGCGCCTGCTGCGTGGCGCCGCGGATCCCCTCGACGAGATCCAGCCCGCCGCCGGCCTGCTCGCCGCGGCGGCGCTCGAGCAGCTCGGCATACATCGAGATCGTCGTCAGCGGCGCCTGCAGATCGTGTGAGGTGACCGAGGCGAACTGCTCGAGCTCGGCGTTGGAGCGCGTCAGCTCGGCGTTTGAGTGCTCGAGCTCCTCGCGGCCGCGCTCCAGCGAGTCGGCCATCGTGTTGAAGCCGCGCGCGAGCTGGCCGAGCTCGTCCTCGCGGTCGGCGGGAACGCGCGTCGACAGGTCGCCCGCGGCGAGCCGGCCGGTGGCCTCGGCGACGGTGCGCACCGGGCGCAGGACGGAGTGGCGCAGGAAGTACGTGAAGCCCAGCGCGACCCCGAGGACGAGGCCGAGACCGCCGATGCCCAGCCCGATCGCGCGCGACGAGCCACGCTCGGCGGCGCGCTCGCGGGCGCGGATCACGGCGCGCTCGCGGTCGAAGAGGCTCTCGAACTGCGCGCGCACGCGGTCCAGCCGCGCGCGACCGCCGTTGGTCTGGACCTGGCTGCGCGCCACCTCGAAGCCGTCCTCGGCGACGATCTCGACGAGCGACTTCGCCCACAGGTCGTCGTAGTCGCGGATCGCGTCGGCGAGCTCCTGCACGCGGCGCTGCTGGCCGGCGGCGTCCGACACCAGCCCGGCCAGGCGCCGCGTCTCCGCCGGGTAGGCGGCAAGCTCACGCTGCGCGGAGACGAGGTAGCGCTCCTCGGTCGACTCGACGTAGCGGTTCAGCCCGCTCTCGATCGACAGCAGCGACTTCTCGAGCTGGTTGGCGAGGCTCAGCGCCTGGTGGGAGCGAAACGCGATCCGGGCGGCGTCGCGCTGGGCGGTGACGGCGACGATCAGGGTGACGAGCGCTGCGCCGAGCAGGATCGCCGCGGCTGCGCTGAGCGCCACCACCTTCGTCGTGATGTGGGTCCTGAGGCTCCGTCGCAGCACGGCAGTGTGCCCTCGGATGTCGGGGGCCGGAGAACTCTACTCCGGCCCCCGCGGGCGATGCAGCACAACCGGTGCGATCGCCCCGATCAGTGCGTCTCCAGCGACGGCTCGTGGACGATCCGCGGGATCCGACGCAGCCCGTGCGGCAGATACCAGTTCCAGTCGCCGAGGAGCTTCATCGTGGCCGGCAGCAGCACGGCTCGCACGATCGTCGCATCGACGAGGACCGCGAACGCGAGGCCGACGCCCATCTGCTTGAACTCGATCGCCGTCAGCGTCGCGAAGATCGAGAACACGGCGACCATCACGATCGCGGCGCTGGTCACGACCCCGGCGGTCGACTTGATGCCGTGCGCGACGGCCTGCTCGGTGCTCATGCCGCGGTCGAACGCCTCGCGGATCCGGCTGATGATGAACACGTGGTAGTCCATCGACAGGCCGAACAGGATCACGAACAGAAACAGCGGCAGCCACGAGGTGATCGAGCCCGTCGACTCGAAGCCGAGCAGCTTCTCGCCGTGGCCGTCCTGGAACAGGAACACGAGCGCGCCGTACGCCGCACCGACCGACAGCAGGTTCAGCACGATCGCCTTGATCGGGATGACGATCGAGCGGAACGTGAAGAGCAGCAGCACGAACGCCATCGACAGCACGAAGGCGAACACGATCGGCGCGTTGCCCTTCATGAGGTCGTTGAAGTCGCGGCTCTGCGCGGTCTGGCCGCTGACGAACGCCTCGGCGCCGGACCTGTCGATCGTCTGCGGGATGAGCCTGTCGCGCAGCGTCGCCAGCGCCGCCTCGGACGCCGCGTCCGAGCCGTTGCCGGCGAGCGGCAGGGCGAGGCGCGCGACGCGCTTGTCGGGGCTCACGTCGAGCTGCGTCGGCTGGCGGACCTGGCCGCCGGCCAGCGCGTCGCGGCGCAGCTCGTCGATCGCGGCGCTGACGGCGGGCGACGTGACGTCGTCGGCCTCGATCGCGACGATCGCGGGCAGCGGTCCACCGGGGAACGCGGCCTCGATGCGGTCGAAGGTCTGCATCACGGCGAGGTCGCGCGGCAGCGAGTCGGTGCCCGGAACGCCGGTCTTCAGCCCGAGCGCGGGAATCGCCATGACGACGAGCGCCGTCGTCGCGACGAACGCCGAGATCTTCGGCCGCGCGAGCACGCGGTCGAGGATCGCGCCCCAGACCCGTGAGTCGCCGTCGCGCGAGCGCAGGCGGTGCAGGAACGGGATGCGGCCCTTCTCGACGCGGTCGCCGAGCTTGGACAGCAGCGCCGGCAGCACCGTGATCGAGCCGACCATCGCGACCGCGACGACCATGATCGTGCCCGTCGCGAACGACGAGAACGTGCTCGAGCCGGTGAAGTACATCCCGGCCATCGCGACCATCACCGTGAAGCCGGAGATGAGGACGGCGCGACCGGAGGTCGCCGCCGCGGCCTCGAGCGCCGCCTCGGCGCTGCGCCCCGCGGCCCGCTCCTCGCGCTCGCGGCGCAGGTAGAACAGGCAGTAGTCGACGCCGACGGCCAGGCCGATGAGCAGGATCACCGAGGTGATCGACTCGTCGACCGGCGACGCCTGGCTGAACAGCGAGACGAGGCCGATCGTGCCGAACACCGCCGAGAGGGCCAGCAGCAGCGGCAGCCCGGCGGCGACGAGCGAGCCGAAGGCGACGATCAGGATCAGCAGCGTCACGGGCAGCGAGAGCGTCTCGGCCTTCTTGAAGTCCTTCTCGAAGACCTCGCCGAGCGCCTTGGCCGAGCTCGCGTCGCCGAACTGCGCGATCCGCAGGCCGGGATTGGCGGCCTGGGCGGCGGCGACGGCCTTCAGCGGCGCGCCGACGCGCTGCTCGGTGACGTCGAAGTCGCCGGCGAGCTGGAAGGACACGAGCGCCGAGCGGCGGTCGCGCGAGATCTGCCCCTCGTTGCCGGCGGCGAACGGGGACTTCACGTGCGTCACGTGCGGGGTGCTCGCCAGGCGGCGCTGGACGTCGGCGACCGCCGCCTTGAAGGCTGGGTCGCCGGTCCTCGCGCCGGCGCTGCGCGACTGCACGAGGACGGACTCCTCCGCATGACGCGGGAAGTGGTCGAAGATCGCCTTGTCGGCGCGACCCGCTTCGCCCGGCCCGTTCTCCTGCCAGACGAAGGTGTTCAGGCCGGCGGCGCTGCCGCCGACGCCGGCGACGACGACGAACGCGAGCCAGCCGAAGATGGCGATCTTGCGGTGGCGGGCGCTCCAACGACCGGCACGGGTTGCGAGGTTGCGAGATGGAGTTGGCATGAACGGCAGCGTTCCATCGATCCGGTGCGGTGACGATGCGGCTGGCCGGCGAGCCAGGGTTCGGTTGTCCGCACGAGGGGTAGTGCTGGCCCCTATTACGACCGCTCCGGCCTGGGCCGAGAATGCCTGTGTGTCCCCCACCGTCCTGATCGTCGACGACCACCCTGCGTTTCGCGCGCTCGCGCGCGAGCTGCTGCAGGCCGACGGCTACGAGGTCGTCGGCGAGGCGACCGACGGCCAGACCGGCCTGGCGGCGATCTGCGAGCTGCGGCCCGACATCGTGCTGCTCGACGTGCGCCTGCCCGACATGGACGGCTTCGACCTCGCCGACCGCCTCGCGACCGGCGGCTGCAGCTCGGCGCTCGTCGTGACCTCGAGCTCCGACGACCCGCTGTACCCCGAGCGCGCGACGAGCTGCGGCGCGCGCGGGTTCGTCGCCAAGCACGACGTCTGCGGCCCGGCGCTGGACCGCCTGCTCGGCTCCGCGGCATAGAAGCGCTCCGCACGACCGCCCGGGATGCGAGGCTACGCGGATGCGCGTGGTGATCGCCGACGACTCGGTCCTGCTGCGGGCGGGCCTCGCCCGCCTGCTCGAGGACGCCGGCTTCGACGTCGTCGCCCAGGCGGCCGACGCCGAGGACCTGCTGCGCAAGGTTCGCGCCCACAAGCCGCAGGTCGCGGTGACCGACATCCGCATGCCGCCGACGCAGACCGACGAGGGCCTGCGCGCCGCGCAGGAGATCCGCCGCGAGATGCCCGACGTCGGCGTGATGGTGCTCTCGCAGTTCATCGACGAGGGCTACGCGCTCGAGCTGCTGCAGGGCAGCGCGGAGGGCGTCGGCTACCTGCTCAAGGACCGCGTCGCGGACGTCGACGCCTTCGTCGACGCGCTGCGCCGCGTCGGCTCGCGCGGCTCGGTGCTCGACCCGGAGGTCGTCGCGCAGCTGCTCGGCAGGCGGCGCGGCGACGACCCGCTGGACCGCCTGACGCCGCGCGAGCGCGAGGTTCTCGGCCAGATGGCCCAGGGGCGTTCGAACAACGCGATCGCGCGCGAGCTGGTCGTCACCGAGCGCGCGATCGAGAAGCACGTGACGAGCATCTTCTCCAAGCTCGGCCTGAGCGCCGCCGAGGACGGGCACCGGCGCGTGCTGGCGGTGCTGCAGTACCTCGACCGCTGACGCCCGCCGGCGACTGACGTCGGGGCGGCCGGCCCGCGGTCGGAGGCGGTCGGCCGGGAGGTGCGGCTAGCCGCACCCTGATTGACGTGCAGCCCCCCTCGCCCGCCACGCGCTGCACTGGGAGATTGCAGCCATGCAACCGGACCCGAGTTCCAGCTACGTCGAGGGGACGACGACCGTGCCCGCGGTCGATCCCGGCGAGCTCTTCCGAACCGTCCGAGGGCAGGGCATGACGCTTACCGCTGTCGACGGGACCCCTCCCCGTGTCCGCGTACGCAGTTGACGAGCCGGCGGCGGTCGACCTCCTCCCCGACCGCCGCCGGCTCGCTCTGCGCCTCGCCCTCGTCGTCGGCGTCCTCGCCGCGCTGACCTTCGCCGTCTCCTCGCTGCCCGGCCTCGCCGACGTGCGCGAGCAGCTGTCGGGCGCCGCCGCCGGCTGGCTGCTCGCCGCCGGCCTGCTGCAGATCCTCTCTTGCCTGGCGTTCGTCGCGGCCTTCCGCGGCGTCTTCTGCAACCGGCTGCCGTGGCGGCTGAGCTACGAGGTGGGGATGGCCGCGCAGGGCACGAACGTGCTGCTGCCCTCCGGTGGCGCGGGCGGCCTCGCGCTCGCGGCATGGGCGCTGCGCAAGACCGGGATGCCGAGCGAGCGCCTCGCCCGCCGGACCGTCGCCTTCTACGTGCTGACGAGCTCGGTGAACTTCTTCACGGCCGTGATCGCCGGCGCCGCGCTGGCGCTGGCCGGCGGCGCGCTGCTCTGGACGGCGGGCCCGGCGGTCGCCGCGGCGCTCGTGATCTGCGGCGTGCTCGCGCTGCCCCGCCTCGCCTCCAGGCCGCGCCGGGGACGGCTCGGGCGGGTGCTGGCGGCGCTGGGCGCCGGCATCGGGGATGCGGTGCGGCTGGCACGCGGCGGCAATCCGCTCATCCTCGCCGGGGCGATCGGGTTCATGGCGTTCGACCTGCTCGCGCTGGGCGCCGCCTTCGTCGCGCTCGACGCGCTGCCGCCGATCGGCGCGCTCGCGCTCGCCTACGTGCTCGGCCAGCTCGGCGGCCTGATCCCGCTTCCCGGCGGCGTCGGCGGCGCCGACGGCGGGCTGATCGCCGCGCTCGTGCTCTACGGGACGCCGCTGAGCACGGCGGCCGCGGCGGTGCTCGCGTACCGCGCCTTCCAGCTCGGGCTTCCCGCGCTGCTCGGCGCGCTGGCCGTCATGCGGCTGCCGCAGGTGCTCGATCGCGCGCCCGACGTCGGCGCGCTGTGCGAGCCGCGGGTGGCGGTCGCCGCCTGACCCTGGATCACCCGGTCAGCGAGCCCCGGCGGCTGACCCGGATCCAGCCTCGCCAGCCGGCGGTCGCCATCCGATCGCGTCACGCGGACTGCGACGTTGCGGCTCGCCGCACCGTACGCGCGCTGCGCCGCGCGAACATCGCCGCCGCGATCACACCGCCGACGGCGCCGAACAGGTGGGCCTGCCAGGAGATCCGCTCCTGCGGCAGCAGACCCTGCAGCATGCCGATGCCCCAGATGCCGACGACGAGCGCGCCGACGCCGAGCTCGACGAGGCGGCGGCTGAAGAGGCCGCGCGCGACGAGGTACGCGGCATAGCCGAAGACGACGCCGCTGGCGCCGAGATGGATCGAGTCGGAGTCCGCGATCAACCAGGTGCCGAAGCCGCTCACGAGCGCGACGACGAGCGTCACGAGCGCGACGCGGACGAGGCCGCCGAGCGCGATCGCGGCGCCCATGGCGAGGAACGGCACCGTGTTGGAGATCAGGTGGCCGAAGCCGACATGCAGAAACGGCGCGGCCACGATCTCCGGCAGGCCGTCGACCTCGCGCGGGTGGATGCCGTAGGCGTCCAGGTCGCCGAATCCGATCTGATCGACGACCTCGGTCATCCACATGAGCGCGACCATCGCCACGACGAGCAGCAGCGCGTTGGTGCGGTCGGGCCCGAGGCGGTCGGCCATCCGCCCTCACGCTACACGGCCGTGCGCCTGCGACCGCCGATCGCCGATCTCGCGACGGGCGCCGGCGGCGCGGCGCGGCGCGGCGCGCCCGCGCCGGCCGGGCCCTGACCGTCCCGTATTGCCGGAGCCCCGCCGAAGCGGGGCTCTGCAGGGCTGCGGTCTGCCGCTGAAGGGGCGGCGGCTACGTGATCGCGTCGAAGACGCTGAACAGCGGCAGGTACATCGAGATCACGATGAAGCCGACGATGCCGCCGACGAACACGATCATCACCGGCTCGAGGATCGAGGTGAGGGCCTTGACCGAGGCGGCGACCTGGTCCTCGTAGAAGTCGCCGATCTTCGAGAGCATCGTCGTCAGCGCGCCCGTCTCCTCGCCGACCTTGACCATGTGGCCGACCATCGAGGGGAAGACCGGCGAGTCCATCAGCGGCTGCGCGATCGTGCCGCCGGCCTTGACGCTCGTCGTTACGTTGTCCATCGCCTCCTCGACGACGACGTTGCCGGCGGTCTGCTTGGTGATGTCGATCGCCTGCAGCAGCGGCACGCCGGCGCCCATCAGCGCCGAGAACGTGCGCGACCAGCGGGCGAGCGCGACCTTGTGGAAGATGTCGCCGATCTTGAACGGGATCCGCAGCAGGAAGCGCTGCGTCAGCGCGCGACCCCTGTCGGTCTTCTTGAACTTCGCGAAGGCGACGACGAAGGCGATCGTGCCCGCCAGCAGCAGGTACCACTTGCCGGTCACGATGTCCGAGATGCCCATCACGAACTGCGTCATCGCGGGCATCTCGGCGTCGCCGCCGATCTCCTCGAACACGCCGGCGAAGACGGGCACGATGAAGGCGACCATGCCGAGCATGACGACCATCGCGAAGGACAGGATGACGATCGGGTAGGCCATCGCGGACTTCACCTGCCGGCGCAGCGACTCCTCCTTCTCGAGCTGGTCGGAGATCCGCAGCAGCGACTCCTCCAGCACGCCGCCGGTCTCGCCGGCGCGCACCATCGCCACGTAGAGCGGGCTGAAGGTCTTGGAGTGGCGCTCCAGCGCGTCCGACAGCGGCAGGCCGGCCTCGACGTCCTTGCGCACGTCGACGAGCTGCTCGGCGAGCTTCTTGTTCTCGGTCTGCGCCTCGAGCACGTAGAGCGCGCGCAGGATCGTCATGCCGCTGGACACCATCGTCGCCAGCTGGCGCGTCATGATCGACAGGTCGCCGATCTTGATCTTGTTGGCCCAGGGAAGCTCGATGTCCTTGCGGGCGGCGCTCTTCTCCCCGATGTCGAGGACGATCAGCCCCTTCTGCTTGAGCTGGTCGGCGACGGACTGCTTGGACTCGGCCTCGACCTCGCCCTTGGCCTGCTGGCCGGTGAGGTCGATCGCCTTGAAGACGTACGTGCTCATATGGTCGGCACCTAGTTCACGGCGAAGGAGCCTGCGCCAAGCAGACGGCGCAGCTCCTCCGGGGTCGAGGAACGGGACTCTGCGAGCTTCTGGGTGATCTTGCCCTGGCGCACGAGCGTCGCCAGCGCCGCGTCCATCGTCTGCATGCCGATGTTGGCGCCGGTCTGCAGCGAGGAGTAGATCTGGTGGGTCTTGCCCTCGCGGATCAGGTTGCGTATCGCCGGCGTGGCGAGCAGCACCTCGCAGGCCGCGACGCGCCCTGCGCCGTCGGCGGTCGGCAGCAGCTGCTGGGTGATGATGCCCTGCAGCGCGACCGACAGCTGGACGCGAACCTGCTGCTGCTGGGACGAGGGGAAGACGTCGATGATCCGGTCGATCGTCTGCGGCGTGTCCTGCGTGTGCAGCGTGGCGAAGACGAGGTGGCCGGTCTCGGCCGCGGTCAGGGCCGTGTGGATCGTCTCCAGGTCGCGCATCTCGCCGACGAGGATCACGTCGGGATCCTGGCGCAGCGCTGCCTTCAGGCCGGCCGCGAAGGACTGGGCGTCGGAGCCGATCTCGCGCTGGTTGACGATGCACTTCTTGTGGCCGTGGAGGAACTCGATCGGATCCTCGATCGTCATGATGTGCTCTTCGCGGCTGGAGTTGATCTCGTCGACGACGGCGGCCAGCGAGGTCGACTTGCCCGAGCCCGTCGGGCCGGTGACGAGGATCAGGCCGCGCGGCCGCTTGGCGAGCTCGTGCATGACGACCGGCAGCCCGAGTTCCTCGACGGTCTTGATCGAGAACGGGATCAGGCGGAACGCCGCGCCGATCGCAGCGCGCTGGTAGTAGGCGTTGACACGGAACCGGGCCCGATCGGGGATCGCGTAGGCGAAGTCGATCTGCCAGTCGGTCTCCAGGCGCTGGCGCTGGTCGTTGGAGAGGATCGAGTAGACGATCTCGCGTGTCTGGTCGGTGGTCATGACGGGATACTCCTCCAGTGCCTGGAGGTGACCCCGGACCCGTACCGTCGGATGCGCTCCGGCCGTGAGATGCAGGTCGGAGGCGTTGCGCTCGATGACCTCGAGCAGTAGATCGGCGAAGTCGAAGCTCATTACGGCGGGCTATCGACCCGTCGCCGTCGCCAGCGGTCGCTTGAGGGTGCGAAATGGACGACCGTATGATCAGGGCCAGGTATGGCCGAGCTGAGGAAGCGCACGCGCCCGGACAAGTCGTCCGAGAGCCCCCCGTGGCGCGTCGAGGGCGAGCGCGACGGCGCCGGCGACGGCAAGACGCCGCCGAACGGACGCGGCCGCACGCCGAGGCTTCCCGGCGGCCGGCGCCTGTGGTGGTTCGTCCTCGCGGTGCTGGCGCTGAACATCGTCCTCGGTCAGCTCATCCCGTCAAACGAGGAGCGCCGCCTCGAGGTGCCCTACACGTTCTTCCGCGAGCAGGTGCAGGCCGGCAACGTGACCGAGGTCAGCGGCCGCAACGACGTCATCCAGGGCGAGTTCGCCAGGGCCGTGACGTTCGAGGGCGAGGGCCCCGAGAAGCGCTTCGAGACCGTCCGGCCGGCGTTCGCGCAGGACGACGGGGAGCTGCTCGAGCTGCTGATCGACGAGGACGTCGAGGTCAACGCGCGGCCGATCGAGGAGGGGCGCTCGGTGCTGCTGACGCTGCTGATCTCGTTCGGCCCGTTTCTGCTGATCCTCGCCCTGATCTTCTACTTCATCCGGCGCAGCAGCGGCGGCGGCGGGATGCTCGCACTCGGGCGCTCGAAGGCCAAGCGCTACGACGACACGTCACAGCGCGTGAGCTTCGACGACGTCGCCGGGATCGACGAGGTCGAGGACGAGCTGCGTGAGATCGTCGACTTCCTCAAGAACCCCGACCGCTACCGCAAGCTCGGCGTCTCCTTCCCCAAGGGCGTGCTGCTGTCGGGCCCGCCCGGCACCGGCAAGACGCTGCTGGCGCGCGCCGTCGCCGGCGAGGCCGACGTGCCGTTCTTCTCGCTCAGCGCCTCGGAGTTCGTCGAGATGGTCGTCGGCGTCGGCGCCTCGCGGGTGCGCGACCTCTTCGAGACCGCCAAGAAGGCGGCGCCCGCGATCATCTTCATCGACGAGCTCGACGCGATCGGGCGCGCCCGCGGCGGCGGCGGCGGCTTCGGCGGCGGCAACGACGAGCGCGAGCAGACGCTCAACCAGATCCTCACCGAGATGGACGGCTTCACCGGGTCGGAGGGCGTGATCGTGCTGGCCGCCACCAACCGCCCGGAGATCCTCGACAAGGCGCTGCTGCGGCCCGGCCGCTTCGACCGGCGGCTGACCGTCAACCCGCCCGACCGCGACGGCCGCGAGCAGATCCTGCAGATCCACACGCGCTCCGTCCCGATGGCCGACGACGTGGACCTCGGCCGGATCGCCTCCACGACCCCCGGGATGGTCGGCGCCGACCTGCGCAACCTGATCAACGAGGGCGCGCTGATCGCCGCGCGGCGCAAGCGGACGCAGGTCACGCAGGCAGATCTCGCCGACGCGCTGGAGCGGATCGTGCTGGGCGCCGAGCGCCGGATCACGCTCTCCGCCGAGGAGCGCGAGCGGACCGCCTACCACGAGGCCGGGCACGCCGTCCTCGGGATGCTCGAGCCCGGCGCCGACCCGGTCCGCAAGGTGTCGATCGTGCCGCGCGGGCGGGCGCTCGGCGTGACGTTCCAGTCGCCGTCGGCGGACCGCTACGGCTACGACGCGCGCTACCTGGAGGGCCGCATCGTCGGGACGCTCGGCGGGCGCGCGGCCGAGGAGCTCGTCTACGGCAACGTCACGACCGGCGCCGAGAACGACCTCGAGCAGGTGACGGCGATCGCGCGCCAGATGGTCGGCCGCTGGGGCATGTCCGACGTGATCGGGCTCGTCTCGGTCATCCCGCCGCCGGGCGAGGACGGCGAATACGGGGCGCACGGCCCGCTGTCGGTCTCCGACGACACGCGCGAGCTGGTCGACCGCGAGGTGAGACGGATCGTCGAGGGCTGCTACGAGCGCGCGCGGCGCATGCTCGAAGCCAACCGCGAGCGGCTCGAGTCGCTCACGCAGGCGCTGCTGGAGAAGGAGACGCTCGACCAGGACGACGCCTACAGGGCGGCCGGGTGGGAGCCCGGCTGCGCGCCCGGCGACAGCGCGCCGGACGGCCTGCCCGGCGAGGAGGACGCGCCGCCGACGCCGGCGGCCGAGGTGCCCTCCGGCTCCTGAGCAGCCGGCCCCGGCGCAGGGCCGGTGCGGCGTGCGGCATCCGCGCCGGAGGCCTCCGGCGCGACGTCTGTGGACGGCCCGCCGGCTGCCGGCAGCCCGTCGCCTACGCCGTCGACTCGATCGCCGCCGCCCCGGTGCCGGTCACGCGCGTGACCTCGGCGATCGACGTGAGGCCGTTGCGGACCTTCTCGATGCCGTCGTCGCGCAGCAGGCGCATGCCCTGACGCACGGCGACGTCGGCGATCTCCGGGCCGGGGGCGCGCGCCAGCGCGAGCTTGCGGATCTCGTCGGAGACGGTCATGACCTCGTACAGGCCGACGCGTCCCTTGTAGCCGGAGTGACCGCAGCGCTGGCAGCCGCGGGGGCCGTATGCCTCCATGTCGAACTGGCTGCGGATCCCGTTGTTGCGCAGCTCCTCGGACGTGATGATCTGGCGCTCCTTGCAGTGCTGGCAGAGCTTTCGGGCCAGCCGCTGGGCGACGACGCTGTCGATCGCCGAGGCGACGAGGAACGGCTCGATGCCCATCTCCACGAGGCGGGCGATCGCGCTCGCGGCGTCGTTGGTGTGCAGCGTCGAGAGCACGAGGTGGCCGGTGAGCGCCGATTCGACCGCGATCTGCGCCGTCTCGCGGTCGCGGATCTCGCCGACCATGATGATGTCGGGGTCGGCGCGCATCATCGAGCGCAGGCCAGTGTGGAAGTGCAGGCCGGCCTTCGCGTTGACCTGCACCTGCGTGATGCCGTCCAGCTGGTACTCGACGGGGTCCTCGATCGTGATGATGTTCTTCTCGATCGTGTTGAGCTGGCCCAGTGCGGCGTACAGCGTCGTCGACTTGCCCGAGCCGGTCGGGCCCGTGACCAGCACCGCGCCGTAGGCCTGATGGAAGGCGCGCTCGAAGCGCTCTCGCTCCTGCGCGGCCATGCCGAGCTTGTCGAGCTCCATCACGACGTTGGACTTGTCGAGGATGCGCATGACGACCGACTCGCCGTGCACGCTGGGCAGCGTGACGACGCGCAGGTCGATCTTGTGGCCGTCGATCGTCAGGCCGACGCGGCCGTCCTGCGGGATGCGCCGCTCGGAGATGTCGAGGTCGCTCATGATCTTCATGCGGCTGATGACGCCGAGCACCATCCGCCGCTGCACGGTCGTCGACTCGACGAGCACGCCGTCGACCCGGAAGCGCACGCGCAGCTCGTTGCCGGTGGGCTCGAGGTGGACGTCGGAGGCGCCCTGCTCGACGGCCTGGGCGATGATCTGGTTGACGAGGCGGATGACCGGCGCGTCGTCGGCGGACTCGCGCAGGTCGACGACCTCGGCGGGACCCTGCTCGGCGTCGTCCTCGAAATCGTCGGCGATGACGTGGTCCAGGCGCGTCAGCCGCGAGATCAGCCCGAGGATGTCCTCGCGGCTCGTGACGGCGGGCCGGATCTCCTTGCCGGTGAGCAGCGCGATGTCGTCGACCGCCAGCACGTTGGCGGGATCGGCCATCGCGACGAGCAGGGTGCGGTCGTCGATGAACGCGACGGGGACGGCCTCGTAGCGCTTGGCCGCAGGAATCGAGATCAGGTTCGCGGCGGCCATGTCGGGCTGGAAGACGCCGAGGTCGAGGTGGTCGAGGCCGTGGCGCTCGGCGACGGCGCGCGACAGTCCCTCGGCGGTCAGGACGCCGTGCTCGATGAGAACGTCCTCGGGCATCTTGCCCGAGCGCCGGCCCTCGTCGATCGCGGCGGCGACGCGATCGCGCTCGACGAGCCCGAGATCGACGATCACGTCCGTCAGGAAGCGCGCCGGTCCGCCGGGATGGCGCGGCTTCGTGATGCCGTCGGGGCTCGGGCCGTGTGCGGGAACTGGTTTCAGTGGGATGGGTTCCGGGAGCATCGGGCTTCGGGTCTGATATCGCGCGCGGCCGTGCGCATCGAGTCCAACGGGGCGGCCTGGCCGGTCCAGATGGTGAAGCTCAACGCGCCCTGACGAACCAGGATCTCGAGGCCGTCGACGGTGTCGATTCCATGCTCAGAAGCCTCTGAAATCAGCATCGTCGTACCTGCCGTATAGACGAGGTCCACCACTGTCGCGTACTCGGTTAGCCCATCGGCGTCCAGCGGCAGGTCCTTGAACGCGTTGGACGAACGGTCGAGACCCACGCTGGTGCAGTTCACGAGGACGTCGGCGGCGACCGGGCGCCGCACGACGCGTGCGCCAAGGCCCTCCGCGCGCTGCGGCGTCCGGTTCCAGATCGAGACCTCCGCGCCCGCCCGGGCCAGCGCCCAGACGACCGCGCGCGCGCTGCCGCCGGCGCCCAGGACCAGCGCCGAACGCAGCGGCCGGTCGCCGAGGGCGGCGATCAGCCCGGGGGCGTCGGTGTTCTCGGCGGCGATCTCGCCGCCCGCGCCGAAGGTCAGGGTGTTCGCTGCGCCGATCTCGCGCGCCGCGTCGCTGGCGCTCGTCGACAGCACGAGCGCCGCCTCCTTGTGCGGGATCGTGACATTCGCGCCGCGAAAGCCCGCGCCGTGCAGCGCACGCACGGTGTCGGCGAAGACCTCGGGGGGCACGGGCAGGCGCTGGTAGCGCTCGAGGCCGGCCGCCTGCATCATCGCCGGCGAGCGGCTGTGGCCGACCGGCCAGCCGAGGACGCCGAAGCGGCTGTCGGACCACTCCCCCGGCGGCGCCGCAGCGGCCATCAGCACGTCGTGGGGGACTTGCCGCCGGCCGCCTCGCGCGCCCTGTTGTAGCGCTGTGAATCGCGCTGGAACTGCTCGTTCGTCTTCGAGAAGGCGTGCTCGCCGCAGGTTCCCGGCTTGACGACGAAGTAGCGGTAGTCGACGTTCGCGGGCGCCGCCGCCGCGCGGATCGAGGACAGGCCGGGGTTGCCGATCGGGGTCGGCGGCAGCCCGGCGCGCCTGCGGGTGTTGTAGGGCGAGTCGAGCTCGAGCTCGGACTGCGTCAGCGCGCCGCTGGGCTTCTGCAGCGCGTAGCGCGAAGTCGCGTCGATGCCGAGCGGCATGCCGTCCTTGAGCCGGTTGTAGATGACGGCGGCGATCAGCGGGCGCTCCTTGGCGAGCTGGGCCTCGCGCTCGACCATCGACGCGATGATCAGCACGTCGTAGCCGGTCAGGTTGCGCTTGCGCGCGCGCGCAAGGTCGACGCCCGCGAAGTTGTCGCGGAAGGCGGCGAGCTGGCGCTCGACGAGGTCGCGCGCCGGCGCGCCCGGGCGCAGCTCGTAGGTCGCCGGGAACAAGAATCCCTCCAGCGAGCGGGTGCCGCGCGGCGCGCCGTAGCGAAACGGGCTGAGCGCGCCGCGGAAGCGCTTGGAGGCCTCGAGATAGTCGCCCTTCAGGCCGGCGCGCTCGGCGATCGGCGCGATCTCCCGGCGCGAGCGCCCCTCGGGGATCGTGACCTTGATCGTGGGCGCCTTCGTCGCCAGCTCGGGCTCGCTGAGCGCCGCGATCGCGTTGGAGTAGGTCATGTCCTTGTGCAGCGTGTGGCGCCCCGAGCGCAGGCTGTCGCGCTTGCCGGCGAGCGTCGCGCGCAGGCTGAAGAACAGACCCGAGCTGACGACCCCCGCCTCGGCGAGCTGATCGCCGATCGCCCGGGCGCCGGCGCCCTCGGCGATCGTGACCTGCACCCGCGCGCCCTCCGCGCTGCCGAACGGCTGGAAGAGCATCAGCGCGCCGGTGACGACGACGGCGAGCACCGCGAGCGCGAGCAGGCCGAGCAGCCGGCCTGCGACCGACCGGCGCCGGCGGCGTGCCGGCCCGCCGAACCTGTCTCCGGGCGGTGTCACGACGGGGCGTGGCGCGCGGCGCGCGCGGCGGATGCCGATCGGCCGCTCGGTCTCGTCATCCAGCGCGCCTGCGGGGGCAGCCGGCGGCGCCGGCGGCTGGGGCTGGATGCGGCGGACCGCAGCGGCCGGCGCGGTCCTCCCGCCGGCCGGGCGGCGCCGGCCGTTGGGCGCCGACGGGGCGTCGTCGCTGCGCGGCGGTGTGCGGGTGGGACGAGTGCGCCGCGCGCCCGCCTCGCCCGCGGATCCAGGCCGGGGCCCCGGCGGGCCCTTGGATGCCGGCGTTCGACGGCGGGTCGGAAGCGGTTGGGCATGCTCTGGCTGTGGCGGTGCTGGATCGGGCGCGGCGGACGACGTGGGCGCGGCGGATGGAGCGGGCGGACTGGATGGACTGGACGGACTCGACGACCGTGCGGACGGTCTGGATGGCTTGGCTGACCTGGGTGGCTTGGACGACCTGGACGGCTTCGACGAACTCGACGAGGCCGTACCCTGCCGGCGGGCTTCGCGCTCCAGCCGCGCACGTTCGCGTTCCTCAGCCGACCGCTCGCTGCCTGGACCCGGTTCGTCTCGGCGTGACCTGCTCATGCCGTTGGATTCGCCATGAACGCTACCCAGCCTCCCGCGCATCGTGCGCTGCCAGCCACCCGGCGAGCAGATGAGCGGCCGCGCGCGAGTCCTCCGACGATGCCGGATCGCCCGGGTCGCGGCTGGCGATCAGCGTCGTGAAGCGCTCGTCGTAGAGCTCCACCGGGACGTCGACGCGCTCGGCGAGCCGCTGCGCCCAGGCGCGCGTCTCCTGCGTCTGCGCCGAGTCGCCGCCCGACAGCGACAGCGGCAGGCCGACGACGACGCGGCCGACGCCGCGCTCGCGCACGAGGTCGACGACGCGCGCCAGGCCCTTGCGCGTCGCGGGCCGCAGGACAGGCTCGATCGGCGTCGCCAGCGTGGCGGTCGGATCGCTCAGCGCGCAGCCGCAGCGCGCGACCCCGTAGTCGAGGGCGAGGACTCGCGCCGCCGGCCTGCCGGTCATCCGTGTGCGAGTGCGGATTCGATCGCCGCTCGGGCGGCGGCGATCGCCTCGGGCAGCCTGTCCGGGTCGCGGCCGCCGGCCTGCGCCATCGTGTCCCGTCCCCCGCCCCCGCCGCCGGCGGCCGCGGCGGCCGCCTTGACGACCGCGCCGGCCTTGACACCGCGCGCGATGAGCGCCGGCGTGACCACCGCGACGAGGTGCACGCGCCCGTCGACGGCCGCGCCGAGCACGGTCGCCGACTCGTCGCCGAGCCGGCCCTTGATGCGGTCCGCGACGTCCATCAGCTCCTTCGCGCCGCCGGGGACGGCGACGATCTCGGCGACCACGTCGGCACCGGCGATCTGCGTCGCGGCGGCGGCGAGCGCGTCGACGTCGACGGCCGCCCCGCCGCCGCCGGGCGACGATGCCTTCGCCGCCTGCCTGGCGCGCTCGCGCAGCTCGCCGATCGCCTCCGGCAGGTGCTCGACATGCGTTCTCAGCAGCGCTGCGGCCTCGCGCGCCTTCGCCTCGCCGGCGCGCAGCTCGGCGACGGCCGCCCGTCCGGTGATCGCCTCGATGCGGCGCACGTTGGCCGCACTCGAGCTCTCGCTCTGCAGCTTGAAGACCCCGATCTCGGCAGTGGAGCGCACGTGCGTGCCGCCGCACAGCTCGCGCGAGTACTCACCCGAGCCGATCTGAACCATCCGCACGACGTCGCCGTACTTCTCGCCGAAGAGCGCCACCGCCCCGAGCGCGCGCGCCTCCTCCAGCGTCGTCGTGATCGGGCGCACGGGATCGTTGCGCAGGATCCACTCGTTGACGCGGTCCTCGATCGCCTGGATGTCCTCGGGCGCGATCCGCTCGCCGTGCGAGAAGTCGAAGCGCAGCTTGTCGGGCCCGACGTAGGAGCCCGCCTGGCGGACGTGCGTGCCCAGGCGCTCGCGCAGCGCGGCGTGCAGCAGGTGCGTCGCGGTGTGGTTGGCGGCGGTCGCCGTGCGCGCCGCGCGATCGACCCGGGCGACGACGCGCTCGCCCTGCGTCAGCTCGCCGCGGCGCAGCTCGACGAGGATCGCCTGGTCGTCGCCGACGCGAACGACGTCGACGACGCGCGTGGCGCAGTCGCCGACGGCGCAGGCGATCGTGCCGCTGTCGGCGACCTGGCCGCCGCCGGTGGCGTAGAACGGCGACTCGGCGAGCTTGACGAGCACGCGGTCGCGCGCACCCGCGCCCGTCACGGCGCCGACGGTCGTGTGCTGCTCGAGCGTCTCGTAGCCGGTGAAGTCCGTCTGGAAGCCGCTGTCGCGGGCGAGCGCGCGCGCCTTGTCGCGCAGGCCCTCGCCGGCGGTGGCGCCGCCGCGCGTGCGCGAGCGGGCACGGTCGCGCTGCTCCTCCATGAGCGCGTCGAAGCCGGTCGTGTCGACCTCGAGGCCGTGCTCGAGCGCGAGCTCGCGCGTGACCTCGAACGGGAAGCCGTAGGTGTCGTGCAGCTTGAAGGCGTCCAGCGCGGGGATCGCGCCGGCCTCGCGCGAGCGCTCGATGACGTCCTCGAGCAGCCGCGTGCCCTGCTCGAGCGTGCGGCCGAAGCCCTCCTCCTCGGAGCGCACCCAGCGCATGATCGGCTCGCGCTCGCGCTCGAGCTCGGGGTAGGCAGCGCCCATCACCTGGATGACCTGCTCGGCGAAGCGCGGCAGGAAGCCGGGCTGCATCCCGATGCGGTTGCCCTGCTGGATCGCGCGCCGCATGATCCGCCGCAGGATGTATCCGCGATCCTCGTTGGATGGCACGACGCCGTCGGCGATCAGGAACGTCATCGCGCGCGAGTGGTCGGCCAGGATCCGCAGCGCGCGCTCGTCGGGATCGCTGATCGCCAGCTCCCGGCCGAGCGCCATCAGCGGCGCGAACGTGTCGGTCTCGAAGATCGTCTCGACGCCCTGCTGGATGACCGCCATCCGCTCCAGGCCGAGGCCGGTGTCGATGTTGCTCGCCGGCAGCGGCGCGAGGCTCTCGCTGCCGTCGGCATGCGTCGTGAGGTCGTACTGCGTGAACACGAGGTTCCAGTACTCGAGGAAGCGCTCGTTCTCGCCGCCGGGCAGGTCGTCATCGCTGCCGTAGTCCGGCCCGCGGTCGACGTAGAGCTCGCTGCAGGGCCCGCACGGGCCGCTCGTGCCGGCCTGCCAGAAGTTCTCCGAGCGCGGGCACAGGACGATCCGCTCGCGCGGCACGCCGACCGACTCCCAGGCCGCGATCGCCTCCTCGTCGGGTCCGAGGCCGAGCTTCTCGTCGCCCTCGAAGACCGTGATCCAGATGTCGTCGGGGTCGAAGCCGAAGCCCGTCTGCGACAGCTCCCAGGCCCACTCGACGGCCTCCTGCTTGAAGTAGTCGCCGATCGAGAAGTTGCCGAGCATCTCGAAGAAGGTCAGGTGCCGGGCGGTGTTGCCGACGTTGTCGATGTCGGTCGTGCGGAAGCACTTCTGGACGGTTGCCAGGCGCGGGTGCGGCGGCTTCTCCTCGCCCTTGAAGAACGGCACGAGCGGGTGCATGCCGGCGGTCGTCAGCAGGACCGACGCATCGTGCGACGCGGGCACGAGCGACGCCGACGGCAGGCGCATGTGGTCCTGGCGCTCGAAGTAGCGCAGGAACGTCTCGCGGATCTCGTCGGTCGACTTGCCCATCACGCGGCGATTGTGGCGCATCCGACGATCGCGTCCCCGCGCAGGAAGACCGCGGTCTGCCCGGGCGCGGCGCCGTCGAACGGCTCGTCGAGCTCGACCTGATCGCCGTCGAGGCGGCAGGGCAGCGCCGGCGAGTGGTAGCGCAGGCGCACGGCGTCGGGCTGCGCGCCGTGCAGGCGCAGCCCGCGGACGCGCACGGTGCTGGTCGCCAACTGGTCGCGCGTGCCGACGGTGACGGTGTTGGCACGAGCATCGGTGGCGATCACGTACAGCGGCTGTGTTGCGGCGATCCCGAGGCCCTTGCGCTGGCCCACCGTGAAGCCGTGGTGGCCGTCGTGGCGGCCCAGCACCCGGCCCGCGCCGTCGACGATGTCGCCGGGGCGGCTGCTCAGGCCGCCGTGGCGGGCGAGGAACGCCGCGCGGCCGGTGCCGGCGAGGAAGCACAGATCCTGCGACTCGGGCTTGCGGGCAACCTCGAGCCCGGCCTGCTCGGCGAGCGCGCGCACGTGCGCCTTCGTGTGCTCGCCGAGCGGGAAGCGCAGGCGCGCGAGCGACTCGCGGCCGAGCGCGGCGAGCATGTACGTCTGGTCCTTGGCGGGGTCGGCGGCGAGGCGCAGCAGCCCGTCCGCGGTGCGCCGGGCGTAGTGACCGGTCGTCAGCGTCGCGGCGCCGAGCCGGTCGGCGAAGTCGAGCATCGCATCGAGACGCACGTGCCCGTTGCAGCGCACGCAGGGGTTGGGCGTCAGCCCGTCGGCGTGCTCGCGCAGCCACGGGTCGACGACGCCGCCGCGGAACTCCTCGCGCAGGTCGAGCGTGAAGTGCGCCATGCCGAGGCTGTGCGCCAGCCGGCGAGCCGAGCGCACGGCCGCGGCCGAGCAGCACGAGCGCTCGCCGTCGTTGTCGACGTCGGCCCAGAGCTCGAGCGTGACGGTCGCCACGTCGGCCGCGTCGGTCAGCATCGCGGCGACGGCGCTGTCGACGCCGCCGGACATCGCGACGAGCGTGCGACCCTCGTTCGTTGCGAGCGCGCCGTGCGCGCGGACCGCCTGGCCGAGCGCGCGGTGCAGCGCGTCGGACACGAGGTCGGCGGCGTGCAGCTTGCCGGCGCTGAGGCCGCCGAGCTCGGCGGCGATCTGCGACGACCCGATCCGCGCCGCCTCGAGCAGCGCCGCGTTCTCGACGAGCTCGACCGCGGCGCTGCCGGCGGCGATCATCGTTCCGCAGCCCGAGACCTCGAAGCCGGCCTGGATGACGCGCTCGCCGTCGATCGCGAGCGAGAAGCGCACGAGGTCGCCGCAGGCGGCGCCGCCAGCAACGCCGTCGTGCGCACCCGCGGGCGCGCATCCGCGGCCGCGCGGATGCGTCAGGTGGTCCTCGAAGCGCTCGTCGGGCACGTCTTCGAGTCTAGGAGCCCCGGTGCGCAGATCCGGGCTCGCGGGTGGCGGCGCGCGGCCGGCCGCGGGCAAGCGCCGCAGCGGTCGCGGCAGCAGCGACCGCTGCGCCTCAGATCCCCGGCGCCGTCTGCCGATACCAGGGTCATGGCGTCCGGTAGGCCACGTCCCGCGCTGAGCGCACCCACCCCCGACGCCCTCCGCGCCCTCGGCGAAGCGCATCTCGCCGGCGAGACGGCCGCGCCGCACGGCGCCGATGACTACGCCGCGCTCGTCGACGCCTACGTGCAGGCATCGCGCGAGCTGCGCGAGGAACGCGAGCGGGCCGCCGAGCAGTCCGCTCTCAACCAGGCCGTCCTCGCCACCACGCACGAGGCCTTCGTCGCGATCGACGCCGACGGTCGGATCACGGCATGGAACCCGCGCGCCGAGGAGATGTTCGGCTGGCCGGCCGCGATCGCGCGGGGCCGCTCGCTGGCGCGCACGATCATCCCTCCGGCGCTGCGCGCGGCCCACGACGCGGGCATGAAGCGCTTCCTGCAGACCGGCGACGGGCGTGTCTTCAACAAGCGGCTGGAGCTCACGGCGCTGCACCGCTCCGGCCACGAGTTCCCCGTCGACATGACGATCACGCCGCTGCGCCTCGGAGGCACGTACAGCTTCAACGCCTTCATCACCGACGCGAGCGCGGCGCGCCGTGCGGCGCGCCACCGGGAGGCCCAGCACGGCGTCGTCCTGTCGCTCGCAGAGGCCGCCACCGTCGAGCGGGCCCTGGCCGGCGCGCTCGCGGCGCTCGGCACGAGCCTGGACTGGGAGGTCGCGACGTTCTGGTCGGTTGCGCGCGACGGCAGCGCTCTGCACTGCGCGGCGGTATGGCACGCCGACGGGCCGGGCCTGCAGGCGTTCGCCGAGGCCACGCGGGCGCTCGTGCTCGCGCCCGGCGAGGGGATTCCCGGCCGCGCCTGGGAGCAGGGCGCGCCGGTCTGGATCGAGAACGTGCAGCGCGATCGCGACCTGCCGCGGCGCAGCGCCGCCGCGCGCGCGGACCTGCTGACCGCCGTCTGCCTTCCCGTGCGCTCCGAAGGAGAGCTCGTCGGCTCGCTCGAGCTCATCACGACGCATGCCCGCCGCCGCGAGCGCGACCTGCTGGCGATGCTCGACGCGACGGCGTCGCAGCTCGGCCAGTTCGTCGCCCGCAAGCGCGCGGAGGCCGAGAGCGACCGCCTGAAGAACGAGTTCTTCGCACTCGTCTCGCACGAGCTGCGCACGCCGCTGACGTCGATCAGGGGCTACGTCGAGCTGCTGCGCGAGGAGCGCGACCTGGCACCCGGCCCGCGCCGCTTCGTCGACGTCATCGATCGCAACGCCGGGCGCCTGGAGCAGCTGCTCGGCGACGTCCTGTTCATCACGCAGGTCGAGGCCGGCCGCCTCGAGCTGCGCCTTGCCCCGGTCGCGTTGGACGAGCTCGTCCGGGCGGCCGTCGACGGCGCCCGCCAGCAGGCGCAGCGCGGCCGGGTCGCGGTCCGCACGACGCTGGCGCCGGTGCCGGCGCTGCTCGCCGACGGCGACCGCCTGCAGACGCTGCTCGGACATCTGGTCTCCAACGCGCTGAAGTTCACGCCGCCCGGCGGCGAGGTCGACGTCGAGCTCGAGCGCGACGGCGAGGACGGCGTCGCGCTCACGATCCGCGACACCGGCGTCGGGATCGCCGAGGACGAGCAGGATCGCCTGTTCGAGCGCTTCTTCCGCTCCTCGGAGGCGACGGCGCGCGCCGTCGCCGGCGCCGGCCTCGGCCTGACGGTCTGCAAGGCGATCGTCGATGCCCACGGCGGCGCGATCAGCGTGTCCAGCCGCGCCGGCGCGGGCACGCGGGTGCGCGTTCAGCTGCCCGCAAGGCCGGTCGCGAGCGGCGGGCCCGCGGAGCAGCCCGTCGCATCGCAGCGGTGAGTGCCCGGCGGGCGCGCGGAGCAGCCCGTCGCATCGCAGCAGCGAGTGCCCGGCGGGCGCGAAGCGAGCCGCCCGACGCGGGCCGATCGAACCGGCGGGCGCGACGCGCACGCCGCCGTGCCGGCGCGGCCGGCGAGCGGGACGCGCGCCGCGCGGTGGCTAGCGGCGGCCGGCGAGCGCGTCGTTGACGGCCTGCGTGAGCTCGCCGCGCTCGGTGAGCCCGACGATGCTGCGCGTGCGGCGCTTGCGGTCGATGACGAGCGTCGTCGGCGACTGGTTGACGGTCACGTCCTGCGTGATCGAGCCGTAGTCGGCGACGCGGGAGATCGGCGCCACGTGGACGGCGACCTTGCCGCCATGGCGGCTGAGCCCGCGGACGGCGCCGCGCGTCGCGACGTCGTCGGCGCCCTTGGCGTTCCAGAAGAGCAGGACGACGACCTTGCCGCGGCGCATGTCGCGCACGACGGCGGCCTCGCGCCTGCTGGCGGGCTTGACGTCGGCGAGCGGCGTCGTGGAAGGCTTGCTGGCGGTCGCGGCGGCGGTGGCCGGCGCGGCCGCGGTCGGGGCGGCGGTGCCGGCGGCGGCGGCGGCGCCCGCGACGCGGGCGTTCGCCGCGTCAGACGCGGCGGCCGCGTCCTTGGCCTTGGCGACGGCCGTGACCGGCGCGGCCGGCGTGTCGGCGACTTCGGCGGGCTTGGGGCGCAGGGCGACGAGCCACACCCCGGCGAGAACGATCGTGGCCGCAAGGGCGATGAGCATCGGGCGCGAAACCTGGTCCATGCCCCGGTAGTCGGCAGCGGCGGCGAACGGCGCGAGCCGCGCCGAAGACGGCTAGTACACGCGTCCGCCAAATCTCGACGACCATGCCGCGGTCCCGCGCTGCGGCGCTACTGCCCCGCAGCCGCCGTCGAGCGCAGGCCCAGCTCGCGCAGCTGCCTGGCGTCGACGGGCGCGGGCGCGCCCGTCAGCGGATCGGATCCGCTGGCCGTCTTCGGGAACGCGATCACGTCGCGGATCGAGTCGCGGCCGGCGAGCAGCGCGACGATCCGGTCGATGCCGAAGGCGATGCCGCCGTGTGGCGGCGCGCCGAAGCGCAGCGCCTCGAGCAGGAAGCCGAAGCGCTGCTGGGCCTCCTCGTCGTCCATGCCGATGGCGGCGAACACCATCCGCTGCACGGAGGGGTCGTGGTTGCGGATCGAGCCGCCGCCGAGCTCGGAGCCGTCGGCCACGAGGTCGTAGGCGCGCGAGCGCCACAGCCCCGGTCCACCCTCCGCCTCGGCCGCGGCCAGGTCGGCCGCGCTGTTGCCGGCCGGCGCCGTCGGTGCGGTGAACGGATGGTGCAGCGCATCCCAGCGCTGCTCGTCGTCGTTGAAGCCGAACATCGGGAAGTCGACGACCCAGAGGACGTCGTGCACGCCGGCGGGGATCAGGGACCAGCGCGCCGCGAGCTCCAGGCGCAGCACGCCGAGCGCGTTCGCGGCGACCGGCGCCTGGTCGGCGACGGCGAGCAGCAGGTCGCCGGGACGGCCGCCCAGCGCGCCGGTCACCGCCGCGATCTCGTCGCCGGACAGGAACTTGGCGATCGGCGAGCGCCAGCCGCCGTCGTCCTGCACGAACGCCCAGACGAGCCCGCCCGCGCCCGCGCGGCGTGCGACCTCGGTCAGCTCGTCGAGCTCCTTGCGCGCCACCTCGCGCTGCCCGGCGTTGATCGCGCGGACGACGCCGCCGCCGCCGATCACCGACGCGAAGACCTTGAACTCCGACGAGCCCAGGTGCTCGGAGACGTCGGCGATCTGCAGCCCGAAGCGGCGGTCGGGCCGGTCGGTGCCGAAGCGCAGCATCGCCTCGTCGTAGGGCATGCGCTCGTAGGGCGGCGGCGGGACCTCGAGCCCGCCGAGCGCGAAGACCTTCGCCATCAGGCGCTCGTTGACGTCGATGACGTCGTCCTCCTCGACGAACGACATCTCGAGGTCGAGCTGCGTGAACTCGGGCTGGCGGTCGGCGCGCAGGTCCTCGTCGCGAAAGCAGCGCGCGATCTGGAAGTAGCGCTCGTAGCCGGCGATCATCAGCAGCTGCTTGAAGAGCTGCGGCGACTGCGGCAGCGCGTAGAAGTTGCCCGGCGACAGGCGGGACGGCACGAGGAAGTCGCGTGCCCCCTCCGGCGTCGACCGCGTCAGGATCGGCGTCTCGACCTCGAGGAAGTCCTCCTCGGAGAGCGTCTCGCGGATCGTGCGCACGATCTCGTGACGGAGGACGAGCGCGTCGACCATGCGGCGCCTGCGCAGGTCCAGGGTGCGGTTGCGCAGCCGGGTCATCTCGTCGAGCTCGACGTCGGAGTCGATCTGAAACGGCGGCGTCGCCGCGTCCGCGAGCACGGTCATCTCCGTCGCCTGGATCTCGATCTCGCCGGTCGCCAGATCGGGGTTGACGTTGCCCTCCTCGCGCCGCACGACCTGCCCCGCGACGCTGATCACGTACTCGCCGCGCAGCCGCTCGGCGGCCGCGAACAGCTCGGCGCCGTTCTCGGGGTGAAAGACGAGCTGCACGATGCCGGCGCGGTCGCGCAGGTCGATGAAGATCAGCCCGCCGTGATCGCGGCGGTTGTTGACCCAGCCCGAGACCCGTGCCGCGCTTCCGGCGTCGGCGGCGCCGAGGTCGCCGGCCCACGCGTCGCGGTAGGCGTTGGCGCGCGGCGCGCGCCTCATCGCGAGCACCTGCGCTGCGGCCGTGCCATCGCCGCCGTCGAGCGATGACGCGCTGTCACGACATCCCCCGTCGGCGCAGGATCCGCGCCACCACGCCGAGCGTGTCGACCTCGAGCTGCTCGCCCGCCGGCATGTCCTTGAGCACGGTCCTGTCGTCTCCCACGATCGCAACGTACCGGGCGCCGATCCGATCGGCGTGCTTGAGCTGCCCCTTGCGCGAGCGCCCGGCGAGCTCGAGCTGCGCGTTCAGCCGCGCCCGCCGTGCCTCGTCGACGATCGCGAACGCCGCGCCGCGCTGCTGCGCGGAGTCGAACCCGACGTACAGGTCGACGGGCGGCGGCGCGACCGGCAGGCCCTCGGAGGCGAGCAGGATCCGCTCGATCCCCGCCGCCCAGCCGCAGCCCGGGGTGGCCGGTCCGCCGAGCATCTCCACGAGGCCGTCGTAGCGCCCGCCGCCGGCGACTCCGCTCTGCGCGCCCAGCGCGTCGGACGTGAACTCGAAGACGGTCCGCGTGTAGTAGTCCAGGCCGCGCACGAGCGTCGGGTCGACCTCGTGCTCGACGCCCGCTCGCAGCAGCAGCTCGCGAACGGTCTCGAAGTGCTCGGCGTCAGCGGCCTCGAGGTGGTCCACCAGCAGCGGCGCCCCGGCCATGACGGCGCGCGTGCCCGGGTGGTCTGAGTCGAACGCCCGCAGCGGGTTGAGGTCGATGCGGCTGCGCACGTCGTCGGACAGCCGGTCGGCGTGCTCGCGCAGGTGGGCCTGCAGCAGCTCGCGATAGGCGCGGCGAGTGGCGGGCGTGCCGAGGCTGCCGATCCGCAGCCGCACCCCGGCGACCTCCAGCTCGGAGAGCACGGTCGCCAGCAGGACGATCAGCTCGGCGTCGACGGCCGGGTCGTCGGAGCCGATCGCCTCGGCGCCGATCTGCCAGAACTGCCGAAACCGTCCCTGCTGCGGCTTCTCGGAGCGAAAGAAGCTCGACACGTACCAGAGCTTCACCGGCTGTGGCAGCTTGTGCATGCCGTGCTCGGCGTAGGCGCGGCAGATCGGGGCGGTCCCCTCCGGGCGCAGCGTCACCGAGCGGCCGCCGCCGTCGTCGAAGGTGTACATCTCCTTCTGGACGATGTCGGTCGACGCGCCGACGCCGCGCGCGAAGACCTCGGTCTGCTCGAACGTCGGCGTCTCGATGCGCCGGTAGCCGGCGCCTTCGAGGATCCGGCGGGCGGTCGCCTCCAGCGCGGCGCGCGCGTCGGCGTCCTCTGGCAGCACGTCGTACGTGCCGCGCGGAACCTGCAGCCTCTCCCCCACTACCGGTTCGCGAGCTGCGCGAGGAACGGGTTCGTGGCGCGCTCGCGACCGAGCGTCGTCACGCCCATGTGGCCGGGATGGACGACGGTGTCGTCGTCATAGCGATCCAGCAGCGTGGCGATCGAGCGCATCAGCGTCGGGCCGTCGCCGCCGGGGAGGTCGATCCGGCCGACCGAGTTCTCGAACAGCACGTCGCCGGAGAACAGCGCGCCCGCGTCGCGCACGGCATACGTCACGTGACCGGGGCTGTGGCCGGGCGTGAAGACGACGTCGAGCGTCAGCCCGGCTAGCTCGAGCGTCTCGCCGCCGGCGACGGTGTGCTCGGGATCCCAGGACTCGTACGGGCCGAAGCCCGGCCACGGGACGAACGCCATGATGTCCTGCAGGACCGGCACCTCGAGCTGCGGGCAGTAGACGGGCGCCCCCGTGGCGCGCGCGACGGGGGCGACCGCGCCGACGTGATCGAAGTGCGTGTGCGTGAGCACGATCGCGTCGAGCGTGACGCCCGCCCGCTCGATCGCCTGCAGCAGCCGCGGCGCCTCCTCGCCGGGATCGACCATGATCGCGCGGTCAGCGCCCTGCGGCCGCACGAGAAAGCAGTTCTCCTGCACCATCCCGACGGTGAACATCGCTACGTCGAGGCTCGTCGGCACGAGCTACCTGCTCCTGGGCGTCTTGGACGCCTTCGCGGCCTCCTGCTTGACACGGCGGCGGTAGATGAACTGGTCGGTGTAGTAGCCCAGCGGGATGTAGAACAGGAAGACGAAGGCCGTCAGCGACACGGCCTGCCCGACCGGCGTCGAGAACGCGAACACGAGCAGGACGCCGAAGACGATCGCGGCGAGCGCGGCCCGCTTGGCGGCGGAGTTCCACGACGGCTCGCGCATCATCCGCTCGCGGCGGCGCTGGGCGGCGAGCTGCTTCTCGGAGAGCTTGCGCTCGGCAGCGGTCGGCGGACGGCCGGTGCGCCCGCGCGCCTCGACCATCCCGGCGGCGTTGCCGCGGTGCTTGCTGCGCCGCTTCTTCTTCGTCTGCGCCATCGCGATCTACGACGAGCTTAGTGCGTCTTCGACGGTCCGGCGGTTGCGGACCGCGACGTCGTCGGGAAAGCCGGCGAACGCCGCCTCGGGGGCCAGGCCGACGAGCTCGCAGCCGGCGACGCGCGCGTGCCGCGCGACGGCGGCGACGACCTGCGCGAGCGGCACCGCGCGATGGTCCTCGACATTCGTGGAGACCTGCGCGATGCCGGCGCGCGCGGGCAGGTCGAGGCCGATCGCGCGGACGCCGGGCAGTCCCTCGGCGCCGCCCTCGCGGATCAGCGCCGCGATCGTCCGCGCCTGCTCGACGGTCGCCGGGGCGGCGAGCTCGACGTTGAACGCGACGAGCGGGGGGCGGGCGGCGACGAGCACCGCGCCCGTCCGCGGGTCGAGCGACGCCGGGCCGAAGTCGGGCGCGATCTCGCCGACGGCGACGCGCTCGGCGAGCGCGCCGAGGCCGCCGCGGCGGATCTCGTGGCGCGTCCGGCCGCCGGCGAGGACGCCGTAGAGGAAGACGGGCAGCCCGGCGCGGCCGAGCTCCTCGCCGGCGACGAGCGCCGCGACGCAGGCGGCGCCGCGCCGCGCGTCGTCGAGGAAGACGAGCGCAGCGACGTCGAGCGCGCCGACGAGCGGATGGCTGCCGCGCGCGTCGCGCAGGTCGATGCGCTCGGTCGACGCGCGGGCGCCCGCGACGAGCGCGCCGACGAGCTCCTCGGTGCGGCCCGCGAGCGTGAAGACGGCGCGGTGGTGGTCGGGATCGGAGTGGACGTCGAGCAACCGCGCCCCCGTCGAGGAGAACGCCTCGCCGATCGCCGTCACCGCCCGCTGGTCGCGGCCTTCGGAGACGTTCGGGACCGCCAGCAGGATGTCGTCGGCGGCGGGCACGTGGGGCGCACCTTGCCACACGCGCGCGCACGCCAACCGCGCGCGGCCTAGTCCAGCAGCCAGCGACCGCCGTCGAGCACCCTGACGTCGCCGATCCGCAGGCTCGGCGCGAAGACGACGACGTCGAGGTGCACGGGCACGGTGACGGTCCCGCCGATCCCGGCGCTCGCGCCGAAGGCGACGTGCGCCGTACCGAGGATCTTCTCGTCCTCGAGGATGTTGCCGGTGACGGTCGCGCGGTCGTTCGTGCCGACGCCCAGCTCGGCGAGGTTGCGCCCCAGCGCGCCGTGCGCGTCGAGCGCGTCGAGGAAGCGCCGGGCGGCATCGCCCTGCCCGTCGGCGCCGGCCAGCGCACCGTCGCGCACGGTCAGCAGCACCGGCGCGTCGGTCAGGCCGACGGCGGCCAGGGCGGAGGTCGCGATGATGCCCTCGCCGCCCGCCGGCGAGATGAACCCCTCGCCGCAGGACAGGTTGCCGAACGCGCCGGGCGCCGCGAGGTCGCCCTCGTCGGAGATCCCCGCGCGGCCGCGCAGGTCGAGCCGCAGGTCGGTCCCGCGCGGGCACGTGACGTGCGCGTCGTCGCCCTCGGTCAGCAGCGCCGCGACCGCCCGGCAGCGCGCCGCGAGCGCGTCGAAGTCGGTGCTCATCAGCCGCGCGAGCATGTCGGCCGTGACGCCGGGCAGCGTCGCGCCGCGGTGACCGAGCTCGCACGCGCGCTTGCGCGCGCTCGTGTGCGACAGCGATGGCAGGCAGGGCGCGACGAAGACGTCGGCGGCCGCGAGCGCCGCCGCGACCGGCGCCGGCGGCTCCGTGCCGCGAGCGGGGTTCGGCGGCAGGATCGTCAGCACGGGGTCGCCGCCCGCGGCGCGCGCTGCCGCGAGCAGCGCCTCCCCGATCGCCGTGCTGTCGGGGTCCGCGACCACGAGGACGGTCTCCCCGGGCTGCACGCGCAGGCAGCGCTCGACGACGGTCACGACGGCCTGCGAGAGCTCGCTCACGGTGCCGGCAAGGCTATCCGTCGACCGTCCGTCCAGCGCGACCGTCACCGGCCAACCTCGCCGGCGGCCCGCTGTTGTCATCGACACATGTCCATCTCCAGAGGAGAACCGATGAAGAAGCTCGCCATCGTGGCCACCCTGGCCGCCGCGGCGGTCGCCGTCCCGGCGCAGGCCAGCAAGCCCGACAACCCCGGTGCTCAGCGCGCCGCGCAGGCCAACGCGCACGAGCAGGGCACCGCCCACCGTGGATCCTCCTCGAGGGCCGCCGGCAAGGGCAAGGGCAGGGGCAAGGGCCGCTGCGCGCCGCGCTCGGTCGGATACGTCGCGTTCGGCGACTTCGTCTCGAGCGCGCTGACGCAGAGCAAGGGCGCCGACACCGAGACGACGAGGGACGACCGCTGGAGCGGCGAGCTCGTCGTCGCCGTCAAGCGGACCAACCGCCACGCCCGCGCCGACAAGGGCACGACGAAGACCTACACGCTGCAGGACGCGAAGCTGCGCCTCGCCGATCGCGACGGCGACGGCAGCGCCGACGTGCCGGTCGCCGGCGACCGGACCCGCGTCAAGGGCAAGATCACGCGCCTGAACCGCGGTTGCGATGCGACCGGCTTCACCGCCGAGGTGAAGGTCCGCGCCGCCGGGTTCCACAAGCCGAAGGCGGCTGAGATGCCGGCTCCGGAAAGCGCTCCGGCCTCGTAGCCGAAGCGGCCCGATGCGCGCGCTCCGGCGATCGTGCCGGAGCGCGACGTATCGGCCGGGTGCCTGTCAGCCGCCGGCGATCACCGCGACCTTCACGCGGCCCTCGCCCACGGTCCTCGTCAGCTGCGCGCCGGCGGTCACGATGCAGCTCTCCGGGTCGGACATCGGCAGCGGCACCGTGCGCGTGTCCGGCGGCTTGGTCCGGTACGTGCCGCGGCCGACCTTGGCGCGGCGGTTGCGGTAGCACCCGAGCTGGTAGTTGACCGTCACGGTCTGCTTCGGCGCGGCGCTGACGCGAATGCGGACGCGCGACGGATCGACGATCGTGCCGCGCGCCTGCGCGACGGCGAGGCGACCGACGCGGCGCGCCTCGTCGAGGACCCCGGTGCGGACCCTGGGCGCCTGCTTGGGACGCGCGCGCCTGCCGCCGGGAAGCTGCGAGGCATCGCCCTCGCCGACGCCGACGGCCGCATCGGGCCCGTCGGACTCGTCGTCGCCGCCCAGCGCGAGGACGAGGATGCCGGCGACGATCAGCAAGGCCACCAACCCCGCGACGATGAGATACAGCGGCTTGATCTCTTTGATCTTCCCGACGAACTTCGTCAACGCAGCGTCCTTCCGTCGTCCCAGGGATGTTCGCGAACGCGCACCTTACGGCCAAGCGCGCGAACGCGTCCCCACAACCACGGGCGAGCACCGGCCGAAGCGCCCGAGCCCGGCTACACTTCGCGCCCCCGCCGGAGTAGCTCAGTCGGTTAGAGCAGCGGAATCATAATCCGCGTGTCGGGGGTTCGAGTCCCTCCTCCGGCATCGCGAAAGCCCTGCCACGGCACGGGTTTGGATCGTCGGCCGCGGCCCGTTTCGCGGGATCGTCTCGCGAATATGTCGCGAGATCGGCCTGGAATCGGTGCCTGCAGGCGGTCGGAGGGCGCGCGATTCGCGGGTCGTGCGCAGAACGACGCATGGCATCGGCATCGCTCGACCGCCAAGCCAGGCGACCGAGCCCCGAACCGAGCGGACCCCGAGCACTGCCTGCACCCGAGGTCAGTCGTCCCGGCTGGCGACGAGCTCGCGGTCCGCTCGCGCGACGAGCTCCGCGCCGGCCTCGTCGGGCCTGCGCTCAGCGATGCCGACGCGGATCGAGCCTGCTTCGTGGCTCGCGGCGACCGCTGCGGCGATCGTGCTGAAGCGCTCACGCGCGTCGAGCAGCGTCATGTTCGACATCGCGCAGAGGAACTCGTCGCCGCCGAGGCGTACCGCGAGATCGTAGGAGCGCAGATGCTCGGCGATGAGCGTCACGACGCGCTTCAGCAGGCGGTCGCCGGCGTCGTGACCTTCGCTGTCGTTGACCTGCTTCAGTCCGACGGCATCGACGTAGGCGACGACGAGCGAGCTGCCGGTCCTGTTGCAGCGATCGAGTTCGCGCTCGAGGTCGGCCAGACCGGCGGCGCGCGCGCGTGCTCCGGTCAGCGGGTCGGTTTCGGTGATCGCCAGCGCGCGCGCGAGCGCCTCGCGATCGGCCCGGGCCTGCAGACGGTCGCGGGCGCCCTGCTCGCGGTCTGTCGCGGCCGCGGCGCGGTCGACCACCGCCTCGCTGCGGAAATCGGCTGCCTGGCCCCGGTACTCGACGGCGCGCTTGCGTTGCGCTGCGCTGCGCATGACGATCTGTGCGTCTGTGACGGCGAGCGCGCCGTTGCGCTCGAAGTCGGCGTCGCGCTGCGTCATCGCGAGATCGCGGACGGTCGCCGCCCGATCGCGCGCTGCGCCGGCCAGGTCGCGGGCGTGAGCGGTCGCGTCGCGTTCCCTGGCAACGGCGAGGCGTCCCGTGGCGGTCTGCTCGCGTTGGCGTGTCGAACGCCTGCGGATCTCGCGGTTGGCGTCATGCTCGTCGGGGTTGACGCCATGGGCGAGGTCGCGATCGCTGGCGGCCTGGTCGCGGTCCGAGGCGAGCTGGTCGCTGTCGGCGCCTGACTGGTCGCGCTCGGCGCTGGTCTGGTCGGTGTCGGCGAGCGTCTGCTCGCTGTCGGCGAGCGTCTGCTCGTCGCTCGGGCCGCTGCAGGCGGCGCTGTCCTCATGCCGTCGGTTGATCGCCCCGTTGCCGTTCTCGGGGGGGTCAGGCGACGATGGGCGGGCCACAGGGGCCTCCAGACCGGGCCAGGCGGCGGGTCTCGGAGATTCCCGCGCCTGTCCAATTGACACCCAGCACGCTACACCTGTCACCAAGCCGGCTTCGCGGCGGCCGCTCAGCGCTCTGCCTCATCGCATCGCGGTTCGACGCATCGTCATGATCGCGATGTCGTCGCGCAGCGGACGCTCGGCGGCGCTCAGGGCGCCGGTCAGTCGGTCGATGAGATCCTGCGCGCTGACGTCCCCAGCCCCTGTGAGCAGCGCAGCGAGGCGCTGCTCGTCGATGCGGGCGCCGTCGAGGTCGGCGTCGAAGATCCCGTCGCTGCAGATCACGATCGCGTCACCGGCCGCGAGGTCGACCTCGCACGTGTGGAACGCCGGATCGTCGACGACGCCGAGCGTCGTGCCGTACGCCGTCGTCGCGTGCACGCTGCCGTCGTCGCGCACGATGAGCGGTGCGGGATGTCCGCCGACCGCGAGCGTGATCGCGGTCGCGGCGGCGGTCATCTCGATCTCACCGTAGACCACCGTGCAGGTCTGCATCACGTCTGTGTTGTGCATCCGCAGCGCGACGTTGAGGTCGAGGAGGATCGCTTCGGGTCGCTCGTGCAGCATCGCGGCGGTGCGCATCGTGTAGCGCGCGAGCGATGTGATCGCGGCCGCTGCGGGACCCTTGCCGCAGACATCGCCCAGGAAGAAGCCCAAGCGGCCTGGCCCGAGCACAAACAGGTCGTAGAAGTCGCCGCCGACCTCCTCGGGAGCAGATGGCTCGTGGCTCACCGCGACGTCGAGGCCGGCGACGCGCGGCAGGCTGGGCGGTGACAGGCTGCGTTGCAGCGTGCGCGCGAGCTGCTCGGCGCGCTGCTGATGTGCGAGCGCCTCGCGTCTCAGCTCATGCTCGCGCCGCAGCTCGTTGACGAGCATCTCGCGGTCCACCAGCGCACGTCGGCGCTCGCGCGCCGCATGCTCGCGATCGTCTTCTGCGATCAGGCGATCGGCGGCGGCCAGCAGACGCTGCTCGGCGGCCTTCGCGCGCTGGCGTGCCGCGCGCCGGCGCTGCTCGGCTGCGCGCAGGATGATGTCGGCGCCGGTCAGCACACGCGTGTCGTCGGCACGGTCGTCGACGATCGCGGACTGCGCGTCTGCGAGGTCGCGCGCGGCGGCTGACTGGTCACGCGCGAGCGCCGCGACATCGCGGCTGTCGGCGAGGGCATCACGCTGCTCGGCAGCGCGCAGCCGCGCCTGGGCTCGATCCTCGCAAGTCGTCTGCTCGGCGACCGCCTGTATTCGCGCGGCCTCGGTATCGGTGCGCTCCTGAGGCCGCTCCGCCTCCAGAGCGATGCTGGCGTTCGATCGCTGCCCGTCGACGCTGACGGGACGATCGCCTGACGTTGTGTCGGCCACGACGGGCCTCCGAACGGCTGGACGGCGAGTCTCCGTGAGCCCCGCGCCCCTCCAGTTGATCGGACGAGCGTAGCGCTCCAGACGACCGGCGCCGCAAAGATTTCGACTGCGCCATCCATCGTCGCACCACTGCGCGGGGATCTGCGAGGCCTACGGCCCAGCCGCTGCGGTCACCGATGACCCGACCGCTGGACAGCCGGTGGCGGCATCCAGCGCGGCGCTGAGGCCATGCCGGGGGCGCAGGTTCACGCGGCCGGCGGGCGCCGGCCTCGTCTCGCGCGGCGTGACCAGGAGCGCGACGATGACGCGCACTACTCGCCGCGGTCTCGGCACCGGTCTTCTCCGCGATCGCCGACGCCCACGGCGAGTCGATGCCGATCGCCGACACGATGCAGTACGGCCTCGCCGCGCTGTTCAACAACCTCGTCTACGCGACCGTCGCCTTCGCCCTCGCGCTGCTGACCCGCAGCATGGCCGGCGGCATGGCGCTCGCGCTCGTCTTCGCGTTCGTCATCGACAGCCTGCTCAGCGCGATCCCGGTCGTCGGCGAGTACGCCCTCTCGACCGCGGTCGTCGACCTCATGCGCGGGATCGCCGGCTCGGATCTCGGTGACGTCGGCGCCGACGACGCGAACATCCTCGCGCCCTCGGTGTCACAGCGGTCTGGCTGGCGACGCTGCTCGGGGTGAGCGTCGCCCGCTTCACGCGCACGGACATCGAATAGCCGCCGAACAGCCCGGCGCCGGCGTCCGGTCGTGCGGCGCAAGCGATGGTCGCTGCGTCATGGCGCGGCAGGCGGTCGAGCTCGTCCGGCGCGAGCATCAGTCGGTCGACCGGGTCTGCGAGTGCGGCCCGCCGGCTGCGAGCTCGTGTTGAGGTGCCGAGCCATGATCGGCGTGTCGGGGGTTCGAGTCCCTCCTCCGGCATCGCGAAAGCCCTGCCACGGCACGGGTTCGCATCGTCGGCCGCGGCCCGTTTCGCGCGATCGTCTCGCGACTATGTCGCGAGATCGGACGGCGCCAGCTGATCGGCCGTGGACAGCGGCGCGACAACACCGAGGCGTAGCGAGCCGGGCCGCTACCGGCGCGCTCCACGACGCCGGCTGGCCGCGGTGGCGCATCTCGCAGACCGTTCTTTGGACGACGAGCAGATGACGCCGAGCCATCCGGCGCTCAGACTCTGCACTCGTGAAGCCCTCAAGCCAAGCCGCCCGCTGCCGCACGCCGACCATCTTCGACGTCAACGAGCCGACGACCGAGGCGCCGGCGGCGACATGTGACGTCGTGTGCGCCCGCTGCCCGACGCCGGCCACGCTGTCGCGAGCCGCCCTGCGTCGCGTACTGCGTCCCGACCGGCCTTCGCCGGAGGCGTTGACCTGAGCCGCGGCCGGGCCCCCGCGGACGCCGGTCGCGTCTGCGCCTCCGGCGGCCGCCGACGCTGAGCGCGACGCCGACCGCAGCGGCCGACCACGGCGCGCCGTCCGCACCCCACGCATCGCAACCACGGCCTCGAAAGGGATCACGCCTATGAACGCCCGCCGATCAACCGCCGAGCTCGGTACGCCGCGGGTCCTGCTGATCGGCAACGACGAGCTGACCGCTGTCACGCAGCGCGCGCTTCAGGATGCGGGCGCAAGGGTCACGAACCTGCGCGACAGCAGCGACCCGGCGATCCGAACCGCGCTCGGCCACGGCATCGACACCGCCGTGGTGATCTCCAAGGACGACCACGTCTCGCTGCGCAACGCGCTCGTCGTGGAGAGCATCTGCCCCGGCATCCCGCTCGTCGTGACGGTCTTCGATCGCGATGTCGCCGTCGAGCTGGGGCGCGGCGTGCGCAACGCGCGCGTCATGTCGATGGCCGACATCGTCGTGCCGTCGCTCGCCGGGCCATGCCTCGACGAGCGGCTGCTGTCGCTGCACCGCTCGTCGGGTGTGCTGCACGCCGTCGGCGACGGCGACGACGGCCCGCGGATCGCACCGATCGACGCACCGGCGCGCACGCGCCGCGCACGGCTGATGGCCGACGTCGGCGCGATGCTTCGCCCGCACGAGCTGAGCGCGAAGATCCTTCTCGGCGGCATCATCGGGTTCGTCCTCGTCCTGGCGATCGACGCGATCGCGACGATGATCGTGCTGCACGAACCGCCCGTCGAAGCGTTCTACGCAGCCACGAAGGTGATCATCACGGTCGGGCCCAACCACCTCGTCGACGAGGGCCCGACCTGGTTCAAGGGCTTCTCGGCGACGATGATGATCGTCGCGCTCGCGTTCACCGCGCTCTTCACCGCCGGGCTCGTCAACCGCCTCGTCGACCCGCGGCTGTGCGCGATCTTCGGGCGCCGCTGCCTGCCGCGATCGGATCACGTCGTCGTCGTCGGCCTGGGCCAGGTCGGGCTGCGCCTGTGCCTGCTGCTGCGCGAGCTCGACATGCCGGTCGTGGCGATCGAGTCCAACCCCGAAGCCGACTACGTCGCCCGCGCGAAGGACTACGGCATCCCCGTGGTGATCGGCAGCGGCGCCAGCGGCTTCGTGTTGCGCCGCGTGTCCGTGCGGCGCGCGCGGGCGCTCGCCGCCGTGACCTCCGACGAGGTCGAGAACATCGCCGTCGTCGCCGCCGCGCACGGCGAGCGCGAGCACCTGCGGACCGTGCTGCGCGCCGGCCGCGGCGACGTCCGCAACGAGACCCGGGCGCTGCTGAAGCTGGGCGTCGTGCGCGACGTCTACCACGTCGGCGGCACCCTGCTGGCAGCGGCCGCCCTCGGCTCGGACGCCTGCGAGGCGCTGCTGCACGAGCAGACCGTCTACCTCGTCGCACCCGACGGGCGCATCGAGCCGTTTCAGGCGCCAGGAACTCGCCGCCTGACGGCGCCAGCGCCGCCGGCGGCGGGTTCCGTGGTCGACGAGACGCGACCCGAGCCTGGACCCGGGCCGGGGCCGGGGCGGCCTCGCCCCGCGGCCGGGTCGTAGCTGGCGATCGGGACGAGCGCGCGCCCGGCGTAGACCGCCTTCAGGCGATTGACGAGGTCGGGCAGCGAGCCGCTGTGGCGGTACGTCTGCCAGCGCCCTCGCCCCGTCCACGAGCGGCCGCGGGCTCGCCGCGATCGCATCGAGGACCAACAGAGCTGGAGTTGCTCGCGTTGATCGGGAAGTTGAGATCGAAACCCTCGGCTCGCCGCAGGACGTCAGCCCGGTGTCGATTGCCGCAGTAGCCGATTAACCCGAGCGCCCGCGCGCGCCCGGCGACGGCTTGGCACAGCTTGGCGGCGGCGGGCGGCAGGACGGTGCCGCCGACCCGGCTGCCGCCGTAGGCGCAGGTGGCGGAGATCAGCCGCTCGGTCGCGCCGAGCAGTCGCGGCGCGCCGATCGCCTCGACGCAGAAGTGGACGCACCAGTTCTCGACGAGGTCGAGGTACTCCTCGACGACCAGGTCGGCGCCCGGCTGCACGAAGCTCGGCCGCGCGGTCCCGCCTGGTGGACGTACACGCCGAACCCGCCGCCCGAGGAGTCGTCGGAGCAGACCTTCAGGACCCACGACTCGTCGATGTCGAGCGCTGCGACGTCCTCGGGCTCGAAGCCCCTCGCACGGGCGGACGCCGCCGCTCCGTCGCCGACGAGCAGGTGATAGCCACCGTCCTCGAGCATGGCGCGGGCGATCTCGACCGGATGGCGAACGGCGGCAGCACCGCGACGGCACCGGACGCCAGCGAGGCGCCGTCCATGACGCAGGCGTCGAGCTCCAGCGTGCCACGGCTCGTGAGCCACGGCACTGGTGCCGGCATTGCACGCCGGGTCGTCCTCGACGACGCGCACGGCGGCGATCACCGCGTCCAGTGCGGTACCCCCCGGCCGCCAACGCCTCGCACCCCGCGCGGGCGGCTCGCCGGCACGCCGCGCGACCGAGGTCCGTCCCGGCGTACCACTCCGATCCGCCGCCGTGCACGACGACGATCCGCTCGGCGCTGCTGGTCACGCGCGCTGCGGGGCTGCCGCGGCGGACCCGCCGTGGCGCATCCGGCGGCGGCCCGGCGAAGGCAAACGGAGCACCGCCTGGATGCTAGCCGCGCGGTCGCTGCGGTTCAGCGTCGCCGGCCTCGGCCGGTTGCCGGCGCGCCCCGATCGACGTTCGGTACGCGCGCCAGCCGCCATGCGCGGTGATCTCCGGCGCGCCGGCGACCGCGTCCGCCTCGCAGATGAAGCCCTTCACCGTGCGGCCGTCGGCGAGCACGACCGTGCCGATCGCCAGCGGCGCCGGGACGTCGGCGACGAGCCGCCCGAGCGCCTGCGTCGAGAGCTCCCAGATCTCGACCTCGATGCCCGGGCCGGTCGGCCGACCGCCGCCCACGAGGCCGGGCTTGGCGGGCGTCGCCGCGGGCAGATCGAACAGCCGGTAGGTCGGAGCGGTGCGGGTGGTCCGGATCAGCTGCGCGCCGAGCGCGACGAGCTGCCCGTTGAGCGGCTCTCCGCACAGGTGCGCCCCGGCGACCGCGAGGGCGACGCCGCCGGATGTCGCGGCGCTGCCGGTCGGATGTGCGGCGGCTTCGCCGCGCCATCGTGCGGCGAGTTCCAGCAGCGCGCCGTCAGCGCCCGCCGGCGCGACGAGCGACACGCCGAACGGCTGTCCGTCGTCGCCTGCGCCGGCGGGAACGGCGACAGCGCAGAGGTCGAGCAGGTTGACGAAGTTCGTGTAGGTGCCCAGCAGCGCGTTGTGCGCGATCGGCTCGGCGGCGATCTGCGCGGCGGTGAACACGGTCGGGGCCGTCGGCAGCAGCAGGGCGTCGGCCTGCTCCCACGCGACGGCGGCCTGCAGCGCGAGCTGCGCGAGCCGGTGCGCGGCCCGGAAGGCCTCGACGGCAGCGATGTCGCGGCCGCCCATGATCACCGATCGCACCGTCGGATCGACCTCGCCGGCGTGCGACGCGACGAACGATCCGACGGCGGCGTAGCGCGCCGCGACCCACGGCCCTTCGTAGAGCAGCGTCGCGGCCTCCGCGAACGGCGCGAAGTCGATCTCGACGACCTGCCAGCCGAGCTCCTCCGCGCGCGCTCGCGCGCGCTGCCACGCGCTCGCCGCGTGCGCGTCGCCGCAGAACGTGAGCTGGCCGGGGTGCGGGACGGCGATTCGCGGGGCAGCCGCGACCGCAGGATCGCGCGCGACGCGCGTCGCCGCGCGCGAGTACGGGTCGGACGGATCCGGCGCCGCCGCGACCGCCAGGACGCGTGCCGCGCTCGCCACGTCGGTCGTCATCACCGATACGCAGTCCAGCCCGCGGCACGCCGGCACGACGCCGCCGACGCCGATCAGCCCGACCGACGGCTTGACGCCGACGATGGCGTTGAACGCCGCCGGCACGCGCCCCGAGCCGGCGGTGTCGGTGCCGAGCGCGAACGGCACGGTGCCGTCGGCGACCGCGACGGCCGATCCCGAGCTCGATCCGCCGGAGACGTAGCGCGCGTCGGCGACGCTCGTGCAGGCGCCGTACGGCGTGCGCGTCCCCGTCAGGCCGGTTGCGAACTGGTCCATGTTCGTCTTGCCGATCGGGATCGCCCCCGCCGCCATCAGCCGCTCGACGACGAACGCGCTGCGCGCGGGGGTGTAGGCGAAGGCCGGGCACGCCGCGGTCGTCGGCGTGCCGGCGAGGTCGATGTTGTCCTTGATCGCGAACGGGACGCCGTAGAGCGGCAGCGCAGGTGATGCGGAGCGCAGCCGCGCCAGCCAGCCCTCGATCGTGCTCCACTTGACGAGCGAGATCCAGGCCGGGCCGGCGGCCGATCGCGCGCGCTCGTAGGCGCGCTCGACGACCTCGGCCGGATCCCTGACGCCCGCTCGGTAGTCCGCGAGCAGGGCCTCGATGCTGGTCACGCCGGCTGCAGCGCGCGCTTGTCCCCGGCGACCTCGTCCGGTGCGAAAGCCATCCGCTCGGCGTGGTCGGCGACGTCGACGGGATCGCTGAGATCGACCTCCCGCTCGGGGATGCCCATCCGCGAGAACCCGAGGCAGACGACGCCCATCAGCGCGTAGCCGAGCGCGAGCTTCGCCTGCACGGCGTCCGGCGAGACGGAGACCTCGGCGCCGTGGATGAGCCCGACGAGCGTGAGCGCCGCGGCGAGCAGGCTGAAGCCCGCCGCCCAGACGAAGCGCCGGTCGATCATGAAGACGGCGATCGCGCCGAGCACGAGGCCGGCGAGCACCGCGCCCTGACCGAGCTTCAGCAATCCGTCGTAGACGACGCCCGCGTTGCCGAGCGCCTCGGCGCCGACCTTCGTCGCATTCGTCCCCGCGGCCGCCAGCGAGTTGTCGATCAGGCCCGACGCCCAGGCCGCGACGTTCGGCACGAGCGCGAGCACGATCGCCGCGTAGTGCGCCTTCGGCACGGCGCGGAACGCCTGGGCGCCGATCACGAGGCCGATGTACAGCAGGACGGGCACGATCGCGGGCACCGGCAGCAGCGCGCCGAGCAGCGGGAAGAGCCCGAAGAAGCAGAGCACGAAGATCAGCACGCCGGTGGCGAGCGAATAGCTCACGCCTCCGCCGGCGGCCTTCCAGCCGGGATGCCCGACGTAGACCGCGGGCGGAAACGGGCTGCCGAGCGCCGAGCCGACGACGGCGCCCGTGCCGTCGGCCAGCAGGACGTGGCGCAGGTTGTAGTCGTCCCCGGCGGCGGCGGCGCTCTCGACGTTGCTCATCGCCTCGGTGAAGTTGTAGATCCCGAGCGGGATCGCGGTCGCCAGCAGCGGCGAGATGCCGCCCAGGCCGTCGAACAGCAGGTCGAGGTTCAGCGACGGGATGCCGACGGCGATGTCCTTGGCGGCGGCCGTGACCGCGGCGGTCTCCATGAAGCCGCCGGCCCAGGCGATCGCCGAGCCGAGCAGCAGCGCGGCGAGCCCGAGCGGGAAGTTGCCCGGCAGCCTCACCCCGGCGACGAAGCCGATCAGGATCAGGGCGAGCACGGGCAGCGCGATCCACGCCGCCTGCCACATCTGTGCTGCCGGTCCCATCGAGATGAACGTGATCGAGATGCCCGCGAGGGTCCCCAGCAGCGCCGCGCGCGGCGTGAATCTGCGGATCGCCGGGCCGACGAACGCGCCGATCAGGATGATCACGCCGATGATGAAGGCCCAGGCGAGGCCGGCGGTCCACGCCGCGATCGGGTCCTTCGTCGCGATGAACGTGGGCAGCATGACGACGAACGTCACGATGAACATGTGCGGCACGCTCGGGCCGTACGGCAGCGCCGTCACGTCGCTTCGACCCTGCTTCTGCGCGAGCCGGCGCGCCATGTAGAAGTAGAAGATGTTGCCGACGAGCAGCTCGATCCCCAGCGCCGGCAGGATCACGCCGAACACGTCGCCGCCGGAGATCTGCACGACCCCGGCCGCCAGGCCGGTGAGGACGAGGACGTTGACGAGCATGTTGATGCCGAGGCCGAAGAAGGCGTTGAGGTCGCCGCGCGTCCAGATGGGAAGCGAGCTCGGTGGAGGTCCGGCGGGGATGGCGGTCATCGATCAGGCTCCTTCGTAGGCGGCGACGGACGGCGGGCGCGACGGCTGCATGACGGCGAGCAGGTCCTGCGAGGCGGCGACCCAGCCGAAGATCCCGCCCTGGGCGGCGATCATCCGCAGCCCGACCTCTTGGAACTCGGGGAAGTAGGAGCCGACGCAGTCCGAGAGCACGAGGCACTCAAAGCCGCGGTCGTTGGCCTCGCGGACGGTCGTGTGGACGCAGACCTCGGTCGTCACGCCGGTCACGACGAGGTGCGTGATGCCACGGTTGCGCAGCAGGTGCTCGAGGTCGGTCGCGTAGAACGCGCCCTTGCCCGGCTTGTCGAGCACGACCTCGCCGGCGACCGGCGCGAGCTCGTCGACGATCGCGTGGCCGGCCTCGCCGCGCACGAGGATGCGTCCGTTGGGGCCCTGGGCGCCGATCGGCGTCTCGAGATGCCCGCGCGCGCGCTTGCTCGGCGGGCAGTCGCTGAGGTCCGGCCGGTGGCCCTCGCGCGTGTGGACGACCACCATCCCCGCGGCGCGCGCTGCCTCGAGCACCGCCTGCAGCGGCGCGACGACCTGCATCAGCAACGAGACGTCGTTGCCGAGCAGCGCCCCGAAGCCGCCGGGGTGCAGGAAGTCGCGCTGCATGTCGATGATGACGAGGGCCGTCGCGGCCGGATCGAACGCGAAGCGGTAGGGAGCGGCCGGTACGGCCACGGGTTCGGAAGCCATCGATGCCTTTCTCGGCGACCGCGTTGTATGCAAGGCGGTCCACAGTCTTGGATGCCGTCTGCAACCTACGGGCGGCCTCAAGGCCATAGCTTTGGCCATCTGGCCCAGGTGACGTATGAGGATTTCGCCATCTGGTCGATCGCGTGCGGCACATGGGCGAGCTACGGTCCCGGGCATGTTGAGCACTTCGTTGTATGCAGCCGACCGTGCGGTCCGGGCGCTCGCCGCCGCACGTCCCGCCCTCGTCGACGTCGCGCCCGCGGCCCGCGCGGTCCCCCATCTCGCCGCCGGCGGCGCCTGTCACGCGGGCCCGCCGATCGCCTCGGCGGCGATGTGCGGGCCGATGCGCGCCGCGCTCGGCGTCGCGCTGATGCTCGAGGGCGTCGCACCGACGCCGGCCGAGGCGCTCGCGCTAGCCGACGCGGGCGAGGTCGAGCTGCGGCCCAACCACGACTGCGGCGGCGTCGGGCCGATGTCGGGCGTCGTCACCGGCTCGATGCCGGTGCTCGTGGCGCGCGACGAGGCCAGCGGCCTGACCGCCTGGTGCCCGCTCAACGAGGGCTCGGGGAAGGTGCTGCGCTACGGCGCCGACGACGACGAGGTCGTGGCGCGCCTGCTGTGGATGCGCGACGTGCTCGCGCCCGAGCTCGCTCGCGCGCTCGACGCGCGTGGACCGCTGGACCTGCTCGACCTGCACGCGCAGTCGCTCGCCGCCGGCGACGAGTGCCACCACCGCACCGACGCCGGGACGCAGCTCGTCGCGGCTGCGCTCGCGCCGCTGGCGCCTGAGGTCGACGCCTTCGTCCGCGCCAACGGGCAGTTCTTCCTCAACGTCGCGATGGTCTTCGCGAAGCTGGCGCTCGTCTGCGCGGACGGCGTCGCGGGATCGTCGCTCGTCACGGTCGTCGCGCGCAACGGCGTCGAGGTCGGCGTCAAGCTGTCCGGCACGGGCGAGCGCTGGTTCACCGGCCCGGCGGCGGCGCCCGACCCGGCCGCGCTGCACCCCGGCCGCACGCTCGACGAGATGAACCCCGACCTCGGCGACTCGGCGATCATCGCGGTCTACGGGCTCGGGGCGCTGGCGTTCGGCGCGGCGCCGCTGTCGGCGCCGTCGGTCGGCCTCGACCCGCGGACGATCGCCGCGCGGATGGAGGCGTTTCGCGAGATCGCGGCCGCCGAGCATCCCGCGCTCGCGCTGCCGGACGGTCCGGCGATCCTCGGCGTCGACGCGCGCGCGGTCGTCGAGACGGGGATCGTGCCGCCGATCCACACCGGCATCGCGCACCGTGCTGCCGGCGTCGGCCAGATCGGCGGCGGGGTGACGCTGCCACCGTTCGAGGCGTTCGTCGCCGCCGTCGAGGCGCTCGATGGCTGAGCGGCGGCCGCCGCCCCCGCCGCGCGATCGGCCACACTGAGGCGGGATGGCCCGCCGGGACGCAGCAGACGGGATGTCGCAGGCCGAGCGCGTATACGCCGGCCTGCGCGAGCGCCTGCTGCGCGGCGACCTGCCCGTCGGCCGGCGCCTCGTCGAGCAGCAGCTCGCGGCGGAGTTCCAGACGAGCCGCACACCCGTGCGCGAGGCGCTGCGGCGGCTGGAGGGCGACGGCCACATCGTGCGCGACCGCGGCGGCGGCATGCTGCCCAGCCCGCCGAGCGTCAAGTCGATGCGCGAGCTCTACGAGGTGCGCGTCGCGATCGAGGAGCTGGTCGCCCGGCGCGCCGCCACGAGCGGCGACCGCGACGCGATACAGGCGATCGACCACGAGTGGCGCGCGCTCGAGGTCGCGCGGCGCGACGACCGCACGATGCCGCGCGGGCCGGACTTCGTCCACGCCGACGAGGGCTTTCACACCGCGCTCGCGCGGGCGAGCGGCAACGACGTCGCCGAGGCGCTGCTGACCGACCTCAACGACCGCATCCGGATCCTGCGCGTCCACGACTTCACGACCGACGACCGCATCGGCTCGACGATCACCGAGCATCTCGAGATCGTCGGCTGCGTCCTGTCGCGCGACCCCGACGCCGCGGCCGCCTTCATGCGTGCGCACGTGCAGCGCTCGGCGCTCGTCGTCCGCGACCGCGTCGGCTCGGCGCTGGCGCGGATGTTCGAGCGCGCCGGGTAGGACCTCAGGCGACCGTGCGCGACCAGCGCTCCCAGGGCTCCGCCAGCTCGCTTTCGAGCTGAGCGAGATCGGGCGCCGTGGCGCGGCGCAGGGCGCCGCCGCGCGCCATCCTGAAGGGAAGGTCGTCCGCGGTCTCGGCGCCGAGCAGGCAGAGCGTGGCCGCCGCGCGATGGCCGGGCGCGAGCGCCACGCGGGCGTCCTGACGCGCTGTCGCGGGATCGAGCAGCAGGGCGTCATGGAGCACGACGCCCGCCTCGTCGTCGACGCGCAGGATCCCGGCGAGCCGGCCGCGCGCCTCGTTGCAGCGTCCGAGGATGACGACGTCGCGCAGCGCGGCGACGGCGCCCGGCGCGAGCTCGACGCGTACGCTGCGCTCGACGTCGGCGCCCGCCGCGACGATCAGCGGCGCCTCCTCGAGCACCAGCCGCCCGTCCCGGCCGACGCAGACGTCGAGCTCGAGCCTCGTGCGTCGCGGCCCCGGCAGCGCGACGGTGGCGGCGACGGGCCGCACGACGAGCGTCGCGCCCGCGCCGACGACGATCCGCAGGCGGTCGTGGTCGCCGGCGAGAGGGCCGGCCTGCGTCGGCAGCACGCACGCGTGGACCGCGCCCCGCCCGACGTCGAGCACGCGCGGCGCCAGCCGCTCGCCGCGGCGCAACCGCCCGATCGCGTGGTCCGCGCCGCGCCGCTGGACCTCGAGCAGCGCCGTCCGCGCGTCAATGCGCGTGGCGATGGTGCTCCTCGCCGATCGCCGCCACGCTGGAATGCAGATGACCGTCGGCGCGGAATGCCGCCAACTGCGCGAGCACCCAGCCGGCGACAGCGCCAGCACCGTCCTGCGACGCCAGCGACACCGCCTCCACCGGCAGCTCGCCGCGCCGCGCGCGCGCCTCGCGCACCATCAGGCCCACGTCGGAGCCCACGTGCGGCGCGAGATCGGTCTTGTTGACGACGAGCAGATCGGCGCGCGTGATCCCGGGGCCTCCCTTGCGCGGGATGTCGTCGCCGCCTGCCACGTCGATGACGAAGATCTGCGCGTCGGCGAGTGCGGGGCTGAAGATGGCGGTCAGGTTGTCGCCGCCGCTCTCCACGAAGACCAGATCCAGCGGTCCGGTCGCCAGCTCGAGGTCCGCGACCGCCTCGAGGTTGGTCGAGATGTCGTCGCGGATCGCGGTGTGCGGGCAGCAACCGGTCTGCACGGCCGTGATGCGCTCCTCGTCGAGCACGCCGGTCGAGCGCAGGAACCGCGCATCCTCGGTCGTGTAGATGTCGTTCGTGACGACGCCGATCGCCACGGAGCCGGCGAGCCGGCCGCAGAGTGCCGCGATCAGGCTGCTCTTGCCGGATCCGACGGGCCCGCCGACGCCGATTCGCAGTGCGCGCTCAGCTGACAAAGAACCGCTCCCTTCGCTCGTGGTGCGCCGCCGCCGCCAGCTCGAGCCCGATCGCCGCCGGCGCGGGCTGCTCGTCGAGCGGACGCTGGTCGGCCGCGACGGCGCACGACGCGGCCTCGATCCATGCCGCCTGCCGCGCCACCCAGCGGCTGGCCTCCGGCGGGTCGAGCGCCAGCAGCTTCAGGGCGGCCGATGCGACCGTCGCGGCATCGTCGTAGAGCGCCACCGCGGCCAGCGCCGCGTCGTCGATGCCGGCGGCGGCGGCGACGACCCCGAGCGCGACGGGTCGCGGCGTGCCGCGTGACGCCGCGCGGTAGCGCTCGATCAGCGCGCCCTGCGGGGGTGGCCACACGGCCGACGCCGACCGCAGCAGCGCCCCGCCGGAGCGCCGCGCGGTCTCGCGCAGCACCGGGCTGGGGCACCGCGCGGCGCACTCCCGGTCGACCGCGATAGCGCCTGCGACGCCGTCACGCAGAGCGGCCCGGCGTGCCGCCACCGCAAGCCGCGCCTCCGGCTCGGCGACGAGCCGCAGGCGCGCCGCGATGAACGCGGCGACGCCGCGGCTCGCCAGCCCGTCGGCCACCGCCTGCTCGAGGCCGAGCGAGTGCGCGTAGCCGCCGCCCGGGAAGCGCCCGTCCGCCAGCAGCAGCGCGAGCACCGGTCCCATTCAGAACAGCTCGTAGCGCTGCGCGAGCGGAAGCACGTCGGCGGGCGCGGGCTCGATCTCCTCGCCGTCGATCCAGACGCGGAACGTGTCCGGCTCGACGCGGATCTTCGGACGCGCGCAGTTCAGCGGCATGTCTTCCTTCGAGCAGCCTCGCGTGTCGGCGACGGCGCGCACGGAGGCCTCGAGCCCGAGCTCGTCGAGGGAGCCCTCGGCGAGCGCGAGCGGGGAGACGAACGCCACCGACGAGCGCGCCGCAAGCCGGCCCGATCCCGCGAACATCGGCGCGCCGAGCACCGGCTGCGGGGTGGGGATCGACGCATTCGCATCGCCCATCGGCGCCCATGCGATCGCTCCTGCCTTGATCACGAGCCGCGGCCGGATGGCGAAGAAGGCGGGGTCCCACAGCACGAGGTCGGCGAGCTTGCCGACCTCGACCGAGCCGACCTCGCCGTCGATCCCGTGCGCGACCGCCGGGCAGATCGTGTACTTCGCGACGTAGCGGCGCAGGCGATCGTTGTCGGCGCGGCCACCGGTGCCGCCGAGTCGCAGCTTCATGGCGTGCGCGGTCTGCCAGGTGCGCACGATCGTCTCGCCGACCCGGCCCATCGCCTGCGCGTCGGAGCCGATCATCGAGATCGCGCCGAGGTCATGCAGCACGTCCTCGGCGGCGATCGTCGTCGCGCGGATGCGGCTCTCGGCGAACGCGAGGTCCTCGGCGATCCGCGGGTTGAGGTGATGGCAGATCATCAGCATGTCGAGGTGCTCGTCGACGGTGTTGACGGTGTGCGGGCGCGTCGGGTTCGTCGAGGATGGCAGCACGTGCTCGCAGGACGCGATCTCGATGATGTCCGGCGCATGCCCGCCACCGGCGCCCTCCGTGTGGTAGGCGTGGATCGTGCGACCCGCGATCGCGTCGAGCGTCGACTGCAGGTAGCCGGCCTCGTTGAGCGTGTCGGTGTGGATCGCGACCTGCACGCCGGTCTCCTCGGCGACCGTCAGGCAGGCGTCGATCGCCGCCGGCGTCGAGCCCCAGTCCTCGTGCAGCTTCATGCCCGCCGCGCCGGCCCGGATCTGCTCGCGCAGCCCGTCGCGCGAGACGCTGTTGCCCTTGCCCAGCAGCAGCACGTTGACCGGCGTCGCGTCCAGCGCCAGCAGCATCTCGCCCAGCGCCCGCGGGGAGGGCGTGCACGTCGTCGCGCGCGTGCCCTCGCTCGGCCCGGTCCCGCCGCCGATCAGGGTCGTGATGCCGGACGCGATCGCGGTCGGGACGAGCTGCGGGCAGATGAAGTGCACGTGACAGTCGATCCCCCCGGCGGTCAGGATCCGGCCCTCGCCGGCGACGATGTCGGTCGTCGGCCCGATCCGCAGCGCCGGGTCGATGCCGTCGGAGATGTCCGGGTTGCCCGCCTTGCCCAGCGCCACGATGCGACCGCCGCGGATGCCGACGTCGCAGCGCACGATGGCGCTGTGGTCGAGCACGACGACGTTCGTGATCACGAGGTCGGGAGCGCCCTGCGCCGACGTCGTCGTTCCCTGCGCCATCGACTCGCGAATCGACTTGCCGCCGCCGAACACCGCCTCGTCGCCGCCGACGCAGCGGTCCTCCTCGACCTCGAGCCACAGGTCGGTGTCGGCGAGCCGCAGCCGATCGCCCACGGTCGGGCCGTACAAGGCGGCGTACCGCGCGCGCTCGATGCGGCTCATCGCCCGCGCCGGCGCAGGCCGGGGACGGTCATCGTGCCGGCGAGCGCCACCAGCGTGACCGTGCGCGACGCCCCCGGCTCGAAGCGCGCCGAGGTGCCGGCGGGGATGTCGAGCCGGTGGCCGGCCGCCGCGCCGCGGTCGAAGCGCAGCGCGTCGTTGACGTCGGCGAAGTGGAAGTGCGAGCCGACCTGGATCGGACGGTCGCCCTCGTTGGTCACGGTGACGTCGACCGTCGAGCGGCCCGCGTTGAGCGCCAGCTCGCCCTCCGCGCAGCGCAGCTCGCCGGGGATCACGGGATCGGCTCGTGCAGCGTCACGAGCTTGCGGCCGTCGGGGAACGTGGCCTCGACCTGCACTTCGGCGACGAGCTCCGCGACGCCCTCCATCACGTCGTCGCGGGCCAGCACGCGCCGCCCCTCGTCCATCAGGTCGACGACGCTGCGCCCGTCGCGCGCGCCCTCGATCACCCAGCAGGACAGCAGCGCGACGGCCTCGGGATGGTTGAGCAGCACGCCGCGGGCGCGGCGATCACGGGCGATCATGCCGGCGACGGCGAGCAGCAGCTTGTCGCGGTCGGCGGGAGAGAGGCGCACAGCCGGGAACCTACGGCGCGCGGCCCGGCGATCGCCTCCGCCGTGCGTCGAAACTCGCAGCCGGTCGACTGTCCACGTGGCCAGCCGCGCGACCGCTTCGACTCAGGGCAGCCGTGCCCCCTGCTGCTCGTCCGCGGCGTCGTGTTCAGACGGCCATCAGCTCCTGCACGCGCGCGCGCTCGAAAGATGCGATCGGCCCGCCGGCGACGATCCTGCCGACGTCCATCACCGCGTACGTGTCGGCGAGCCGGATCGCGAAGTCGACGTACTGCTCGACGAGCAGGATCGACAGGCCGTCGCCCTTCAGCTCGGCGATCGCGTCCTCGATCTCGAGGATGATCGACGGCTGGATGCCCTCCGTGGGCTCGTCGAGCAGCAGCAGCCGCGGGCGCGTCACGAGCGCCCGCGCGATCGCGAGCTGCTGCGCCTCGCCGCCGCTGAGAAATCCGGCGGGGCGGTCGAGGATCCTGCGCAGCCGGGGAAAGCGGTCCAGCGCCTCCTCGACGACGTCCGCGCCGGACCTCGCGGAGGCCTCGGCGACGACGCGCAGGTTCTCGAAGACCGTGAGGTCGGCGAACGCCTCGCGGCCCTGTGGCACGTACGCGATCCCGTCTTTGACGCGGTCGTACGGCGCGCGCGCGGTGATCTCCTTCCAGCCGAGCGAGATCGTGCCCGCGCGTGCCGGCTGCAGCCCGACGATCGTCTGCAGCAGAGTGCTCTTGCCGACGCCGTTTCGGCCCATCAGGCAGCACAGGCCGCCCTCGGGCACGTCGAGCGAGATGCCGAAGATCACCTGCGTCGGCCCGTAGGCGACCTCGAGGTCCTGCACGCGGAGGATCGGCGGCGGATCCACCGTCGCGCCGGGCCTGGTCGGCGGGTCGAGCCCGTCGCGGCTCATGCGAGCGCCTCGGCGGCGCCGCGCGCGTCGCGCGGCCGCCCGAGGTAGACCTCGCGGACGGTCTCGTCGCGCTGGACCTCGGCGACGGTGCCCTCCGTGAGGATCCTGCCCTCGTGCATGACGGTGACCTTGTGCGCGAAGCGCCGCACGAAGTCCATGTCGTGCTCGACGACGAGCACCGTCGTGCCCGTCCGCGCGATCGTCGTGATCAGCTCGCCGGTGCGCAGGCGCTCCTTCTCGGTCATCCCGGCGACCGGCTCGTCGAGCAGCAGCAGCCGCGGCTTCTGGACGAGCACCATCGCGACCTCGAGCCACTGCTTCTGCCCGTGCGACAGCGAGCCCGCCGGGTCGTCGCGCCGCTCGACGAGGTCGACGGACTCCAGCGCCCCGGCGACGTCGGCCGACATCCCCTTGCGCCGGCGCAGCAGCGCGCCGAACGGCAGCCGGAACGACGCCGCGATGTCGACGTTCTCGAGCACCGTGAGCTCGTCGAAGACCGACGGCTTCTGGAAGGTGCGGCCGATGCCCGCGCGAACGATCGCGTGCTCCTTGCGACCGACGAGCTCCGAGCCGGCGAACGCGATCGACCCGCTCGTCGGGCGCACGAGGTTCGTGATCGCGTCGATCAGCGTCGTCTTGCCGGCGCCGTTGGGGCCGATGACGAAGCGCACCTCGTGCTCGCGCAGCGCGAGGTCGAGGCCGTCGATCGCGTGGAAGGCGCCGAACGCGACGACGAGGTCGCGGATCTCGAGCAGCGGCTCGCTCATCAGCCGGCCTCCTTCGTCGAGGCCGGCACGGGGCGCGCGGCGATGCGCGCGCGACCCGGCACTCCGATGCGACCCGCATGCCGGCGCAGGTGCTCGACCGCGCCCGCGACGCCCTTGGGCAGGAAGAGGATCACGGCCACGAACAGCAGGCCCTGCAGGTACAGCCAGGTCGACGGAAACTGCTCCGAGACGCTCGTCTTCGCCCAGTTGACGATCACGGCGCCGGCCGCCGCCCAGGCCAGCGCGCTGCGACCGCCGAGCGCGACCCAGATGACCATCTCGATCGACGGCACGATCCCCAGCAGCGCCGGGGAGATGATCCCGACGACGGGCACGAACAGCGCGCCCGCCAGGCCCGCCATGCCGGCCGCGAGGACGTAGGCGACGAGCTTGACGCGCGTCGGGTCGTAGCCGAGGAAGCGAACGCGATCCTCGTCGTCGCGCACCGCGATCAGCAGCCGCCCGTAGCGGCCGAGCGCGAGCTCGCGGGTCGCGAGGAACACGAGCAGCAGCACGCTGGCGACGATGAGGTACAGGATCCGCTGGTCGGCCGGGTCGACGACGCTGAGGCCGAAGAAGCTCTGGAAGTTCGTCAGGCCGTTCGTCCCGCCGGTCAGGCCCTGGTTGCCGACGAGCACGATGACGAACGCGCCCGCGAGCGCCTGGCTGAGGATCGCGAAGTACGCGCCGCGGATGCGCTGGCGAAAGATCGCGTAGCCCAGCAGCGCGGCGATCGCCATCGGCAGGAGGATCGCCAGCGGGACCGCGATCCAGGCGGTGCGAAACGGCTCCCACAGCAGCGGCAGCCGCTCGACGCCGCTCCAGGTCATGAAGTCCGGCAGCTCGCCGCCGGGCGCCTCGGCGAGCTTCATGTGCATGCCCATGCAGTAGCCGCCGAGGCCGAAGAACAGGCCCTGCCCGAGGACGAGCATGCCGCCCTGGCCCCATGCCAGGCCGATGCCGATCGCGATGATCGCGAAGCAGAGGAACTTCGCCAGCAGCGAGAGGCGAAAGTCCGACAGCACGGCCGGCGCGACGAGCAGCAGCGACGCCGCGACGAGCAGGAAGCGCACGAGGAAGGCCGAGGGCTTAGGCGTCCCCGCCGGCAGCAGCTTGGCGACGGCGCTCACGACGCCAGCCCGCGGCGCTGCTGCACGACCATGCCCTGCGGGCGCCATTGCAGGAACACGACGATGAGCAGGAACACGCCGGCCTTGGCGATGCTCGCGCTCGTGTTGTACTCGATGAAGGAGTTGGCCATGCCGAGCGCGAGCGCCGCGAGGATCGCCCCGCGCAGCTGGCCGAGGCCGCCGACGATGACGACGAGGAACGCGTCGATGATGTACGCCAGGCCGAGCGTCGGGCCGACCGGCCCGAGCAGCGTGATGCCGACGCCGGCGAGGCCAGCGAGGCCCGACCCGATGAAGAACGTCGTACGGTCGACGAGCTTCGTGCGAACGCCGCTGACCGAGGCCAGCGGGCGGTTCTGCATCACCGCGCGCATGCGACGCCCGGCGGGGGTGCGCTGCATGTAGATCGCGATCGCGATCACCGAGAGCACCACTGTTCCGATGATGAACAGTCGCGAATGCGACAGCGACACGCTGAGGATGCTCACGCCGCCGTCGAGAAACGACGGCGCGCTGACGT
>JBKHXR010000025.1:0-13550 GCA_046565905.1 Thermoleophilia bacterium | reverse complement strand
GTGTTCGAGCGGTACGCGCGTGGTGGTTGGTGGTTGTGGTCCCGCTGGTGCATGTGTGTGGTGTTCGAGCGGTACGTGCGTGGTGGTTGGTGGTTGCGGTCCCGCTGGTGCATGTGTGTGGTGTTCGAGCGGTACGTGCGTGGTGGTTGGTGGTTGCGGTCGTGTGTGGTGTTCGAGCGGTACCAGTCGCTCTCGAGAGCCATCGACATACGGCTCGAACACTCGACCGGGCGAGCCGGCACCACGCGGCGAAGCCGCCTCCTTCATCGATGCGGTTCGCAGAGGCCGGGCGACCGCGTGCGCCCCGCGCCACGCGGGCTCTCTCCGGCGGTGTCTGTGGTCGGCGCGACCGATCGGCCCGGCAGGCGGGCGGGAGAGGACAGCGACGACCGACACGATCGAACGTGGCGCAGCGTTGAAGCCATGGGCTTCGACCGCGGCGTTGAAGATGCGGTGCGTGGACAAGCACAAGCGCCGGGCCGGCCGCCCAGCGGCCAGTGACGATCTCGCCGAGCAGCTGTCCGGCCTGCGGCCCGATGAGGCGCGGCGGGACGCCGTTCGCGGCCTCAAGCCGGATTAGGTCACACCGCCGCGGTCAGCCGCCCGTGCCCGCCCCGCCCCACGCCCGCCCGCTACCGACCCGCGCCTACGCCTCGCGCAGCTCCGCAGCCGCCCGCTCCGGCGCGACGGTGTTGAGGTGCACCCCGGTCCCAAGCTCCAGGCCGGCGTCGTGCGTCAGCCGCGGCGCGATCTCGATGCGCCAGCAGAAGCGCTCGGCGCCGCGCGGCGCGGTCCGTATCCAGAGGTTCAGCGGCGGGCTGGTCCCGAACCGCCGCCGCAGGCGCGACAGCGCGTCGTGCAGGAGCGCCGCGCCCGTCGGACCGTCGTCCTCGAAGCGCTCGCGGCGCCGGCGTGGCGCGAGCATCAGCGCGTACTCGTGGCGCGAAGCGTACGGGCAGGTGAGCACGGCCTCGTCGTCGATCGCCACGACGCGATCACGGCGGCGCACCTCCTCCTGCACGACGTCCTCGAGCAGGTTGCCGCCCATCGTGCGGACGGCGTGCGCGCCGAAGCGCTCGCGCTCGCGAGCGACGATCGCCGGCACGAAGCCGAGCGCGAACAGCTGCGCGTGGGTGTGCGGCTGCGTCGCCCCGGCTTCGCGGCGCTCGTTGACGCAGAGGTGGACGTAGGCGGCGCCCTCCTGCGCCAGCATCCGCTCGCGCCAGACGCCGACGACGACCGCGACCTGCTCGGCGGACAGCTCCGCGAGCGAGACGACGGGCTGCGGGCTGCTGACGATCACCTCGTGGGCGCCGCCCGCGGGCAGCGCGCCGTAGAGCTCCGGGTGCGGGTCGGGCTCGACGTCGGCGGCGCCGGCGGCGAGCGCGGGGTAGCGGTTGGGCACGACGCGCACGGTCCAGCCCGGACCGTCCGCGTCGCCGCCGCCGGGCCGCAGCGCGTACAGCTCGGGAGGGGTCTGGTCCTCGTTGCCCTCGGCAAACGGATCGGCGTTGGCGTCGATCGGTTGCGGCGGCGCGACGGTCAGCTCGCCGCCCGGGCGCTCGGCGCGATCGGTCGCGACGATCGCGCGCAGACCGGTCAGGGGGTCGATGCGGATCTCCGGCACGGCGTGCTTCACTCTATGAGAGCCGCGCTGCCGTGAGAGCCGCGCACCGACGCTGCGCTCAACCCAGCGCGTAACGCCGGATGTCGGCGGAAAGCCTGGCCTCGGTGCGGTAGCCGCCCTGGTGAACCGTCACGAGCCTTCCGCGCGCGTCGTAGAACGCGGTCGCGGGCAACCCGAGCACCCGGTAGCGCCCGGCGATGTTCTGGCGCGGATCCTCGAACGACGGGTAGGGCATCGGAAAGCGCGCGGCCATCCTCCGCGCGTCGGCGCGGTTGTCACCCGAGTTGACGCCGAGGAACGCGACGCGTGCCCCGCGCTCGACCGCCTGGCGCTGGAGAAAGGGAAGCTCGTAGATGCACGGCTCGCACCACGACGCCCAGAGGTTGACGACGACGGGATGGCCGCGCAGCGCCCGCAGCTGGGCGTCCAGTGCCTTCGCACCGCCGCTGGTGAGCTCGTTGACGCGCTGGCGCAGCGCCGCCAGCCGCGGCGGCGTGCCGGGCAGCTGGCGGGAGACCTCCGCCATCGTGAGCGGTGCCGGCGGCTCGCCCGTCGCGGCGTCGGTTCCGCCCGCCTGCACGATGCCGACGACGATCGCTGCCGCGACGGCCAGCGCGGCGATGACGGCGAGGACCCTGCGCACGAGCACAGCGTCGCAGAAGCCCGCGATCAGGTAGCCAGATCCAGTACGTTCGCTATGCTCGTTTCGACGCGGGTGGGGACCGTCGTTCATCGAAGCCCCTCACCCCGCCGACCGGGCTCGTCCCGGGCGTCTGGATCGCGCAGGCTCGTGCAGCACGCGATTCACCTCACGTTCGAGCAGGAAGCCGATCTTGGCTGATTCCACGCCAGTGGCCACCGCGGCCACGTCCGTTCCCAATCCTTCCGACATCGCCCGCGCGGAGAAGTTCACCCGCGAGGCGTTCGTGCACGCCGGCGAGACGACGGAGGAGGCGCTCGCGCTCGGGACCGCCCGGCGCCGCGCGCTCGATGCGGCGCTCCTCGAGATCGACGCGGGCGCGAAGGTGCCGTCGACCGAGTGGCGGCGGCGCTACTCGCTGATGCTGGGGCTCGAGCGCGTCCTCTCCGAGGACGAGCCCAAGCTCGCCGACGGCACCTCGCTGAACCCGCACCAGGTCGATGCGCTGTCGGGCACGCTGACAGCGCTGCTCGCCGAGGCGCAACGCCAGAACGGCAACGGCGCCGTCAACGGCGCGCCCTCCGCGGCGCCCGTCCTGGCCGTCGACGACGACGACAGGGACTTCGAGCAGCCCGCGTCGGTCGCGATCGAGGACCGCGAGGACGGCGAGGACGGCGAGGACGACGAGGAGCCCGAGATCATCGAGCCGCTGGACTTCGAGGTCGACATCGACATCGACGACGACGACGACGACGACGAGGACGACGAGGCCGAGGAGGAGGAGACCGACGAGGACGGACCGGAGGGCGCCCTCGACGAGGACCAGCTCGACGAGCAGCCCGACGACCCCAACGCGCACAAGCGCTTCTGGTTCGAGCACGCGACGGGCGCCGGCAAGACCGTCGCTGCGATGGGCTTCGTCGACGCCTCGCGCACCGGCGGCATCCTCATCCTCACCCATCGCCGCAACCTCGTCGACCAGTTCCACGGCGAGCTGAAGGATCGCGGCTACGCCAAGCGCGTCACGCCCGCCCTGCTGAAGGGCCAGGACTCGGCCAACGGCCCGGTCACCGTCGAGACGTACCAGTGGTTCGTGCGCAACGCCGGCAACATCTCGCCCTGCTACTCGATCGTCATCTGCGACGAGGCGCACACCGCGCTGGGCGAGAAGACCAGCGGCGCGATCCGCGAGTGGTCGGGGCCGATCTTCATCGGCATGACCGCGACCGGAGCGCTGATCGCGCGCCACGTCACCGACCTCTTCCCGACCCAGACATCGCGCTTCGACCTGGCACAGGCCGCGCGCCGCGGCGTCATCGCGCCGCTGCGTGGCGTGCGCATCCCGCCCGGTCCGGGCGTGCGGACGATCGCCAAGGTGCCGCTGCGCCGCGGTGAGGTCGACGTCGAGTTCGACCAGGAGATGCTCGCCGAGCTGCTCGACCAGGCGCCGTTCAACTACGCCGTCGCCGACCTCTACAAGACGCGCTTCAACGGCGTCCCGGGCGTCGTCTACGCGGCCGGCGTGCGCCACGCCTACAACGTCGCGGAGGCCTTCCGCGAGCAGGGGATGAAGGCGATGGGCGTCTCGGGCGAGACGCCCAAGCGCGAGCTCGCCGAGATCCTCGCCAGCTACGAGCGCGGCGACATCGACGTGCTCGTCAACGCGCAGCTGCTCGCCGAGGGCTGGAACTCGCCGCGCGCGACGGTCTGCATGCACCTCGCGCCGACGGCCTCCAAGCGGATCTACCAGCAGCGCGTCGGCCGCGTGACGCGCCGCCATCCGGGCAAGGAGGCCGGCATCGTCGTCGACTTCGTCGCGCCGGACACGAAGAACGACGACCCGGTCGTGACACTGCACTCGCTGCTGGACCGCGACGTCTACCGCGGCGGCGCGATCGTCGTCGGTCCCGTGCGCCGCGGCCGCGGCCGGCGGGTGCGGGTCGAGCGCCGCGTGCTGCCTGTGACGTCCGACGAGGACCGCCGGATCGAGGTCTTCGAGCGCGAGCTGTGGCGGATCGCCGTCGAGCATCTGCCCTACGGAGAGCAGATCCAGTGGGCCGCGCTGGCGGGTGCCCGCGTGGCGCCGAGCGGCTGGCGACGGGCGCGCGCGATGCTGCACTTCGATCGCGGCGGCGAGTTCAAGCGCGCGTTCCTGCTGACCGCCGTGGAGCGCAACAAGAACCCGCAGCTGCGCCTGCGCGCGCTGCAGGAGATCGCCGCCTCGGGTGACCCCGAGGCGTTCGATCGTGCCGTCGTCGACGTCATCCCGGGCTGGACGCGCGAGGAGCGCCGCGAGGGCACGAAGATCTGCCTGCTGGCGCTGGCCGAGAAGCGCATCGGCCGCCGCGACCAGGCCAACGACTGGATCTGGCGGCTGGCCTCGTACACGCGCGAGGTGCACGAGGAGTACGCCGTCCAGCGCTGGCCCGAGACCAAGCGGCTGCTCGGGCTGCTCGTGAACTCCAGCGGTGCGGCGCACGCGCGCAACGCCCGCCGTCTCGTCCACGCCGCACGCAAGCAGGACCGCCGGCTCAGCGCCGCGATCCTCGCCGCCGCGATCGCGCACACGCCCGAGGGCGAGGAGATCCTGCGCGGCGCGCGCACGCGGCTGGCGCGCAAGCCGAGCGCCCTGTCGCGCGAGCTGCTGCGCAACTTCCCCAAGAGCCGCGGCCGCCGCGGCAACCGGCGCCGGCGCAAGAAGGGCGGCGGCGCAGAGGCTTCGGCGGGCGCGGCCGAGGCCGTCGCCGCCGTCGGGGCGGGGCAGGACGGGACGCAAGGCGACGAGCGCCAGGACGGCGGCGGCGGACGGCAGTCCGGCCGCGGTTCCGGGCGCCAGCGCTCGCGCCGTTCGCGCAACGGCCGCGCCGCCCACCGCGACTCCGATCCGGCCCGGGAGCCGCAGAACGAGGGCGAGGCCGCGACCGAGGCCGCGCCGACTCCGGTGCCCGACGGCGAGGCGCCCGCGCCCGCGCGCGGCTCGCGCCGCTCGACAGCGCGTCGCAAGCCCGACAAGCCCGTCGACGAGGCGGTCGCCGTCGAGGCGATCGCCGACGCAGCGGCCGCGCTGCTGGCAGCGCGCGCGCCCAAGCAGCAGCCGCCGGCCGGTGACGGCGCAGCGCCGAGCAGCGAGCAGGCGCTCGCCGCCGCCGCCGAGGGCGACGCGCCGAAGCCTAAGCGGCGCGCCGGCGCCGGCGCCGGGGCCGGCAAGCCGGCTCAGGCCGATGCCCCTGACGCAGCGGCAGTCGCCGACGACAAGCCCGCGCGGCGCCGTGCCACGCGCAAGCCGGCTCGGGCCGATGCCCCTGACGCCGCGCCGGCCGCGGCTGCCTCGCCGTCAGAGCCCGTCGGCGACGACAAGCCCAAGCGCCGCCGCCCCGCGGCGAAGACGGCGGCCAGCGCGGCGACGACGGCCACCGCGGCGAAGGCGAAGGCCAGCCGGGCGCGGAAGGCGGCGCCGGCGAAGGCCGAGGCCGAGGCCGAAGCGGACGCCGCCGCCGCCTCGCCGCCGCCGCTCGACGAGGCCAAGCCGAAGCGGCGCCGTGCGCCCGCGCGCGGCACGAGCGCGAAGACGTCGGCCGCCGGCGGCGACGAGGAGTCCGGCGCGGGCCCGCTCGACGACGGCGTCGAGTCCGCCGCCTGAGCCGCCGGCCGGCGGCTTCGTTCATCGGCGTCGCGGCGCCCGACCGGGCGAACGCGACCCCGGGCGCCGGCCGTCAGCCCGGCGCCGCCCGCTGCAGGTGGACCTCGCCCGCGTCGAGCGCCACGTCCGAGCCGTCCGCCAGCTCGACGAGCAGCCGGCCGCGGTCGTCGACGCCGCGCGCGATGCCGGCGCCGTGCTCCCAGCGGACCTCGCGCCCGGCGAGCGCGTCGCGCGCTCGGTAGCCGGCCAGCATCTCCGCCGTCGGCTGGGCGAGGCGGAGCTCCAGCGCCTGCAACAGCCGCGCGAGCGTCGGCTCGACCGCGCCGGGCTGCAGGCCGAGCGTCGCGGCGTGCTCGCGCAGCTCGGCGGGCAGGTCCTGCGCGCGGACCGCGACGTTGAGGCCGATCCCGAGCACGGCCCAGCCCTCCTGCGCGCGGCCCTCGCCGAGCACGCCGGCGACCTTGCGCCCGTCCAGCAGCACGTCGTTGGGCCACTTGATCGTGATCTGATGCCCGCCGAGGGCCGCGACGTCGGCGACCGCCACCGCGCCGGCGATCGGCAGCAATGGCGGCCACTCGCGCAGGACGAGGGACATCAGCAGCGCACGGCCGGCAGGCGCGGTCCAGGTCCGCCCCTGGCGCCCGCGGCCGGCCTGCTGCTCGGCCGCGGTCACGAGCGTTCCGTGCGGCGCTCCCGCGCCGGCGAGGACGCGGGCGCGGTCGTTCGTCGAGTCGGTTCTGCGGTGATGGACGCGCGGCGTTCCCAGGCGCGTTCTCACGGCGCGGGCGCGATCAGGATCTCGTCGTCGAGCCGGAGGCCGAGCGTCTCGAGCGCCGAGCCGCGGTTGACGGCGAGCGACAGGACGCCGTAGCCGTCCTCGTAGAGCACGAGCTCGCCGGCGGGGACGTCGGCGAACGTCGTGGCAAGCACAGCCCGGCGCGCGTTGACGCTGAGCGCCCCGCCGAGCCGCAGCCCGCTGCCGGCGAGGTCGGCCGGCCCGGCGTCGAGGCTGACGTTGCCGTAGCCGTCGGCCTGCAGTACGTGCGCGACGAGGCCGGCAGCTGACATCCGCGCCCGCGGGAGCACGAGCTGCACGAGCTCGGCGGGATCCAGCGGCTCGCCGGCGTCGCCGAGCGCGGTCTCGCCCGCCGCCAGATGCGCGGCGACCGGCGCGAACACGTCGCGGCCGTGAAACGACCTCGAGACCGGCTGCAGGCGCAGCCGCGAACGGCTGATCTCGACCGCTTCGACCGCACCGCCGAAGCGCTTTGCGGCCAGCGAGAGCAGCCCGTTGTCGGGCCCTACGAGCAGCCGCTCGGGGTCGGCGCAGCGAATCGCGACGGCGCGCCGCTCGGCACCGACACCGGGGTCGACGACGGCGAGGTGCACGCCGCCCGGCATGTACGGCAGCGCCCGCTCCAGCACGAGCGCGCCGCCGCGCACGTCGTGGCGCCCGATGCCGTGCGTGACGTCGAGGACCCTCGCCTGCGGCGCGATCCGCGCGATCACGCCGCGGCAGACGCCGACGAAGTCGTCCGCGACCCCGTAGTCGCTGAGAAACGTCACGACCGTCATCCGCGCGTCGAGTGTATGTCCCGGCTGCCGGGTAGCCCGCCGCCATGCGTTCCGGATCACACGCCGAGACCCCCACCGTCTTCGAGGTCGTCCAGCGCGCCGTCGCCGTCTGCGACCCCGACGGAGACGACGAGCTGGTCGCCGACTTCCTGCTCGCCCACGAGGATCGCGACGAGCCGGTCAGCGCCCTCGACGAGGCCGACCGCACGTTCTTCGAGACCGCCGACCGCATCCAGGGGGCGCTGCCGGGAGCCGGTCTGCAGATGGCGGCGGCGGTCGCCACGTACCTCGCGTTCCGCCGCGACGCGATCGACGGCGACGACGAGGACCTGCTGCGGCTCGCCGCGCGCGCGGAGTACAACGACCACCCGCCCGATGCGATCCGCGACTGGCTGCAGGACGCGGGCGTGACGGCGTGACGCACGCCGAGACAGAGCCGCCGAGCGGGCTGCCCGACGAAGAGCAGGACGACGACGTCCCGCTCGGCGTCCCGGCCGACGAGGACGACGAGGTCGACCGCGAGCTGCCCGGCTTTCCCGAGGGCGACATCGACACCGCGGGCTGAGGCCTGCGCTCCGAGCTCAGAAGAGCTGGCCGGGCGCGACGTCCGCCAGCAGCGCGGCGACCAGGCCGTCGGGCGTGTGCGCCTGCGCCTCGACGTGCGGCTCGAGGCCGTGCTCGCGCAGCGCCTCGCTCGTGATCGGGCCGATCGAGACGATCCGCTGCTCGCCGCCGGGTGCACCCGCGGCGTCGACGTAGAAGCGCACCGCCGACGCCGACGTGAAGGTGACGTAGTCCGCCTCGCGGACGGCGTCGCGGGCCGCGTCGCCGAGCGGCTCGGGAACGGTCCGGTAGAGGGGCAGGACGTCGACCTCGACGCCGCGCTCGCGCAGCGCGTCGGGCAGGACGTCGCGCGCCACCTCCGCGCGGGCGATCAGGGCACGCCGTAGCTCGAGTCCGGCCAGGGCGTCGACGAGCGACTCGGCGACCGCGCGCGGCGGCACGATGTCGGCCTCGACGCCGCCCGCCCGCAGGGCCTCGGCGGTGCCCGGGCCGATCGCCGCGATCGCCGGTCCCGCCAGCGCGCGCGCATCGCGCGCGATCTCCAGCAGCCGCCGCGCGCCGTTGGGGCTCGTCACGCAGAGCAGGTCGACGCCGCTCAGCTCCGGCAGCCGTGCCTGCAGCGGCTCGATCCGGATCGCCGGCGCCTCGACGACGGCGGCGCCGAGCGCGCGCAACCGTCCCGCCAGCGCGCTGGCCTGGGCACGCGCGCGCGTGACGACGACGCTGCGACCGGCGAGCGGGCCGGCGTGAAACCAGGCGAGCTGCTCGTGCAGCCCGGCGACGGCTCCGACGACCGTGATCGCCGGCGCGCGCACCTGCGCCTCGGCCGCCATGTCGGCGATGTCGGCGAGCGTGCCGCCGACCGTGCGCTGGTCGGCGAACGTGCCGCGCTCGACGATCGCCACCGGCTCGTCCGCCGGCCGGCCGCCGGCGACGAGCTGTGCCGCGATCCGGTCGAGCCTGCGGACGCCCATGTAGAACACGAGCGTTCCCGGGAAGGCGGCGAGCGCGGGCCAGTCGACCTGCGTCTCCTCCTTGCCCGGGTCCTCGTGCCCCGTGACGAACGCCACGGCGGCAGCCATGCCGCGCTGCGTGACCGGGATGCCGGCGTACGCCGCGGCCGCCACGCCCGCGGTCACGCCGGGGACGACCGAGAACTCGATCCCAGCGCCGCGCAGCAGCTGCGCCTCCTCGCCGCCGCGCCCGAAGACGAACGGGTCGCCGCCCTTCAGCCGCACGACCTCGCGACCGGCGCGGCCGTGCTCGAGCAGCAGCTCGTTGGTCACATCCTGCGGGATCTGCGCCCCTCCCCCGACCTTGCCGACGTCGATCAGCACGGCGTCGTCGCGGGCGCCGTCGAGCGCGCCGTCGGGGATCAGGCGGTCGAAGAGGATCACGTCGGCGCGCGCGATCAGCTCGAGCGCCCGCGCCGTCATCAGCCCCGGATCCCCCGGCCCGGCGCCGACGAGGTGGACGGTCACGAGCGCCCGCCGGTGCTCGAAGGGAGGTGATAGTTGGGCTTCATCGGATGCTCTCGCTAGGAGGTCGCGAGCTCCTCGGCGCGCGCGAGCAGCTCCCCCGCGCCGGCCCCCAGCATGCGCTCGGCCGCGAGCGCCGCGGCCTCGTCCGGCGTCGCGGCGGCGGGGGTCTCGTCGCGCAGCCATGACGAGCCGTCGGGCAGGCCGGCGAAGGTGCGCAGCACGATGCCGCCGGCGCCGACCGTCGCATGGGCGCCAAGCGGCGTGTTGCAGCTTGCGTCCAGCCGCCTGACCAGGGCGCGCTCGGCGCGCAGCGCGTCCCACGTCGCCCGGTCGGCGATCGCCCGGACGGCGGCGGCGGCGCCTTCGTCGCCGGTGCGCGCCTCGAGCACCAGCGTGCCCTGCCCCGGCGCCGGCACCATCTCGCTCAGCACGCAGCCGATCGCATCGCCGCGGCCGAGCCGCACGAGCCCCGCTGCGGCCAGCACGAGCGCGTCGAACTCGCCCGCCTCGAGCTTGCGCAGCCGCGTGTCGACGTTGCCGCGGACGACCGCCACGTCGAGATCCTCGCGCAGCGCGAGCAGCTGTGACGCGCGGCGCAGCGACGCGGTGCCGACGCGCGCGCCCGGCGCAAGGCGCGAGAGCGCCGGGGCGCCGACGAGCGCGTCGAACGGTTCGCCGCGCGGCGGCGCGCCGACGAGCTCGAGGCCGTCGGGCAGCACGCTGGGGACGTCCTTGGCGCTGTGCACGGCGAGATCGATCTCGCCGGCGAGCAGGGCGAGCTCGAGCTCCTTGACCCAGCGCTCCTTGTCGGCGACGTCACGGGCGGCCGTGGCGCGGTCACCCGTCGTCGCGATCGGCACGAGCTCGGCGTCGGCCCCGAACAAGGCGGCGACCGTGCCGGCCTGCGCGAGCGCGAGGGCGCTGCCGCGCGTTCCGATCCTCATCGCGCAGCCCCGTCGCCTACGACGACGACGCGCGGCGCGGCAGCGCGCGCACGTTGTCCGGCGCGGCGTCGATCGCGTCGGGCGCCTCCGGCGCGCCCTCGAGGCCGAACAGCTCGCGCATGATCTGCAGCCGTCCGTGCGAGCGGTTCTCGCCCATCGTGCGCAGCCGCAGCGTCGGCTCGTGCAGCAGCCGGTTCATCACCGACCGCGCGATCGCCTCGGCGCGCGCGATGTCGCGCTCCGACGCGCGCTCCCAGCGCTTCTCGTTCTCGGCCAGGACCTGCTCGACGATCGCGTCGCCATGCTCGCGCAGCGCGCGGATCGTCGGCTGCACCGCGAGCGTGCCCAGCCACTCGGCGAAGCGCGAGATCTCCTCCTCGACGATCGCCTCGGCGCGCAGCGCCTCGGTCTCGCGCACCATCACCGTGTGGGCGACGCGCGCCTGCAGGTCGTCCATGTCGTAGAGCGTCACGCCGGGCAGGTCGGCGCAGGCCGGGTCGATGTCGCGCGGGACGGCGATGTCGACGAGCAGCAGGGGCCGCTCGCCACGCGCACGCATGACCAGCGCGAGCTCGTCGACGCCGACGATCGGATGCGGTGAGGCGGTCGACGCGACGACGACGTCGGCGCGGGTGAGCTGCTCGGGCAGGTCGTCGAGCGCGACCACGTGGCCGCCGAAGCGGTCGGCCAGCGACCGCGCGCGGTCGGCGTGACGGTTGGCGACGAAGATCGTCGAGACGCCCTGCTCTGCGAGCGCGCGGGCGGTGAGCTCGCTGGTCGCCCCCGCGCCGATGATCACGACCCGCGGATCGGGCTTGCCGGCGAGCACGTCGCGCGCCAGCTCGACGGCGGTCGAGGAGATCGACGCGCGGCCCTGGCCGATCGACGTCTCCGAGCGGGCGCGCTTGCCGGTCTGCAGCGCCGCCGTGAACAGGCGGTTGGTCAGCGGCCCGGTCGTGCCGGCGGCGAGCGCGACCTCGTAGGCGCGCTTGACCTGCCCCTGGATCTCGGCCTCGCCGACGATCATCGACTCCAGGCCGGCGCAGACGCGAAACAGCTGGCGTGCGGCGTCGCAGTTGCGCGGCGAGTAGATCCGTTCGGCCAGCTCCGTCGGTCGCACGTGCGCGCGCTGCGCGAGGATCCCGAGGACGGCGCTCTCGGCGGCGACGGGATCGCCGACGACGAGCGTCAGCTCCGTCCGGTTGCACGTCGAGATGACGACCGCCTCGTGGACCTCGGGATGCTCGCCGACCTCCTGGAGGAACCCGGCGACCGCGCTCTGCGTCAGCGCCAGCCGCTCGCGCAGCTCAACGGAGGCGGTCTTGTGCGAGATCCCGAGCGTGATCAGCTCGGCCGTCACGCCACGGGCTCCTTGCTGCGCGGTCGCGGCGCGTCGGCGTCCTGCCTGTCGTCGACGAGCTCGGAGAGCTCGACCACCTCGCGCTCGATCCGGCTGAGCTTGGACGCCATGATGGCGACGTAGATCAACAGCAGCGCGACGAACACCAGATACGCCGCGGCGACGTACTTTCCGGCCTCGTCGAGCGGAAGGGCGGGCATCTCAGAGCTGCGGCGCCGCGCTGCGGCCGGTCAGGGAGAGCTCGTCGTCGTCGCCGGCGAGGCGGCGGCGCAGGGCGCGCAGGCGGAAGGTCGCGTGCTTGGACGCCATCTCGTACTTCACCAGTGTCACGAACAGCAGCGTCATGCCCAGCAGCGCCGCCAGCAGCGTCAGCGTGACCTTCTCCGGCGCGGTCGTGACCGTCGACCCGGTCGGCGGGTGCGTGAAGCTCTCGGCCATCCGCACGGCGGCGAAGTTCAGCGGCACGAAGGCGCCGGCGACGATCGCGAAGACCGACGCGTAGCGGCTCTGCTTCTCTGAGTCCTCGATCGAGAAGCGCAGCGGCCAGTAGGTCGCGTAGAGCAGGAAGACGATGAGGAACGAGACGAGCATCGGCTCGTCCCACGTCCACCACACGCCCCAGGAGCCCTTCGCCCAGATCGCCCCGGTGATGAGCACCCCGACGGCGAGGATGAGCGACAGGTGGATCGCGACGTACGACTGCAGGTCCCAGCGCCGGTCGCCCGAGCGCAGGTGCATGAGGCCCATGATCCCCCCGGCGACGAAACCACACAGCGCCACGATGCCCATGGGGACGTGCAGGTAGAAGATCTTCTGGATGACGCCCTGGTCGGCGTCCTCGGGCGCGTAGAAGGCCGCGAGGGCGAAGGCGCCGATCAAGACGACGACGGTGGCGATGCTGAGGGCGCGGATGCCTAGTCCTCCAGGAGGAAGTCGAAGACCCCGTAAGCGATGAGGCCGAAGACCAGATCATAGATGGCGAGGATCGCCACCCAGCGACCGGGGAGCGCCTGCGCGCCACCGGACGCCCACAGCGGCGCGGTCGACTCGGAGGCCGCGAGGACGACCGGGACCAGCAGCGGCAGCGTGATCAGTGGGCCGATGAGGTCGCGGGCGCGGGTCCGCACCGCGATGCCGGCGATCAGCGTCCCGATCACGGCGATCCCGGCGTTGCCGAGCACCAGCACCGCCAGCAGCTCGGGCAGGCCGGGGAACGGATCGGGGCCGAGCAGGAGGATCACGAACGCCGGCACCGCGACGATCTCGACGACGACGAGGAACACGAACAGCGCGATCGCCTTCGCCACGAACAGCGCCGTGCGGTCGACCGGGGCGAGCAGGAACCCGTCGAAGCCGCCCTGCTCCTCCTCGGCGACGAACAGCCGGTTGAGCCCGAGGATCGCGCCGAACAGCAGCGTGACCCAGAAGACGCCCGCGGCGAGGTCCGAGTCGAGCGTCTCGCGGTCCAGGCCGAAGCGGAACAGCACGAACGTCGTGACGGTGAAGAGCGTCATCGCCGGCACGGACTCCAGCGTCCGCAGCTCGATCCGCAGGTCCTTGCGCAGGACCGCTCCGACCGCGCCACTCACCGGTACAGCGCTCCGATCTCGTCGGGAGTGACGTCCGCCGCGTCGCGCAGCAGCTCGGCGCGCCCGCCGCGCAGGCCGAGCGCGACGTCCGCCTCGGCCAGCCCGCCGCGCGGGTCGTGGCTCGTGACGA
>JBKHXR010000024.1:0-31556 GCA_046565905.1 Thermoleophilia bacterium | reverse complement strand
GCGCGCCGCCGCCGACCTGCTGCGCGCCGCCGCCGACCTGCGGCGCGCCGCCGCCGACCTGCGGCGCGCGGCTGCGGTCGGGACCGCGCGCTGCTGCCGCGCGCTGGACCCGACGTTGTCCGCCGACGGTGGCGCCGTGAGCGTCGACGGAAGTTGCGACGTCGGCGCGCTGTCGACGGCTGGCACCGGCGGCTCCTCGGCGACCAGCGGCACCGCCACCGCCGTGCTGATGGCAGCGCCGAGGATGACGAGCGTGATGACGTCCTTGCGGCTCATGCCGGCTTCGTCGCGGCCGTCGTGCCCGATGCATCTGGCATCGGCGCCGATGCTACCGCCCGCCACCCGGATGCAGGCAACTCGGGCGACCGCTTCGGCCGGGCAGCCCTCAGCCGAGGCGGCGACACGGCGCGGCCGGGCTCTCCGCGCCGCGGTCGCCCGGCGCCTGACCAGGAGCGCGACCTGAGGGTCTCGTCGGCGCGCCGCAACTCCTACGCCTGTTCGCGCACCCGGCGTACCGGGCGTGAGAACCGTCGCCGCCGCGCAGGCGCTTGGCCGCCGCTGCGGCTCGCGCGCTCGCGTGGCTGTCGTTCGACCGTCGTCACACCGATCGCACCGACTCGACGACGCCGTCGACGAGCCGCCGATCGCGCGGTTGCACGCCCGCGACCTGCGCTGCGATGTCGCCGTGGCGCGCCTCCTCGAGCACGGCGCGCAGCGCGAACGCGCCGGTGATGTCGAGCCGCCCGAGTGCGTCGAGGTGCAAGACCAGGCGCCGGGCGCCCGGCTGCGAGGCCAGCTCGTCGAGGACGCGGTCCTGCAGCGCCTGGGCGGCGCCGAACCACAGCACCCCGCGCGGCCGGACGTGCAGGACGTCGTCGGCGAACCACACGTCGCTGTCGATGCGCAGCTCGCGCCACAGGTGCACGGCGATCGACAGGCCGACCCCTACCAGCACGCCCTGCTCGACGTGCGGCGCCAGCACGAGCGTCGCCACGAACGTCGTCGCTGCGATCAGGAAGGCCGGTCGCGACGGCCCCCACAGGCGCAGGATCCGCCGCGGGCGGATGAGCGGGACCACCGCGGCGAGGACGGCCGCTCCGAGCACCGCCTCCGGCAGCGGCGCCAGCGCCCCGGCGAAGAGCAGCGCCACGAGCACGACCAGCCCCGTCACCGCGCCGCTCCAGCGGCTGTGGCCGCCGGCGATGCGGTTCAGCGAGCTGCGCGAGAACGAGCCGCCGACCGGGAAGCCGCCCGAGAACGCGGCGGCGACGTTGGCCGCTCCCTGGCTGACGAACTCGCGGTCCGAGCTCCAGCGCTCGCGGTCCTGGCTCGCGAACGCGCGCGCGATCGATGCGACCTCGGCGTAGCCGACGACGGCGATGATCGTGCCGGACACGAGCAGCCGCGGCAGCTCGGCCCACGGAAGGTCAAGCGAGACCGGCGGCAGGCCGGCGGCCAGCTCGCCCACGCGCGGCCCCGAGTAGCCGCTGAGCTCGGAGAAGGCGATCGCGCCGACAGCGGCCACGAGAACGCCGGGAAAGAGCGGGTGCAGCCGCCGCCCGCCGAGCACGGCGACCAGTACGCCGACGGTCACGAGCGCCGACGCGAGCTCCCAGGCAGCAGGATGGAGGATGCTCCAGGCGGCCTGCACGAGCAGGTCCCCGTCGGGCGGCTGCGCCCCGACCGCCGTCGGAAGCTGCGAGGCGAAGATCAGGATCGCCGCAGCGGGGATGAAGCCGATCAGCATCGGCTGCGACATGAGGTACGCGATGACGCCGGCGCGCGCCAGCCCGATCGCCAGCCGCACCGCGCCGACGACGAGCGCCAGCGCGAGCCCGAGCGCGACGTACTCGTCGCTGCCCGGCGTCGCCATCGAGCTCAGCGCCCCGAACGTCAGCAGCGCGGTGACCGCGACGGGGCCCGTCTGCAGATACGGCGAGCTCGCCAGCGGTGCGGCGACGAGCAGCGGCAGCGCGGCCGCGTACAGGCCGCGCTCGGGCGGCATCCCGGCGAGCGCGGCGTAGGCGAGCGACTGCGGGATCAGGACGAGCGCGACCGACAGCCCGGCGATGACGTCGGCGAGGACGAAGCGCCGCGCGCCGTACCCCCCGGGCGGCGCCTGCGCGCGCTCCGGCGCCAGCTGCTCGGGCGCCGGCCGGTCGCGTGGCGGCGCGCTCACCGTCGCGCTCCGGCCACCTTCGTCAGGCGCTCGCCGGCGCGCGCGGCGGCCGGCCCTCGGGCTGTTCGCCGTTGCCCGACGGCGCCGCGGGACCGTCCTTCGAGGCGACCGCAGCGGCGTGCGCCGGCGCGTCCCACACCTCCGCCGGCGACCAGTCGAGCAGCTCGCAGAGCCGGTCGGAGGGCTCCGCGCCGACCGTCTCACTGCGGCTGCGGGCGGCAAGCGTCGCGTCGTCCTGCGGCAGCGCGTAGGCGTCGAGCACCGGCTTGACGGGGCGGAATAGCCAGATCGGCCGGCGCAGCTGCCCGCTCGCGGGGCGCGCCACCGCGAGCCACTTGCGGTACACCGCGCGGGCGCGGGCGAAGTCGACGTGGATGTCGGCGTAGCGGTCGCCCGGCAGCGCCCGGCGCACGCGAACCTTCTGATGCCAGCAGTGCATCCCGCTGATCGGGTCCGGATGCACCGGGAAGGTGATGTTCTGGTGCACGCCGGCGTCGTTCCACCACACGCGCGACGAGCTCGGGTCGTCGGACTCCCACGGCTGCACGCCGTGCAACTGGCGGAAGCTGACGGTCTCCCCCAGCTCGACCATGTCGACGAGCGCCGACGACCAGCGCTCGCCGCCGGTCTGCTCCTTCAGCCGCCAGCGGCCCATGTGGTGCGACGCGGCGACGATGCCGGGCCTGATGCCCTCGGTGACGAAGGCCTTGATGACGAACCAGCCGATCTCGGTCTCCACGCGCGCGAGGTCGCCGGTGACCACGCCGATGCGCTCGGCGTCCTGCGGGCAGACGAGCAGCGGGTGGCTGTGCGAGAGCTCGTTGAGGTACTTCGCGTTGCCCGACCGCGAGTGGATCATCGTCGGCAGCCGGTACGTCGGCAGCAGGACGTACTCGCTGCGCGCGTGGTCGACGAGCGACGGATGCACGTGGCTGCGGCGGTAGGCAGGCGTCGCCATGTCCGGCCAGCCCCACTCGGCGAGCGTCTCGGAGTACAGCTCGAGCTTGCGCGACGGCGAGTTGAAGCCGCGCCGCGCGACGCCGTCGACGACGGTGGCGACGGTGTCCGGACGCCCCGTCAGCGGCAGGTGGGCGGGATCGAACGAGCGCGCGGTGACGGTCTCCTCGGGACCGAGCACATCGCTGTCGGGCGGGACCTCGACCTCGGTCTCGTGCTGGGCGTACTCGTCCGTCGAGATCTCCACGCAGCCGTACTTGCGCATGTAGCCGAGCGGGTCGAGCCCCTCGGCCGCCGCCTTCTCCGGCAGGCCCGGCACCGAGTGCTCGAACATCCAGCGGTAGTACTCCTCGAGGCGGATCTTCTCGCCGGGGCGGTACGGCGACTCGTAGTACTGGCGGATGCCGAGCGACCCGTCGGGGTCCGCGCGCCAGGACACCTCGATCCAGAACTCCCCCTCCTCCCAGACCTCTCCCGGGTTGGCCTCGTAGGTGAACTGCACCGCGCGGCCGGCCTTCTCCATCGCGACGCGCTGGACGGGCTGGCGGAAGCCCAGCCACTTGCCCGAGTGCGTCTCGTAGGAGTGGGTGTCGTGGCGCTCGGGGCCGTGGCCCATCGGCAGCACGTAGTCCGCCCACCACGCGGTCTCCGACCACGTCGGCGTCAGCGCGCCGTGCAGCCCGACGAGCGACTCGTCGCGCAGCGCGCGCAGCCAGCTGTAGCCGTCGGGATACGTCCAGATCGGGTTCAGCACGCGCGTGAACAGCACGGGCTGCGTCCCGCGCCCGTCGAGCAGCAGGTGCGGGAAGAGCGGGCTCATCTCGTTGTGCGCGAGCGGGTACTCGCGCGGCCAGTTGAGCTCGTTCCACTGCCGGTTGGCGGGCGGCTTGCGCCACGGCGCGGGGATGAACTTGTTCCACGCGTTGGGCGACGTCCCGCCGACCGCGCCGACCGCGCCGGTGAGCGCGTTGAGCAGCATCAGCGCGCGCGTGACCTGCCAGCCGTGCAGGTTGCCGGCCGCCGCGGCACGCCAGATGTGCGACGCGAAGGCCGGCGCGGCCGCGGCGATCTCGTGCGCGATCTGCACGACGGTCGCGGCGGGCAGGCCGCTCTCCTGCTCGGCGAACCCGGGCGTGTAGCGCGCGTACTCGCTGCGCAGCTCGGCGATGAAGTTCGCGAACGTCGGCTCGACCCCCGGCGCACGGTGGCGCAGGTACGTCCTCCAGTTGACCCAGCGGCGCACGAAGTCGCGGTCGTAGAGGTCCTCGTCGAGCAGGATCTTGGCGATTGCCAGCAGCACGGCCGCCTCCGAGCCCGGCCACGTCGGCAGCCAGTGGTCGGCGATCGACGCCGTGTTCGACAGCCGCGGGTCCATGACCGCGATCTTCGCCCCCCGCTGCTGGGCCTCGACGATCCGCTGGGCGTGGGGGTTGAAGTAGTGCCCGGACTCCAGGTGGGCGGAGATCAGCAGGATGAAGCGCGCGTTGGCGTAGTCCGGCGACGGGCGGTCGGTCCCCGCCCAGAAGCCGTAGCCGGCGCGGCCGCCCGACGAGCAGACGTTGGTGTGCGAGTTGTGGCCGTCCGAGCCCCAGGTCTCCAGAAAGCGATCGGCGAAGCCGTCCTCGCCCGGGCGCCCGACGAAGTACAGGACGTCGTTGGGCCGCTCCGCCGCGAACGCGTCGTGCATCCGCTCGGCGAAGGCGTCGAGCACGTGATCCCAGCTCACGCGCTCCCATTGGCCCGAGCCGCGCGGCCCCGTGCGCCGCTGCGGGTGGAGGATCCGCTCGGGATCCTTGAGCTGGTTGATGGTCGCCGGGCCCTTGGCGCAGTTGCGTCCGCGGCTGCCGGGGTGATGCGGGTTGCCCTCGAGCTTGCGGATCTCGAACGTCTCGCGATCGACGAACGCCGTCAGCCCGCAGGCCGCCTCGCAGTTGAAGCAGACCGTCGGCACGATCACGTACTCGCGCGGGACCTTGCGCGGCCAGGCGTCGACGTCGTACTCCGTCCACGAGTCCCACCGCTCGACGGGCGGAAAGCCCTGCAGGCGCTTGTCGCGATCGCCGTAGCCCGTCGGCCGGCGCGCTCCCCTGCGGTCGATGCCTTCGCTCATCTCAAGCCTCCTAGCTCAGTGGCACGCTCTGGCCGGCGCGCACCCAGGCGTCCTCGTAGAACCACAGCCCGACGAGCGCGAGCGCGCCGCCCGCCGCCAGCCAGCCGAGGCCGCCGGCGGCGAGGAACACGCAGCCCAGCGCGAGCGGCGCGACGAGCCCGGTCAGCACCCCGCCGAGCCAGAAGCGCCGGGCGTAGAGGTCGCGCCAGAGGTTCTTCGCGGCGCGCTCGGCCTGGGCGGTCGGGTGCTTTGCGAACGTGTCCAGCGCGACGATCGCCGCGCTGGCGGCGACGCCGAGCACGAGCGCCCAGCCGAGCGCGCGCTGCGCGGCCCCCGGCGCGTCGGCGAACAGCGCCGCGATCGCGAGTGCGCCGGCGCCGGCGACGACGGCGTTGACGATCGTGTGCGCCAGCAGCAGCGGGCTCTGCCACAGGTCGCGTCCCTCGCACTGGTTGAACAGGAACGCCGTGTAGCCGGCGAGCAGCGCGCCGGCGGGGACCATCGCCCAGCGCAGCGCGTCGCGCAGGCCGTCCTCGCCGAGCAGCGCCGCGGCGGTGAACGCGAGCGCGACGAGCGCGGCGACGTTGATGCACTGCGCGCCGATCGCCAGCCACGAGCGCCACTGCGGTCGCGTGAAGAGAAAGTAGAAGCGCTCGGGTCGCTTGAGATCGGCGACGAGGAAGATCCCGGTCAGGCCGATGCCGCCGAGCGCCAGCAGCCCCGGGACCACGTCGGCGAGCGCGGAGCCGTCGGCACCGACGACGAGCAGCAGGACGGCGAGCATCATCGCGCCCGCCGCGACGCCCTTGGAGAGGAAGTAGCTCGACACGCGCCAGCCCCAGGGCGGCGGATGGTCGACGTCGCTCAGCGCGCGGGCCGGCGCGCCGGCGGTCAGCGGGGCGAGCTTGACCTGCTGCGACGGCGGCATCTCGGTCGTCACGTACGCGCCGTCGCCGCCGACCATCAGCGGGTTGAGCGCCGCCTGCGCCGCGCCGAGGTAGAAGACGTTGGGGCCCGTGCCCTGCTCGGGCGCGCGCACGTGCGCGGGTACGGTGGCGACGAGGCGGCTGACCTCCGAGTCGGGATCGTCGAGATCGCCGGAGATGATCGCGTCGGCGGGACAGACCGTCTCGCACGCGGGCTTCAGGCCGACGTCGACCTTGTGCGCGCAGAAGTTGCACTTCGCCGCCGTCTGCGAGCGCGGGTCGATGTACAGCGCGTCGTACGGACACGCGTTCATGCACGCCTTGCAGCCGATGCAGCGCTCGCCGTCGAAGTCGACGATCCCGTCCTCACGCTTGTACAGCGCGCCGACGGGACAGACCGCCACGCACGGCGCGTCGTCGCAGTGGTTGCAGCGCAGCACGGAGAACTGCCGCCGAGTGTCGGGGAACTCGCCCTGCTCGATGTACTTGACCCAGGTGCGGAACACCCCCAGCTCGACCCCGTGCTCGGTCTTGCAGGCGACGGTGCAGGCGTGGCAGCCGATGCACCTGCGTTGATCGATGACGAAGCCGAACCGCGTCACGCCGGGCCCTGCGCGCTGTGTCCTCCCACGGCGGCGCGGTGCAGGCGCGCGCGTGCGCGCCGGCCGCCCGGGTCAGCTGCTGAGCTGCTCCTCGAACACGGCCCCCCAGCGCGCCCAGTCCTCGCGGATGCCCTTGCAGACCGTGTCGCACAGATCCGCGAGCGACGGGTCCTTGATGCTGTAGTAGATCCGGGTGCCGTCGCGGCGACGGCCGAGCAGCCCGTGCGAGCGCAGCAGCGCGAGTTGCTTGGAGACGGCGCCGTAGGAGACGCCGACGCGCTCCACGAGCTCTCCGACGGACAGCTCGCCTTCGGCGTGGAGGGCGTTGATGAGTCGAAGCCGGGTGGGGTCGCCGAGCATCCTGAAGCGGTCGGAGACGCGCTCGACGGCAGCGGGCGGCAGCCGGTCGATCGACACCTCGGAGCCGGCCTGGGGGCGGGAGGGGTTGCGAGCCATGCGACCAAGGTACGTCTATTCGCGCGCATGGTCAAGTACTCAACCACTATTTGAGTATATATGCAAGTGCTCCTGTGGCGGCGCCTGGCCTCCACCCTGGTGGGCGGGCGCCCGCCGCCGGCCCGCCGCTGGGGCGGACCGGCGGCGCCGGCGCTACCCCGTCGTGCAGCGCGCCTCGAACGTGCCCTCGAGATGCCAGACGCCGGTGAAGCCGTTGAACGGCCCGCCGACGATCGCGCTGCTCCAATCGAGCGTGTAGTTCTTCGTTGCCGCGTCGTAGGTTCCGCGAACCGGGGTGGTCAGACCGGGGCTGGAGCCGTCGGGCTTGGGCGAGCCCTGGTTGAAGAACTGCCCGTTCCACTGCGCCGAAAGCGCCTGCACCTGACCGCTCAGCGTGCCGCCGGAGTTGACGATGCTCGGCTTCGCGACGGCGAGCTTCGTCTGCGGGTCGGTCGGCGAGGTCGACGCGCTGAACAGGATCCCGGCGAAGCGCTGCGGCGTGATGATCCGGTTTGCCTGCGCGTCGCCGGTCAGCGAGAACGGCTTGGCCGGCGGCTCCTGGTAGCCGCCCGTCAGCAGTCCGCCGTCCGCGCCCGGCGCGAGGAGCGTGTACGTCCCGCCCCGCGACGACGGGTTGGAGAAGAACGGACCGCGGTCCGCGCTGCCCCCCGGCATGATCAGGCGCAGGTACGAGCCGCGCGGACCGGTCGCGCCGTCGAACGTCCCGGCCGCGATCTTGAAGACGCCGTTGAGCGCCTCGCCGGCCGGCGGCGCGGGGGCCGCAGCCGGCGGCCTGCGCTTCTTGCGCTTCTTGCACTTCTTCGTGCTCTTCTTCGCGTTCTTCTTGGCGTTCTTCTTGGCCGCCTTGCTGCACTTCTTCGCCGATTTCTTGACCGGTGTCGTGGCCGCTCCGGCGGTGAAGGCGCCGCTGGCCAGCGCGCCGACGAGGATCCCCACGAGGAGGAACTTCAACGATGATCGTGTCATTGGCTGCTCCGCTCGGGTCGCGGGCTAGCGCGACCGGAACGTCCCCTCCAGATGCCAGGTGCCGGTGAACCCGTTGAACGGGCCGCCCCTGACCTTGCTCCTCCAGGTCAGCACGTAGCGGCGCGTCCTGCTGTTGTAGCTTCCGCTCACGCGCGACGAGCCCTGGCTGAAGTTCTGCTTGTTCCAGGCCGCGGTGAACCCGCGCAGGTCGCCGCTCAGCCGCTTGCCGGAGAGGCGAATCCGCGGGCTCGAGGTCGTGAACGCGCTGAAGTCGATCGCCGTGAAGGCCTGCGGCCGCATGATCCGCCTGGCGAGCGCGTTGCCCCTGCGATCGAACGCCGGCTTCGGCGCCCGCTGGGTGCGACCGGTCACGAGCCCACCGTCGCTGCCCGGCCGGATCAGCGTGTACGTCCGGTCGCGCGCCGACGAGTCGGGGTTCGGGAACGGCTTGCCGTCCGGCTGGACCATGCGCAGGTACGAGCCGCGCGCCTTGCCGCCGGAGTAGCGTCCCGGATCGAGCTTGAACGTGCCGACGAGGCTCTTCGATCCGGCGGCGTTCACCGGGGAGATGTCGAGCCCCGCGCCGACCGCTGTCGCGAGCGACGCGGAGACTGCGGCGACCGTCGTTGCGGCGAGTCGTTTCATGCTGGTATTCCTCCTTCGTGAACGGGCTTGGGAAGCTGACCGGCGGATGGGCTGCGGCCCGCGCCGAGCGCGAGCCCGGCGAGCAGTAGGCCGGGCGCTACGAAGAACCACGGGAAGAGCGGGAACGGGGGCAGCGCGGCGACGGCGGCGTAGTTGTCGACGTTGTCGCTCATCACGCCGATCATCGGCGTGAGGTCGTTGAGGATCGAGACCCAGCGGTCGTTCAGCGTCGTGACCGCCGGGAAGCGCTCGGCGATCTGGCGGTCGCTCATTCCGGCCTTGCGCAGCGCCGGCACGAGCTCCAGGCGCAGCGTGCCCTGGCCGACGGCGATCGTGCCGAAGTAGCCCTGGATCGTCTCGACCTTCTTGCGCGTCTCGATCGTCTCGAAGGCGTTCATCATCCGCCCGCCCTTCGGGGCGGCGCCGAACATCCCGAACGCGAGCGGCGCGAGCAGCAGCCCGATGCCGATCGCCGCCGCCCCCCAGAGCGCCGCACGGCGCCGGCGCGCGAGCGTGAAGCCGGCGATCGCGATCAGCACGAGCAGCACGCCGGGAACGACGAAGAACCACGGAAACAGCTTGAAGTTCGGCAGTCCCGCCATCGCCTCGTAGTTGCCGATGTTGTCCTCGATCGTGTCCATCAGGTTCGTCATGTCGGCATTGATCGGACCCCACTGGCGCCGGAAGTCGGCGAAGCCCGGGTAGCGCGCGTCGAAGCGGCGATGGGCGCTCTCCCCCGGCCCCGCCAGCGCGCGCGCCACGGCCGTGTCGGCCTCGCGGACGCCCTCGTCGATCTGGCGCACCTCCAGCTGGTAGCGGTCCAGCCGCTGCGTCGTCATGTACGGCTCGAACTCGGCGATCATCTGCGCGCCCTTCGGGGCGCGATCGAACATCTGGAAGACGGCCGGCGCGGCGATCAGGCCGAGCCCGATGAGGCCGATCGCGAGGAAGGTGCGTCGCCTGCCGCGTCCGCTCATGACGCCCGGCCCGTTCCGGCGCCCGGCACGCCGGACGATGCGGCGTGCGGCACGCACGACCCCGCGCGGCGAACAAGTCCTCCAACCGCTGCCATTCGACCCTCCTCGTCCAACAGTTTGCCTACCCTCTCAAATGGATAAGCACGGTGTCAACCCTGGTTGCGTGAACGCTCAAATGGAAGAACGTTCGCCGCGGAGTCCGCCCGCGCGGGCCGCGGCGAGCGGCGCGCACGGTCGGACCTGTGGCCGGGCGGCCACGGGCGACTCGCACTCCCTCTCGCCCTGCGCGTTCGTCCGGCCGGCCGTGCGCCGGAGCTAGATGAACAGGGTGAAGGCCGACTTCTGCATCCGCGCGATCGCGGTCGCGGCGCCGGCGGGCTCGTCGAGACCGTCGATCATGTCCTCGGCCTTGAGGCCCATGAGATCCATCGTCATCTGGCAGGGCCACAGCTTGACGTCGAGGTCGCGCGCCATCTCGAGCAGCTCCTCGGGCATCGCGACGCCGTGCTGCCTGGCGAGCCGGCGCATCATCTTCGGCCCGGCGCCGCCGAAGTTGAGCTTCGACAGCCCGGCGTGCTCGGCGCTGCCGCGGTTCATCAGCGACAGCCCGCGCGTCATCCAGTTGTCGCCGGTCAGCCGCTTGTCCTCCTTGACGAGCGCATAGAGCCCCCAGAACGTGAAGAAGACGGCGACGTCCATTCCGCCCGCCCCCGCGGTCGTGGCGAGGATCGTGGTCGGCCAGATCCGGTCGAGGTCGCCGCTGAAGGCGATCAGCGTGACGAGGTTCGGATCGCGCGGATCGCGGTCCTCGATCATCTTGCCGACGAGCTGCTCGAGCTCGTCGCGGCTCATGTCGCCGACGAGCGCGCTCGTCGCCGTCGCGGTGGTCAGATCGGCCATCTGTTCTCCTCCTACCGTCGTTGCTATTGGTCGCCCATGTCCTGCTCGAACGCCGAGCCCCAGCGCTCCCAGTCCTCGCGGATGCCCTTGCAGACGGCGTCGCAGAGGTCCGAGAACGACGGATCGACGATCCGGTAGTAGATGCGCGCGCCGACGCGGCGCCGCGCGACGGCCCCGTGCGAGCGCAGAATCGCGAGCTGCTTGGAGACCGAGCCATAGGACGTCCCGACCTGCGCGACGAGCTCGCCGACCGACAGCTCGTCGTCGGCGTGCAGCGCGTTGACGATTCGCAGCCGGGTCGGCTCGCCGAGCATCCGGAAGCGGTCTGAGATGTGCTCGATGACAGCGGCCGGGAGCTGCTGCCGGCCGAGGTCGTCAGGCGGCAATCCGCCGCGGTCTCCATCGCGGTGGCGAGCGTCCGGACGCTCGTTCCATGGCATGGGGCGCAACGTACGCTTATTTGCGCTGTTGGTCAACTACCGTGTTTGAGCATTTCGTCGAGCTTGACAATATGGGTCCCCGGCGCTAGAACTGCGCCGAGCCGGCGGCCGTGCCGGAGAGACGCTTTCCGAGTAGGAGGAGAGTCCGTGTCAGAGACCGCGCAGACGCTCGACGTCAAGGGCGCCGCGTGCCCGATCCCGGTCGTCAAGACCGCGAAGGCGATGAAGGCGATGAGCGCGGGCCAGACCCTCGAGATCCTCGCCACCGATCCCGGCGTGGAGCCCGACATGAAGGCCTGGACGAAGCAGACGGGCAACGAGCTCGTCTCGATCGACCAGCAGGATGGCGTCTTCCGCGTCGTCGTGCGCAAGAGCTGACGCCATGGCCGGCGACGAAGAATCCGTCCTCTACGTCATGACCCATGGCACGGAAGCGCCGGAGCGTTGCGCGACACCGTTCTTCCTCGCGGCGTCGGCCGCCGCGATGGACGTCGAGACCGGGATCTACTTCACGATGAACGGCCCGCAGCTGCTCAGGAAGGGCACCGCGGAGGCGATCGGCCCCAAGGGCGAGAGCGGGCAGAAGCTCGCCTTCTTCATCGACCAGGCGCTCGACTGCGGCGTCAGCCTCTACGTCTGCCAGCCGAGCCTGGACCTCAACGACCTGAAGCCCGAGGACCTCATCGAGGGCGTGAAGATGATCGGCGGCGCGGCGTTCAACGACATGGCGATGGAGGCCAGCGCGGTGGTGACCTTCTGATGGCCGCCGGGGCCGCCTTCAAGCTCGCGCCCTCCTACCCCGAGGTGCCCTACGAGGAGAAGGCGCGGCTGTTCGCCGAGATCAAGGCGGACGCGCGCTTCGACGACTACCTCTACGGCTGCTACGAGTGCGGGATCTGCGTCGCGGCCTGCCCGTCGGCGCGCTACTACGACTTCTCGCCGCGCCGCATCGCGCAGGCCGCCGGCCGCGAGGACGTCGAGCTGGTCTTCGAGCAGATCCAGGAGGACATCTGGGACTGCTCGCAGTGCTTCTCCTGCCTGCGCTGCCCGCGTGGCAACAACCCCGGCGGGATCATCACGATCATGCGCGAGGTGGCCGTCAACAACGGCCTCGCGAGCGCACGCGAGGCCCTGAAGGGCTACACGCGGATCATCTACAAGATCATGTCGACCGGGACGCAGGTCTCGCCGGACATGCTCCAGGCCGACGCGTTCCCCGACTGGGGTCCCAGCGTCGCCGCGACGTCCGCGAACCTCGAGCTGTGGCGCCGCGCGCTGCCGCCCGACACGCATCACACCACCAAGACCGGCTGGCAGATCTCCACCAAGACGCTGGTCGAGCTGTACCTCATCTGGCACAAGACGGGCGCCCTCGATCTCATCGCCGAGCTCGACGAGGGCCTGCACGCGCTGCTTGAGGAAGTGATGGAGGACCTACTGGAAGAGGAGGGCTACGAGCCGTGACGATCCCCGTCGAACTGGTCAACGGTCCCGGCCGCAAGAACAAGAAGGAGTTCGCATTCAGCGCCGAGCAGGCGCCCGAGGACTTCCACGACCACCTCTTCGAGCTCGAGGCGGCCGGCGAGCTCGTCGTCCAGCGCGTGCCCGGCCCCTACATCGAGGTGCCCGTGAAGTACGGCCGCTCCAAGAAGGTGCCGATCGGCCAGACGTGGCACCACAAGTCCTGCGGGCAGTGCGGGCACATCCCGGGCTACTCGACCTCGATCTTCTGGGTCAACAGAAAGCTCGGGATCGAGTACCACGATCCGACCGACCAGACCTCCTGCACGGCCTGGAACTACTACGCCTCGGCGACGTCCAACCAGGCGGCGCAGGCCTGCGTGGCGATGCGCAACTTCGCCGCCGCCCACGAGTCAGCGCACTTCCCGATCATCCACTGCGGCACCTCCTTCGGGCACTACAAGGAGGTGCGCCACGAGATCCTCGCCAACAGCGAGCTGCGCGCCGAGGTGCGCAAGGTGCTGGCGTCGATGGGCAAGGCGCTCGTCATGCCCGAGGAGATGGTCCACTACTCGGAGTGGTTCTACGCGATGCGCGACGAGATCGCCGCGCGACAGGTGCGGGACTTCTCGAAGATCTCGGTGACCGTCCATCCGGCGTGTCACTACTACAAGCTCGTCGAGGGCGACGCGATCTACGACCCCGAGGTCTACGGCGGCCAGCGGACCGCGATCGTGTCCGGCGTCGCCACGGCGCTCGGCGCCGAGGTGCGCGACTACTCGACGTGGTTTGACTGCTGCGGCTTCGGCTTCCGCCACATCCTCGTCCAGCGCGACTTCAGCCGCTCGTTCGCGACGCAGCGAAAGATCAAGCGCATGAAGGAGGAGGCCGATCCCGACGTCACGCTCACGCACGACACCGGCTGCGTCACGACGCTCGACAAGAGCCAGTTCGCCGCGAAGGCGCAGGACCCGGACTTCGCGACGATCCCCGTGCTCTCGGAGGCGCAGTTCGCCGCCCTGGCGATGGGCGCGCACCCCTACCTCGTCTGCCAGCTGCACTGGCACGCCGCCGACTACAGGCCGCTGCTGGAGAAGATGGGCATCGACCACGAGAAGGCGTGGGCGCAGTTCGAGCAGCAGTGCGCGCGGCTGGAGCGCGGCGAGCAGCAGTACCTGACCTGGGACGACGTCGACGCCGAGCCCGTCGAGGCCGTGCGATGAGCGACACGGTCGTCGTCATCGGCGGCGGGCCCGCCGGCATCGAGGCGGCGCGAAACGTCGCCGATCTCGGGATGCGCGCGGTCCTCGTCGAGGAGCGCGAGCGGCTCGGCGGCACGCCGATCTTCGAGTCCTACGCAGCGCTGACGCCGTACTTCGACGACGCCGAGGCGGCGATCGACGCGATGATCGGCGCGCTCGGCGAGCGTCAGCGCGCGGACGTGCGCACGAACGCGCGCGTGAGCGCCATCGCCGGCGAGGCCGGCGACTTCAGCGTCACGATCGAGGGCGCCGGCGGCGCGGAGACCGTCAGCGCCGGCGCCGTCATCGTCTGCACGGGCTTCACGCACTTCGATCCCGGCCGCGAGCGGCAGGTCTACAACTACTACCAGTACCCCGACGTCCTGGCGCTCCAGGACCTCGAGGTCATGCTCAAGGCCCACGACGTGCGCGTCCCCTCGACCGGCAAGGTGCCCGAGCGCATCTGCTGGGTGCAGTGCGTCGGCTCGCGCGACCGCAACATCGGCAACGAGTACTGCTCGAAGGTCTGCTGCGGCGTCGCCTCCAAGCAGTCAATCGAGGTGCGCCGGATCTGCCCCGACACGCGCGCGTACATCTTCTACATCGACATGCGCATGTACGGCTACTGGGAGCAGCAGCTGTACTGGCCCGCGCAGGAGCAGTACCACGTCCAGTACGTCAAGGGGATCATCACCGAGATCCTCGAGAAGGGCGGCGGCGCGGGCGGCCTGATCGTCCGCGGCGAGGACACGACGATGGGCCGGCCGATGGAGGTCCCGATGGACATGGTCGTCCTGTCGGTCGGCATGGAGCCCTCCGCGGGCACGCGCGCGATGGCCGGCGTGCTCGGCATCGAGCAGAACAAGTACGGCTTCGTCGAGGTCCGCAACCCGCCGCTGGACACCGTCGGCACGAGCCGCGAGGGGATCTTCGCGGCGGGCGCCGCGCTCGGCCCGGCGGACCTCGAGGACACGATCTCCTCGGCGGGCGCCGCGGCGACGAAGGCCGTTGCGCTGCTGCGCCGGCCGGCCCCGGCGGCGGTCTGACGTGTCGGGCGGCGCCGGACCATCGACGATCGCGGGGCACGCCGCGGTCGACGTCCCGACCGCGCGCGAGCTGCTCGAGGCCGTCCACCGGCGGATCAGCCGCGACGAGATCGCCGCGATCGTGCGCGGTCTGCAGGACAAGGCCCGGCTGTTCGCCGACCGGCTCGGCGAGGACGCGATCGGCCGCGCCGACGAGGCCGTCCTGCGCGAGGTGCTCGGCTGCGTGTTCGTCGCCCGCCGCAAGGCGAGCGCCGTGCTCGGCGCGCGGCCCGCGAGCGACCTGCGCGACGTCATCGCCGCGCTGCTGTACGGCGACGGCGCCGCCGGCGAGCGCCTCGACGCGTTCTGTGCGCAGATCGAGCTGCCGCAGGCGTGCGCCGCGGAGCTCGGCGGAGAGCTGCTGCACTTCACCCAGCCCGAGCGCCACTGGCTGTGCTCGCGCTTCGTCTACAACGCCGGCACGCGCACCGGGGCCCTGCCGCTGCTCGTCAGCGAGGACTACGAGCTCGACGCCGACACGGTCGCTGACTCCTACGAGCGGATCGGCGTCGCGATCGGAGCGCTGGACGGCTCGGCCGAGACGTCGAGCTTCCGCGTCGGCGGCGGCGGCCCGCTGGCCACGGACCTGTTCCTGGCCTGCGTCTACGGCGTCTACATGAACACGGTCCTGGGGCTGAAGATGAGCCAGGAGTTCAACGCGCTCATCCCGCCCCTGCCGCAACTCGCGCGCCGCCTGCTCGGCACGCAGCGGATGGTCCCGACGACGGGAGGTGCCTGAGATGCCGATCGGTGGACGCAAGCAGCAGCCCGTCGTGCACGAGCTCGAGAGCGCCGTCGTCGACGGCGTCGAGCTGACCGCCGACTGGAACCGCCAGCTCGAGACGCGCGTCATCGACAGCTACGAGGCGCAGGGACTGTTCGCGCTCGCCGCGCTGCCCGAGGCGGAGTCGATCGAGTGGTGCTACGGCTGCGGCAAGTGCGTCCCGGTCTGCCCCGTCGACGTCGTCGGCGAGTACGGACCGCGCAAGATCCATCGCAAGCTGCAGACCGGCTTCGACCTGCTCGAGGACCCCGACCTGTGGCTGTGCACGACCTGCGGAAACTGCCTGCGCGTGTGCCCCAAGGAGGTGGACATGATCAAGATCATGCCCGCCGCCCGCGAGGAGGCGATGCGCACCGGCCAGCCCGTTCCAGTTGAGCTGCAGGGCGTCCTGGAGAGCACCTTCAAGCAGGGCAACGCGCTCGGTCAGAGCGCCCGCAAGCGCGCCGCGTGGACCAGGGGCGCGGGCGTGCCGGTGCGCCAGCTGCCGAAGCAGCCGGGGCCGGTCGAGTACCTCTTCTACGTCGAGGACTACTGGTCCTACCACCCGCGCGGGCACGACGCCGCGCAGGCATGCGCGCGCATCTTCCACGCGCTGGGGATCGACTACGCGATCCTCGGCCACGAGGAGCGCACGCTCGGCGACTCGCAGCGCCTGGCCGGCGAGAAGGGCCTCTTCGAGATGCTCCTCGAGCAGGTCGTCGAGACGCTCGGCGCGTACGAGTTCAAGCAGATCGTCACACCCGATCCGCACGGCTTCAACGCGCTGAAGACCGTCTATCCGAAGTACGGGCACACGTTCGACGTCGTGCACTACACGCAGCTGCTGGCACCGCTCGTCGACCGGCTGCAGTGGCGCGCGGAGCTCGACTACACCGTCACCTTCCACGACCCCTGCTACCTGGGCCGCCATCACGGCGAGTACGACGCGCCGCGCGCGCTGCTGGAGGCGATCCCGGGCGTGAAGCTCACCGAGATGATGCGCTGTCGCGAGAACGGCTACTGCTGCGGCGGCGGCGGCGGCGGGATGTGGCTCGACGGCCACACGCAGAACCACACGATCGAGCGCCTCTCCGAGCGCCGCGTGCGCGAGGCGGCGGAGTCCGGCGCCGACGTGCTCGCCGTCTGCTGCCCGTACGAGGTCTCGCGCTTCGAGGACGCCGCCAAGTCGACGAACCTCGACGGGCAGCTGAAGGTGCTCGACATCGTCGAGCTCGTCGACGAGGCGCTCGGCGGGATCGACGCCGTCGCGCCGGCGCAGCCGGAGACGGCATGACCGACCTGCGCGTCGTCGACGCCGGCACCGTCGGCGCGCTGCGCTCGCAGTCGCTCTGGCACGGCATCGCATCGGCGATGGATGCCGACGCCGGGCCGACGCTGTCGCTGTGCCGGCCCGGGGCGCCGTACGTGTCGATCGGCTACCACCGCCGGCTGGAGGAGGTCGACCTCGCGGCGTGCCGCGCCGAGGGCCTGCCGGTCCTGCGCCGGCGCATCGGCGGCGGCCCGGTGCTGATCGACGACGACCAGCTCTTCTTTCAGATCACGCTGCCGGTGCGCCGTGCGCCGGCGGGCGTCGACCGCCTGTACGCGCTGCTGCTCGAGCCCGCGGCCGCCGCGCTGCGCAGGCTCGGGCTCGACGCCCGCGTCGACGGGCTCAACGATCTCGCGGCGGGCGGGCGCAAGGTCTCCGGGACCGGGGCCGGCCAGATCGGCGACGCCGTCACCGTCGTCGGCAACGTCATCTTCGCCTTCGACCACGCGCGCATGGCGCGGATCCTGGCGCTGCCCGACGACGCCATGCGCGCGGAGGTCCTGCGGCTCATGCGCCGCCACGTGTCGTCGCTGCGCGACGAGGGCCTCGGCCACGTGACCGCAGCCGATGCCGTCGCCGCGCTGCGCGACGCGTACGCCGCGGCGCTCGGCGCCGAGCCCGTCGACGCGCCCCTGACGAGCCCCGAGCGCGCCGCCATCGCGCGCTGGGAGCAGCGTCTCGCCGACCCCGAGTGGCTGCGCGGGCCGCTGCTGCCCGCGCGCCCGGGGCGCCGCGTCAAGGTGCGCGCCGACGTCTTCGTCGTGCGCGGCGAGCGCGCCGGGATCGGCGTCCTGGCCAGCGTCGTCGGCGACACGATCACGCACGCCGCGGTCAGCGCACCGCGGCTCAACGGTGACGCCGTCGCGCTCGAGCGCGTGCTCGTCGGCAGCCGCGCCGAGCGCTCCGAGCTGAGCGCGCGGCTGGCGCCGTTCGGCGCCGCCGGCGAGCACGTCCTGCACGCGATGACCCCCGCACTGGAGGAGCGATGGTGACCTTCGACGTCGCCGGCTACGAGCTGTACGGCGACCGGCTCTACGACCCCGCGACCCACATGTGGGTCAAGCTCGACGGCTCGCGCGCCCGCGTCGGGCTCGATCCGCTCGGCCGCGAGACCCAGGGCGACGTCGTCGCCCTGTCGCTGGAGCCGGGCGGGACGCGGATCGAGCGCGGCAGGCCGTTCGGCGACCTCGAGGCGGCGAAGTTCGTCGGCCCGCTCGTCTCCCCGCTGAGCGGCACGATGACGGCGGGCAACCCGGACGTGCTCGCCGATCCGGGCCTGCTGAACACGGACCCCGCGACCCACTGGCTGGTCGAGCTCGTGCTCGACCCCGCCCGCGCCGCCGAGCTCGACGAGCTCCTGCAGGGCGCGGAGCGGGTGGCGCCGTGGTTCGCGGCCGAGGTGCAGCGCTTCCGCACGCAGGGGGTGATCGCGCAATGAGCGCGCAGGCGTCCGTTCCCGCGTCGCTCGTCCAGCCGAGCGAGGCGATGCAGGTCCGCCGCGCGCACTTCGGCACCGGCATCGAGTTCTACGCGCCGGGCCTGAAGCGCTGGCAGAGCTCGGAGTGGGTGCCCGAGAAGGCCAACCGCTTCCTGCCGATCAGCGTCACCGGCACCGCCTGCGCGCTGCAGTGCGACCACTGCAGGACGAAGGTCCTGGAGGGGATGATCACGGTCACCAGGCAGACCGACCTCTTCGCGACCGCCCAGCGCCTGCACGACCAGGGAACCGAGGGGATCCTCGTCTCGGGCGGCTCGACGAAGCGCGGCGGCGTGCCGCTGCTGCCGCACGTCGAGGCGATGCGGCGCGTGCGCGAGGAGCTCGGGATGCGCGTCATCGTGCACTCCGGCGTCGTCTCGCCGAAGCTCGCCGCCGGGCTCGCCGCCGCCGAGGTCGACGGCGTGATGCTCGACATCATGGGCGCCGAGGAGACGATCCGCGAGGTCTACCACCTCGACCTCGTGCCGGCCGACTTCGAGCGCTCGCTCGAGCTGCTCGCCGAGCGCGGGATGCGGATCATCCCCCACATCGTCCTCGGGCTGCACTACGGGCGGTTCCTGGGCGAGTGGCACGCGCTGGACATGATCGGGCGCTATCCCGTCTCCACGCTGATCCTCGTCGTCCTCACGCCGCTGGTCGGGACGCCGATGGGCCACCTCGAGCCGCCGCCCGTGCGCGACGTGACGGACTTCTTCGCGCTCGCGCGCGTGACGATGCCGGCGACGAAGATCAACCTCGGCTGCGGCCGGCCGATGGGCGCGATGAAGGTCGCGCTCGACCGCGCCGCGATCGACAACGGGATCAACGGCATCGCCTACCCCGCCGACGGGATGGTCGCCTACGCGCGCGAGCAGGGCCTGGAGCCGGCCTTCTACGAGTACTGCTGCTCGCTGACCTGGGCCAACGCATGAGCGCGCGCTGGCGGTGCATCGGCGATCGCGGCTGCGGCGCGGCCGACGGGCTGGCGACGGACGAGGCCCTGATGTACGAGCACCGGCGCGGCGGCCGGCCCGCGCATGCGGCGACGCTGCGGCTGTACACCTACCGCTCGCACTGCGCGCTCGTCGGGCGCTTCCAGTCACTCGAGGACGAGATCGACCTCGATGGCGCGCGCCGGCTGGGCATCGAGGTCGGCCGCCGGCCGACGGGCGGCGGCGCGATCATCATGGGCGACGGCCAGCTCGGCGTCGCCGTCATCACCCGCGCGCCGGCCGCCACCGCGCCGCGCGAGCTGCTCGAGCGCTACGCCTCGGGCGTCGTCGCCGGGCTCGCCCGCGTCGGCATCGACGCGCGGTTCCGCGGCAAGAACGACCTCCAGGTCGACGGCCGCAAGATCGCCGGGCTCGGGCTGTACGTCGACGACGGCGGCGCGCTGCTGTTCCACGCCAGCGTGCTCGCCGACCTCGACGTCGCGCTGATGCTGCGCGTCCTGCGGATCCCCGGAGCGAAGCTGTCCGACAAGGGCATCGCGCGCGTCGAGGAGCGCGTCACGACGGTCAGCCGCCTGAGCGGCCGCCGCGTCGGCGCCGACGAGCTGTCCGCCGCGCTGCGCGCGGGCTTCGCGGACGCGCTCGGCGTCGTGCTCGAGCCGGATGAGCCGACGCCCGACGAGCTGGCGCGCCGCGACGAGCTCGTGCGCGAGCGCTACGGCAACGAGGAGTGGACGCTGCAGCGCTCGCGCCTCAGCGACGCGCGCGGCACCGCCGTGCTCAAGACGCCGGAGGGCCTCCTGCGCGTGTACGTGGCGACGCACGGCGGCGTCGTCAAGAGCATGCTCGTGGCGGCCGACTTCAACGCCGTCCCGCCGCGCCTGACCGCGCTCGAGGGAGCCATGCGCTGGTCCGCCGCCACCCGCGAGCGGGTCGACGAGATCACGTCGGCGACGCTGCGCTTCGAGGACCTGCGCGTCGAGCCGGCGCGCGTCGCCGAGGCGATCTGGGAGGCGACGGCGCGCGCGCTCGAGCGCGCCGGCGGCGCCCATCCGCTGCGCCCGAGCGGGTCGTGCTACTTCCCGGAGCCGGCCGGTTCGCTGCCGGCGCCGCAGCCCGTCGACGTCCAGGAGGCCGTATGAGCATCACGGTGCCGCGCGCCGCGCACGATCCGCTGGCCAGCCAGACGAGCCCGGAATGGGTGCGCATCAGCTACGCGAGCGCGATCGCGCTGCGCTTCAAGTCCGGGCGCTTCACGAGCGAGTTCCCCTTCGGCGGGATCAACCTGCTGCTCTCCTACGACCGCGGCTGCCTGTCTGACTGCGGCTACTGCGGGCTGGCGCGCAACCGGCCCGGCGACTACGAGGACAAGTCGTTCATCCGCGTCGAGTGGCCGCTCGTGCGCACCGACGAGCTCGTCGACCGCCTCGTCGAGCACGAGGCCAGGCTCACACGGCTGTGCATCTCGATGGTCACGCACGGGCGCGCCTATCCCGACACGCTGGACATCACGCAGCGCCTGACGGCGCGCGTGCGGGCGCCGCTGTCGCTGCTCGTGGCGCCGCCGACGCTCAACGAGCAGCGGCTGCGAGCGCTCAAGGACGCCGGCGCGGACATGATCGGCATCGGCCTCGACGCCGTCACCGAGCAGCTGTTCGCCTCGCTGCGCACGAACGTGCCCAAGGGCGGGCTGCGCTGGGAGCAGTACTGGCGGATCGTCGGCCACGCGCGCGCGATCTACGGCGCCTGGCACGTCAACTGCCACACGCTCGTCGGCCTCGGCGAGACCGACGCGCAGCTCATGGCCATGTACGCGCGCCTGCTCGACGAGCAGATCTTCGCCTACCTGTTCTGCTTCAACCCCGAGCCCGACTCGCGGATGGGCGACCGGCCCAAGACGCCGATCGAGCGCTGGCGGCGCATCCAGCTGGCGAAGTTCCTGCTCGAGGAGCGCGGCCTGGACCGGTCGGCCTTCGCGTTCGACGACGACGGGATGCTGGCCAGGATCCGTGCGCCGCGCGAGCTCGTCGAGGAGGTCGTCGGCGACGGCTACGCCTTCATGACCAACGGCTGCCCGAGCTCCGGCGGCGAGCCGGGCTGCACGCGGCCGATGGGCAGCTGGCGCCCGAGCGAGCACCCGCGCGACTACCCGTGGCGCCCGACCGCGCAGGACCAGCGCGCGATCCGTGCCCAGCTGCAGCTCGACGAGCTCGTCGAGCCGGGCCCCGGCCCGACCCGCCCACCCGAGCTGTGCGCCCCGCCCGCCGCGGGGCGATTCGATCCCCGAACGGAGGCCTGAGAGATGGACATCGTGGTCGCGATGCAGCAGACCGTCGACCTCGTCGAGGAGCTCGAGCTCAACGACGACGGCACCGACGTCGAGCGTGAGTACCTGAAGTTCGTCGCCAACGAGTGGGACGAGCAGGCGCTCGAGGAGGCGCTGCTGCTCAAGGAGGCGACGGGCGCGACCGTCACCGTCGTCGGCATCGACGAGACCGACGTCGACGGCACGCTGTACGCGGCGCTCGCGAAGGGCGCCGACCGCGCGGTGAAGCTCACCGGCGACTTCGAGGACGGGGTCTCCAGCCACCGCCGCGCGGCGATCCTCGCCGCCTGGCTCGGCGACCAGCGCTTCGACCTCGTGCTCGCCGGCGTGCAGAGCCCGGAGGACCTCGACGGCCAGACCGGCGTCATCCTCGCCAACCTGCTCGACATCGCGCACGTCTCGGTGGCGATCGGCGTGCAGCCGCACGACGGCGGCGTGAAGGTCAGCCAGGAGTTCGGCGGCGGCGTCGTGCACGAGCTGGCGCTCAGCGGCCGCGCGGTCGTCGGCATCCAGGCCGCGCGCCAGGCCCCGCGCTACGTCTCGATCTCGCGCGTGCGCGCCGCGATGCAGGAGGGCGCCATCGACGAGCTCCCCGCGCCCGAGGTCGACGCCCCGACGGGGACGACCGTCCGGCGCCTGTACGCGCCGGAGTCGACCTCGCACGCCGAGATGCTGGAGGGCGACGCCGATGAGGTGGCCGCCCGGATCATCGAGATCGTCCGCGAGCGCGGCCTTGTCAAGGGAGGAAGCTGATCATGGGCAACGACGTCTTCGTGCTCGTCGAGCACACCGCGGGCCAGGTCGACGAGAGCACGCACGAGCTGCTCGGCAGGGCCGCCGAGCTCGCCGCCGACGCCGGCGGCCGCACGGTCGCCTGCCTGCTGCACCACGGCGCCGCGGCGGCGGCCGACGGTCTGGCGGCCGACGCCGTGCTGTCGGTCGAGCATCCCGCGCTCGAGCACTTCCTGCCCGAGGCGTACGTCAAGGCGATGGCGTCGCTGCTCGCCGAGCACGCGCCGCGGCTGACGCTGGTCGCCAACACGACGGTCGGGATGGACGTCGCCGCGGGCCTGTCCGCGCGCGCGCGCGTCGCGCTGCTGGCCTACTGCACCGCGGTCGGCTTCGAGGGCGACGCGGTCGTCGCCACGAGCCAGGTCTTCGGCGGCAAGCTCAACGCCGAGGTCGTCGCCGACGGCCCGGCGATCTGCTCGGTCGTCGGCGGATCGTTTAAGCCCGCGACCGGCGGCGCACCAGAGATCACGCAGGCCGGCGTCGCCGGCCTCGGCGAGCTGACGACGACGTTCCTGCGCCGCGTCGAGCCCGAGACCTCCGACATCGACATCACCGCCGAGGAGATCCTCGTCTCGGTCGGCCGCGGGATCGGCGGCGAGGAGAACATCGAGCTCGCCGAGGAGCTCGCCGACGCGCTCGGCGGCGTCGTCTCGGCGTCGCGGCCGGTGACCGACGGCGGCTGGCTGCCCAAGACGCGGCAGGTCGGCAAGTCGGGCCGCAAGGTCAAGCCGCGGCTCTACATCGCCTGCGGCATCTCCGGCGCGCCCGAGCACCTGGAGGGCATGAGCGAGGCCGAGCTGATCATCGCGATCAACAGCGACGAGAACGCGCCGATCTTCGACGTCGCCCACTTCGGGACGACGGCGGACCTCTTCGACGTGCTGCCGGCGCTGACCGAGCAGATCGAGGCGGCGGTCGGCTGACGATGAGCCCGCTGCTGTTCAGCGTCGCGCTCGCGCTCGCCGCGGCGACGTTCGCGGCGATCATCGCGCCGCGCGTGCGCCTGCTGCTCGGCGCGGCGCCGGCGCCGCGCTTCGACCGGCTCGGCGAGCGGCTGCGCAGGACGGCCGTCTACGCGCTGGGCCAGAAGAAGTTCCTCAAGGGCGAGCAGCCGGCGGGGCTGATGCACGCGTTCATCTTCTGGGGCTTCATGATCCTCGGGCTGACCGTGATCACGCTCTTCGGGCGCGCCTACGACGAGCACTTCTACCTGCCGCTGCTGGCGCCCGGCGACGTCCTCGGCGGCGCCTACACGCTGCTGCGCGACCTGATCCAGGTGACCGTCGTCGTCGCCGTGCTGTACGCCCTGTACCGCCGGCTGATCGCGCACACGCCGCGCCTGTTCGGCTTCCGGCCGGCGGAGGAGCGGCTGCGCGGCGAGCCGCACTGGGAGGGCGTCCTGATCCTCTGCCTGATCCTCGGGATCATGCTCGGCAGCCTCCTGCACGAGGGGGCGCGACTCGTGCAGTTCGCCGGCGAGGCCGACATCGAGCGCGAGCGCGGCTGGGAGCCGGTCTCCGACCTCGTCAGCGGCCTGATCCCCGCCGGCTCCGCGGCGACGATCGCCGAGCTCGGCTTCTGGATGCACAACCTCATCGTGCTGACGTTCCTGAACCTCCTGCCGCTGTCCAAGCACTTCCACATCATCACGGCGATCCCGAACGTGTTCTTCGGGTCGCTGCGCCCGCGCGGCGCGCTCAGCAAGACCGATCCCGGCGATCCCGACGCGTTCACCTGGAAGCAGGTGCTCGACATGTACAGCTGCACGGAGTGCGGTCGCTGCTCGTCGGTCTGCCCGGCGACGGCGAGCGGCAGCCCGCTCGCCCCGCGCCAGCTGATCCTCGACCTGCGCGACCTCGTGGTCGGCCGCACCGAGCGCACGGCGGACGGCAGGATCGTCAGCGACGAGGTGCTGTGGTCCTGCACGACGTGCATGGCGTGCGTCGAGGCCTGCCCGGTCGGCATCGAGCACGTGCCGACGATCGTGCAGGGCCGGCGCAAGCTCGTCGACGAGGGCGCGATGGAGCCGATGCTGCAGGACACGCTGCAGAACTTCGCCCAGCAGGGCAACTCGTACGGCAAGTCAAGCCGCATGCGCGCGCGCTGGACGAAGGGGCTGGACTTCAAGATCCCCGACGCGCGCAAGGAGGCCGTGAAGTACCTGTGGTTCGTCGGCGACTTCGCGTCCTTCGACGAGCGCTCGCAGGAGGCCTCGCGCCGCGTCGCGCGCATCCTGCACGGGGCGGGCGTGAGCTTCGGGATCCTCTACGACGCCGAGCGCAACGCGGGCAACGACGTGCGGCGGATCGGCGAGGAGGGCCTCTTCGAGCTGCTCGTCGAGCAGAACATGAAGGCCTTCGCCGACGCGCAGTTCGAGGCGATCTTCACGACCGACCCGCACTCGCTCAACACGCTGCGCAACGAGTACGGCGAGTTCGGCGAGATGAAGCCCGTCCTGCACTACACCGAGCTGCTCGTCGAGCTCATCGAGGCCGGCACGATCGCCCTGCCGGCGCCCGTCGGAGCGCGGGTCACGTACCACGATCCCTGCTACCTCGCGCGCTACAACCGCATCACCGACGCGCCCCGGCGGCTGCTGGAGGCCGTCGGCGCGCAGCTCGTCGAGATGCCGCGCAACGGGACGAACACGTTCTGCTGCGGCGCCGGCGGCGGGCGGATCTGGATGGACGACTCCAAGCTCGCCGAGCGTCCCAGCGAGCAGCGCGTGCGCGAGGCGGCGGCGCTCGGCGAGCTCGACCACTTCGTCGTGACGTGCCCGAAGGACCTGGCGATGTACTCCGACGCGGCCACCACCGTCGGCGTCGACTTCGACGTCATCGAGGTCACCGCGCTCGTCGAGCGCGCGATCGGCGAGCGGCCCAGCGCCGAGGCGCTGGCGGGTGCGGCATGAGCGTCCACCGTCTCGACGACGTCCCCGCGCCGCTCGCGCGCGGACTCGCGGCGCGCCTGCGCGACGCGGTCGAGGCGGCTGACCGCCTCGCTTCGTTCGCGCACGACGCGCGCCCCGGCGACGCCGTTGCGTCGCAGCTCGCCGACGGCGAGGAGCTCGCCACCGCGCACGACATGGTCCTGCGCGTGCTGCGCGCGATCGGCGACGCGCTGAACCACCGCATCCTCGCGGCGGCGGCGGACGACGCGCAGGGGGCGTCGCTCGAGGGGCTGGCGTGCGACCTGGGCCTGACGCGGATGGCGCTCGTCGAGCGCGTCCACGACCTCATCCAGCTCGGCCTCGCCGCGCGCGACCTGCCGGCCGACACCGTCGTCGCGACGCCCGCCGGACGGGGCGCGCTCGAGCTCGTCACAGCGCTGGAGGCCGACGTCGCGACATGGCTGCGCAAGCGCAGGCGGCGGTGACCCGGTGCCCGTACTGCTCCGCGCGCGGCGCCCGCACCGAGGTGCACCGTCACATGGTCGACGCGCACCCCGAGCGGGTCGAGATGTGGACCGACGAGACGACCGGGCGGATGCGCTACCGCGTCGCCTGCCCGTGCTGCGGCGCCGACTACGAGCACCGCGTCAAGCCGCGCAGCCGCGACCCGTCGTTCTTGACGACCTTCGCAGCCGAGGTCCGGATGGTGGGCTTCGACATGCTGCTCAACCACATGACCGCCGAGCACGGCGAGGAGGGGTGACGCCGACATGGCGAGCGTGAACCACTGCAACCTGCCGGACGATCTGCACTACCTCGTCGAGAAGCACGTCTGGGCGCGGCCCGAGGACGGTCTCGTCGTCGTCGGCCTCACCGACGTCGCGCAGAACCTCGCCAAGTCGATCATCTCCGTGACGCTGAAGCGGACCGGGCGCAAGCTCGCCAGGGGCAAGAGCCTCGGGACCGTCGAGAGCGGCAAGTGGGTGGGGCCCGTGCCGGCGCCGGTGGCGGGCGAGATCTTCGCCGTCAACGAGGCGCTGACGACAGATCCGGGGCTGCTGAACCGCGACCCGTACGGCGCGGGCTGGATCGCGAAGCTGGCCGCCGACGACTGGGACGGCGACAGCGCCGAGCTCGTCACCGGGCAGGCGGCGCTCGACGCCTACCAGGCGTTCATGGACTCCGAGGGCATCTCCTGCGCCGACGCCGAAGGCGCCGCTGATCCCGGCGCCGGCGGAGGCTAGGACGCGTGCAGGTTCACCGCGGCTGCGCGATACCGGAGGAGTACCTCTACGACGTCGAGCTGAACACGTGGGTGCGCCTCGACGACGACGGCAGCGCGCTGCTCGGAATGACCGACATGGCGCAGAGCATGTGCGGCAAGATCGTCTCGATCAGCTTCAAGCCGACGGGGCGGGCGATCGCCCGCGGCAGGACGGTGGCCGTCATCGAGAGCGCGAAATGGGTCGGCCCCTTCCGCGCGCCGCTGAGCGGGACGCTCACCGCCACCAACGAGGAGGCGTTCGCCGCCGACGGGCTGATCGCCAACCGCGATCCCTACGGTGCCGGCTGGATCGCGCGCGTCGAGCCGACGGCGTTCGATGCCGAGCGCGAGCACCTGCTCGACGGCGTCAGCGCGTTCCCGCTCTTTCGGGACATCATCGAGCGCGACGAGATCACGTGCATGCGCTGCGCCGACTAGCCCTGCTGACGCGCGACCCGCTCGTCGAGCGCCGCGTCGCGCGGGCCGCGACGGGCCTCGGCCTCGAGCCGCTGCAGGTCCGCGCCGCCGTCGCCGATCCGCCCGCGGACGCGCCCGCCGGGCTGCTCGTCGAACTCGAGCTCGACGGCGCCGTCGATGCGATCCGCCGCTGGCGCGCCGCCCACGGCGAGCTGATCGTCGTCGGCTTCCTGCGCACGCCCGAGGCCGCGCTGTGGACCGCGGCCGAGCAGGCGGGCGCCGACCTCGTCACGACGCGCGGTCTCGCCGACCGCGAGCTCGCCCGGCTGGTCGCCGACCACCTCTCGGGCGCTCGCCGCAGCCGCCGCATCCGCCTGGCGGCCGAGCGCGACTTCGCCGGTCGGCTCGGCTTCGTGGGCCGCATCGAGGAGTCGCCCGCAGGGCCGATCGCGATCTACCACGTCGACAACCGCCTGCATGCCGTCGCCGACGTCTGCCCGCATGCCGGGGCGGCGCTGAGCGAGGGCTCGCTCGACGGCGCCGTCGTCACGTGCCCGCGCCACGGCAGCCAGTTCCGCGTCACCGACGGCGAGCGCGTGCGCGGCCCCGCCGACACGGCGCTGCCGTGCTTCCGCGTGCTCGTCGAGGCCGGCGACGTGTTCGTCGAGCTCGAGGCGCCGCGCTGATGCGCGTGCTCGTCATCGGCGCCGGGCCGGGCGGGTTGGCAGCCGCCGTGCGCCTGCGCGAGCGCGGAGGCGACGGGCTCGAGGTCGTCCTGATCACCCGCGGCGCCGGCGCCACGCACCTCGCCGGCACCGTCCCGGCCGCGCTCGGCGAGCGACCGGCGGCGGACTTCACCTGCGTGCTGGCGCTCGACGGCGTCGCCTGCCGCGGCGGCGAGGCGACGGCCGTCGACGGCGGCGGCGCGACCGTCGACGCAACGCGGATCGACGCCGATGCGGTGATCGCCGCGCCGGGCCTCGAGCTCGACGACGAGCAGCTGCCGCCGTGGTCGCGCGCGCGCAGCGGCTGGGACCCGGCCGCGGGCGCGGCCGCCGCGGCGGCGCTGGACGCCGTGCCCGGCGGGCGGCTCGTCATCGCCGTCTGCGGCCTGCCCCACCGCTGCCCGCCGGCGCCGTACTCGCTGGCGATGTCGCTCGCCGACCGCCACCGGCGCAGCGGGCGCTTCACGAAGGTCTGCGTCGCCTCGCCGGAGCCGTTCCCGCTCCTGGCGCTCGGCGGCGATGCGCCCGGCTTCCTGATCGAGAGCTGCGCCGGCGCCGGGGTCGAGCTGGTCGGGCGCTTCGACGTCGACCTCGCGGCCAGCGAGGACGGGACGCTGCGCGCGCGCGACGGCCGCGAGCTCGCCTACGAGCTGGCGTTCCTCGTGCCGCCGCACCGGCGCCCGCAGCTGCTCGCGAGCTTCGGCGGCGACGGGCCGCTGGTCCCCGTCGGCCCGCGCGGCGAGAGCAGCGTCCCGGGCGTGTTCGTCGTCGGCGACGCCGCCGACACGGGGCTGCCGCGCGCGGCCGGGGTAGCCGAGGCGCAGGGCCGCACGGCGGCCGACGCCGTGCTCGCACGGCTGGGCCTCGCCGAGCCGTGCGCGCCGCACGTCCCGGACGCCGTCTGCTACGTGCGGCTGGCCGGCGGCGGGGTCAGCCGCATCCGCGTGCGCTACCCCGACGGAGTGCCGCCGGACGGCGCGCCGCGCGTGGCGATCGATTCGCCCAGCCCGGACCTCGCGCATGCCGTCGAGGGCGAGCGCCGGCGCTTCCTGCGGCTGGCCGGAGGGCGTGGCTGAGTGGTCAGCGTCGAGCAGATCTGGGAGGCGCTGCACGCGGTGATCGATCCCGAGCTCGGCCTGGACTTCGTCGACCTCGGGCTCGTCTACGACGTCGTCGTCGAGGGCGCCGACGTCCACGTCGTCTTCACGCTGACGACGCCGGCCTGCGGCATCGGTCCCGCCGTCGCCGAGGAGATCGACGAGATCGTCGGCGCGATGGACGGCGTGCGCAGCGTCTTTCCGCGGATGACGTTCGAGCCGCCGTGGACGCCGGCCCGGATGTCCGAGGACGCGAAGTTCGCGCTCGGCCTCTGAGCGGCGCGCTCAGCCGCGGGCCATCGGCAGCGAGAACGCGCCGTTCGCCGCGGCGTCGACCATCGGCAGCGGCACGGGCGCCTGCGGCCGCAGCGCCTCGATGCGCTCGGCGATCGCGATGATCGCAGCCGCCGCGGGATCGGCCGGCTGCTCGAGCACCAGCGGCGTGCCGGCGTCGGAATGCTCGCCCAGCGCGATCGTGATCGGGACGCGGCCGAGCAGCGGGACGTCGAGCTCCTCGGCGAGCGCGTCGCCGCCGCCCGTGCCGAACAGGACGTGGCGGCGACCGCCGTCGTCGACGTAGCCGGACATGTTCTCGATCACGCCGACGACCTCGTGCTCGAGCCTGAGCGCCATCCGCGCCGCCCGTCGTGCGACCTTCTGGGCCGCGAGCTGCGGCGTCGTCACGATCACGAAGCGCGCCTGCGGCAGGAACTCGGCGAGCGACATCGCGACGTCGCCGGTCCCCGGCGGCAGGTCGACGACGAGGTAGTCGAGCCGGCCCCAGTCGACATCGGAGAGGAACTGGTCGATCGCCTTGTGCAGCATCGGTCCGCGCCAGACGACCGCGGAGTCCTCCTCGATGAAGAAGCCGATCGACATGACCTTGATCGTGCCGTGGGCGAGCGGAGGGACGATCTTGCGCTCCGAGGAGACGAGTGGCCGCTCGTTGACGCCGAACATGCGGGGGATCGAGTAGCCCCAGACGTCGGCATCCAGGACGCCGACGTGGCTGCCCTGGCGCCACAGCGCGGCGGCGAGATTCGCGCTGAGCGTCGACTTGCCGACGCCGCCCTTGCCGGAGGCGACGCAGAGCACGGTGCCGACCTGGGCGAGCGCGCCCGCGGGCAGCCCGGGCCGGCCGAGGCGCTGCTGCAGGGCCGCCTTCTCGCCATCGGAGAGCACGTCGAATTCCGCCTGCACGGCGACGATCCCGGGCAGCGCGCCGACGGCTTCGGTGACCGCGCGCTCGAAGTGCGAGCGGATCGGGCAGCCCGGCGTCGTCAGCGAGACGGTGATGATCGCCTGGCCGTCGGCGGCGATGTCGATCGCGCGCACCATGCCGAGGTCGACGATCGACCGGCGCAGCTCGGGATCCATGACGGGACGCAGCGCCTCCAGCACCACGTCGCGGCTCGGACGGGTCATCGGTGCTCACCTTCGCTCGTGCAACGGGGCGACGCGCCGCGATGCAGGCGCGTCCATTTGTTTTCCGACTCTCGCATTCGTGCAAATAGTATGTAGAAGCGCCCGCAGCGGTCAACTCCGGTGCGCAGGGAGCCACGGCGACCGGCGGGCCTCGGATCGGCGTCGACCGCGCGACCACCCGCTCCGACCGCGTCGTCGGCGACGACGGCGCCGCAATCGCGATCATCGGCGATCGCAGGAAGGGCGCGCTGCAAACGCGTCGGCCTTGCCGCAGATCAGCGAGCTTCGCCGTGGCCGACGACGGCCGCCGGCCGGTGCGGGGTCAGTGCGCGACGAGGATCTCGCCGACGATGAACGTGAGCACGAACGCGCCGACGACCGCAGGCAGGATCAGCAGTCCTCGCTGCCGCGCCTCTCCGCAGAAGGCACCGAGGCCGACCGCCGTGATCACGGTGAGGATCCACAGCGGCGCCAGCGGCTGGCCCCAGTCGTCTGGAAGGTCGATCCCGGCGAGCCACGCGATCGTCGAGACCGGGATGGCGATCGCGGGCACGAGCAGCGCGCTGACGAGCGCCAGGCGCGTCGCCCAGCGCCCGCGACGGCTGCGCAGCGGCTCGCGGCGCAGCGCAATCGTGGCGAGCACGCCGGCCGCGATGGCGGCGCAGGCGCCGGCCAGCACGAGGATCCCCGGCAGCGGCTGGCCGAAGAAGCCGTTGGCGCTCGTGTCCTGCGGGCCGTGGCGGGAGACGATGTAACCGGCGAGCACGAGCAGAACCAGCGCGACGGCGTCGAGCGTCAGCGGCTTGGTGCTCGGGCCGACGAGTCGGCGCCATCCCGGATGTGCGGCCATGACCGCAGTCTCAGCGCCGCCGGAGCGTGTCGCATCGGTACAAAGCCGCCGGCGCGCGGCGGGGACTACGGGCGCAGCCTCAGACCGACGGCGTCGGCGGCGTTCGCGCGCTCGATCTCGGTTGCGTCGCCGTCTCCTGCACGGAGCGAACCGTGACGTGCGCCGCGAGCCGTTCGATCTCCTCACGCGTTCCCGTTCCGAGTCCGTGGCGTGTGGCGTTCATCGCGCCGGCTGCCATTCCCAGGCGCAGCGCATCGATCATCCCGAGGCCGCGAGCGAGCCCG
>JBKHXR010000023.1:0-10981 GCA_046565905.1 Thermoleophilia bacterium | reverse complement strand
GCGCTGGCGCGCCCCGCCGCGGACGGCGGCGCGCGTCGCCGCGAGCTCGGCCCGGCGCGCGGCGTCATGCCATGCGGTGCGTGCCTCGGCCGCCAGCGGCTCGAGCCGGCGGCGCTCGCTCAGGAGCGCCCGGTGCTTGACGTCCAGCAGTTCCGCGCCACGGCGAGCGACGGCCAGCCGCTGCGCCAGCCACGGCCGGCCGGCCCGCCCGGGTGGGCGGCGCACCTTCACGACGCCTTTGCGCGGTAGCGCGCCGCGAGGGTCGTGTCGGAGATCATCGTCAGGTCGGCGCGCGGAAGGCGCGACAGGACCAGCCAGGCGCGATCGAGCGTCTCCCGGAGCGAGCGATCTTCGTCGCGGTCCTGCGCGAGCAGCTCGCTGTTCATCGCCGTGGCGAAGTCCAGCCGCCGCCGTTCGGTCGCCGACAGCGCGTCCTCGCCGAGGACCTCGGCCAGCTCGCGAGCCTGGCGTGCCTCGGCGGCCAGCGCGTAGAGCTGCGCGGCGACCTCGAGGTGGTCGTCGCGGGTGCGGCCGCCGCCCGCGCCGAAGCGCATCAGCCGCGACAGCGACCCGAGCGCGTCGAGCGGCGGGTACAGACCCTGCGCGTGCAGCTCCGCGGAGAGCACGAGCTGACCCTCGGTGATGTAGCCGGTCGTGTCGGGAACGGGGTGGGTGATGTCACCGGCCGGCATCGTCAACACCGGAACCTGCGTGACCGATCCGGGCTTGTCGCGGATGCGCCCGGCGCGCTCCAGGATCGCCGCCAGATCGCTGTAGAGGTGGCCCGGGTAGCCGCGGCGCGACGGGATCTCGCCACGCGCGGCCGAGACCTCGCGCAGCGCCTCGCAGTAGCTCGTCACGTCGGCCATGACGACGAGCACGTGCCGATCGCGGGAGAACGCCAGATCCTCGGCGATCGTGAGCGCGAGCTGCGGCGTCACGAGGCGCTCGACCAGCGGGTCCTCAGCGGTGTTCAGCAGGACGACGACGTCGCCATGCGCCGAACGCGTGGCCAGTGCCGCCCCGACTTCAGCCGCGTCGGCATGGGTCATCCCGATGGCGGCGAAGACGACCGCGAACGGCTCGTCGCCGGCATGCGCGTGGGCGGCCACCTGCGCCGCGAGCTCCAGATGGGGCAGTCCGCCGACCGAGAAGATCGGCAGCTTCTGGCCGCGCACGAGCGTGGCGAGCGCGTCGATCGCCGACACCCCGGTGAGGACGGGATCGCGCGGCGTGGCGCGCATGACCGGGTTGATCGGTTCACCGGCGACCGGCCGGTCCTGCTCGCCGACGATCGGCGGGCCGCCGTCCAGCGGCTTGCCGCGGCCGTTGCAGACCCGCCCGAGCCATGCCTCGCCGACGGGGATGCGCAGCGGCGAGCCGCTGAACGCCACGCGCACGCCGGCGGTCCCGATTCCGGCGGTCCCCTCGAAGACCTCCACGACGGCGATGTCCCCGGCGACGTCGAGCACGATGCCGTGGCGCAGCTCGCCCGACTCGAGCCTGATCTCTGCCAGCTCGTCCCAGCCGACGCCGTCGACGTCGCCGATCACCATCAGCGGGCCGCGCACCGAGTCGACGCGCGTGTGCTCGACGCGGGCTCTCACGCCAGCGCCTCCACGGCCGCCAGCAGCTCGTCGCGGACCGCGCGGACGCCGTCGGCGTCGTCGGCCGCGAGGCGGTCGCGTGCCCGCGCCGCGGCGGAGAGGTCGAGCTCCTCGAGCAGCGCGGCGGAGACGCCGCGGCCGACGACGTCGAGCGCACGGTCGTGCAGGTCGAGCACCATCGCCAGCAGCGCCGCCTGCTTGGCCGGCCCGCTCCAGGCGTCGTTGGCGCTGAGCGCGCTCTGCTGCAGCACGGCCTCGCGCAACAGCCGGCCGCTGAGCAGCACGATCCGCGCGGGGTCCGGCAGCGAGGACGCACCGACGAGCTCGGCGACGGCCTGTACGCGGTCGGCCTCGGCGAGCAGCCCGACGGCGCGGGCGCGCCGCTCGCCCCAGCCGGGGTCGCCGTTCGCGGCGTGCCAGCCGGCCACGTGCCGCGCGTCGCGGGTCGACGACGCCGTCCAGCTCACCGCCGGGTAGTGGCGAGCGTACGCGAGGTCGCGGTCCAGCGACCACACTGCGCGGACGACGCGCCCGGTGTGCGCCGTCACCGGCTCGGCCATGTCGCCGCCGGGCGGCGACACCGCGCCCAGGATCGTCACCGATCCGACACCCCGCGCAAGGGTCTGCACGCGACCGGCGCGCTCGTAGAACGACGCCAGCGTTCGACTCAGGCGCGCGGGATAGCCCTCCTCTGCCGGGAGCTCGCCGGCCCGCGAGGCGATCTCGCGCAGCGCCTCGGCCCAGCGCGACGTCGAGTCGGCGATCACCAGCGCGTCATAGCCCATGTCGCGGTACAGCTCGGCCACGCTGACACCGGCGTAGACGCTGACCTCGCGCGCCATCAGCGGCATGTTCGACGTGTTGGCGACAAGCACCGTGCGGTCCATCAGCGAGCGTCCCGTGCGCGGATCCTCCAGCGTGGAGATCTCGTCGAGGGCGTCGGACAGCTCGTTGCCGCGCTCGCCGCAGCTGACGTAGACGATCACGTCGGCGTCCGACCACTTGGCGATCTGCTGCAGCAGCACGGTCTTGCCGGTGCCAAAGCCGCCCGGCACGGCGGCCGTCGATCCGCGCGCCACCGGGAACAGCAGATCGAGCGCGCGCTGCCCGGTGGCCAGGGGGACGGAGGCGTCCAGCCGCCAGCGGCTCGGGCGCGGGCGTCGCAGCGGCCAGCGTTGCGCCAGGCGCACCTCGCGCCCGCCGACGCGGGCGACCGGTTCGACCACGGTGTACTCGCCTGCCGGCGCGATCCAGTCCAGGACGCCTTCGACGTCGGGCGGCACGAGCACCCTGGCCTCGATGGCCATCGTCTCGGGCACCGCACCGAGGATGTCCCCGGGGCCGACGCGCTGTCCGGCGGTCAGGCTGGGCGTGAACTGCCAGGCGTGCGTCGGTGAGAGAGTCGGCGCACGTGCGCCGGGAACCAGCCGCTCGCCGATCTCCGTGAGCCTGCGCAGCATCCCGTCGAACACCCCTCCGAGCAGCCCGGGACCGAGGTCGGCGCTCAGCGGGCCGTCGCCCAGCCAGGCAGGCGCCCCCGGTCCCAGCCCGCCGGTGTACTCGTGCGCCTGGACGACCGCCTCGTCGCCGGCCAGAGAGAGCACCTCGCCGGCCAGGCGGTCGGGACCCAGCTCGACGACATCCAGCACGCGGGCGGCGCCCATCCCGGTGACCTCGACCAGGGGGCCGTTGACGCGCGTGATCGTCGGCTCGCTCACGCCCACAGGCGATGCATCCGCGAGCCGTAGGCGTCGATGCAGCGTTCTGCGAGCGTGAGCAGCGTGTAGTCGACCGAGCGCGTCCCCGAGCGGGCGCGCACGCCGCCGGCGTCTGGCGGGTCGCGCTCGATCTCGGCCTGCTCGCCGAGGTCGCGCCGCGCCGCGGCCGTCAGGCGGTCGAGCAGCTCGGGGTAGTGGGGCGCGTTGCGGAGCGCAAGGGCGGCGGTGCGCGCGCGGTCGCGCAGCTCGTCGACGGCCGTCCGCTGTGCGGCCAGCACGGTCATCCGGGCAAAGGACTGCTCGACCGCCGCGGCGTGCGCGACGGCGATGCGGCCCTCCGCCTCCCCCCGCGCGCGAGCGGCGGCGATGATCTCAGCGGCCTGACCGCGGGCGCGTCGGATCCGCTCGGCCGCCTCGGCATCGGCGTGCGCCAGCAGGGCCGCGGCGCGCTCGCGCGCGTCGGCGAGCAGGGCGTCGCGTGCCGCGTCGAACGTCACTCGGGCATCACCGCGACCACCAGCCGCGGCCGCTCTGCCAGCCGCGCGCCCAGCGCGTCGCGTGCTCTGGCCGTCACGATCAGGCAGGCCACGTCCTGCGACAGCCGCTCCCACGCGGACCGCGCCTCGCCGGCGTCCTCGGCGGCCAGCAGCTCGACGCCCGCCAGGGCGTAGCCGGCGATCCGCACCTCCTCGCCGATCGCCGCCGCCCGGCTCATGTCTTGCCGATGAGCACGATCGCGATCACCAGACCGTAGATCGCGATGCCCTCCGCCAGCCCCACGATCACCATCGCACGCCCGAACAGCTCCGGCTTCTCGCTGATCGCTGCCAGCGCGGCAGCGCCCGTATAGGCGACCGCGATCGCCGACCCGATCGCCGACCCGGCGATCGCGATTGCGGCCGCGATGTAGGCCGAGCCCGCGTCCGCGTTCGCGGAGGCGGCGGCCGCGCTCGCGGGGTCGGCCAGCCCGAGCGCGACAACCCCCAGGACGGCGGCGGCGACCAGGCCCGCGAGCAGGTTGGCGGCCACGAGCCGCCGCAGCGCCCGGCGCGGCGCGCGATAGGACCACGCGGCGGTCGCCAGCCCGACGGCGAGGGCCAGCGGGGCAGCAACCAGCAGAGCCATCATGCCGGACCAGTCGGGTCGACCACGGGGATCCTCCACGGTGAGAAGGCTTCGCCCTCGCCCGCGAAGACGCGCGAGAACAGCTCATAGTATTCCAGCCGCATCGCCTGGACTCCGGCGACCAGCGCCTCCAGCGCGAACGCCGCGGCGGTGCCCAGCGCGAAGATCGCGACGGCCGCGGCGATGCCGGCCGGGCCGTCCCACAGGCTCCGCGCGGCGTCGAGCACGACCAGGCTGAGGGCGGCGTGCATGAGGCCAAACGCGGCAAGGCGCGTGAACGAGACGAGGTTCGCACCGACGCGAATCACCGCGTCGAGCACCTCGACCAGCGACTCGGCGACCGCGGTGCCGGAGAGGCCGGCCTCCGCGACGAAGCCGGCGAACAGCAGCGCGACGCCGCCGAGCGCGACGGCCGCACCGGCGACAAGCGGGACCGCGGTGTCGAGATAGACGCCGATGCCCGCCAGCGCGCCACCCGAGAAGACCGCAAGCCCGGCGATGCCCGACGGCGCCAGCACGGCCGCGCGGGCGCCGGCCTCCCGCCACCGGTTGAGGATGCCGATCCCGTAGCTGACGGCCAGCAGGAGCGCACCGACGGCCAGTCCCGCGCCGAGCAGCTGCACCGGCTCGTCGAGCGGCCGCAACCACAGCGCCGGCACGATCCCGGTCGGCCCGAGGAACTCGCCGTAGAGCACGCCGAACGCCGCCGCCGCCAGCCCGCCGGCCACGGCGAACGGCCACAGCGGCCGCACGCCCGCCAGCCGCGGCGAGCGTGAGCGGCGCACCAGCAGGCCGAGCGCGGCCAGCGCCAAGCCGTGACCGACGTCGCCGAACATCATCGCGAACATGAGAACGAAGGAGGCCGCGGCGAACGGCGTCGGGTCGATGTCGGCGTAGCGCGTCGCGCCGTAGGTCGCGACGAGCGGGGCGAACGGCCGCATGGACCGTGCGGGGCGCAGGAGGGTCGGCGGCTCGACCAGCAGCGGGCGGCGCAGCTCGACCACCGCGGCACCGACCGCCGCCAGCCGCTCGGTCAACGCGGGCAGCTCAGCCGTCGGCACCCAGCCGACGAGCACCGCGAACCCCGAGCGGCGTACGGCGGATTCGGCGCGGCGCTCGAGCTCGACCTCGCCCGCGAGGATGTCGCGGCGGCCGGCGCGCTCGAGCTCGGAAACGGGTTGCGGCGCGGCCGACAGCAGCGGTCCGCCCGTGCCGTGCGCGGGCGCCTCGGTGGTGTGGCGCTCGAGCCGCCGCAGGGCCTCGACGGCGTCACCCTGCGGCGCAGGCAGCGGGCCGACCAGCTGCACGACGCCGGCGTCGGCGATCACCAGCAGCATCGCGCGCAGCCGGGCGGCCGGCGCGACGAACGCCGCCCTGCTCATCGCCGTGGGAAAGCGATGGTCAGGCAATCTCGTCGAAGACCTCGATCGCCATCTGCCCGCCGCCACGCGCGGCGACTTCCAGAGCGCCGGACGTGCGCCAGGCATCGACGCCCAGCAGCGCCACGCAGCCGACGACGGCGGCGCGTCCCATGTGCGCAGAGCGCATCAGGCGCTCGGCGTCGGCCTCGACCCGCCACCACCACATCGCCTCGGCGCGCCACAGATCGTCCGGCTCGTCGATCCCGTCCAGCGCCCAGGCGGCCTGCCGTGGCATCGCCGCGCGCAGCGCGTCGAGGCTTGACGCATCCGGCCACGCGTCGCCCACGCCGGGCGGGCGCAGCGCGGCCAGCTGGTCGGCGGGACGTCCCGCCAGCAACAGCTCGCGCGCCAGCAGCAGCGCGACGGCGCCCGCGGCCCAGTCGGCGGCCTCCTCGACCGACAGCAGGACGCGGCGGGCCCATCCCGCCCGCAGCGCCAGCCGGATCGTGGCCGCGTCGTCAGCGCCCGGGTCACCCCACCGCGATCCGATCAGCAGGGCGCGAAGCTCGCCCGCGCTCTGGGCGCCCGCCAGACGCCGGTCGGCCGTCGCCAGCCCCCCCAGCTCGAACGGGGCAGGCGCCCGCGCGCCGGTGAAATAGGCAAGCCGCTCGTCGACGTTGGCGATCTCGAACCAGGCGGCAAGCGCGCGCACCGACTCGAGCGCATGCGGCGGCATCCAGCCCGCGAGCACGCGCATCTGCCACAAGGCCGTGTCGGCCACGGCTCGCCGGGCGCCCGCCAGCGTCATCCCAGGGCGGCAACGGCGGCCGTACGCGCTCGCGCTCAAGCGCATCAGCGCGGCGTCGAGCGACGCCGCCGCGGCCAGATCCCGGGCCTCCGCGCGGCCCAGCCGGCGCATGAGCAGGGTGCGTGCCCGCACGCTGCCCGCGACCCATCCCGGTCTCAGCGGCCGCTGCCGCGCACGCACTCGAGCACCTCGGCGACGGCCTGCGCGAGCCGGTCCTCGACACCACCGCGGATTCGCTGGGCCTCGATCTCCGCCTGCCTGCGGACGGCGGCGATCCCCTCGCGCGCGGCGCCATCGGTCCGCGACGCCGCACGCGCACGCTCGGCGTCGGCGCGCCCGCGCGCCTCCTCGACGATCGCCGCCGCCTGAGAGATCCCGCGGTCACGCCGACGCTCCGCCTCCGCCCGGGCCTCCTGCTCGATCCGGTCCGCCTGCGCCCCGACGGCCTCCATCTCGGCGAGCAGCGGCCCGAGCTCCGCCGCGACATCGTCGCCCGCGGCCGGAACGCCGAGCGACTCGGCCGGAGGACCCGGGGGGGCGAGCAACCGCCGAAACCGGCCGAAGATCCCGGGGAACCGCAGCACACCCCGACCTTAGCTGCATCCCGGCGATGAGATCGAAGGTCAGGGCGGCGAGCCGGCTCGCGAGTCTCCTCGGGAGCCGACGGCAGCTCGCGCTTGGGCCTCGGCGCTGTTCGTGACGTTTGCCTCGTAACGACACGGGGTATGTGCGCGGGACACATATTGGGGGTGGGTGCTGCAGGTCGCGGAGAACAGCAATCTTGAGGTTGAGCTGCCCAGGGCCCCGACTGCGGCATGTGTTGCACGGGGCGCCCTGCGACGCTGGTGTGGCGATCGTGTCGACCAAGAGGTGCTCGTCGATGCTGTGTTGCTTGCCAGCGAGCTGGCGACCAACGCGCTTGTGCACGGCGACGGCCAGATCACGCTGCGCGCGCGGCTTGGCCAGGACCATCTGCTGGTCGAGCTGACCGACGAGGGCTCGGGGTTCGAGCGCGTTCTGCGGCGAAACGACTTCTGGCGGATCGGTGGCTGGGGCCTTGGGATCGTCGACGACGTCGCGAGTCGCTGGGGCGTGCACGAGGGCACGCACGTGTGGTTCGAGCTTGACACGCACGGGCGGCGTCTCGCCGAAGCGGACTGCTGACCGCTGGTCTCGAGCGGCCGCCGGGGCCCGGACGACCGGACACGCTGCGCTTCGCGGTGCTGCCAGACCCACCACGCGGCGCCTGCAGGATCTCGCTGCAACCGCGCGACGGTACTGCCGGGTCTCGTGTCGAGCTCACGTGTCCCGTCGGCGCCGGCCCTCGGAGCGCCTCCTCGACGCGCTCCCGAGATGACCGGTGCGATGAAGGCTCGACGCTGACGATGTCGCCGCTGCCGACGTCGCAGACCTGCGAGGCGACCACCGCGACGCCGCCGCGTCGGTGAGCTCGCCGGCGGCGGCGTGGTCGTCGAAGACGAACATCTCGATGATCCGGTCGGGCGAGAACATCACCTGCGACTGGTGGCTGACGACCTTGCGGCCGGTGAGCGTCTCGATCGTCTCTGCCAGCCGGTCGGTCATCTCGTTGTCGATGACCTGGCGAAACGCGCGGACCCCGTCTTCCTCGCCGAAGTCGAGCATGGTCTTCTCGGCCGTCGTCAATCCGCCCTTCATGACGACGATCAGCATGTCGTCGACAAAGTAGGACTTCGCCTGCGGGGGACCCTTGCCGAAGGAGCGCTTCTGAGCGCGCACCATCTCGGTCGAGATGCGCAGCAGCAGAGCGTCGCCCTCGCCGTGCTGTGCGCCCTGATCACCGATCGTCGGCACGCTACCGCAGCGCCTGCCGGTATTCGCCTGATCTGTCAGCCGCCGAACGGCAGCAGCCGCTGGAGCACGCGGCTGGCCGACGGCCGCGCCACACGCGGCGCGGCCTGGTGCACCCTTGCGCCCGCGGAAAGCCCCGCCGGCGGGGAGGGCGGCCTACTCACCGGCCTTGGTGATGCCCATGCGCTCGAGCGCGGCAGCGGCGTGGGGGGACAGCTGCCCGGTCACGGGGACCCTACGCGCGCCCGACGGCCAGGCGATCGGCGCGTCGGGACCCAGCGTCGCGTACTCCGGCGCCGGTGTGCTCGTACCCGCGGGCGGCTGGTTCGGCGTCGCGGCGCTGGGGCCGGCGGCCGGTTGGTTCGCCGTCACGGTGCTGGGGCGGGCGGGCCGTTCGCCGGGCGCCTCGCGCCGCCTGCCACTTCGCAATCTGACCATGTGTACCTCCTCGTCGAGGCAGATCGATCGACAGGGAAGGTGTACCCGGATCATGCTCGGATGCATCTCCGAGGCCTTCGGCGCGAGCCGCGGGCGAGCAGGTGGCGCGCGCGGGAGGCGCCGGACCGCGCCGGACCGCGCCGGCGGCGCCGACGGCGCGCTGATCACGGTCGGGTTCGGCGGCGCGCCCGTCGGTGGCGACCACGCCGCGCGGTGAGAGCCGGTCGCGACTCGCACGCCGCGGCTACCCGTCGCGCCGCGGATCGCGCAGAATCCAGAACAGCGTCGCTTCGCCGACGCCGAGATTGCGCCAGCCGGCGATGGGGGTCTCGTCGAGCAGGAGCGCCTCGCCCGCCGTCAGCACCGGCCGGCCGGTGTCGAGCAGCACCTGGACGAGGCCGCTGGCGACGGCGACGAGCTCGATGCCCTTGTGGTTGACGTGTGGCTCCGCCGACCCGCGTCGCGGGATGCGCACGAGGTAGGCGCGCAGCCCGGCCTGTCGGTCGTCAAGCAGGGGGAGAGGCTCGCTGCGGTCCTCCGTGCGGCGCGGGCGGTAGCGGCGGCGCCCGAGGCGGTAGCCGGTGGCGACCTCTCCGCGCAGCAGCTCGTCGAGCGTGATGTTGAGCCCCGTTGCCAGCCGCAGAACGGTCTCGAGCGAGAGTCCCCGCTGGCCGCGCTCGGCCTGCGAGATCGCGCTGGCGGAGACGCCGGCGATGCGGGCCAGGTCCGACTGGCTGAGGTTTCGCTGCAGCCGAGCGGCGCTCAGGGCGTTGCCGATCCGCGCGACCATCGGCGCCGGCGTCAACGCGGGTCGGCCGTCGACCTCGGCGAAGCGAAACACGCTGCCCTGGATTCCCGGCGGCCGTCCCTCCGCCTTTGCGATCCGCAGCCGTCCCTGGTCAAGGAGAAAGACGCACTGGGTGACCTCCTCGACCGTGCGGCGCAGGGCGACCTGGCCGTCGCCGACGGGCACGGACCAGTACGCGATCGCGCCGATGTCGAGCAGTTGCGGGCAGCATGTGGCAAAGAATCGGGCGGCGACATCGGCGCCCCACCGCGCGGACATGACGTCGAGCCCTTCGAACAACAGCAGGTTGCGCTCCGTGCCGCGGCAGCGCTCGAACACGGCGTGCAGAAGCGGAGCCGGCTGCGCGAGCTTGCTCTTCGGGCCGGCGTCGACGACTTCAAAGCCGGAATACGAAGGCGATCCATCCTGCAGCCGAACGAACAGCCGCCGATCGTAGGGAACGTCGCTGCCGACGATCGCCCTGTAGAACGGCTCGGCCGTCACGCCCTCGGTTACGGCGAAGACCACGTTGTCACCCCAGAACAGCCCGCCGAGCGCGGCATCGAGCTCGGCCACTCCGGTAGACGCCACCTCCGGATCAAGCGGCGGTGCGGGCTCCCTATGTGTCTCAGCCATCTATGAAGCGTAGCTTCCGAAATCCGATCGAGCTGTCGCGCTGGGTCTAGCTTGCCGGCCGAATCCCGCCGGATAGCCGGTGCGGCCGAGACGCACGCCGCGACGTTCAAACGAAGTGGGCTGATGCCCGGAGGAGCTGCCGACGTTGTGCTTTAAGAACCTCCCGATCGAGTTCGACGCCAATGGCAACGCGACGCTCAAGCAGGGCGCCGTCGACCCGTACTCCTACACCGAGACGCCGCTTCCGACGCCGATCGAAGACGACCCGGCACGGATGAAGGAGCTGTTCGCGCGCAACGGCGCCGTCCGCCGCGTCGACTTCGACCCCGTCACCCGGGTGGCGGGAGCGCTGGCGTTCCACACGGTCGTCGACCTGGAGAACCGCCAGGTCATGGAGACGGCCGCGATGGCGACGCTGTTCCGCGGCTACGAGATCATCCTCAAGGGCCGCGACCCGCGCGACGCGATCTTCATCTCCAGCCGCGCCTGCGGCGTGTGCGGCGGCGTGCATGCCAACACCGCGGCGCTCTCGTGCGAGATGGCATTCGGCATCGCTCCGCCGCCGATGGGGATCACCGCCCGCAACCTGATGCAGGCCGTCGAGTACCTCTACGACCACCCGATCCACCTCTCGCTGCTGGCCGGGCCCGACTTCTCCGAGCCCGCCATCC
>JBKHXR010000022.1:0-3070 GCA_046565905.1 Thermoleophilia bacterium | reverse complement strand
CGGTCGCGCGCGCGAGCCGCGTCGCCCGCGCCGCCTCCTAGCGGACGACGATCGAGCGGACGACGATCTAACGGACGATCGGCTCGGTCGGCGGCATCGGCTCGTCGAGCACCTCGTCGAGCGTCGGATGCTCGGGCTCGGTCTCGCGAGGGACCTCGGTATCAGCATCCGCCGCCTCATCCCCGGCACCCGAGGTCGCGCGCGCCCGCGGGTCGGGCCGCGTCACGAGTGCGCAGCCGGCGAGGATCGTGACGAAGCCGACGAGCGTCCACACGCTCACCGCCTCGCCGAGGAAGACCGCGCCGGCGAGAACGGCGACGGCCGGGTTGACGTAGGTGATCGCCGACATGCGGATCGGGCCGACCTCGGCGACGAGCGCGAACATCAGCAGGAAGGCGACCGCGCTGCACAGCACGGCGAGCACGACGACCGACACGATGGTCATCGCCGACGGCACCTCGGTCGGCCAGCCGCCCGTGAGCGCGACGATCGGCAGGTAGGCGACGGCGCTGAGTCCGAGCGCGACGGCGATGACGCCGACGCCGGGCAGGTCGTGCATCCAGCGGGCGAGGATCGCCGGGCCGATGGCGTAGCCGACGACGGCGACGGCGAGCTGCGCGACCGCTCCCAGGTCGGAGCCGCCCACGTCGAGGCCGACGATCGCCGCGACGCCGAGCATCCCCAGTACGACGCCGACGCCGTTGATCGCCGTGAGCCGATCGCGGCGGCCCATGACGAACGCGACGACGATCGCCACGAGCGGGATGCTCGCCAGCAGCAGCCCGACCGTCGAGCTCGGCAGCGTCTGCTCGGCGGCGTTGATGAAGTACCAGGCGAGCACGATCTCGAAGAGCGTGAAGGCGAGGAGCGGCCTCCAGCGGCGCAGGACGGGGCTGATGGCGCCGCGCCGGGCGGCGATCGGCAGCAGCAGGGCCGCGGCGAGGGCCGTGCGGGCGAGGACGAGGAACTCGGGGGTGAGCTCGGCGATCGCGATCTTGATGAACAGGTACGGGATGCCCCAGATGACGCCGAGGGAGGCGAAGAGGATGAGGCCGCGGCGGGTCATGGGTTCATTCTGGCCCGCCGCGGGCCTCGCTCAGATCACGTCGGTCGGTCGACCCGCGACGCCGCTCAGCCGCGGCCGTGCGGAGCGACGACGGCGCGCGCCGAGAGCTCGCCCGACGCGAGCTTCCGGTACGCGTCGAGCGCGTCGTCGAGGCTGTAGATCTCGACCTCGGGCTCGATCTGACCGGCCCGGTAGAGCGCGACGACGTCGTGCAGGTCCTCGATCGTGCCCCAGTAGGTGCTCAGCAGCTCGGCCTCGTACGGCACGCCGTAGAAGCCCCACTCGTAGGTTCCGCCGGCGATGCCGACGATCGTGACGCGGCCGAGCACGGCGACCGACTCCATCGCGAGCTTCACGGTCGGCGCGACGCCGACGAAGTCGAACACCGCGTCGACGCCGCGACCCCCGGTGAGCTCGCGGATCGCCGCCGCCTGGCCCTCGCCGCCGGGAACTGTCTTCGCGCCTCGGGCGGCGGCGCGCTCCATGGCGTCGGCCTTCTGGTCGGTCGCGATGACGGTCGCGCCGGTCATGGCGATGAGCATCTGCACGGCGAGCTGGCCGAGACCGCCGAGGCCGATGACGAGGGCGGTCTTGCCGCCGCCGTTGAGCTTGTGCATCGAGTTCTTGATCGCGTGGTACGGCGTGAGGCCCGCGTCGCTCAGCGGCGCAGCGGCGACCGGATCGGCGTCGCCGAGCGCGACGAGGTTGCGCGCGGGGGCGACGAGGTACTCGGCCATGCCGCCGTCGCGGCCGAGGCCCATCGCGAGGTAGGGCTTGCTGCCGACGTTGCGGCAGTAGGTGTCCTGACCGCGCGAGCACATGTCGCAGAAGCCGCAGCCGATGGGACCGTAGACGAGGTAGGCGGCGCCCTTCTCGATGCCGGTCACGCCCTCTCCGAGCTCCTCGACCCAGCCGGAGTTCTCGTGCCCGAGCGTGTACGTCGGCTTGAGCAGGCCCGCGGCGGGCATCTCGGGCCCGAAGTCCTCGAAGATCGCGACGTCGCTGTGGCACGCACCGGCGCCCGCGACCTTGAGCAGCACCTCGCCCGGCCCGGGGGCGGGCTTCTCGATCTCCTCGATCGTGGGGAAGGTCTTCCACTGGCTGAATCGGACCGCGCGCATGCTGTTCTCCTTCGGACTTTCGCGCCACGGTACGCCCCCGGGCGCCGGGTCGGTCAGGGCCGGAAGTCCTGGGTTGCGACTCGGAGCGGACGGATCCTCGGCTTGGGCCCGACCCTCGGCCATACTGGCGCCATGCCCCCAGCTCTCTCCAGCGAAGCCCTGTCCACCGCGATCGGCATCGGTGCCGTCGTCCTGATCCTCGTCATCGTCGCGATCGTCCTCCTGCGCGGGATCAAGGTCGCCAAGCCTGACGAGGCGATCATCGTCACCTCCCGCCAGAAGGCGACGGCCGAGCGCCCGCAGAACAACGAGTTCGACAACGTCGGGCAGAAGGTCGTCTTCGGCTCCCGCGTCTTCGTGAAGCCGATCATCGAGGCCTACTTCAAGCTCAGCCTCCGCAGCCGTCAGCTCAACGTGCAGGCGACCGCGCAGACGAAGGACGCCATCACGATCAAGGTCAACGCCGTCGCCGTCGTCAAGGTCGGCGGCAGCGAGACCATGGTCCGCGCCGCCGCGCAGCGATTCCTCAACCAGCAGGATCAGATCGAGTCGTCGACCGAGGAGGTGCTGAGCGGCTCGGTGCGCTCGATCGTCGGTCAGCTCACCGTCACCGAGATCATCACCAACCGCTCGGCCCTGCAGGAGCAGGTGCTCGAGGCCGTGCGCGAGGCGCTCGACATCCAGGGTCTGCAGATCGACACGCTGCAGATCAAGGAGATCGACGACGACAACAACTACATCCGCGACCTCGGCCGTGCCGAGGCGGCGCGCGTGAAGCAGGTCGCCGAGGTCGCCGAGGCCATCGCGCAGCAGGCGTCGGAGGAGGCCCGCATCGCGGCCGCCCAGGCGATCGCCGAGCAGCAGCGCAAGCTCGACCTGCGCA
>JBKHXR010000021.1:0-24796 GCA_046565905.1 Thermoleophilia bacterium | reverse complement strand
GACATGTGGGTGACCGCCGTGGAAACACGGCTTCCCTTCGGGGCACCTTCACAGGTGGTGCATGGCTGTCGTCAGCTCGTGTCGTGAGATGTTGGGTTAAGTCCCGCAACGAGCGCAACCCCCGTCGCATGTTGCCAGCATTTAGTTGGGGACTCATGCGAGACTGCCGGTGACAAACCGGAGGAAGGTGGGGATGACGTCAAGTCATCATGCCCCTTATGTTCAGGGCTACACACGTGCTACATTGGCGCATACAGAGGGCTGCGATACCGCGAGGTGGAGCGAATCCCTTAAAGTGCGTCTCGGTTCGGATTGCAGGCTGAAACCCGCCTGCATGAAGGTGGAGTTGCTAGTAATCGCGGATCAGCATTGCCGCGGTGAATACGTTCCCGGGCCTTGTACACACCGCCCGTCACACCACGGGAGTGAGCAACACCCGAAGCCGGTGGCCTAACCCGCAAGGGAGGGAGCCGTCGAAGGTGGGGCTCGTGACTGGGGTGAAGTCGTAACAAGGTAGCCGTACCGGAAGGTGCGGCTTGATCACCTCCTTTCTAGGGAGCCCCTGTATCAAGGGGCCCGTACGGCACGGCGCCGTCGCCGGCCCGTCGCCCGAGTCGTCATCCGTGACGATCTCTCGCGACGGGATCGCGATGACGGACCACCGGCCGTGCGGCCTAGTACGTCGACCGAACCTGGCCCGGCCAGCGAGGCATACCGCCGAGCTCGAGCCGGTGCATGCTGTTGAGTTTTGAGAGACCGGCCCGCAAGTCCTGCGGGGCGCCTCCCTGCGGCCCTTGAAAACTGCACAGTAGCCACATGCCGTCGTGTATCCAACCACGGCGGCGTATCGTCGTCGCGACGATAAGCGCGACGGCGACGGGTATCACCGAACCATCAGCGAAGGCTGAGGGTTCGATCACCGTCAAGATAATAAGGGCACATGGTGGATGCCTTGGCACCTAGAGTCGATGAAGGACGTGAACGGCTGCGATAAGCCCCGGTTAGGCGCTGAATAGCCTTTGACCCGGGGATTTCCGAATGGGGAAACCTGGCCCTGGTAATGCGGGGTCGCCGCCGGCTGAACACATAGGCCGGCTGGAGACAAGCGGGGGAAGTGAAACATCTCAGTACCCCGAGGAAAGTAAATCAACCGAGACTCCCTGAGTAGTGGCGAGCGAAAAGGGACCAGCCCAAACCGGATGCGTGTAAGCGGTCACGCGTTGCGTATCCGGGGTTGTAGGGCGCCTGTTCCGGGCCGTGACCGGCCCGGCGGAAGTTACAAAGTCGTGTGGTAGTCGAAGCGTGTGGAACCGCGTACCAAAGAGGGCAACCGTCCCGTAGACGAAACTGCATGACCTTCCGTCAGACGTTCCTGAGTAAGTCCACACTCGTGAAACGTGGACTGAATCTGGGGGGACCACCCTCCAAGGCTAAGTACTCCTAGGTGACCGATAGCGGACTAGTACCGTGAGGGAAAGGTGAAAAGTACCCCGGAAGGGGAGTGAAATAGTACCTGAAACCACGTGCCTACAAGCGGTGGGAGCGTTCTTCGGAATGTGACCGCGTGCTTTTTGCATAACGAGCCGGCGAGTTAGCCGTCTGCGGCAAGGTTAAGCGATGAGCGGAGCCGTAGCGAAAGCGAGTCCTAAAAGGGCGATTTGAGTCGTGGGCGCTAGACCCGAAACTTGGTGAGCTACCCATGGGCAGGTTGAAGCGGGGGTAAGACCTCGTGGAGGACCGAACCGACCTAGGTTGAAAACTGGGCGGATGACCTGTGGGTCGGAGTGAAAGGCTAATCAAACCAAGTGATATCTGGTTCTCTCCGAAATATATTTAGGTATAGCCTCGGATAAATTGCGTATTGGCCGTAGAGCACTGTTTGGACTAGGGGCCCTACCAGGTTACCGACTTCAGGCAAACTCCGAAGACCAATACGTCTACTCCGGGAGTCAGTTGCTGGGGGATAAACTTCAGCGTCAAAAGGGAAACAGCCCAGACCGCCAGCTAAGGTCCCTAAGTGCTAGCTAAGTGGTAAACGATGTCCGAGTGCACAGACAACCAGGAGGTTGGCTTAGAGGCAGCCACCCTTGAAAGAGTGCGTAACAGCTCACTGGTCAAGTGCTCGGGCGCGGAAAATTCAACGGGGCTCAAGCTAGTCACCGAAGCTGCGGGTGCGATCTTCGGATCGCGCGGTAGGAGAGCGTTCCCAGGCCCGTGAAGCGGCGGCGGAAGCCAGTCGTGGAGGCCTGGGAAGTGAGAATGCCGGCATGAGTAACGAAAGAGGGGTGAGAATCCCCTCCGCCGATTGCCCAAGGATTCCTGAGTAAAGTTCGTCTGCTCAGGGTTAGTCGGGACCTAAGGCGAGGCCGAAAGGCGTAGTCGATGGCCAACAGGTTGATATTCCTGTACCACGTTCGCAACCGTTTGACCGATGGGGGGACGAGGAAGGCTAAGGGAACCCAGGCGATGGTAGACTTGGGGTAAGCGTGTAGGGGAGCCCCCTGTGAAATGCGGGGACTCATAACCTGAGGCGCGATGCCAGCTGGCTCTAAGCCGGCGAGTCCCTGACGCCATGCCTCCTAGAAAATCCTCTAGGGAGGTTGCGCGTGCCCGTACCAAAACCGACACAGGTGGGCAAGTAGAGAATACTAAGGTGATCGAGATAACCCTCGTTAAGGAACCCGGCAAAATGGCTCCGTAACTTCGGGATAAGGAGCGCCCCGGTAGGGTGAGGCACTTCGCGTGCTCAGCCCGAGGGGGCCGCAGTGAATTGGCCCAAGCGACTGTTTACCAAAAACACAGGTCTCTGCTAAGTCGAAAGACGACGTATAGGGGCTGACGCCTGCCCGGTGCCGGAAGGTTACGTGGAGTTGTTAGGCGCAAGCCAAAGCAGCGAAGCTAAGCCCCGGTAAACGGCGGCCGTAACTATAACGGTCCTAAGGTAGCGAAATTCCTTGTCGGGTAAGTTCCGACCTGCACGAATGGCGTAACGACTTGGGCGCTGTCTCAACGAGGGGCTCGGTGAAATTGCAGTCTCGGTGAAGATGCCGAGTACCCGCGGCTAGACGGAAAGACCCCGTGCACCTTTACTATAACCTGGTATTGGAATGCGATGCATCTCGCTCAGGATAGGTGGGAGGCTTTGAAGCGCCGGCTGCGGCTGGCGTGGAGTCAACCTTGAGATACCACCCTTGATGTATTGTGTTTCTAACACCGCGCCGTGAATCCGGGCGGTGAACAGTGCCAGGCGGGTAGTTTGACTGGGGCGGTCGCCTCCCAAAATGTAACGGAGGCGCACAAAGGTTCCCTCAGCACGGTTGGAAATCGTGCGTAGAGTGTAAAGGCAATAAGGGAGCTTGACTGTGAGACTGACAAGTCGAGCAGGAGCGAAAGCTGGTCTTAGTGATCCGGCGGTAACAAGTGGAAGTGCCGTCGCTCAACGGACAAAAGGTACGCCGGGGATAACAGGCTTATCGGGCCCAAGAGTCCACATCGACGGCCCGGTTTGGCACCTCGATGTCGGCTCGTCGCATCCTGGGGCTGTAGTAGGTCCCAAGGGTTGGGCTGTTCGCCCATTAAAGCGGTACGCGAGCTGGGTTCAGAACGTCGTGAGACAGTTCGGTCCCTATCTGCCGTGGGCGTTGGAGAGTTGAGAGGAGTTGTCCCTAGTACGAGAGGACCGGGATGAACGCACCTCTGGTGTATCTGTTGTCCTGCCAAGGGCATTGCAGGTTAGCTACGTGCGGATCGGATAACCGCTGAAGGCATCTAAGCGGGAAGCCGACCTCGAGATGAGCTCTCCCATCCCCATTGAGGGAGTAAGACCCCTGGTAGACCACCAGGTTGATAGGCCGGATCTGGAAGTACAGCAATGTACGTAGGAGACCGGTACTAATGGGTCGAGGGCTTGACGGATGACTTTTTGATATTCGTCGCAGCAACGCAGGGCTACTGTGCAGTTTTGAAGGGCCCAGGGGCTCTCACCGGTTTCCGGTGGCTATGGCGAGGGGGAAACACCTCTTCCCTTTCCGAACAGAGCAGTTAAGCCCCTCAGCGCCGATGGTACTTGGCCCGCAAGGGCCCGGGAGAGTAGGTCGCCGCCGGTGTAGTTTGACGACAGGCCGTCCTGCGGGGCGGCCTGTCGTCGTCGTGCTGTGGGCCGTCGCGCTGGCCTGCCGGTGCGATGCGGTGCGCCGGGGCGGCCTGTCGTCGTCGTGCCGCGGTCGGTCGCGCTGGCCTGGCGGTGCGATGCGGTGCGCCGGAGCGGCCCGTCGTCGTGCTGGCGTCCTTGGGGCGGCCGTCGTCCTTGTGGCGCCGTTCGCTGGCTGGCCTTGCCGCGAGCTGGCGCGCGCCGTGCGAACGGTGGGCAGCCGACAACGATGGGGGCCTCGCCCGCGGGACGCGCTGATCAGCGCGCGAAGCGATGCCCGCCGGGGGGCGTCCGACCGAGCTCGGCGGAGCGAAGTATCGGCGTCAGGCATGGCTGGAGCCCCGGCGCCGGCGAGCCGGCGCGTCTGGGCCGCGTGCGGTGCACGGGTGATTGGCGCGGCGGGCGGTGGGCCTGCGATGCGGCCGCCGCCCCGGCGCGCGAGACCGACGTGGGGGGTCCGGGGCTCCGGGGAGCGAGGCTCCTGTCGCGGGCGGACGGAGAGTGCGGTGCCGGCACGGCAGCGTGCGACGGCGCCGTGGTGCGTCCACGCCGCTTCCCGACACCGCGGTGCGGGCCACGCCCGGACGGCGAGCGAGGTATCGACGCAGCCGACGACTGCACGTCCTCGAGCAGGGCGAATGCTTTCACGACGGCGCCGGTGCGGCGCAGGGTTTCGGCCAGGCGGAAGATCACTGAGGCGAACATACGTTCCGAAGCTAGGCGAGCGCTCGGACGGAACAGACGTACGCCGGGCGAGAAGTCCCGATGCGCCGGGAATTCGCAGTCGCGGACGTGCAACGGATCGTGCACGTCCGTGCGCGCTCGCCGTGCGGCGCTCGCTTCGCCGCACGGCGAGCAGGCGGCGCGCGGCGCTCGGGACCGTCTGGCCGAGGACGGCGGTGACGTCTGCGGCAGCCCCGGCTACGGCCCTGTGCCCGTGCCTGTCCCGCGGAGGCCGAGCGCGTCGGCGCGGGCCTCCAGGGCGCCGATGACGAAGGCCACGTGCTCGTCGAAGTCGGCGCCGACCTGCTCTGCGCCGCGCCGCACGTCCTCGCGGTTGACGGCGGCCGCGAACGACGGCTGCCTGAGCTTCTTGCTGACCGATCTCGGTGTCAGCCCGACGATGCCGTCCGGCCGCACGTGGGCGCACGCGACGAGAAAGCCGCAGAGCTCGTCCACCGCGACCAGGGCGCGCTCCATCGGTGACTCGGGCGGCACGCCGAGGTAGCTCGCGTGAGAGGCGATCGCGCGAACCATCTCGGGCGGGGCGTCGCGGCGCTCGAGCTCGTCGATGATCGTGCGCGGGTGGCCCTTCTCGGCGTCGTCCATGTCCGGAAAGCGCTCGTAGTCGGCGTCGTGCAGGAGTCCCGTGACGCCCCACAGCTCGGCGTCCGCGCCGTCGCGCTGCGCAAAGGCGACCATCGCGGCCTCGACGGCGAGGCAATGGCGGCGCAGCGACTCCGAGCTGACCCAATCGCTGAGCAGGGACCACGCCTCCTCGCGCGAAATCCGGGACGACATGGCTGTTACCCTAGCCCAGCCGTTCGGCTCTACTCCCGTCGCCGGAAGGCGCCCTGCCATGGAGAAGTTCGTCATCGACGGAGGCATCGCGCTGTCCGGCACGATCGTGCCTGCCGGCAACAAGAACGGTGCGCTCCCGATCCTTGCCGCCTCGGTCCTGACCGAGGATGAGGTCGTGGTCAGAAACGTTCCGAAGATCAAGGACGTCGCGGCGATGCTCGCGCTCCTCGAAGCGCTCGGCGTACGCGTCACCTGGCTGTCAGATCACGAGGTCGCCCTCTGCGCCGCCGACCTCACCGCCGACGAGGCGGTGATCGACCGCGATCTCTCCGAGCGCATTCGCGCGTCGTTCCTGCTCGCCGGGCCGCTGCTCGCCCGCTTCGGGCGCGTCCGCATGCCGCCGCCCGGGGGCGACGTCATCGGGCGCCGGCGCCTCGACCCGCACCTCGACGCCTTCGCCGCGCTCGGCGCGACGTTCGAGCACGGCCGCGACATCGAGCTGCGCGCCCCGGGAGGGCTGTGCGCCGGGGACGTGTTCATGGACGAGCCGTCGGTCATGGCGACCGAGAACGCGCTGCTCGCCGCGGCACGCACCCCCGGCTCGACGGTGATCGGCAACGCCGCCTGCGAGCCCCACGTCCAGGACCTGGCGCGGATGCTCGTGAAGATGGGCGCCGACATCCAGGGCATCGGATCCAACGTGCTCACCGTCAACGGCAGCGCGGAGCTGCACGGCTGCGACCACTCGGTCGGCCCCGACCACATCGAGATCGGTTCCTTCATGGCCCTCGCCGGGGTCACCGGTGGCGAGCTGCGCATCCGCGACACGATCCCCAACGACCTGCGGATGATCCGACTCGTCTTCGATCGCCTCGGTCTGCGCTCCGAGCTCGACGGCGACGACGTGGTCGTGCCCGGAGGCCAGGACCTCGTCATCTCGCGCGACGTCGGCGAGCACAAGATCAAGGTGCAGGACGGCCCCTGGCCGGCGTTTCCCGCCGACCTCACGTCGATCGCGGTCGCGCTCGCCACGCAGTGCTCGGGTTCTGCGCTCATCCACGAGTGGATGTTCGAGAACCGGATGATCTTCACCGACAAGCTGGTCCTGATGGGCGCCGACATCACGATGTGCGATCCGCACCGGGCGATCATCACGGGGCCCTCGCGGCTGCGCGGCGAGCGCCTCGAGTCGCCCGACATCCGCGCCGGCATGGCGATGCTGATCGCCGCGCTGTGCGCCGAGGGCCGCTCCGAGATCGGCAACATCCGCCAGATCGACCGCGGCTACGAGCGCATCGACGAGCGCCTGCGCGAGCTCGGCGCGCGCATCGAGCGCGTCGCGACCGAGCCCGTCTACACCTAGTCCGGTTCGAGCCGCCCGGCGGCGGCCGTCATGCGCCCACTAGATTGGCAGCGACCCGTGCGCCCGCAGATCCACCCGATTCCCTCCGGCACGCGCGACGTGCTGCCCGACGAGATGCGCGAGCTGCGCGACATCACGGAGGCCGTCCGCGCGGTCTTCGAGCTCGACGGCTACGGCGAGGTGTGGACGCCCGCGCTCGAGTACGAGGAGGTCCTCGGCCGTGGCGGCGGAGCTCCGCCCGCCTACCGCGTCTTCGACGACCACGGCGAGGTGCTCGCGCTGCGCACCGACATGACAGTCCCGATCGCGCGGCTCGTCGCGACGCGCTACCGGACGGCGGAGCCACCGTTGAAGTTCTGCTATTTCGCCCACGCCTATCGCGGCGTCCGACCGCACCGCGGGCAGATGCGCGAGTTCCTCCAGGCGGGCATCGAGCTGATCGGCGCGCCGGGGCCGCAGGGCACCGCGGAGGCGCTGACGGTCGTCTGCCACGCGCTCGACGCCGTCGGCCTGCGCGACTACCGGATCGGCCTCGGCGACGCGTCGCTGTACCGCACGCTGCTGCGCTCGCTCGGCATCCCGGGCGAAGCCTCCGAGGCGCTCATGGACGCGCTCATCGGCCGCGACTTCGTGGCGCTGGAGTCCCGGCTCGAGCGGCTGATGCTCGACGAGTCCGACGCGGAGCTGCTGCTGCGCGTGCCGCAGATCCGCGGCGGACGCGAGGTGCTCGCCGGCGCGGAGGGCCCCGTCGCCGACGCGGTCGCCGGCCTGCGCGGCGTCTACGAGCTGCTGCCTGCGGAGGTCGCCGAGCGCGTGATCTTCGACCTCGGCCTGGTTCGGAGGATGGGCTACTACACCGGCGCGGTGTTCGACGTCTACGACCCCGCGCTCGGCGCGCCGCTCGGTGGCGGCGGGCGCTACGACGACCTGCTCGGGCGCTTCGGGCGGCCGCTGCCCGCGGTCGGCTTCGCGCTGACGATCGACCGCCTGCACATCGCGCTGACCGGCGAGGAGAAGGCCGCAGCGCTGCTGCGCAAGCCCGCGGTCGACGCCTTCGGGGCCGAGGCGGCCACAGGCGGCGTGCAGGCATGAAGACCACGGCCGGGCTGACGATCGCCGTCCCGCGCGGCGCGCTGATGAAGGAGACGCTCGATCGCCTCGACGCGATCGGCGTCGACACGCGAGAGGTCCGCACGAACGACCGCAAGCTCCTGTTCGCGGACATCGGCGTCGTGACGATGCGCCCTTCGGACGTCCCGACCTACGTCGAGGCCGGCGCGGCCGATGTCGGGATCACCGGCAAGGACGTGCTGACCGAGCAGCCCGAGCGCGAGGTGTACGAGCTGCTGGACCTCGACTACGGCAGGTGCCGGATGATCCTCGCGACGGTCGACGGGCCCGATCCCTCGGCCGAGGCGCTGCGCAGGCTCGGCGTCATGCGCGTGGCCACGAAGTACTACAAGACGGCCGCCGCCTACTTCGAGCGCACCGGGCGCCAGGCGGAGATCGTCGAGGTCAAGGGATCGGTCGAGCTGGCACCGCTGACCGGTCTCGTGGAGGCGATCGTCGATCTCACGGCGACGGGGACGACGCTCGCCGAGAACAACCTCGTCATCCGCGAGGAGCTGTTCGCCTCGACGGCGCGGCTGATCGCCAACCCTGTCGCGCACAAGCTCAAGGCGGCGGCGATCGACGAGATGCTGGAGAAGCTGCGTGCGCTTTGAGCGCATCGACGTGGGCGGCGACCCGATCGCCGCGGCCGCTCGCGTACGTGCGCTGGCGCCCGCGCCGGCGACGGTGACCGAGGCCGTCGCGCAGATCGTCGGCGCCGTGCGCGACGGCGGCGACCGCGCGCTGCGCGAGCTCGTCGCGCGCTTCGACATCGGCGGCGCAGCACCGCCGGCATCCCTGCGCGTCGATCCCGGAGAGCTGGATTCGCAGCTGCTCGGCGACGAGGTGCGCGCGGGACTGGAGACGGCGATCGCGAACGTCGCGATGGTCGCCGACGCCGCGATCGGCGAGGACGTCGAGGTCGACCTGCCGCAGGGCCACCGCGTCGTGTTGCGCGAGGTGCCGGTGCGACGCGCGGCGATCTACGTCCCGGGCGGCCGCGCGCCGTACCCGTCGACCGTCGTGATGGGCGTCGTGACGGCGCGCGCGGCCGGCGTCGAGGAGGTCGTCGTGCTGACGCCCGGCCCGATCGACCCCGTCATCCTCGGCGCGTGCGCGCTTTGCGGCGTGCACGAGGTCTGGGCGATCGGCGGCGCGCACGGCGTCGCGGCGCTGGCCTACGGGACCGAGACGATCGAGCGCGTCGACGTCATCGCCGGCCCCGGGCACCTGATCGTGCAGGAGGCCAAGCGCCAGGTGTCCGACGTCGTCGGGATCGACGGCTTCTACGGACCCAGCGACGTGCTCGTGTTCGCCGATGCGTCCGCCGACCCCGAGCTGATCGCCTTCGACCTGCTCGCCCAGGGCGAGCATGGGCCCGGCGCGCCCGTTGCCGCGGTCAGCGGCTCGGCGCCGCTGCTGCACGCCGTCGCCGACGCGCTGCGAGCGCTCGGCAGCGGGCGCGAGCACTCCGACCCGGCGGCGTTCGCGCTCGTGCATGCCGAGTCGCTGCTCGAGGCGCTGGCGTTCGCCGAGGCATTCGCGCCCGAGCACCTGCAGCTCGTCGGGCCTGCCGTCGAGCGGCTGGCGCCGCGCGTACGCGCAGCGGGCTGCGTGTTCGTCGGCGCCGCCGGCGGCACCGCCTTCGGCGACTACGTGGCGGGTTCGAACCACTGCCTGCCGACCGGCGGCTCTGCGCGCTTCGCGTCGGGCCTGTCGCCGCGCGCCTTTCGCCGCCGCATGAGCGAGGTCCACATCGGCGGCGCCGCACCCGCGCTCGCGGCCGCCGGGGCGCCGATCGCGCGCGCGGAGGGCTTCTCGGTGCACGCCGAGTCGATGGAGGCACGCGTGCGGGAGAATCCGCCGTCGTGACGACGATTCGCGCCTCACACAAGCAGCGCCGCACCGGCGAGACCGACATCGAGCTGACGCTCGCGCTCGACGGCGGCGCCGGCGGCAGCCGCCAGACCGGGGTCGGCTTCCTGGACCACATGCTCGACCTGCTCTCGCGCCACGGGCGGCTCGATCTCACGGTGCAGGCGACGGGCGATCTGCAGACCGGCTCGCACCACACCGTCGAGGACGTCGGCATCGTGCTGGGACAGGCGCTCGACGAGGCGCTCGGCGACCGCGCCGGCATCTTCCGCTACGGCCATGCCGTCGTCCCGATGGACGAGGCCCGGGCGATGTGCGCGATCGACGTCTCCGGCAGGCCGTTTCTCACGCTCGCCGACGGCGGGCTGCCACGCGGGGAGACGGGCGGCTTCGAGCACGAGCTGCTCGAGGAGTTCTTTCGCGCGATCGTCAGCAACGCGCGCATCACCGCGCACCTCGAGATCCAGGCGGGAACGAACGCCCACCACATGATCGAGGCCGCGTTCAAGGCGTTCGCGCGGGCGCTGCGCGGCGCGATCGCGATCGACCCGACGGAGTCGGGCATCCCCTCGACGAAGGGGACGCTGACCTGATGGCGCAGATCGCGATGGTCGACTACGGGATGGGCAACCGCCGCTCGGTAGCGAAGGCGTTCGAGCATGTCGGCACCCCGATCGCGCAGACCGCCGATCGCGACCGGCTGCGCGCGGCCGACGGCCTCGTCGTGCCCGGCGTGGGGGCGTTTCCGGAGGCGATGCGGCGGCTGCGCGCGCTCGGCCTCGACGAGGTGGTGCGGGAGCGGGCGGACGCCGGCGTGCCGGTCATCGGGCTGTGCCTCGGGATGCAGCTGCTGTTCGAGCGCTCGGCCGAGCACGAGGGTGCGGCGGGACTCGGCCTGCTCGCCGGGAGCGTCGTCCGCCTGGATGCACGCGGGCTGAAGCTGCCGCACATCGGCTGGAACTCGGTGCGCTGGGAGCGGCCATCCGCGCTGATCGCCGGGCTCCCCGATCCCGCGGCCTTCTACCACGTGCACACGTTCGTCGCCGAGCCCGCCGACCCGTCGATCGTGCTCGGAGTGGGCGAGTACGGCGCGCCGTTCGTCTCCTTCGTCGCGCGCGACAACGTCTTCGGCGCGCAGTGCCATCCCGAGAAGTCCTCGACGCACGGCCTCGCCCTGCTGCGCAACTTCGTCGGAATCTGCTCCGGCGTTCCCGCCGCACCGTGATCCTCTATCCCGCGATCGACATCGCCGACGGCAGGGCGGTGCGCCTGGTGCAGGGCGACTTCGACGCCGAGACCGTCTATGCCGACAGCCCGCTCGCGGCCGCGCGCGCATGGGTCGAGGCCGGCGCGGACCACCTGCACATGGTCGATCTCGACGGCGCCCGGCTCGGCTCGCCGCAGAGCCTCCGCCATCTCGCGCAGGTGGTCGCCGAGCTCGGCGTGCCCGTCCAGTACGGCGGCGGACTGCGCTGCGTCGATGCCGTCGCCGACGCGATCGCGGCGGGGGCGTCGCGGGCGATCCTCGGCACGGCCGCGTTTCGCGACGAGCGCTTCCTCGACGAGGTGGTCGCGCGCTTCGGCGAGCGGATCGTGGTCAGCATCGACACGCGCGGCGGCTTCGTCTCCACCGCGGGCTGGACGGAGACGACGCAGCTGAGGCCCGATGCGGTGATCGAGCGGATGCAGGAGCGGGGCGTGTCGTCGTTCGTCTTCACGAACGTCGACAGGGACGGGCTGCTCGGTGGCCCCGACATCGAGGAGGTGCGCCAGGTCGCCGACGTCGTCCGCGGGCGCCTCGTGTACTCCGGCGGCATCGGGCGGCGAGCGGACCTCGAGGCGCTCGCCGCCCTCGGCCATCCCAGCCTGACCGGCGTGATCGTCGGCAAGGCGCTGTACGAGCGGAGGTTCACGGTCGCCGAGGGCATCGAGGCACTCGCCGCGCCGGCGTAATCTCCCGGCTGCACGGCCGTTGGACGTCTGACAGGGTGCTCCACCGGGGCGCACCGCAGATCAGGAGGACGTCTGATGCGCGCCACCGTTCGCAGGACCGCCGCGATCATCTCCGCCGCGTCGTGACCGCCGTCGCGCCGGCCGTCCGCAGCCATCACCGTGACCGGACGCACACCGCCGCAGTGGCCCGCGGCGGTAGTGTCGCCGTCATGCTGCCACGCACCGATTCGCAGCTCGCTGCGGCGGCACTCGACGGCGACGGCGCAGCCTTCGCCGAGCTCTACGACCGCCACGAGCGGCGCGCGTTCAACCTCGCCTACCGGATCACCGGGACGCGCGAGAACGCCGCCGACGCGACGCAGGAGGCGTTTGTCAGGCTGCTCGCGCGGCTGCCGGCGATGACCGGCCGCGAGCTCGACTTCGGCGCCTACCTGCTGACGACTGTGCGCCATTGCAGCTACGACGTCATCCGACAGGCAAGACGCGCCGAGCCCACCGGCGAGATCGCCGACTCGGCACGTCCGGTCGGCGCCGCGGGCGCTCCGCCGCCCGAGGAGGACCCGGGCAGGCGGGTTCTGCTCGCCGCGCAGCAGGAGGAGATCCGCGCGGCCAACGCGAGGCTGCCGCCGCGCCAGCGCGCGGCGCTCGCGCTGCGCGAGCTCGAGGACCTGTCCTACGACGACATCGCGGCGCAGATGGGGATGAACCGAAACTCGGTCGCGCAGCTCATCTCCCGTGCGCGGATCGGCCTGCGCGACGCGCTGCGGCGCACCGCGCTGGCGTCGGTGGCGCCCGCGACGGCGCAGTGCGAGCGCGCGCTGGCCCTCGTGGCGATGCGCGACGACGGCGAGATCACCGAGGACCGCTGGCTCGACGAGCACCTCACGGACTGCGAGACGTGCGCGTTGGCGCGCGAGGCGATGGCCGAGGCCGGCGCCTCGTACCGTGCGTGGGCCTCGATCGCGGTGCTCGAGGCGCTGCGGCGCGACACGATCGCCAAGGCCGCAGATCGGCTCGGTCACGATTGGAGCGGGGTGGCCGCGCGCAGCGAGGTACCCGCGTCGCATCCGCTGCGCAGCCGCGCCGCGGTTGTCGCGGCAGCTGCGCCGCGGCCGCCGCGCAGGCGACTGCGGCGCGACGCGCTCGTGGCGGTCGCCGGCGCGTTCGTGCTGCTGCTCGTCGTGCTCGCCGCGCGTGCGCAGGACGGCGCGCTCGAAGCCGGAACCGAGCCGGCGGAGGTGACCGGTGCGCCGACCGCGACGTTGCCGGCGGCGCCCGCGCCGGCGAAGGCGCGGACGGGCGCCGCGAAGCCGGCCACACGCGCGGCCGGGAACGCCGCCGCGGCCCGCGTGCCGCCCGTGGAGTCGGCGCCGGCGCCGGCGCCGGCCGCCGAACGGGCGAGCGATGCGTCGCGGGCCACCGTGCCCGCGCCCCGCCGGCAGACGCCGCCGGCCGGGCCGTCTCCCGCCGCGCCCGTCCAGGACGGGGGCGAGATCGTGCCGCCCGCCGCTCCCGGCGACCCCGCCGTGCGGCAGCCCGACGTCGCGCCGCGGCCGCCTGCACCCGCGCCGCCGCCTCCGCCGCCTGCGCCGCCTCCGCCGCCGCCTCCGCGGCCGGTCGTCACGACCTTCGTCGCGCCGCCACCGCCTCCGCCGACCCGCCCGCCGCGGATCGTCGCGCCTAGCGGCGGGTCGAGCGGCGTCCCGGCGCCGTAGCGCGGGACCGCCGACAGCGCACGTCGCGCGGCCCGCGTCGGGTCGGCGTACGGCAGATGCGAGCTTCGGCCGCGCCATCGCGATGCCCGCCGGAAGCGCTCACGGCGCAGCGGTCCGCGCGACCGGTCGCGCGGCGGCGCGGGCCGAACATGATCCAGGCGAACGTCAGCAGGCCGGCGCCGAAGGCGACCGCGAGCGTTGTCCCGGCACCGGCGTCCGTGCGCAACAACCACGCGCCGGCCGGGAGCGCCACGAGAACGGCCTTGATCGGCGCGCTGATCCTCATGCTCACGGATATCGGCAGCAACCGTGCCGACGTTGAACCGTCCAGATGGCGGCCTGCGCGACCGCACCGCCGTCTGCACGCGTCGCGGCGCAGGACCGCCGCGGAGCGAAGCGGCCCATGGCGCCGGCACCGTGCGGCTTCTGCCCGCGGCGCCCCGCATCCGCGGTCGACGCGCAGCTGACGGAACGGCGGCGCAATCGACCATCTAGGCTCGGGCGGGTGCATCTCAAGCGCGTCATCCCCTGCCTGGACATCGACGGCGGCCGCGTCGTCAAGGGCACGAACTTCGTCGACATCCGCGACGCCGGCGATCCCGTCGAGCTCGCCGCCCGCTATGACGCCGAGGGCGCCGACGAGCTCGTCTTCCTCGACATCACGGCGACGAGCGACAAGCGCGAGACCGTCGTCGAGCTCGCGCGTCGCGTCGCCGACGAGTGCTTCATCCCGTTCACGATCGGCGGCGGCATCCGGTCCGTCCGGGACGCGCAGGGCGTGCTCGACGCCGGCGCCGACAAGGTCTCGGTGAACTCCGCCGCGGTCGCACGGCCACAGCTCCTCAGCGAGCTGGCCGACGTGTTCGGCGCGCAGTGCGTCGTGCTCGCGATCGACGCCAAGCGCCGTGCTGCCGCCGACGGATCGTCTGCCGGATGGGAGGTCCACGTCGCCGGCGGCCGGACGCCGACGGGCCGCGACGTCGTCGCGTGGGCGCGCGAGGCCGTCGAGCGCGGGGCGGGGGAGATCCTGCTGACCAGCATGGACCGCGACGGCACGAACGACGGCTATGACCTGGAGCTGACGCGGGCCGTCGCCGCGGCCGTCGGCGTGCCGGTCATCGCCTCCGGCGGAGCGGGCACGCTGTCCCACCTCGCCGACGCGCTCCACGCCGGCGCCGACGCGGCGCTCGCCGCGTCGATCTTCCACTACGGCGCGTTTCGCATCCGCGAGGCGAAGGAGCACCTGGCCGCGGCCGGCATCGCCGTGCGTCACTGACGGGCGTCGGCGCGTGCCTGTGGCGGTGGCTGCGGCGCAGGACGATCGCGCGTCAGCGCGCGCGCGTGTGCCTGTGGCAGTGACCGTGGCGCAGGACGATCGTGCGGCCGCGGACGCTGTAGACATGGCGATGGCGGTGGCAGCTGCGCCCGTACCCGAGCTTGGCGCTGTGACGGTGGCCGTGCGGCGCGAAGCGCAGGCGCAGCTGCCGGGCGCGGCGCGCCCGCGCCCGCCTCGCGGCGCGCAGGCGGGCCGCCGCGCGGCGGGCACGGGCGGCTCGCCGCGCCGCCGCGCGCCGCTCCCGTGCCGAGCGTCCTGCGCCGCCTGCGAACGGCCGTCCCCGCGGATCGAGCGCGAACAGCGACGAGTAGCCCGTGAAGTAGATCCGCCGGCCATCGCTGATCGCCGGATGGAATCCACCGCGCCCCGTCTTCCAGACTGTCTTTCCCGTGCGCGCGCCGAGCGCCCACGTTGTGCGCTTGTCGAGGTCTGAGACGAAGACGAGATCTCCGATGATCGTCGCCGCGCCCGAGATCTTCTGGCCCAGCGAGCGGGTCCAGCGCGGCTTGCCGGTGCGCGCGTCGAGGGCGTAGAAGCGCCCGTCGTAGGAGCCGATGTAGACGGTCGGCTTGCCGCCGCGGACCTGGCCCACGGCTGGCGAGGCGTAGACGTAGCCGCCCGTTCCGTGGCGCCAGGCGAGCTTGCCGTCGGCGCTGGAGAACGAATAGACGTCGCCGTTGGTGCTGCCGATGTAGACGCGCCCATAGGCGACCGCTGCCGAGGAGTAGAAGTTGCCGTCGCCGATCCCCAGCGGACCGCTGCTGGGCGACGTCTCCCACACCTTCGCGCCGTTTGCGCGGCGGATCGCGTGCACCTTGCCGCCGTAGTCGCCGAAGTACAGCTTCCCGCCGTCGAGCGCGAGCGCCCCCTTCACGGCGCCCGCCGCGCGGGCCTTCCAGCGCACGGCGCCGTCGCTCGTACGCAGCGAGTAGACGGTTCCGTCCTCGGTGCCGAGGAACACGCGGCCGCGGTCGACGAGCGGCGAGGACTCGGCGCGGCTGGGCAGCCTGCGCGACCAGCGCGTCCGGCCCGAGCGCGCCGACACGGCGACGACGCGCCCCGCCTCGACGTCGCGCGAGCGCTTGAGCAGCACGGCGTAGACGGTCCCGCGGTTGCATGCGGGCGCCGCCGCCGCGAGCGCGCCGAGCTTGCGCTTCCAGCTCACGCGCCCGGTCGCCCGCGAGATCGCGTACAGGGCGCCGTTGTTCTTGAGCAGGTACAGCCGCCGCCCGCAGAGCACGGGGGAGAACTCGAGCAGGATGTTGCCGCGCTCGGCCCAGGCCTGGCGATACGGCGGCCGCGGCGCCGTGCGGAGCGGAAGGAAGTGCGTGCGCGCCTTGGAGTAGCCGTAGATGGGCCACTGGAAGCCGTCATCGGCGGGATGGTCGTTTGCGCGCGCGCGCGGCGCGGTCGCGGAGGGCCTGTCCTCATTCGTCTCGACGAACCCGACGTCCGGATTGAACTCGTCGCCGGTGCCGCCGAACGACGCCAGGGCGATTGCACCGCCGAGCACGAGAAGAACGGCCCCGATCGCGAGCCGCGGAAGCGGACGCTCGCCGCGGGGCGAAGAGGTCACGCGGGCAATGGTAGAGGGCGAAACCGTCGCGCCCGCCGGTCAGCGGACGGATGTCGTGGCGCCTGTCCGGTCGGGCCGCGGCGCGGCGGCTGTGCCGGCGATCGGCCGCGGGCGCGAGACTGTCGCCATCGAGGACCTGCCAGACAAGCTGAGGGAGCTGCCCTGCGGAAGGCGCCTGCTGGACGCGGCCGCTGGGATGGCGGGCGTGCACCTCGTCGGCGGCGCGGTGCGCGACCTGCTGCTCGGCGTCGTCCCGCGCGAGCTCGACGTCGTCGTCGAGGGGAGCGTCGACGAGCTCGCCGCCCGGCTGGCGCGCGACGGCGACCACGTCGCGCACGAGCGATTCGGGACGGCCACGATCCGATGCGAAGACTGCTGCTGGGACCTCGCGGCCGCACGCGGGGAGACGTACGCGCATCCCGGCGCGCTGCCGGACGTGTTCGCGGCCGAGATCGAGCAGGACCTGCAGCGCCGCGACGTGACGGTCAACGCGATGGCGCTCGACCTCGCGACAGGACGGCTGCGCCTTGCCGAGCACGCGATCGACGACTTGCGCGCCGGGCGCCTGCGCGTTCTGCACGACGCGAGCTTCACCGACGACCCGACGCGCCTGTGGCGCGTCGCGCGCTACGCAGCGCGGCTGGGCTTCGAGCTGGAGGAGCACACGGCCGCGCTCGCCGAGCAGGCCGTCGAGGCGGGCGCGCTGGAGACGGTGTCGCGCGCGCGGATCGGCAGCGAGCTGCGCGTCGCGCTCAGCGAGCCCGACCCCGTCGGCGCGCTCGAGGCGGCGGTCGCGCTCGGCCTCGCGCCGTGGCTTGCACCCGACCGTGCTCTGACCCGGCGCGCGCTGGACCTGCTGCCGGCAGGCGAGGGCAGACAGGACCTGCTCGTCCTCGCCGCCGCGCTCGCCGAGCCCGACGACGCCGCGCTGGAGGGACTCGAGTTCACCGCTTCCGAGCGCGCGATCGTGCGCGCGTGCGCGCGAGCGCCCGCGCTCGCGGACGAGCCACGGGCGCCGTCGCAGCTCGCGCGGGAGCTGCGCGACCTCCCGATCGAGGCCGTCGCGCTGGCCGGCGCGCGCGGAGCGCCCGAGCCCGCCCGGCGCTGGCTCGATGAGCTGCGCCACGTCGGCCTGCAGATCACGGGCGACGACCTGCTGGCGGCCGGGCTTCGCGAGGGACCCGAGCTCGGGCGCCGCCTGCGGGCGGTGCTCGAGCTGCGGCTGGACGGCGCGCTCGGCGAGGGACGGGACGCCGAGCTGCAGGCCGCGCTGCAGGATCCGCGGGGCACGGGCGGCCGCTGACGCCGTGCTATACAGAGCCGACCGATGTCGACCACTCGCAAGAAGCCCGTCACGACCCCGATGCGGTCCAAGAACGTCTGGGGCGACCGGCTGCAGCCGCCGTTCGCGGCCGTCGGCGACCACATCGGCGTCGACCTGCCGGGCGGTCGCGCGCTGTTCTGCACGCGCAGAGGGGGCGTCTCCGGTGAGCCGTTCGAGGAGCTCAACGTCGGTTTGGACACGAACGACTACATGCCCGCGGTGGAGGAGAACCGCGAGCGCGTCGCGCAGCTGATCGGCATCCCGCGCGAGCGCTGGCTGGAGTCCAGGCAGGTCCACGGCTCGGACGTGCGCATCGTCGAGCAGCTGCCCGCGCCGGACGCGGAGCCGATCGAGGCCGACGGCGTCGTCACGACGCTGGAGGACGTCGCGGCGGTGGTCGTCACCGCCGACTGCCTGCCCGTCGCGCTGATCGCGCCCGACGGCGTCGCGATGATCCACGCCGGCTGGAAGGGCCTTGCGGCCGATGTGCTCAAGAAGGGCGTCGAGCAGATGCGCGCCGCCGGCGTCGAGGGTGACATCCAGGCGGCGATCGGACCGTCGATCGGGGTCTGCTGCTACGAGGTCAACACGCACGTGCACCGCGCGTTCATGCGCTACCCGCGCGGCGTGGCGCGCCTCAGCAACCACGCGCACCTCAAGAACGTCGCCCGCCTGCAGCTGCAGGCGGCGGGCGTCCCGCTCGACCACGTCCACGACGTCGACATCTGCACGATGTGCGCGCCGCGCAGCCTCTTTCACTCGCACCGCCGCGACTACGGCAACGACCCGAAGGACACCGGGCGCCAGGCAAGCGCGGTCTGGCGGGTCACCGGCGCAGACGGCGACGCCGCCGGCGATTGACCCAGCAGTTCACCGGCCTGAGCGCCGAGCGCGTGCGCGCGAACCTCGGCGAGCTGCGCGAGCGCATCGCGGCCGCCGCCGCGCGCTCAGGTCGCGATCCGTCCGAGATCGAGATCCTGGCCGCCGTGAAGTACGTGCCGGTCGAGGGGCTCGCCGCGCTCGCGGACGCCGGCGTGACGGTGGTGGGCGAGAACCGCGCGCAGGAGCTCGCGACGAAGGTCGCGGCCCACGGCGACGCGTTCACGTGGGACTTCATCGGCCACGTGCAGAGCCGCAAGGTCAAGCAGATCGCGCCGTTGGTTCGCCTGATCCACTCCGTCTGCACCGATTCAGTGCTCGAACGGCTGCGCCGCGACGCGCCACCTGGACTGCGCGTGCTCGTCGAGGTCAACGTCGCCGGCGAGGAGGGCAAGGACGGCGTCGCGCCCGCGCAGCTCGACGCCTTCCTCGACCGCTGCCCGGTCCCGGTCGCGGGGCTGATGACGATGCCGCCGCTGGCGCAGCAGCCCGAGCAGAGCCGGCGCTGGTTCGCCGCGCTGCGCGAGCTCGCCGCCGCACGCGGCTTGCGCGAGCTGTCGATGGGCACGACGCAGGATTACGAGGTCGCCGTCGAGGAGGGCGCCACGATCGTGCGGATCGGCACGCGGCTTTATCGCTGACCACCGGCAGGAGAACCCGCGCAGAGGTCTAACCTTCCCTTCGTATGGCGTTCCGTGACTCCTGGCATCGCGCCCTCGTGTACTTCGGCCTCGCCGAGGATCGCCCGTTCGTAGACGAGTTCGAGGTCGAGCGCCAGCGCGCCCGGGAGGACGAGCTCGCCCGTGACCGCGAACGCGCGCAGCGCATGCGCCCGGCGCCGGAGCCCGAGGCCGAGATGGAGGACCGCTACCGCGAGCGCCCCAACGTGCGCCGCCTGTCGTCGCGGCGCCGCCAGCGCGACGAGTTCGACGACATCTTTCCCGACGACGAGCCGCGCGGCGGCCGGCCGACCACGGTGCTGCGCCCTGTCGAGCGGGCACGCAACGGGGGCGACGTGCGCGTGCACCTCGTCATCCTGAAGTCCTTCAACGACGCCCAGCAGGTCGCCGACAAGTTCAAGCAGTCGATCCCCGTCGTGCTCAACCTGCAGGCGACCGAGAACGATCTCGCAAAGCGGCTCATCGACTTCGCCAGCGGGCTCACGTACGCGCTGGACGGTGGCATGCAGCGCATCGCCCACAAGGTCTTCATGCTGACGCCGCGCAACGTGCAGATCTCGGCCGAGGAGAAGGCCGAGCTGATCGAAAAGGGCTTCTTCAACCAGTCGTGAGGAGCGCTCGTGGCGCCCGGGCGGCCGGTCGCCGCAAGGTCGATGCGGGCGCGATGTCGCTCGGCTGACGACCACCCAGGCACCCGAAACCGGCTCCTCAGGACAGCGTGATCTAGGGTTCATGAATATGAAGATCGGGCTCATCGGAGCGGGGAACATGGCCAGCGCGCTTGCACGCGGCTGGGGCGAGCCCGTGCTCGTGTACGACGCGTACCGGCCGCGGGCCGACGCGCTCGTCGCCGAGCTGGGCGGCGAGGTCGCCGAATCCAACGCCGAGCTCGCGCAGCGCTGCGACGCGGTGCTGCTGGCGCACAAGCCGGCGGGCCTCGAGCGCGTCGCGCGGGAGCTCGGCGGCGAGGCCAAGGGCATCATCTCGATCCTCGGCGGCGTGTCACTGGCCGCGCTGCGCGCGGCGTACGGCGCCACGCCGGTCGTGCGGATGATCCCCAGCGTGCCCGTCGAGGTGCGACAGGGCGTGACCTGTCACGCGCGCGACGGCGACGCCGACGCGGCGCTCGAGACGCCGGCGATCGAGCTGTTCAAGCGGGTGGGGCTCGTCATCAGCCTCGACGAGTCGCAGATGGAGGTCGCGACCGGGCTGATGAGCTGCGCGCCGGCGTACGTCGCGCTCGTCGCCGAGGCCCAGGTCGACGCCGGCGTCCGCGCCGGCCTGCCGGCCGACGTCGCCGGCGACCTGGTCGCCGCGAACATCGGCGGCACGGCGGCTCTGCTGCAGGCGCGCGGGATGGACACGCTCGCTGTGCGGCGGATGGTGACCTCGCCGGGCGGCATCACGGCGCGCGGACTGGCGGCGCTCGAGCATGCGGGTCTGCGAGCGGCGTTCGACGACGCGATGCAGGCGGTGGTGGCCGGATGAAGCTCGACTCGATCCTCGTCCTGGCATCCGCGCGCGAGTCGATCGCCGACTTCCTGTCGGCGCTGCTGATCGTCTACATCATCCTCATCTTCGCGTACATCATCACCTCGCTGATCTTCTCCTTCGGCGGGCGGATCCCGTATTCGAAGTGGTCCAGCGCGACGCTCGGCTTCCTGCGCGACGTGACCGAGCCCTACCTCGGTCTCTTCCGGCGCTTCATCCCGCCGATCGGCCCGATCGACGTGAGCCCGATCGTGGCGATCCTCGTCCTGCAGATCGTCGGCCGCCTCATCATCGGCCTGATCCACGGGTGAGCGCGTCGACAGCCGCGCCGTCGCCGCGACGCGCCTGGGCGCGCGCGGCGATCGTGCTGGGCTGCGTGCTGGCGGCCGACCAGACCGTCAAGGCGCTCGTCGTCGCCGGCCTCGAGCGCGGCGAGGAGCGCGACATCGTCGCCGGGATCAAGCTCGTCAACACGCGCAACACGGGTATCGCCTTCGGCCAGCTCCAGGACGGCGGGGCGATCGTCGCCGTCGTCGTCGCGCTCGCGATCGGTGCGCTGCTCGTGTACTTCGCGCGCCACGCGCAGCTGCCGCTCATGTGGCTGCCGACCGGGATGCTGCTCGGCGGCGCGCTCGGCAACGTCGTCGACCGGATCCGCGAGGGAGCGGTCGTCGACTTCCTCAAGCTGCCGCACTGGCCGGCGTTCAACGTCGCCGATGCATCGATCACGATCGGCGTCGTCTTCCTGCTGGTGGTGGTGCACCGTGCTGATCGAGCTCGATCTTCCAGCTGAGGCCGGCGGCCGGCGCCTCGACGTCCTGCTGGCCGAGCGGCTCGGCTCACGCTCGCGCGCGCAGCGGCTGATCGTCGCCGGCCGCGTGCTCGTCGACGGCGCGACGGTGCGCAAGAACCACCGGGTCGCCGGCGGCGAGCACGTCGTCGTCGACGAGGCACCCGAGCAGGTCCGGGCGCCGGAGGCGGCCGCGGCCGCGGCGCCGTTCGCGGTCGCCTACGAGGACGAGCACGTGCTCGTCGTCGACAAGCCCGCGGGCGTCGTCGTGCATCCCGCGCGCGGGCACCGTGAGGGCACGCTCGCCCAGGCGCTGCTCGGGCGAGCGGCCGGCGGCGAGGAGGCGGCGCGGGCAGGGATCGTGCATCGGCTGGACCGCAACACGAGCGGGCTGCTCGTCGTCGCCAAGGACGATGCCGTCCACCGTGCCCTGAAGTCGGCGCTCGCCGCGCGCGAGGTCCGGCGCGAGTACCTCGCGCTCGTCGAAGGGCGGCCGCCGGCGCGCAGCGGCATGATCGAGGCGCCGATCGGCCGCGACCGCCGCCAGCGGATGCTGATGTCGGTGGACGCGGACGCGAACGCCGCGAAGGACGCGATCACGCACTTCGAGATCGAGCGGGCGCTGCCGCAGGCGACGCTGCTGCGCGTGCGCCTGCAGACCGGCCGGACGCATCAGATCCGCGTGCACATGCGCGCGATCGGCCATCCAGTCTGCGGCGATCCGCAGTACGGCCGGGCCGGGCTCTACGGTCTCGAGCGCCAGTTCCTGCACGCCGCGCGGCTGGCCTTCCGCCACCCGGTCACGGGCGCAGCGGTCGACGTCAGCTCGCCGCTGCCGGCCGACCTGCGCGCCGCGCTGGAGGAGGCGGGAGGCTAAGCGCGACGGGGCGGCCCGTCCAAAGGCCGCCCCGCCACCCCACATCACGAGCCGAGCCCACCGGAGGTAGGGGAAGGGAGGACTCGTCTCGCACAGCACATAACGTAACGCGGTGGGGAACCTTGCGTAAACTTGGTGCTTCCTAGACAAACGTTCAACGATCCCATCGGATTTCGCGACGCGGTCCTGCCCGGCTTCTTCCGCCGGGTCGCGCACGTGCCGGTGGGCCACCAGCAAGCAGCATCACCCCTAAGGAGCAGGAACCCATGGCCCAAGTCGGGATCAAGGAGCTGCTGGAGGCCGGCGTGCACTTCGGCCACCAGACTCGCCGCTGGAACCCCAAGATGCGCCGCTTCATCCATGGCGAGAACGGCGGCATCTACATCATCGACCTGCTCAAGACCGAGACGCTGCTCGAGCAGGCGCAGGCCTTCGCCGGCGGCATCGCCCGCCGCGGCGGCACGGTCCTGTTCGTCGGCACCAAGAAGCAGTCCCGCGACGCCGTCAAGGAGGTGGCGGAGTCGGCCGGCATGCCGTACGTCAACCACCGCTGGCTCGGCGGGCTGCTCACGAACTTCCAGACGATCTCGCTGCGGATCAAGCGCCTGCACGACCTCGAGCGCTACGAGCGCGAGGGCCAGCTCGAGCTGCTGCCCACGCGCGAGCGCATGGCGGCGCAGGCCGACCTCGAGAAGCTCCGCGCGAACCTCGGCGGCGTGAAGAACATGCAGCGCCTGCCGCAGGCGATGTTCGTCGTCGACCTCAAGACCGAGGCGATCGCCGTCCGCGAGGCCCAGCGCCTCCGGATCCCGATCATCGGCCTGGTCGACACGAACTGCGACCCGGACGGCATCGACTACGTCATCCCGGGCAACGACGACGCCATGCGCTCGTGCGGGCTCATCGCCCGCGCGATCGGCGACGTCATCAGCGAGGCGTCGGCCCAGTTCCGCCAGGCCGAGGAGGAGCGCCAGCGCCGCGAGGCCGAGGAGCAGGCCCGCCGCGACGCCGAGGAGCAGGCCCGCCGCGAGCAGGAGGAGCACGCCCGCCGCGAGGCCGAGGAGCAGGACCGCCAGGCCGCCGAGGCGGCCAAGGAGCAGCGCCGGCGCGACGCGCTCGTGCACTCCGAGGGCGGCGGCGACCGCCAGGTCGCCGAGGCCGAGGTCGCGGAGGCCGTCCAGGAGGGTGGCCGCCCGCAGCCCGACCCGGTCGTCCCGCAGAGCGCCAACACCGAGGTGGCCACGCCGGACCCCGTCGGCCAGCCGCCGTCGCCGGAGCCCGCTCCGCCCGCGGAGCCCCGCCGCGACGACAAGATCACGAACGAGGACATCCAGGCCGACGCGAAGGATCAGGCCGGGCAGGAGGAGCAGCAGTGAGCACCGACGCGTACACCCCGAGCGCACAGGACGTCAAGGCCCTCCGCGAGCGGACGGGCGCCGGCATGATGGACTGCAAGAAGGCCCTCGTCGAGGCGGCCGGCGACGTGGATGCAGCGATCGAGATCCTGCGCAAGAAGGCCGGCAAGCGGATCGAGGACCGCGGCGAGCGCACCGCCGCCGAGGGCACGATCCAGACCTACATCCACTCCAACGCCAAGGTCGGCGTGCACGTCGAGGTCAACTGCGAGACCGACTTCGTCGCGCGCAACGAGGACTTCGTCGCGTTCGCGAAGGACATCGCGCTGCACATCGCGGCCGCGAACCCGCTCGTGGTGACCGAGGAGGAGCTCGACCCGGCGGTCGTCGAGAAGGAGTCCAAGGCCTTCGAGGAGCAGGCCGCCGACAAGCCGGAGAACATCCGCCCGCGGATCGTCGAGGGCCAGCTCAAGAAGTGGAAGAGCGAGGTCGTGCTGCTCAGCCAGCAGCACGTCAACGCCGACAAGTACGAGGGCAAGACGATCAAGCAGCTGCAGGACGAGATCGCCGCCAAGACCGGCGAGAACGTCCGCATCCGCCGCTTCGCGCGGTTCGCCATCGGTCAGTAGTGGCGGCGTTCCGGCGCATCCTGCTGAAGCTGTCGGGCGAGGCCCTCATGGGCTCGCTCGACTACGGCACCGACCCTGATCGCGTCCAGGCGATCGCGAACCAGATCGCCCACGTCCAGCGCGAGGGCGTGGAGGTCGCGGTCGTCGTCGGCGCCGGCAACATCTACCGCGG
>JBKHXR010000020.1:0-10347 GCA_046565905.1 Thermoleophilia bacterium | reverse complement strand
CGAGATCAAGCGCCCCGAGCTCGACGCCAAGCTCGTCGCCCAGTCCGTCGCCGAGCAGCTGCAGAACCGCGTCGCCTTCCGGCGCGCGATGAAGCGCGCCCTGACGAGCGCCATGCGCTCGGGCGCCAAGGGCTGCAAGATCCAGGTCGGCGGCCGCCTCGGCGGCGCCGAGATGGCGCGCACCGAGAGCTACTCCGACGGCCGCGTCCCGCTGCACACGCTGCGCGCCGACATCGACTACGGGTTCTTCGAGGCCAAGACGACGTTCGGCCGCATCGGCGTCAAGTGCTGGATCAACAAGGGCGAGATCATGCCCGAGGGCTACTCCGGCGCGGACCTGACCGACATGGAGGGCCCGTCCAACCAGCAGCAGGATCGCGACGGCGGCCGCGGCCGCGGGCGCGGTGACCGCGACGGGCGCGGTGGCGGCGGTCGCGGCGGCGGCGGCGGGCGCGGCGGCCAGGGCGGCGGCGGGCGCGGCGGCGGAGGCCGCGGCGCCGGTGGCGGCGCCGGCGGCGGCGCCGGCGGCGGCGGCGGGACCTCGCGTCCCGGCTTCGGCCCGGGCGCCCGCGGAGGAGGTGGCCGGTAGTGCTGTCTCCCAAGCGCGTCAAGCACCGCAAGCAGCACCGCGGCCGCAGGGCCGGGCTGTCGCGCGGGCAGACCTCGATCCAGTTCGGCGAGTACGGCCTCAAGTCGCTCGACGCCGGCTGGCTGACGAACCGCCAGATCGAGGCGGCCCGTATCGCGATGACCCGCAAGATCAAGCGCGGCGGCAAGGTCTGGATCAACGTCTATCCCGACAAGTCCTTCACGAAGAAGCCCGCCGAGACCCGCATGGGCTCCGGCAAGGGCTCGCCCGAGGGCTGGGTCGCGGTGGTCAAGCCCGGCCGCGTGATGTTCGAGCTCGCCGGCGTGCCCGAGCCGCTGGCGCGTGAGGCCATGCGCCTGGCCGGCCACAAGCTGCCCGTCAAGACGAAGTTCGTCATGCGCGAGGACACGCCGTCATGACCTCCAAGGACCTGCGCGACCTCTCCGAGAAGGAGCTCCTCGAGCACCTGGCGACGACCCGCAAGGACATCTTCGGGTTGCGCTTCCAGCACGCCACCGGCGAGCTCGAGAACACCGCCGGGATCCGGAGCGCCAAGCGCGATCTGGCCCGTGCACTCACCGTCGCCCGCGAGCGCGGCGTAAAGATTCCCAACCGGAAGTAAGCCATGGCTGACGACGACACGACCGAGACCGAAGAGACCCCGGACGCCACTGCGCCCGAGGCCGCCGAGCCGGCTGCTGCGAAGCTGAGCGCCAAGGAGGAGCGCAGGCGCGCCGAGCACGCCGCGGCATCGCAGCGCCCCTCGCGTACGCCGCAACAGCGCGACGCCGACCGCCGTGAGCTGCGGCGCGCGAAGGCCCTTGCCCGGACCCGCCGCCGCCAGCAGGAGAAGGCCAAGCGCGCGAAGGCGAGCGAGACCGGATCGCCCCGCACGGGCACGCCGCCCGCCGAGCCGAAGGTCTCCACGCCGCAGTCGCGCGAGGGCACCGTCGTGTCGGCCAAGCCCGACAAGACGATCGTCGTGCGCATCGACATCGCCCGCCGCCATCGCAAGTACGAGAAGATCGTCCGCTCGACCAGCAAGCTGCACGTGCACGACGAGGCCAACGACGCCAACGAGGGCGATCGCGTCCGCGTCGTGGAGAGCCGGCCGCTGTCGCGCACGAAGCGCTGGAAGCTCGTCGAGGTCCTGGAGCGCGCGAAGTGATCCAGAACGAGACACGGCTGAAGGTCGCCGACAACACCGGCGCCCGCGAGATCCTCTGCATCCGCGTCAAGGGCGGCTCGCGCCGTCGCTACGCGTTCGTCGGCGACATCATCACCGCGACGGTCAAGCAGGCCAACCCGCAGGGCACCGTCAAGAAGGGCGAGGTCGTCACCGCCGTGATCGTGCGCACGAAGAAGTCCTTCGGCCGCGACGACGGCACCTACATAGCCTTCGACGAGAACGCCGCCGTCATCATCGACGCCGCCAACAACCCGCGCGGCACGCGCATCTTCGGACCGGTCGCCCGCGAGCTGCGCGACCGCAACTTCATGAAGATCGTCTCGCTCGCCCCGGAGGTGCTGTAGCCATGCCGGCACGAATCGTGAAGGGCGACGAGGTGATCGTCATCAGCGGCAAGGATCGCGGCAAGGAGGGCAAGGTGCTGCGCGTCGATCCGCGCAAGGATCGCGTGTACGTCGAGGGGCTGAACATCATCAAGCGCCACACCCGCCCGCGCCCCGGCTCGATGGAGCCGGGCGGCGTGATCGAGCGCGAGGGTCCGATCCATCTCTCGAACGTCGCCCTGCGCGACCCGAAGGACAAGAAGGCGACCCGTGTTCGGACCGTCGTCGAGGGCGGCAAGCGCATGCGCGCGTCCGCCAGGACGGGAGCGAAGTTCTAGATGAGCACCCAGACCGCAGCACCACCCGCACGCCTGAAGGGGCGCTACCTCGAGGAGATCCGCCCCGCGCTGATGAAGCGCTTCGGCTACTCCTCGGTGATGCAGGCCCCGAAGATCGAGAAGATCGTGCTCAACATGGGCGTCGGCGACGCCAAGCAGGACTCCAAGGCGCTGGATGCCGCACAGGAGCAGCTTGCGACGATCGCCGGCCAGAAGCCCAACGTCCGCCGCGCGCGCAAGTCGATCGCCAACTTCAAGCTGCGCGAGGGCATGCCCGTCGGGCTGGCCGTGACGCTGCGCAACGAGCGCGCGTACGAGTTCCTCGACCGCCTGATGTCGGTCGCGATCCCGCGGATCCGCGACTTCCGCGGCCTGAAGGCCAACGCCTTCGACGGCCGCGGCAACTACACGCTCGGCATCCGCGAGCAGACGATCTTCCCGGAGATCGACTACGACGCGATCGACCAGGTCCGCGGCCTCGACGTCGTCATCGTCACGTCGGCGCAGTCCGACATCGAGGCGTTCGCCCTGCTCGAGGCGTTCGGCATGCCGTTCTCCAAGGAGAACCGGCCCGACAAGGCCGAGCAGGCCGCGCGCCAGGCCGCCGTCGAGGAAGCCGCGCGCCACGAGGAGCTGCGCGCGAAGGCCGAGGCCGAGCAGGCCGCGCTCGAGCAGCTGAAGGAAGAGAACCCGGAGGCCTACGAGAAGCCGGCCGAGGAACCCGCCGAGGACACCGAGGAGGAAGCAGACTAAGATGGCCAAGACGTCGCAGCGGGTTCGCCAGGCGCGCCCTGCGAAGTTCAAGACCCGTGAGTACAGCCGTTGCCGCCGTTGCGGCCGGGCCCGCGCCGTGTATCGCAAGTTCGGCCTCTGCCGGATCTGCCTGCGCGAGATGGCCCACAACGGCTTCGTCCCGGGCATGACGAAGTCCTCGTGGTAACAAGCCAGACCGAGAGAACACCTTGAGCGCAAGCACAGACCCCATCGCCGATTTCCTCACCCGGATCCGCAACGCGATCCAGGCCGCCCACGAGACCGTCGACATCCCGTCGTCGCGGCTGAAGTCCGAGTGCGCGCGCATCCTCGCCGAGCAGGGCTACATCGACGGCTACACCGTCGTGGCGCCGGATGCCGAGCATCCGGGCGAGACGATCCGCGTCCGGCTGAAGTACACCTCCGACCGCCGCTCGGCGATCTCGGGCCTCAAGCGCGTGTCGCGGCCCGGCCGCCGGACGTACGCGGGCTCGAAGGACATCCCGAAGGTCCTCGGCGGCATGGGCACCGCGATCATCTCCACGTCGCACGGCGTGATGACCGGCCACGAGGCGCGCAGCGCGGGCGTCGGCGGCGAAGTCGTCGCGCACGTCTGGTAACCGCCATGTCGCGAATCGGAAAGAAGCCCATCCCCGTCCCGGCCGGCGTGACCGTCGCGATCGAGCCCGAGCTCGTCCGCGTCCACGGCCCGCGCGGCGAGCTGTCGGAGCGCATCCCGCTGGCGATCTCCGTCGAGCAGGACGGCGACCAGCTCGTCGTCAAGCGCCCGACCGATCGCGGCGAGCACCGTGCGCTGCACGGCCTGACGCGGTCGCTCGTGGCGAACATGATCGAGGGCGTCACCACCGGCTTTCAGAAGACCCTCGAGATCCAGGGCGTCGGCTATCGCGCGCTGCTCAAGGGCCGCGACCTCGAGCTCGCGCTCGGCTACTCGCACGCTGTGCCGATCAAGGCGCCCGACGGCATCGAGTTCGAGGTGCCCCAGCCGACGCGCATCGTCGTCAAGGGCAACTCCAAGCAGCAGGTGGGCGAGCTGGCGGCCAACATCCGCAAGCAGCGCCCGCCGGAGCCCTACAAGGGCAAGGGCATCCGTTACGAGGGCGAGTACGTCGCCCGGAAGGTCGGCAAGCGCGCATGAGCACCAAGACCAAGGAAACGACCCGCCTCAAGCGCCGCCGCCGCGTGCGCGCGAAGGTCTCCGGCACCGCGGAGCGCCCGCGGATCTCCGTCTTTCGTTCCAACCGCGGGATCGCGGCGCAGCTCGTCGACGACATCGCCGGGCACACGCTTGCCGCCGTCTCCTGGACGGAGGCCGGCCTGCGCGACAAGTCGCCGCTGGAGCAGGCCACCGCGGCCGGCAGGCTGCTGGCCGAGCGCGCGCAGACCGCCGGCATCACGACCGCGGTGTTCGACCGCGGCGGCTACCAGTACCACGGCCGCGTCAAGGCCTTCGCAGAGGGCGTCCGCGAAGGAGGACTCACCGTATGACATCCAGCCATTGCCCGCCCGTCGCCCGTCTCGACTTCGATCGGAGGTCCTCGCGATGAGCGCACCAGTCGTCGATCGAAGCGTCAGCCAGGCCGGCCTGGATCTGCAGGAGCGCGTGGTCGAGATCAACCGCGTCGCCAAGGTCGTCAAGGGCGGTCGCCGCTTCTCGTTCACGGCGCTCGTCGTCGTCGGTGACGAGCGCGACGTCGTCGGCGTCGGCTACGGCAAGGCCAACGAGGTCCCGCTCGCGATCCAGAAGGGCGTCGAGCAGGCCAAGAAGAACCTCTTTCGCGTGCCCAAGCACGGCCAGACGATCACCCACACGACGACCGGCGTCTACGGCGCGGGCCGCGTGTTCATGAAGCCCGCCTCGCCCGGTACGGGCGTCATCGCCGGCGGCGGCGTGCGCGCGGTGCTCGAGCTCGCCGGTATCCACGACATCCTTTCGAAGTCGCTCGGCTCGCAGAACCCGATCAACCTCGTCAAGGCGACCGTCGCGGGCCTTCAGGGCCTGCGCCGTCCGGAGGAGGTCGCCGAGCTGCGCGGCCTGTCGATCAACCAGGTGCTCGGCCTCGGCGGCGGCGACGACGTCGCCGCGGAGATCATCGCCGGCACCGACGCCGAGTCCGGTGTCGATCCCGTCGTCGAGGCCGTCGCCGCAGACCAGCCGGCCGCCGCGACGCCCGCTGCGACGACGCCCGCCGCCGACGAGGCGGCCGCCGACGTGCCCGCGGCCGACGAGGCGGCGGCCGACGTGCCCGCGGCCGGCGAGTCCGCGGCCGCCGAGGAGCCCGCCTCGTAATGAAGATCACGCAGTACAAGTCCAAGAACGGCTCGGACCAGCGCCAGCTCGACACGCTGCGCTCGCTGGGCCTGCACCGCATCGGTCACGTCGTCGAGATCGAGGACACGCCGCAGGCACGCGGCATGCTGCACCGCGTGCGCCATCTCGTCCGCGTCGTCGAGGAGAAGTGATGACCCCGCCCGAGCCAGAAGAGATCGACCCCAAGGACATCGGCCTGCACTCGCTCAAGCCCGCCCCCGGCAGCCGCAGGCCGCGCAAGCGCGTCGGCCGCGGCCACGGCTCGGGCACCGGCAAGACGTCCGGTCGCGGGCACAAGGGCGCCGGCGCGCGCTCGGGCTCGAAGACCAAGCCCGGCTTCGAGGGCGGCCAGATGCCGCTGCACATGCGGATGCGCAAGCTGCGCGGCCCGCACATGAAGAAGTCGATGCCCTTCGAGCCCTTCCGCACGCACACGCAGGCCGTCAACCTGCAGGACCTCGAGCGCCGCTTCGCGGCGGGCGACGAGGTGACGCTCGAGGCGATGAGGGCCAAGGGCCTGGGCAGCCGCAAGGACGTGCCGGTGAAGGTTCTCGCCAAGGGCGCGATCTCCAAGCCGCTCACCGTCCACGCGCACAAGTTCAGCGCCGCCGCCCGCGCGGCGATCGAGTCCGCCGGCGGCAGCTGCCAGACGATCTCGGACTAGTGGACCCGTCCGCAGGTTCTGCGGGTGAGCCCGCTGGCAGCTCCGTCCCCGGCGGCCTCGCCGGCGCGTTGCTCTAACCTCATCCGTCGTGCTGTCGACGATCCTCAAGGCCTTCAAGGTCGCGGACATTCGCAAGAAGCTCGCGATCACCGCCTTCATCCTCGCGCTGTACCGCCTGGGAGCGCACATCCCGGTGCCGGGTGTCAACGTCGAGGCCGTCAAGGCGGTGCAGGACTCGTTCAGCGGCTCGAGCATCCTCGGCTTCCTGAACCTCTTCAGCGGCGGCGGCCTGTCGCGGATCGCCCTGTTCGCGCTGGGGATCATGCCGTACATCACGGCCTCGATCATCCTGCAGCTGCTGACCGTCGTCGTGCCCGCGCTGGAGAAGCTGCAGAAGGAGGGCGAGGTCGGGCAGCAGCGCATCACGCAGTACACGCGCTACCTCACCGTCGGACTCGCCTTCGGCCAGTCGATCGGCTACGTCTTCTTGTTCAGGTCGTTCACTGCGAGCGCCGGCACGCCGATCATCGACAACTTCAACGCCGCGCGCGTGTTCCTGATCGTGATCTCGCTGACGGCGGGCTGCATCCTGATCATGTGGATGGGCGAGCTGATCACCCAGCGCGGGATCGGCAACGGGATCTCGCTGATGATCTTCGCCTCGATCGTCTCCGGCCTGCCCAACGGCGTGCAGGCGTGGGCGACGAGCTCGGACCCCGTCTTCAAGGTCATGATGCCGTTCATCGCGCTGGCCGTGATCGCGGCGATCGTCTTCGTCCAGGAGGGGCAGCGGCGGATCCCGATCCAGTACGCCAAGCGCGTCATCGGCCGGCGCATGACGTCGGGTGGCCAGACGTACCTGCCGCTGCGCGTCAACATGGCCGGCGTCATCCCGGTGATCTTCGCCGCGTCGATCATGGCGTTCCCGCCGACCGTCGGGCAGCTGCTCAACAACGAGTTCGGGCGTGACTTCGCCGCGTTCTTCTCGCCCAACGGCTGGGCCTACATCGTCGGTGAGTCGATCTTCATCGTGCTGTTCTGCTACTTCTACACCGCGGTCACGTTCAACCCCGTCGACCAGGCCGAGAACCTCAAGAAGTACGGCGGCTTCATCCCCGGCGTGCGGCCGGGCCGGCCGACGGCGGAGTTCCTGGACCGCGTGCTCGCCCGGCTGACGTTCCCCGGCGCGCTGTACCTCGCCGCCGTCGCGGCGATGCCGACGATCCTGATCAACCAGACGAGCGCGAACTTCTTCTTCGGCGGCACCTCGATCCTGATCGTGGTCGGCGTCGCGCTGGACACGATGAAGCAGCTCGAGGCGCAGCTCATGATGCGCGACTACGAGGGCTTCCTCAAATAGCCGTCGCGGAGGCGCGAGCGTGCGAGCGGCGGACGGCGAAATCCCGACCCGCGTCGGTCCCCGGCGCGCAGTAGTGTCCCGCCCCGCCATGTCCAGTGAGCTCAACCTCATCCTGCTCGGGCCGCCCGGGGCCGGCAAGGGCACGCAGGCCGAGCGGCTCACCGACGACTTCAACCTCCCGTACGTCGCGACCGGGAACATCCTGCGCGCCGCCGTCCGCGACGAGACGGACCTCGGCAGGGAGGCGAAGTCCTACATGGACAGGGGCGAGCTCGTCCCCGACCCGGTGATCACGGGCGTCATCCTCGAGGCGATCAACAGCGCCGACGCCCGCGACGGCTTTCTGCTCGACGGCTTCCCGCGCACGCTGCCGCAGGCGGATGCGCTATCGCTCGGACTGCGGGCCGCCGAGCGGCGGCTCACCGCCGTGATCCTGATCGACGTCCCCGACGAGGAGGTCATGCGCCGCCTCTCCGGCCGCCGCGTCAGCGTCAAGACCGGCCGCGTCTACCACGTCGAGTTCGACCCGCCGAAGCACGAGGGCCGCTGCGACATCGACGGCTCGCGCCTCGTCCAGCGCGACGACGACAAGCCCGAGACGATCGCCAGGCGCCTGGACATCTACCACGCCGAGACCGAGCCGCTGGTCGACTACTTCGAGGAGCGCGGCCTGCTGCGCCGCTTTGACGGGACGCGGTCGCCGACCGAGGTGCACGATCACATCCGCGCGACGATCGCCACCTTGCGCCTCGAGGACGAGTTGTAGGAAGTGATCGTCAAGAAGACCCCGGAGCAGATCGACAAGATGGCGGCGGCGGGCGCGATCCTCGTGCGCACGCTCGAGCTCGTCGAGGCCAAGATCAGGCCCGGCGTCACGACCAAGGAGCTCGACACGGCGGCGGAGAAGTTCATCCGCTCGCAGGGCGCGACCCCCGCCTTCAAGGGCTATCGCGGATTCCCCGGCTCGCTGTGCATCTCCCCGAACTCCATGGTCGTGCATGGGATCCCGGGCCCGTACGTCCTGCGCAAGGGCGACATCCTCTCCGTCGACTGCGGCGTCGTGCTCGACGGCTGGGTCGCCGACGCGGCGCGCACCTTCCCGGTCGGCTCGATCTCCGCGACGGCGCGCAAGCTGCTGGACACGACGGAGCGATCGCTGTTCGCGGCCGTCGAGCAGTGCCGTCCCGGCAACCGCCTGGGAGACGTCTCGCACTCGGTGCAGGCCGTCGTCGAGGCCGAGGGCCTGTCGATCGTGCGCTCGCTCGTCGGCCACGGCATCGGGCGTGACATGCACGAGGACCCGCAGATCCCCAACTACGGTGCCCCGGGCAAGGGCGTAAAGCTCGAGGAGGGGATGGTCTTCGCGGTCGAGCCGATGGTGACCGCCGGGCGTCACACCGTCCGGATGGCCGAGGACCACTGGGCGATCTACTCACAGGACGGCTCGCTCGCGGCGCACTTCGAGTTCACGATCGCGGTCACGGCAAACGGGCCGCGCGTGCTGACGCCGTGGCACCAATCGCGGGCCTGAAGGGCTTTGCTACCCTCCTTGGTCGCGCCCGCGGCGGGCCCTCCCGTGTCCCGCGCGCGTTTCCTCACGTCTGCAAGAAGGGGCTCATGAAGGTACGACCGTCGGTCAAGCCGATGTGCGAGAAGTGCAAGATCATCCGCCGCCACGGGGCGGTTCTGGTCATCTGCACCAATCCGCGTCACAAGCAGCGTCAGGGGTAGTCGATGGCTCGGATCGCAGGCATCAACATCCCCCTGAACAAGCGCGCCGAGATCGGCCTCACGTACATCTACGGCGTGGGGCGGTCCACCGCCAACGAGATTCTGCGCAACACGAGCATCGAGCCCGATCGCAAGGTCCGCGACCTGACCGAGGACGAGGTGTCCCGGCTGCGCGAGGCGATCGACGACCTCACGGTCGAGGGCGATCTGCGCCGGGAGCGCTCGCAGAACATCAAGCGCCTGATGGAGATCGGGTGCTACCGCGGCCTGCGTCATCGCCGCAATCTGCCCGTTCGCGGGCAGAACACGAAGACGAACGCCCGCACGCGCAAAGGGCCAAAGCGCATGCAGGTTGCCGGCAAGAAGAAGGCCACGAAGAAATAGAGGACATCCCAGTTGCCTGCTCCCAAGCGACCCCAGCGTGGCCGACGTAAACCGAAGAAGAACATCCCGATCGGCCAGGCCCACATCAAGACTTCCTTCAACAACACGATCGTCTCGCTGTCCGACAAGGACGGCAACGTGATCGCGTGGGAGTCAGCCGGCGGTGCCGGCTTCAAGGGTTCGCGCAAGTCGACTCCGTTCGCTGCCCAGGTCACCGCCGACGCCGCTGCCCGCAAGGGCATCGAGCAGGGCCTGCAGAAGGTCGAGGTCTTCGTCAAGGGCCCCGGTTCGGGCCGCGAGACCGCGATCCGCTCCCTGCAGGCCGCTGGCCTCGAGGTGACGGGCGTCAAGGACGTCACCCCGCAGGCGCACAACGGCTGCCGCCCCCGCAAGCGCAGGAGGGTCTGATGGCGCGCGACACCGGAGCACAGTGCAAGCAGTGCCGTCGCGAGGGCCAGAAGCTGTTCTTGAAGGGCGAGCGCTGCCTGACCGACAAGTGCGGCGTCGAGCGCCGGGCCTACCCGCCGGGCGATCACGGCCGCGGGCGCCAGAAGCAGTCCGAGTACCGCGTGCAGCTGCGTGAGAAGCAGAAGGCCCGTCGCTACTACGGCGTGCTCGAGAAGCAGTTCCGCAACTACTACGCCAAGGCCAGCCGCCAGCCGGGCGTCACCGGCGAGAACCTGC
>JBKHXR010000019.1:0-104739 GCA_046565905.1 Thermoleophilia bacterium | reverse complement strand
CGCGGCGACGTACTTGCCGGCCTCGTCGAGCGGCAGCGCGGGCATGTCAGAGCTGGGGGGCGGCGCTGCGGCCGGGGAGCACGAGGTCGTCGTCGTCGCCGGCCAGCCGGCGGCGCAGCGCGCGCAGGCGGAAGGTGGCGTGCTTGGAGGCCATCTCGTACTTGACGAGCGTGAGGAACAGCAGCGCCATGCCGAGCATCGCGACGGCGAAGGTCAGGCCCATCCTGGGCGGCAGGCCGCCGGCGACGGTGGCCCCCGTCGCGGGATGGATGTAGGCCTCGGCCATCCGCACGGCGGCGAAGTTCAGCGGCACGAACGCCCCGGCGACGATCGCGAACACCGAGGCGTAGCGCGCCTGCTTCTCCTTGTCCTCCAGCGAGAAGCGCAGCGGCCAGTACGTCGCGTAGAGCAGGAAGACGATGAGGAACGAGACGAGCATCGGCTCGTCCCACACCCACCAGTGGCCCCACGAGGCGCGCGCCCAGATCGAGCCGGTGATCAGCACGCCGACGGCCAGGATCACCGAGATGTGGATCGTCACGTAGGAGCGCATGTCCCACTTGGACTCGCCCGAACGCAGGTGCAGGGCGCCGAAGATGCCGCCGGCGACGAAGCCGAACAGCGCGACGATCGCCATCGGCACGTGGAGGTAGAAGATCTTCTGGACGAAGCCCTGGTCGGCGTCCAGCGGGGCGTAGAAGAAGACGAGCGCGAAGGCGGCCGTCAACACGAGCGGGGTGGCGATGGAGAGGGCGCGCAGCCCCTTGCCGTACAGAATGGGTCAGTCCTCCAGGAGGAAGTCGAACACCGCGAACGCGATCAGCGCGAAGAGCAGATCATAGATGGCGAGTATTGCCAGCCAGTTACCCGGCAGCGCGCCCGCGCCGCCGTCCGCGAAGAGCGGCGTGGCGCAGCGCGCGGCGGCGAGCAGGACCGGGACGAGCAGCGGCAGCGCGATCAGCGGCACGATCAGGTCGCGCGCGCGCGTCTGGATCGCGAGGCCCGCGACGAGCGTCCCGAGCACCGCGATCCCGGCGTTCGTCAGCGCCAGGACGAGCACCAGCTCCGGCAGCGCCTGCGTCAGCGGCGGGCCCAGCAGCAGCAGCGCGAACGCCGGCACCGCGACGAGCTCGACGATGCAGAGAAAGAGAAACAGGGTCAGCGCCTTGGCGACGAGCAGCGCCGTGCGGTCGACGGGCGCGAGCAGGAACCCGTCGAAGCCGCCCTGCTCGTACTCGGCGACGAACAGCCGGTTGACGCCGAGGATCGCGGAGAACAGCACCGTCACCCAGAGCACGCCCGCGGCGAGGTCGCCGGCGACGCGGTCGCGATCCAGGCCGAAGTGGAAGACGACGTACGTCGCGATGCTGAACAGCACCATCGCCGGCACGGACTCGCGCGTGCGCCACTCCAGCGTGAGCTCCTTGGCGAGCAGCGCCGCGACCGTCGACCTCATGCGTACAGCTCCGCGATCCGCGCCGGCCGGACGTCGGCGGCGGGCGCCAGCAGCGCGACGCGCCCGCCCTTGAGGCCGAGCGCGAGGTCGGCGCCGACGAGGCCGCCGGCCGGATCGTGGCTCGTGGCGACGCGCGTGCGCCGGACGCCATTCCCACCCGCCCCGATCAGCGGCGCGACCTGCGCCGCCGCCGCCGGGTCGAGGTTGGCGAGCGGCTCGTCGAGCAGCAGCAGGTCGGGCTCGTGCAGCACCGCCCGCGCGATCGCCAGCCGCTGGACCATCCCGCGCGACAGCTCTGCCACCGGATCGCCTGCGCGCGCCGTCATCCCGACGGCGTCGAGCACCTCGTCGACGCGCCGCGGCGCCACGCGGTGCAGCCTGGCGTGGAAGCGCAGGTTCTCGCGCCCGCTGAGCTCGCGGTACAGCAGCGGGTCGTGGCCGAGGAAGCCGATCCGCCCGCGGACCGCATGGCCGTCGGCGGGCAGCGGGCGGCCGAGCACGCGCACCTCGCCGGCGTGCGGCCGCAGCAGCGTGGCGAGCATCCGCAGGAGGGTCGTCTTGCCGGCGCCGTTGGGCCCGAAGACGACGAGCGTGCGGCCCGCCTGCAGCTCGAGCGTGACGTCCCGCAGCGCCGCGCGGTCGCCGTAGCGGCGCCCGGCGCCGTGCAGCGCGAGGGCGAGGTCGGGATCTGGCACCGCTGTGACGCTACTTGTCGTCGGCGCCGGGAGGCGACAGCGTGGGCGCCTGGCGCGCGGACCCGGCGAGCGCCGCCGCCGCGAGGCACAGCACGCCGACCAGCGACATCGCGAACGGCAGCGTGGTCGCCTCCGAGATCAGCCCGATCACGGCGGGGCCGGCGATGAACGCCGCGTAGCCGCTCGTCGCGACGGCGGCGAGCGACGGCGCTGCGGGCCCGTCTGTCTCGCCCGCGGCACCGAGCGCGAGCGGGAACAGGCTCGCGAGGCCGGCTCCCATCAGCGCGAAGCCGGCGATCCCGAGCGCCGGGCTGTCGCTCGCCAGCGCCAGCGCGAGGCCGGCCGCCGCCAGCAGCCCCCCGCCGCGAACGACCGCCACGCGCCCGAGGCGGCCGGCGAGCGGGTCGGCGGCGAGGCGCCCGAAGCCCATCGTCAGCGAGAACGCGGCCAGCCCCAGCGCGGCGAGCGACGGTCCCGCCACGGTCGTCCGGTCGAGCAGGATCGCGCTCCAGTCGTTCACCGCGCCCTCGGCGAGCAGCGCGCAGAACGCGAGCGCGCCGAGTCCCGCGAGCGCCCGCGACGGGCGCGCGAACAGCGGCCCGTCGCGGCGCGCGTCGGTCGCCGCCGGCAGCAGTCCGGCGCGCGCCGCGAGCACCACGGCCGCCAGCAGGACTGCGGCGATCGCCAGGTGACCCGCCGGCGCGAGGCCGGTGCCCGCGGCGATCGCACCCGCGCCCGCGCCCGCCATCGCGCCGAACGAGAACGCAGCGTGGAACGACGCGAAGATCGGTCGCTTCGCGCGCTGCGCGAGGCCGATGCCCTGCGCGTTCATGCTGACGTCCATCGCGCTGCTGCCGACCGCCAGCGCGACGACCGCCGCCGCGAACAGCGCCAGCGTGGGGGCGGCGCCGACGAGCGCCAGCGCGGCCATGTACGCCAGGCCGCCCGCCACCGTCACGGGACGGCTTCCGATCCGCACCGCCAGCGCGCCTGCGAGCGGCTGCGTCGCCATCAGCGCGATCGCGCCGGCGAGCAGCACGAGCCCGAGGCCGCCGTCGCCGAGGTCGTGCTCGCGCTGCAGGTCGGGCAGGCGCGAGGCGAAGCTCGCGAAGGCGGCCCCGTTGGCGGCGAAGGCCGCCGTGATCGCCGCGCGCGGGCTCAGCCCCGAGTCCGCGCCCGCGCGTCAGGCCGACGCGTGCGTCCGCTGGGCGGCGGCGATCAGGTCCAGGACGGCCTGCTCGTCGCCGGCCCGCAGCAGCGCGACCGGGTCGGGGTCGCCGTTGACGATCGACTCGAAGAAGGCCTTGCGGTCCTGGTAGGTCGGCAGCGTGCCCTTCGCCCAGCCGCGCGCGTCGTTGAGCATGATCGCCAGGCGCGCGTACTCCTCGCCGAACAGCTCGGACACCTCGCGCTTCATCCGCTTGGCCAGCGCCGGCGAGGCGCCCGCGGTGGAGATCGCGATCGCGAGCGGCCCGGTGCGCACGATCGCCGGCAGGATGAAGTTGCACAGCGGCGGCACGTCGACGATGTTTACGAGCATCGCGCGCTTCTCGGCGTCGTCGAACACGCGGATGTTGATGTCGGTGTCGTCGGTGCAGGCGATGACCATGAAGACGCCCTCGAGGTCCTGCGCGCCGGCGTACTCGCGCCGCTGCCAGGCGATCGAGCCCTCGGCGGCCAGCGCGCGCAGCTCCGCGTTGGCCTCGGGCGCGACGAGCGTCACGTCGGCGTCGCAGGCGAGCAGGCCCTCGACCTTCTCCAGGCCGATCTCGCCGCCGCCGACGACGAGGCACCGGCGGCCCGAGAGCTTCAGGCAGGCGATGTAGAACGGCGTGTCGAGCATGCCCTGCACGCAGGACTGGTCGCAGATGCCCTTGCGCAGCTGGCAGACGCAGTCCTTCCCGGCGTAGGCCTGTGCTGGCATCCGTCCAAGGGTAATGGGCCGTAGGGAGAGGTGACGCAAACGATCCTCTAGCGTTCGCAGCGGAGCCGATGCAGACCTACTTCGACGACAGCTCGATGCTGCGCCGCGTGCACCGCGAGTACGTGGTCGCGCTGTCCGGGCCGCGTGCGTTGCTGATGCAGGCCGCCCACCCCGTCGCCTTCGAGGGCTTCTTCGCGCACACCGGCGCGCTCGACGAGCCCTACGAGCGCCTGGCGCGGACGGCGGCGGTGATGAACACGATCGCCTTCGGCTCGCGCGCGGACGCCGACCGCGCGACGCGTCGCGTGCGGGCGATGCACGCGCGGGTGCGCGGCGAGCTGCGGCGCCCGGCGGGCCGCTTTCCCGCCGGCACGCCGTTCGCGGCCGACGATCCCGAGCTGCTGCTGTGGGTCCTCGCTTCGCTCGTCGACTCGGCGCTGGTCTTCTACGACAGGTACGTCGCCTCGCTGTCGGCGGCCGAGCGCGAGGCGTACTGGCAGGACTACCGCGTGATCGGTCGACTCTTCGGGCTCCGCGACGACGAGATGCCCGCCGACATCCGCGCCTTCGACGACTACATGAACGGCATGCTCGCCGGCAGCGACCTGTTCGTCACCTCCGCCGCCCGCGAGCTGGCCCTGCAGATCGTGATGCGCCCGCCCGTGGGGCTCGCCAAGCGGCCCGTGCTCGAGCTCGTCAACTTCATCACCGTCGGGTTGCTGCCGGCCCGCCTGCGCCGCCAGTTCGGCCTGTCATGGGATCCGCTGCGCTCGCTCATGCTGCGCGGCGGGGCGGAGTACGCCAAGCGCGTTCTCGTGCCGCTGGCTCCCGAGCGGCTGCGGTTGGTGTCCAGCGCCCGCGCGCAGTAGCTCAGGCACGCCAGACGGTGTCGCCCAGCGCCTGCGTCTTGAGCGTCACCCCGTCGCGCGCGGCGCTCTCCGCGCGCCGGCGCCAGTAGTCGAGCAGCGGCTGGGGCGGCTGCTCCTCGTACATCAGCGCGATGACGACGGGGCGGCCCTCGAGGCTCGGGTACGCCGCCACCATCTGCCCGTCCAGCGCGTAGCGCAGGTACACCCCGAGCTTGCGCTTGAGCCGGTTGCGCTCGCGCGCGCCGTCCTTGGACCACCGGCCCGTCTGGATGATCGACAGCAGCGCGCTGCCGTCGGCGTCCTCGGCGATGACGTCGATCTCGTCGGGCGCTTGCAGACCTGGCATGCACGGCAGCGTATGCCTCAACCACGGCCCATGCACGCCCGAGCGCCGTTCAGGCGCCGGCCGCGCCGTCACCGGCTCAGCGCTGTCGCGCCGCGCGCAGCGACCGGCCCGCCACCCGAGCCAGCGGCAGCAGGCCGTTGCGCCAGCCGCGCTCGCGGTCGGCGTCGCGCGCCGAGCGCAGACGCGCGAGGGCGCGCCATGCGGCGACGAGCGAGGCGTCGTAGGGCTGCCACCACGGCATCCGCCCGGCCGCCGGGTCCCAGGTGACGAGCTTGGGCTCGACCATCGCGCGCAGGGCGACGACCCCGCGCGCGCGGCCGATGCCGCTGCCGTGGACCGCGCCCCACGGCAGCTGCGGCTCGCTGCGCGTGACGACGTGGTCGTTCATCCAGACCATCCCCGCCCGGATCTCGCGCGCGACGCGGGCGCCCTTGTAGCCGTCGGCGGTCCAGACCGACGCGCCAAGCCCGCCCAGCCCCTCGTTGCAGAGCGCGATCCCCGCCTGCTCGGATTCGACGGCCTCGATCGCGAGCCAGGGCCCGGGCGCGTCCTCGTGCAGCAGCCGCGCGTCGCGCGGTACGTTCGTCAGGACGGCGGGCGCGAAGTAAGCCCCGGCGCGGCCGGCGTCGGTCATCGCCCCGCCGCAGTGCAGCGTCGCTCCCGCCGACAGCGCCTCGTCGATGAGCGACGCGAGCCGCTGCACGCGGTCGCTCGCCAGCAGCGGTCCGACGTCGGTCCGCGCGTCGCCGGGGTGCCCGACGCGCAGCTCGCGCGCACGCACGACGACGCCGGCGAGGAAGCGGTCGAAGCATTCGCGCATGACGTACGCCCGGGCGAGCGAGCCGCCCGACTGGCCGGCGTTCGCGAACGCGCCCCAGATCGCGCCGCCGATCGCGCGCGGCAGGTTCGCGTCGGCGAGCACGAGCATCGCGTCCTTGCCGCCGACCTCGATCGTCGCGCGCTTGAGCTCGCGCGCGCACGCCTCGCCGACGTCGCGGCCGGCCTGCGAGGAGCCCGTGAAGCGCACGTGCGCGATGTCGGGCGCGGAGACGAGCGCGCGCGCCGTCGCGGGCGGACCGTGCACGACCTGCAGCAGGCCCTCGGGGAGCCCCGCCCGCATGAACGCCCGCGCGATCCGCTCGCCTGCGAGCGCCGCGAGCGGCGAGGGATGCAGCACGACGCCGTTTCCGCCCATCAGCGCGATCGCGATGTCTCCCAACGGCGTGGAGAACGGCTCGGCGCCCGGCGTCAGCACGGCGACGACGCCGAGCGGCTCGAACGTCAGGCGGGCGCGCTTGACCGGCTGCAGCGAGCGCGACAGCCCGACGCGCTCGGGACCGAGGATGCGCGGCCCGTGCTCGGCGAGCCAGAGCAGCGTCTCGACGGCCGGCAGCAGCTCCATCGTCTGCGCCTCGGCGACGGGCCGGCCCTGCTCGCCGACGATGATCCGGACGAGGTCGTCCCACTCGTCGATGATCGCCTGCGCCGCGCGCGAGAGGTAGCGGGCGCGATCGGCGTAGCGCAGCTGCGCCCAGAGCTGCTGGACCTCGGCCGCCTCGGCGACCGCCGCGGCGACGTCGCCGGGCGCCGTCGAGGCGACGCTGCCCAGCACGGTGCCGTCGATCGGGCTGACGCATGCGATCGTCGTGGCCGCGGTGGCGTGCGCCGGCATCGCGCTCGATTCTGTCAGGCGGGCAGGCCGCAGCCGCGGACACGGGGGCCGCCGCACCCGCGCCCCGGCTCAGGCCCGGCCGCGCCGCCGGCGGATCTCCTCCAGGCGCTCGCGCAGCGGCGCCTCCATCTCGTCGGGCTCGTAGAAGCGCACGCCGGCGACCTCGTCGGGCGCGACCTCCTGCGGCCCGAGGTGGCCCGGATGGTCGTGCGGGCTGTCGTAGCCGACGGCCTGCGAGCGGATCTGCGGCGGCGGGGCGGCCGCGCCGAACTGGCGCACGTGGTGCACGGCGGCGCCGATCGACCTCGTCGCCGCCTTGGACTTCGGCGCCAGCGCGAGGTAGATCGTCGCCTGCGACAGCGCATGGATGCACTCCGGCAGCCCGACGTGCTCGACCGCCGCCGCCGCCGCCGTGGCGATGACGAGCGCCTGCGGGTCGGCGTTGCCGATGTCCTCGGAGGCGAGGACCACCATCCGCCGCACGAGGAAGCGCGCGTCCTCGCCGCCCTCGAGCATCACCGCGAGGTAGTAGAGCGCCGCGTCGGGGTCCGATGCGCGCGTGGCCTTGATCCAGGCCGAGATGTAGTCGTAGTGCTGATCGCCGGCGCGGTCGAAGCGCAGCGCCTTGCGCTGCAGCGCCTGCTCGGCGCCCTCCTGCGTGACGCCGGCGCTCGCGCCCGCCGTCTCGCAGGCGAGCTCCAGCGCGGCCAGCGCGGTCCGGGCGTCGCCGCCGGCACGCGCGGCGAGGAACTCGAGCACGTCGCCGGGAACCGCCGCCGCCGCGCACTCGCCGCGCTCGATCGCGCGCCGCAGCAGCGCCTCGATGTCGGCGGCCCGCAGCTCGTGCAGCTCGTAGACCTGGCAGCGACTCAGCAGCGCGGAGTTGACCTCGAAGTACGGGTTCTCCGTCGTCGCCCCGATCAGCGTGACGAGGCCCTCCTCGACGGCCGGCAGCAGCGCGTCCTGCTGCGCCTTGTTGAAGCGGTGGATCTCGTCGAGGAAGAACACCGTCGGCTCGCCGCTGGACCTGCGCCGGTGGGCCGCGCGGTCGATCACGCCGCGCACCTCGGCGCGACCCGCCTGCACGGCGCTGAGCTCCTCGAAAGCGGCGCGCGCCGAGCCGGCGACGATCCGCGCCAGCGTCGTCTTGCCGCTGCCCGGGGGCCCGTGCAGCACCATCGAGTGCGGCCGGCCCTCGGCGATCGCGCGACGCAGCGTCGTCGGCTTGTCGGGGGTGCCGAGGAGGTGCTGCTGGCCGACGAGCTCGTCGAGCGTGCGGGGGCGCATGCGCACCGCCAGCGGGGCGTCGGCGGGCGGCACCGGCGTCGCGGTCGCGGGCACCGCCTGGTCACCCATGTCGAAGAGCTGATCGGACATGCGCCAAGTATCACGCCGCGGCCGGGCGCGACCGGGATCCACGCCGGCGAAGGCGGGCATCCGGCTCGCGCGTCCACCACCGCACCGCACCTGCGACACCGTCCCCGCCGTCGCGGCTATCGTCGCGTCGATGAAACGTGCGCGCCTGCTGACGAGTTGGTGCCTGGTCGCGCTGGCGGCGCTCGCGCCCGTCTCCTGCTCGAGCGAGGACAAGGCCGCCGACGGCGATCCGGTCGCCGGCAAGCGCCTCTTCGCCGAGCACGGCTGCGACGGCTGCCACACCTTCAAGGCCGCCGGCTCGACGGCCACGGTCGGTCCGGACCTCGACGAGGCAGGCGCGAAGCCGAGCCGCGTACTCGCGCAGCTGCGCAAGCCGGGCGGGATCATGCCGAGCTTCGCCGACAAGCTCTCCGAGGAGGAGAAGGCCGACCTCGCCGCGTTCGTCGGCGCCGGCAAGGCCTCCGGCAAGGCGGTGACGGCGCCGTTCGAGGCCGACGACAGGCGCCTCGCCGACTGCGGCGGCGCCGACACCGAGTGCCTCGAGCAGGCCTTCGGCAACCTCGTCTTCAATGACGGGCCCAAGCCGGCGCTCGAGCGGCTGCAGTCGATGATGAACTCCAACGCGACCGTCGCCGCCGACTGCCACCGGATCGCGCACAGGATGGGCTCGGCGGCGCTCGCGCGCTTCGACGACAAGGTCGCGCCGGCGTTCGTCGCCGGCAGCGCGGTCTGCGCGTCGGGCTACTACCACGGCATCATCGAGCGCGCCTTCCTCGGCCAGCCGACCGACCGGCTGGCGATCGTCGCGCGCCAGCTCTGCAGCGACCCGCAGATCGCCGAGCGGCGCTTCCTGTCCTACCAGTGCATCCATGGCCTCGGCCACGGGCTGATGATCTACACGGGCTATGACCTGCCAGGCTCGCTGAAGACCTGCGACGAGCTGCGCAACGGCTTTGACCGCGTCTCGTGCAGCGGCGGCGTCTTCATGGAGAACTTCAACTCGTCCTACGGCGTGACGTCGAAGTACCTGCGCAAGAACGACCCGATCTATCCCTGCAACGCCGTCGCCGAGCGCCACAAGCTCTACTGCTACCTGCTCGTCACCGCGAACATCCTGCGCGTCGAGAACTACGACCAGGCCAAGACCGCCGACGCCTGCCGGCGCAGCGAGCGCGCGTGGGTCAAGACGTGCTTCGAGTCCTTCGGGCGAGACGTGTCGGGGATGGCCGGCAAGGACGCGGGCAAGGCGCTCGCCAGCTGCCGCCTGGCGAAGGCCAACGAGGGCGACTGCCTCTACGGCGTCTCGCGCGAGATCGTCAACGCCGACGCCGCCGGCGAGCGCGGCGGGCGCTTTTGCGCCCGCGCGCCCGCGCGACACCGCGCCCACTGCTACGAGGGGGTCGGATCGGTGCTGGCCTCGCTGAAGGCGACGCCCGAGGCGCTCGAGGCGGCCTGCCGGAAGGTCAGCGGGCGCCACGCGCGCAGCTGCCTGCGCGGCGCCGGGCAGGTCTCGTAGTGGCGCGGCGCAGATCGGGTCCACACCTGATCGATGGCGCATCCGCCGCGCCCTAACATGCCTTCGACCGTGGCGGCAGATCTTCAGCAGGACACGACCGAGCTGCTGCAGCGGCTGATCCGCTGCAACACGGTCAACCCGCCCGGCAACGAGCGCGTGCTGCAGGAGGCGCTGGCCGCCGACCTGCTCGGCGCGGGCTTCGAGGTCCAGCTGCACGGTGCCGAGCCCGAGCGCCCGAACCTCGTGGCGCGCCTGCGCGGCGCCGCTGACGGGCCGACGCTGTGCCTGCTGTCGCACGTCGACACCGTCCTGGCGACGACGGCCGACTGGACGCACGATCCGTGGTCGGGCGACATCGCCGAAGGCTTCGTCTGGGGACGCGGCGCGCAGGACATGAAGTCCCAGACGGCCGCCGAGGTGAGCGCGGCGCTGTCGCTCGCGCGCTCGGGCTGGCGTCCCGCGCACGGCGACCTGCTCGTCGTGGCGGTCGTCGACGAGGAGGTCGGCGGCGACCTCGGCGCGATCTGGCTGTGCGAGCACCATCCCGATCTCGTGCGCTGTGACTACGTGCTCAACGAGGGCGCCGGCGCGGTCATCCCGTACGACGGCGAGCGCCTGTACGGCGTCTGCGTCGCGGAGAAGGGCGTGTTTCGCTTTCGCGTCGTCACCGACGGCGTCGCCGGCCACGCGTCGATCCCCAAGATCGGCGACAACGCGCTGCTGAAGATGGCGCCGCTGCTGGCGCGGATGGGCGAGCGCCAGCCCGGCTACGACCTCACCGAGGGCCCGCGGGCGCTGCTGGAGGGCCTCGGCCTCGAGGTCAACGGCGGCGTCGGCGATGTTCGATCGGCCCTCGAGCGCCTGCGCGCGAACGACCCGGGGCTCGCGCTGCTCGTCGAGCCGATGCTCGGCGTCACGCTCGCGCCGACGCGGATCTGGGGCTCCGAGAAGATCAACGTCATCCCCGCCAGCGCCGAGCTGCGCGTCGACTGCCGCGTTCCACCGGGGCTCGGCGAGGAGCACGCGCTGATGCGCATCCGCGAGGTGCTCGGCGACGAGGGCTACCGCCTGGAGTTCACCGAGCGGGTCGTCGGCAACGGCTCGCCCGTCCGCTCGCCGCTGATGGACGCGATCGCGGGCTGGCTGCGCGAGAACGACCCCGGATCGCGCGTTGTTCCGACGATCCTGCCCGGGTTCACGGACTCGCGCACGTTCCGCGACGCCTTTCCCGGCTGTGTCGCCTACGGCTTCTTCCCGCAGCGCCACATGAACCTCTACGAGACATCACCCCTGGTCCACGCCGCCGACGAGCGCATCGACGTGCGCGATCTCGGCTTCGCGGCGACCTTCTTTCGCGACATATGCAAGGAGCTGCTCGGTGGCTGACAAGCTGCGACTCGGTGGAATGGCGCTGCGCAACGGACTGCTCGTCCACGGACCGACGCACTGGGCCGCCTCGGTGCGCCGCCGCGACGGTTCGATCGCCACGGCGTCGGGGCGCAAGCCGCGCGTGCGCGGTGTCGAGAGGCTCGCCGGCGTGCGCGGCGTCGTGCGGCTCGGCGAGGCGATGGTCGTCATCCCGCTCGTCAAGCGCGCGCTGCCCGAGGCCCGGCTGCCCTTTCAGGACGTTCGCGTGCTGGGCTCGATGGCGGCGGCAGCGGCCGGCGGGCGCCTGCTGCGCGGCCGACTGAAGGCCGGCGCCGGCACCGAGGCGGTGCTCGCCGCCGTGTCGCTGCTGCCGAGCTTCGTCGCGCTGCGCGGCGGCGAGCTGGCCGAGTACCACGGCGTCGAGCACAAGGCGATCGCCGCCTACGAGGACGACAAGCCCGACGCCGCCGACGCCGCCAAGGAGCACGACCGCTGCGGCTCGCACCTCATGGCGCCGCTGCTGGCCGCGAACCTCGCGGGCGCCGCACTGCTGCGCCGCACGCTCGAGCGCCCGGGCCCCGCCGCGCAGTTCGCGGTCGGCGTCGCGTCGCTCGGCGTCGCCGTGGAGGTCTTCGTCTGGAGCGAGAAGCACGCCGGCAGCGCCACCGCGCGCGCCCTGCGCCGCCCGGGTCACGAGCTGCAGCGCCTGCTCGGGACGCGCGAGCCGAGCGAGCGCCAGCTCGAGGTCGGTCGGTCGGCGCTGGCCGAGATCCTCCGGGTCGAGCAACAGGCGACCGGGTAAGAGCAGGCATCCCCAAAGGCATGAACGCCGAAGGCAGGAACGCATGAACGCAGCCCCACCACCAGTGCCGGAGCCAAGCTTCCTCGACAGCGTGAAGGACTTCGGGCTGGAGTGGTCGGGCGTCGCCACGATCATCTTCATGTTCCTGATCTGCTTCTTCCTGTGGCGGACGCTGAAGCTGATGCCGCGGACGAAGCCCGTCCAGATCAAGCCGGAGGTCAAGAGCTCGATCGCCTGGGAGGACATCGCCGGAGTCGACGACGCCAAGGACGAGCTGCGCGAGGTCGTCGAGTTCCTGCGCAATCCCAAGGAGTTCGCCAAGCTCGGCGCCCGGGTACCGGCCGGCGTGCTGCTGCACGGACCGCCGGGCACGGGCAAGACGCTGCTCGCCAAGGCGGTCGCCCACGAGTCCGGCGCGCAGTTCTTCTCCCAGTCGGCCGCCTCGTTCGTCGAGATGTTCGCCGGCCTCGGCGCCGCGCGCATCCGGCGGCTGTTCCGCGAGGCGCGCAAGCACGCGCCGGCGATCATCTTCATCGACGAGCTCGACGCGGTCGGCGGCAGGCGCGGCTCGGACCACTCCGGGGAGCGCGAGCAGACGCTCAACCAGCTGCTCGTCGAGATGGACGGCTTCAACTCGACCGGCGACGTCGTCGTGATGGCAGCCTCCAACCTGCTCGAGAAGCTCGACCCGGCGCTGCTGCGGCCCGGACGCTTCGACCGCCAGGTGTTCGTCTCGCCGCCCGACATCGTCGGCCGCGAGCGGATCCTCGGCGTGCACACCCGCGACAAGCCACTGCGCGAGGAGGTCGATCTCGGCCACGTCGCCGCCCAGACGAGCGGCCTGACGGGCGCCGACCTCGCCAACCTCGCCAACGAGGCGGCGATCCGCTGCGCGCGGCGCAAGGGCCTCGCGCTGAGCCGCGAGGACTTCGAGCAGGCGCTCGAGCGGGTCATCGCCGGCGTCCAGTCGCGCCGCGTGCTCAACGCCCACGAGAAGGAGGTCGTCGCCTACCACGAGGCCGGGCACGCCCTCTGCGCGGAGCTGCTGCCGGGCGTCGACCGCGTCCACAAGATCTCGATCGTCCCGCGCGGACGCGCGCTCGGCTACACCCTCAACCTGCCCGACGAGGACCGCTACCTCAAGACGCGCGAGGAGCTCATCGACCACATGACGGTGCTGCTCGGCGGGCGGGTGGCCGAGCAGATCGTCTTCGGCCAGGTCACGACGGGTGCGTCGGACGACCTCCAGCGGGTCGCCGCCGTCGCGCGCGCGATGGTCCACGAGTACGCGATGGGCACGGCGGGCACGGCGCAGCGCGCGATCGCCGACGACGACTTCGGCTCCGAGCAGTTTCGCCGGGTGCGCGACGAGGAGCAGCAGGAGCTGACGTTCGAGGCCCAGCGCGCGGCGAACGAGCTGCTGACGAGCCAGCGCGGCAAGCTCGAGGAGTTCGCCCGGGCGCTGCTCGAGAACGAGGTGCTCGAGCGGCGCGACATCGATCGCATCATGAAGGGCGTCCCGCGCATGCAGCGCAGCGGCGGCCAGCCCGGCCTGCGCGTCGTCGCAGCCGCGGCGCCGGCTGCCCCGGAGGACGCGCGCAACGGCCGCACGTCGGCGCCACCGCCGCAGCCCTGACGGTCGCCGCGCCGCCTGCGGCAGCGGTTCGCGGCTCCTGCCCGCGCGGCGTCCCGGGCGCGCCAATAGGATGCGGCGCATGTTCAACCGCGTCGATCACATCGGCGTCGCCGTCGAGGACCTCGACGCGTCGCTGGAGCTCTACGAGCGCGACTACGGCATGACGCTCGTGCATCGCGAGACCGTCACCGAGCAGGGCGTCGAGGCCGTGCTGCTCGACGTCGGCGAGAACCACATCGAGCTGCTCGCCCCGACTGGCCCGGACACCCCGGTCGGCAAGTTCATCGCGAAGAAGGGGCCCGGCATGCACCACGTCGCCTATCAGGTCGACGACATCGAGGCGACGCTCGCGGCGCTGAAGGATGCCGGCCTGAAGCTCATCGACGAGACGCCCCGCAGCGGAATCCGCGACTCGCGCGTCGCCTTCCTGCATCCGAAGACCGCGGGCGGCGTGCTGACCGAGATCGTCCAGCCCGCGGAGGTCCACTGATGGCTCTGCAACGCGTCACGATCGGACTGTCGGGCAGCCCGCAGGTGCTCGCGCTGCGTGTCGAGGACGAGCACCTCGACACGCTGCTGGAGGCTGTAAAGGGGGCCGAGTGGCACGACCTCACCGTCGACGATGGCACGATCCGCCTGAACCTCGCCCAGGTTCTGTACGTGCGCACGACGCGAGACGAGCACCGGGTGGGGTTCGGCGCGGGATAGCCGGCGGGCGGCGCGCCGCCGTCGCGGACGATCCGTTGCACGGGGGCCGTCGCGCCCGGGTTTGCAGCCCGCGCGAGGCGGGAATCCGCTCGCGGCGCACCGGACCGGAGGGATCTCGGTCCGGCTCGTAGAGCCGCCCCGCCAGCTTGTCTTCGCTGGGCGTTGTCGCCCTCGCGGGCCCTCTCGCCGCGAGGGCGGCGCTCTACGGGATCCGCTGGTTCGGTCCGCGCTCGGGCTCGAAGCCGGCCTGCGGCTCGCGATCGGGCCGCGGCACGGCGCCCTGCTCCACCGGCGGCACCTCCGTGCCAGGCGGAACATCCGTGTTGCCCTTGTCGGACGTCAACGACCGCACGAACTGCGACAGCTTCGACATGATCGCCACGATCCACCTCCTCGTTCTCGGCGGCCGCCGCCGGATGGGCGGCCGAACACAGTGCCCTACCCGCGGCCGGCCGCCGCGACTCGCGCAGGGCGCAGAGCGATCGGCAAGAGCCCAGCACGTCGAATTCCAACACTCTTGCGCCGGTTCGGGTTCCGGGGCGCGAGGCGGACGGTTGCCTTTGTCGGTAATCAAGCCCTACACGGCGTCGACGCTGCCTTTCGCGTGGAGGGCGTGGGGCTTTTGGCGGCCTCAGCCTTCGAAAAGCCCCACACCCCCAATCGCTGCGCCTTGCCCCGGACGCGCGGTGCCGGTTCTCGCGCCGAGCGCAAGCGTCGATGAGCACCACTTTGCTCCGGTTGCGGATCGCGGGCTCGCTGACCGTTCGGCCAGCGGCGCGCATGCGCGCTATCGGCTGATATCATGTGTGCATGCCCGACGTGTTGATCCGTGATGTGCCCGCTGAGGATCTCGCACGCATCGACGCGCACGCGGCGCGGTTGGGGTTGTCGCGGACCGAATACCTGCGACGCCGGCTGCATCAAGACGCCGCGCGCCCGTCGACGCCGGTGACCGTCGAGGACCTCCAGGCGTTCAGCGCCCGCTTCGGCGATCTCGACGACCCGGACGTCATGCGCCGGGCCTGGTCGTGAGCGACCCCAACCCGGCAACGGAGTGGCTCATCGACAAGTCGGCGCTCACGCGACTGGGCGCAAGCGCGGACGCCGTAGCCTGGGCGCAGCGCATCCAGCGCGGCGTCGTGCGCATCGCAACGGTCACGTTGCTCGAGGTCGGATACTCCGCCCGCGACGCAACCGACCTCGACGCCGGGCTGCGCGGTCCGCCGGTCAGCTCGATGCCGATCGAGCACCTCACGCCGATCGCCGAGGATCGCGCCGTCAGCGTGCTGACCCTGCTGGCCGACCGCGGACACCACCGCGCCCCGTCGGTACCGGACCTGATCATCGCAGCGATCGCCGAGGTCGCAGGGCTCATCGTTCTCCACGACGACAAGGACTTCGAGCTCATCGCCGACGTCACCGGACAACCGGTGCAGCGCCTGAGCGCCTGAGCCCTGCAGTTGCTACACCAGTGCCCTTCGCGCGAGGCGCGAGCCGTCAGGTCAGAGCTGAGGGTCCTTCGCCGCGTCCGTCGCGAGCTGAGCCAGTCGACCGGCGCGAGCGGCAAGGAAGTCCTCGGTCGTTCGGAGCGCAGGAGTTCGACGTCCACAAGGTGGTCGGCGAGCAACTCGGCAAGCCGACTGCTTGCGATACCTGCCTGCTCGAACGCGCGAAGGCAGCTTGCGGGTCTCTTGAGCCCACGATGGATCGATTGGTGTACGACGACAGCGGCGTCAAATTCGCGATCGAGTCACGCCGCCTGGGCGCAACGGGGGGACGTCGACTGTCGCACCAAGCGCGAGGGAAGATGTGGTGCAGGTCTAGTCGTGGATCGTCGACATGGCGGTGGGTCTCGATCAACTCGCCCGTAAGCCAATCCCGCGGGAGTTTTCGAAGCATCAGCGCCCTCAGCGCGCGACCCAGGCGCTGGTTACGCGAGGCTGCGATGACTTCGGTTGCCGTGATGTCTCGGTGGTGATCCTTGAAGCGGCGGGGAGGCTGTGCTCTGGCGCGGGCGACGAGCCATCTGCGCAACTCACTGGCCTCAACCTCGGACTTGATCAGAGGCCGCGCGCGGGTGTCGAGGAGCATCCGGTTCCAGTACCACGCAGAAAGTCGGCGCCGCGCGCGGTCGTTGTCATCGCGTCCCAGGACGCCGTCAAGAGCTGCCGCCATGACCACGATCGCGCCCTGATCACGCCACCGATCGCGGGGCGCATTGAGCGGCTCGAAGACCTTCTCGCCGTAGAGCATCCGTGCCACGCGCTCGAGGAGATCCGCGGCCCGCGCAACCCGCGCCTTGCGGCCATGAGACGCATGCAGCAGTTCGACGAGATCGAGCACGGAGTCCTCGTCGATGACGTCGAGCACGCGCCAGGCCCCGAGCCGCGCGCGGATCGGCTTCCACCTGAGAAACACCTGCGCCACAACGCGATGCGACGCCGGGACACGAGTGACTACCTGGCCCGTGGGCACGGATGCTTTCTTCCCGCTGCGACAGCGACGATGCGAGGACTACCTCGGGGTCCCCGCGGTAGATAGTTCCGTCCCACGCGACAGGGACGCGGAACCGATAAGGCGCGTCAGCGGCGCGAAGCGGCGCCCAAGCCGAGGCGACTATCCCGTGTAGAAATAGTCCGCGGCCACCGTCATCGTCGAGGTGGCATGGGAGCCGGAGCGGTAAACATCGATGTCCAGGGGATCCCTGCGCTGCCCAGGCGCGATGATTTTTCGCGGTGCCGGCCGTCACACGCATATGACCTCCACGACGCAGGATCCCAACACACAGCTCGACCGCCGCTCGTTCACCGCGAGCGTGCAGCGCTATCGGCGCGAGCTGCACGTCCACTGTTACCGGATGCTCGGCTCCTTCGAGGAGTCCGAGGACCTCGTCCAGGAGACCTTCCTGCGCGCGTGGCGCCGGCGTCAGACGTTCGCGGGCCGTTCCTCGCTGCGCGCCTGGCTCTACAGGATTGCGACGAACGCCTGCCTCGACGCTCTCGACAAGCGCCCTCGCACCGTGTCCGCGACCGGTGAGGTGCTGTGGCTACAGCCCTATCCCGACGAGCTGCTGGAGGAGCTCGTCGGCGCTGGCGACGACCCGGAGGCCACCGTCGTCTCGAAGGAAACGATCGAGCTCGCCTACCTCGTCGCGATCCAGCGCCTGGTCCCGCTGCAGCGCGCGGTGCTGATCCTGCGAGACGTCCTCGGCCTCTCTGCCAAGGAGACCGCGAGCGTGCTCGAGACGAGCGTGCCCGCCGTCAACAGCGCTCTCCAGCGTGCGCGGGCAGCGATGGGCGACCACCTGCCCGAGCACCGCGAGGAGTGGCCGTCCGATACCGACGTGACGGCGGCCGAGCGGGAGCTTCTGGACCGCTACGTCGAGTACAGCGAGGGACCGGACCCGATCGCCCTCAAGCGGCTCCTGAGCGAGGACGTCCGCTTCTCGATGCCGCCGCAGCCCGGCCTCTGGCAGGGCCGCGAGGAGGTCGTCCAGTCCTGGATCGACGGCGGCTTCGGCTCGGAGGCATTCGGCTCCCTCCGCTGCCTGGTCACCCGCGCCAACCGCCAGCCGGCGGTGGCGAACTACGTGCGCAAGCCCGGCGACGAGGGCTACTTCCCGATGGCCCTCGACGTCGTCGGCATCGTGGACGGCGAGGTCGCGGACATCGTGACCTTCGACGGCTCCGTGTTCCCCTGGTTCGGCTTGCCCGAGTCACTCTGAGCGAGCGGTGGCTAGTTGGCCTCGCGCGAAACGACCCTCCCGGACCTGCGCGGGAATTCCGCTCCTCTGGGTCGGCCGCAGGGGCGGGATGACTCGGACTGCGGCATCAGTCCGACTCGTCGCGGGCGCGGCCGTAGCGCTCGTAGATCGCGCGCGAGCTCAACGTCCTGGTCTCGATCAGGTCCAGAGGGACGTCTTCGGTGACCGGCGGCAGAAACGGCGTATCGCCACCGACGACGACCGGATAGCGGAGCAGGCGCAGCTCGTCGACGAGGCCGAGAAAGCCGTCCGCTGCGACGCTCATCGAGTCGATCGGCCTGGGCTTCGCCGGCGCGTGATGCTATTGCTCGGGCATGGCGGGGAAAGCGTCGGAGCGGTTCGTCTGGGCGGTCGACACTCTGGAGGTCCGACCGACCGACCGCCTGCTCGAGGTCGGCTGTGGCCACGGCGTCGCGGTCTCCCTGGTCTGCGAGAGGCTGACGACGGGAACGATCACCGCGATCGACCGCTCGCCCAAGATGATCGAGATGGCCACACGGAGGAACCGCGAGCACATCGACGCGGGCAGGGCTGTGCTGGAGGCCATCGCGCTGGAGGACGCGGACCTCGGCGATCGGCGCTTCGAGAAGGTCTTCGCCTTCAACGTCGCTCCCTTCTGGCAGCAGCCGGAGGCGGCGCTCGGTGCCGTCCGTGAGCACCTCGCCCGGGATGGGGCCGTCTACCTCTTCTGGGACGCGCGCCACTCCTCGCCGGAGCGAGCCCGGGACCTCGGAAACGACCTCGCCGACCGGCTACGCGAGGGCGGATTCTCCGTCGACAGGGTCCTCGTCGAGGACCTGCGCCCGATCCCCGCGGTCTGCGCGATCGGGCGGCCCCAGGGCGGATGAAACATGGACCGCAACACCGTGTCGCGTTCCCGTGCGAGCGCAACTCCCGGCAGCCGGCGCCGAGATTGCCGCGTCCGCGTGCCAGGAGCGCTCCGCCTGCGCGATGCCGGAGCGCGGCTTGACGCGCCGAGCGGCGCGGCGTTGCACGCTGGCGCTGCGCTTCATCCAGGCGGGTGCGGCAGTGTCGCTGGCAAGGCGAAGGCAGAAGCTTCCGTCCAACGCCCGTGCGGACTTAGGCGCTTCGAGCCACATGATCATCAACGGCTTCGAAATCATCGTGACGCTTGAGGTCGAAGAGGACGAGCCCGTGGCCGATGTGTTCTACCGAGGCGTCCAGGTCGCTGCCGTGCGTGCCGCAGAAGTCACCGTGTTAGACAGCCCGAGCAACATGCCAGTCGCCGACTTCATCGCGGCGCTAGTGAAGGCCCGCAGCGACGTGACGCCGTACCGGTGAAGCTGGTCGGGTCGCATCGCCCCACTGGCCTTTACCTTTGTGCTAGCCTGGTAAAGGATATGAGCAAGGTGTCCAGCAAGAACCAGGTCACGATCCCCGTCGGCGTACTGCGCGCCGCCGGGATCAACGCCGGCGACGAGGTCGTCATCCGCGTGGCTGGCAGCGGCCGCATCGAGGTCGAACGCGCCGACGACCTGGTGGCGCGCTTCGCCGGCAGGCTGCCCGCCGGGACCTATCCCCCGGGATACCTCGACGAGCTGCGCGACGAGTGGCGACGGTAGCGCTCGACGCAGACGTCGTGATCGCGTTCTTGGACGCATCAGACGACCAGCATCAGCGTGCCATCGACGTATTGCGCCCACGGCTCGCAGCCGGCGACCGCATCTTCCTCGCCGCCAGCGTCTACGCCGAGATCCTCGTACACCCGATCAAGCACAGCGCAGACAAAGCCATCGATGAGTTCATCACCGCGATCGGCGCTGACATCATCGCGATCGACCGTGACATCGCTCGACGAGCCGCCCAACTGCGCGCGACGCACAGCCGCGTGCGCCTCCCCGACGCGCTGTCGCTGGCAACCGCACTCGCCACCGGCGCCGACCTGCTGACTTTCGACCAGCGGCTGGGCAAGATCGCCAGCGAATACAGCGCCTAGCTTCAGCGCAGACGTCGCTCTTTCGCGCAGAACGCAAGCGTCGAGATCCGTGCGAGGCGACTGCTGCTCGCACGGGTGAGAGACGGTCTTGTGTGAGCGCCTATGCCGAGCCCCCGGCTGCCCAGTTCGTCGGGGGTAGCTCGCTCATGAGTCGTTCAAACCACTCGTGCTGCTCGTCGTCTGTCAGCAGGGACAGATAGTGCATCGTCTCGACCGCCCCGCCGAGGTAGCCGCGCCCTCCAACCACGATGTCGGACCGCTCCGGGGACGCCTGCGCGGCCCTGTTGACCGCACGGGCGTAATCGAGCAACCGTTCCAGTTGGTTGCGAACATCTGGCTTCACGACGGCGACAGTAGCGTGCGCCCGTTGCACCGGGAAGCCATGGTTGGGCCGCTCGGCCTGCTCTGGCGAGAAGGCGGCGTTGATGAAGTGACCCCAGCCTTCGCCTCCACGCACGACGCCTAGCCGGCGGCCCCGCAATGGCTCTTCGCGCGGGCTGTCGGGAGCTTGTGCATCTCGCGCCGAGCGCAAGCTTGCCGTGCCCCGCGTCCGGCTCAGGGGCTCAGGATCTGACCAGAGCGCGCTGTTTGCGTGGGGCGACGCGGCGCTTCAGGGAGAGCCGGGCTACGCGTTGTCACGTGACGTCGACCTCGATTAGCGGCCAGAACGCGGCTTCGGCGATGATCCTGGTGCCATATGCGCGCGCCTTACGGGCTTTGCCCGACATCGTTTCGGCGTCGGCGACGATGAGGAGGTCGAGCGCTTGTGTCACCCGCGGGCAGACGACTAGCCCGGCAGCTTCGGCGAGCCTTGCGCCAACCTCGCGGGTCATCGGGACGCCGTCGTGACAGCAGGTCAAGGTGCCCGTAAAGCAGACGCTCTTGCCAACGAGATGGCGAGGCCCGTGCCTGGCCAGCCACCGAGTCCGGTCGCACGTGAAGGGGGTGCTCGACGCCAAGCAGCGCCGCGACGAGTTCCAGGTCGGCTTGCTCGCGGTTGGTGACGACGCCGTCGGCGAGTGCGAGCGCGAGCAGCTGGCCGACGTAGCGCTCGTGGAGCTCTCTAATCTCGCGCGGGCCGAGCCCGTACATCTCGGCAACTGCGGCGAGCTCGGCGATCTCGTCCTCGCTGACGACGCGATCGGCAAGCACGATCGAGGATCTGCAGGTAGCCCAGCGTCTCGGTGGAAGCGCCGTCGGGATGGAGCGAGCGCTGGTCGAGTCGGGCAACGAGCGTGCCGACAAACGACCTGGCGCGGGGTGCTTCGCGTGCGACGCTGCGCGGCACCCCCGGATGTCGCCCGTGGCAGGAGCGCCATAGCGCGCCGCACGGCGCCGGCCATTGGCGTCGCGGCGATGTCTTGGCGAGGGAGCTGAGCAACTGCGCGCAGGCGTGAGCGTCTCCGAGTGCGCTGTGCGGGTCTTTCACCACGATGCCGCAGGCGTCGCAGCAGTCCACGAGTCTTCCTCCGCATCCCAGCCCCGTCGCGAGTGACATGGTGCAAACCCAGCTCGCGTCAGAGATGTCGATTCCGAGACGCGCGAACTCGGACTCAAGGAAAGCCTGGTCAAAGCGCGCGTTGTGCGCCACCGGCACGTGTCCACGAAGGCGTTCCAGAACCTCACCGGCAACGTCACCGAACCTCGGTGCCCCGCGCACGTCATGACCTCTGATGCCATGAATGTCGGTCGGTCCCAGGTCGCGGTCTGGATTTAGCAGCGTTGACCACGCGTCCTCTACACCCGGGCGACGTCCAGCGCTTCATCGCTGATCGCGGTATCGAGTCGGGCGGAACGATCCGCGCGGCGTCGACGAGCGTGTCGGGTCTCGCGCACAGCGCAAGCGTCGGCGGTCAGCGCGGGAGCGAGACCTGATGCCCGCCCAATCTGGAAACCAACGTTCCAGCGGGGCGGGGGACCGCGGCGGGCAGCGCCAATAGCAGGCATTGTCCGGCAGCCGTCCGCTTCTCGAAGTCGCTGACGCTGCTGGATCCGTGCGGTCTGCGTCGTTCTGTCTTGCCGCGTGCCCCGGGATGCTTGTCTGTGGTCGACACTTGGCTAGTTCATCGGGGCATGGCTTGCTGTGGGGGTTGTGGCGGTCGATCAGACGCGGGCCGATGAAGATGTCAACGGGTTTTGTGCGTGCGGCTGCCGGAGGGCTGGTGGCGCGGTCGTTTGTGGTGGTCACCGTGATCTGGTGGGTCGTGCTGATCGTGGGGCCGATCGCGATGTGCGTGGCGGCCGGCATGCAACGCCTGGCGGTCGTGCTCGGCCTTTTCTATGGTGTGGTGTTGAGCGCGGGCCGGCGGGCTGCGCCGATGCTGCTCGGCCACGAATCGCAGGAGCGTGCCAGCGCCGAGTTGACTCGCGGCGATCAGCCGCTTTTGTGGCGAGAAGTTGACGAGGCCGCCAGCGCGGTCGGCGCCGGGGAGCTTGAGCGGATGTCGCTGACGCTTGAGCCGGCGATCGAAGCAGGGCGCGGCTGGCTGCGCGTCGGCCTACCGCTGGTGGCGATGCTGAGCATCGAGGAACTGCGCGTGCTGCTTCGCCACCGGTTGGCGGCGGTGGCAGCCGATCGCGGAGGACTGGCGGCGGCGCTTGCACCGGTCGAGGTTGCCGTTGGCCGCTTCGACGAGCGCATGGTTCGCCGTGCACGCTGGGTGCGCGTGCTGCTGGTCCCGCACGCGGGTGCTTATCTGCGGTTGTCGCGGTGGGCGTCGCGTCGCCGGCAGCGTTGGGCCGATGCGCAGATCGCGGCGGCCGGCGACGGATCGCTGCTTGACGACGCGCTGCGCGTCGCGACACTCGCGCCGCTGGCGTGGGAGAACTACTGGCACCGCGATGTCGTTGCGGTGCTCGATGCCGGGCATCGCCCGCCGCTGCTGGAAGGGTTCATCGCGACGCTGCAGGCGGCCGAGGTGCGTCGCGAGCTGGCGCTGGTCTGGCGCGCGATCCTCGAGATCGAGCGCGAGCACCCCTACGCCGCCGAGCCGCTGCCAAGCAGCCGCCTGGCAGCGAGCGCAGATCGAGCGCAGTGGCCGGGCCTCACCGGCGATCCCGCCAGCGGCTTGCTGCAGCAGATCGATGAACTTGAACGTCGCGTGCTGGCGGCCTACGCCGGCGACGCGGCAGACGCACTGCTGCCTGTTGCGTGGGAGGACGTGGCGCACCGCGTTTACGCCGATCGCTGGGCGAGCACCGCGATCGCTGGGACTGCCGCCGACCTGCCGGCGCTGGCGCTCGATCCCGACGCCGCCATCGCCGCGCTGGGCGCCGCATTTGCCGGCGCGCTGCAGCGCAGCGGCTGGCACATATCGCTGCTTCCGGCGCACGAGCCCGTCGCACGGCGTGGCGACGGCGTCGAGCTTCAACCGTGGGTGATCGCCGAAGAGCTGAGCCACGGCGGCGCCGCCTCTGTGCGCTGGCTGCAGCAGTTCGCTGCGCTGGGCATCAGCGACCTCCCGCTCGACGGATCGCAAACATCGAGCGCGGCGCCGCTCGCTTCGCCGACTCCGACGTCTACCGTACGCGGTCGACTTGCGCTGCCGGCGACCAAGCGCACGCGGGTCCTGCACGCGATCGGAATGCTGATCCTCGGCACACTGGCGATGCCGCTCGGCGTGGCCTCGATCGCCGCTGGCGCCCTTGCCGACATACCGACTGGCGGACGTGTCTTCATGCTCGCGCTGGGGGCCGCATCAGTCGCGGCCTTTGCGTTTGTCGCGTGGAAGCGCACGCGCCTGCTCTACGGCACCGCCGAGCTGTCGGTCGATGGTGACACGCTGACGATCACCCATCCGCTCTTGCGCAAGCCGCTTGTCGTCACCCGCGGCGGCGTTCGCGCCGTGGTGGTCGACGCCGGCTCGACGTCGGCCTCTGACCCTGCGATGAACCGCCGCTTCCCGATCCGCGGCGGGTCGTGGGCGGTCGCCGCTGACCCCGACGCCCCAGTCGACTGGCTCTGGCACGACGGCCAGTCGATGTTGCCGCGACTAGACGTCGCAGACCAACCGCCGAACGTCGCGATCGTGCTCGATCCCACGATCCTCACGCCGCCATTGCGTCACGGCCCTGACCACGCCCCGCTGCGCGGCGAGGCCCTGGCGGGCGTGCTGCTCACCGCCGACGATCCCGCCGCGGCAAACGCGCTATTCGCGGCTTGGGGCGTGCTGAGGCCGCTGGACCTCGATGACGCCGACTACATCGAACGACGCGTCAGCGGCGAGGAGCACCCGCAGACGGTCGCTCTGCGCTAGACCGCGCGACGCGATCTACGACATGACGTAAAACGTCAGACGTGCGGCGAAGACCGCGACACCGACCACGATCAGCACGATCGCAGCGGGGCTGCGGCTGATCCCCCACACGCGCACGCCCTTGGCCGCGGCCCAGATCCCGAAGAACGGGATCAGCACACCGGCGAGGACCAGCAGCCACCCCTCGCGCAGATGCTTGCGCGCCAGGAGCTCCTGAGCCGGGCGACCAATGAGGGGTGCGGCACTCATCCAAGTCACTGTCGGCAGACGCACCCAAGCGCTTGAGCATCCGCTCCCACACCGGACGACCCTCCGCGCCCGCATGCCTCGCGACAAGCCATGCGCGCCCCGCGCGGCCCGCCCCCAAACCAGGCGAGTGGCTCCGACCCCGGCGAGCTACCGGACTCGACCCGCCGCCCTCGGGAACGCCTGCGCTAGGCACTTCCGCTTGGAAGGCACGACCAAGAGCCAAGTCCTTGGATGTGGGCTGCCACCGCTTGTGCATCTCACGCCAGGGAGAAGCCGGCAACCTGCACGAGTCGGGTGTTCCGTGTCCCTGCAGGAGCCCGGACAGCCGTGCAAATGCGCGGTTCGTGGTTTGATCACGTCTTGGCGGTGGTTGGGTGGCGCGCCGCCAGCGCGCGCTCGAGCAGCGAGCCGGCGGCGAGGACGCGGGCGTCTTCTCCAGCGGCCGCCGCGAGCTGGACGGAGGCGGGAAGGCCGCGTTCGGCCGGCCCGCAAGGAAGCGCGAGCGCTGGCCAGCCGAGCACGTTGAAGGGGTACGTCAGGCGGATGACGGCGTCGAGGATGTCGCGGTCGTCTCGTACGGCCGGCGGGGCGACGAAGGCGAGTGTCGGTGTGATGATCAGGTCGAGTCCGTCGACCGCTTCGGCCGCGCGTTCCCGGTACTCGTGCAGGCGGCGCGACGCCGCCTCGAACTCCGCGTCGCTGATCGCGACACACCGCTCGAGCTTTGCCCGCACGTTCTCGCCGTAGGCGTCGGCGTGCTCGGGAAACAGCCCGCGGTGCGATTCGGCTGCCTCTCGCATGAACACCGCGCCGACGCCGTCGGGGAACGGCAAGGCGACCTCGCGACGGCGCGCGAACAGCTGCGCCGCCGCATGGACGCGGGCCCGCACGTGTTGGTCGGCGTACTCAAGCCAGGCGACCCCGACCTCGAGCTCCTGCAGAGAATCGAGCTCGGTTGGCTCGAAGCCGGGGGCGAGTACCTCGAGCATGTGCGCGCACGTCTGCACGTCGCGCCCCATCGGGCCCGCGTGGTCAAAACTGGGTGCGAGCGGTCGGCAGCCGTCCAGCGGCACGAGCCCGTGGCTGGGCTTGAAACCGACGACGCCACAGCAGGCGGCCGGGATCCGGATCGAGCCGCCGGAGTCCGAGCCGAGCGCTGCATCGGCAAGGCCACCGGCGAGGGCGGCCGCGCAGCCCGCGCTCGACCCCCCGGCCATCCGGCCCGCAGCGAGCGGATTGGGGACATCGCCGAAGTGCGGGTTGTAGCTCGTGATGCCGTAGGCGAACTCGTGCAGGTTCGTCTTGCCGACATTCACGTACCCGGCCGCCTCGAGCCGCGCGACCGCCTCGGCAGTGCGATCGGGCACCTGCTGCGCAAACAGGATCGACCCGTACGTAGTGCGCAGGCCGGCCGTATCGAAGAGGTCCTTCACGGCCAGCCGGATACCGTCCGCGATCCGCTCCGGGCGCGCCAGAAAGATGGACACGTCGCGACTGTAGTCCAGGCACTGACACCTCGGTGAGTACGCAGCGTCGCCGCCTGAATCGCGCCGGTTTCTCCAGAGTCGCGCTGCTCAGATTCGCGCGGAGCGCAAGCCTCCGTCGACTCCGAGCGATGATCGCCGGCGGTTCTACGGTGGCGGGCGCAGGCCGGCGCTGGCGGGGATCATCGATGCGCGGCGGGCGTGGACGGTGTTGATGATCTCGGCGTTGTCGATGCCTTGCAGGTACACCGAGGTGATGGCGAGGTGCGCGTGGCCCAGCTGGCGCTGGATGACGTTGAGGGGCACGCCCTCGCGTGCGATCTCGACGGCGTGCGCCTGGCGCAGCTGGTGCGGGGCGAAGCGCCGTCGGACGCCGGCGGCGGTCGCGGTGCGGCGAAGCTGTTCGCGGACGGCGGCCGGTGCGAGGTGCCGGCCGCGGGTCGTTCCGTCGATCACGCAGGACAGGGCGCCGACGGGCAGTTCGAGTCGGTAGGTCAGCCATGGCCTGAGTCGGTCCCAGCCCCATTGGTCCATGCCGACCTCGCGGCGCTTGTCGTCTTTGCCGTGACGCATGAGGATCGCGCCGCGCGTGTCGTCACGGTCGCTTTGCCTGAGCGCCAGCGCTTCGCTGATGCGCAGCCCGGCGCGCCACAACACGACGATCAATCCGCGGACGCGATGACCGCGCGGCGTCTGGACGGCGCGGCGGATGACGAGCGTTGTCGTGCCCGGTGCGGCGACGATCAGCGAGTGGCTGTGCCGTGCTCGAGCAGCGACGCGATCTGCGTGATGTCGCTCCGCTGCCCGTCGGCGACGCGCATCACAAGCGTGTAGGCCTCGTCGTTGGTGATCGTCAGGCGCAGCCCGTTGGTGCCGTTGAACGCGAGGGTTGCGGCCAGCGCGAGTCGCTTGTTGCCGTCGATCAGGGCATGGTTTGTGGCCAGCGAGTGCAGCAGGGCGGCAGCCTTGTGGTGGATGTCGGGATAGGCATCCTCGCCGAACGCGGTCGCGCGAGGGCGCGCGAGCGCGGACTCCAGCAGCCCGTAGTCGCGTACCTGCGCGGTGTGGCCAAGGGCACGCTCGGCGATGTGCAGCAGATCGTCGAGCTCGAGGTAGATCACTCGCCCAGGCGCTTGAGCGCTTCGGCGTAGCGCGGCAGTTCCTCGTCGAGGACCTGGTCAAGTAGCTCGCGGCGACTGGTCTGCTCGATGTAGACGCGGACCGCCTCACGCGCGATCTCCTGCATCGAGCGTCCCTCGCGACGGGCGCGCCGGCGCAGCGCCTCGGTCTCGTCATCGGTCAACCGCAAGGTCATCGCCATCGACGCAAGGTATCACTACCGATACCGAGAAGAAAAGCGCCGCTCTTCGCGCCGAGCGCGAGCGCAGGGAGCGCGCCCTCCGCGGCCAGCACGCCTGTCGAGGCGCTGGTCCAAGTGAATCCGTGGGGGCAGCGCGGGAGGGACTGAGCGTGTCGGCTCGCTGTATCTTCGCGGTGCTACCCGCGCGCGAGGGGTAGGATCGGCTCGTGGTGCTCCTCCGAGAGCACGAGCCTGTGCGATCCCCGTCTGCTGGGCGGCCCAGCCGCGACGTCCCTCGCCGCGCGAGTGCGGCATCCGCGGCGCGGCCACCCGCCGCCGTCGCGTCACCGCCCGGCGCGGCCGCAGGGCGCGACGACGCGCTCGGCGGCGTACTGCACCGCGCGGTCCTGCAGCGCTGGCCGCTTGCGCTCCCGCCGGTCAAGCGGGGGGTCGTGACGCCATGGAGCGTGGACACGCACGGCAAGGGCGGCGAGTTCATCAAGGGCTGGATCGACAACGCGGTCGAGACGTACAACCGCGGAGCGCTGCTTGCGCTGATCAAGCAGCTGGGGCCGAGCAGCGACGAGTACGACGCATATCTCGTCGAGTACGCCCGCGCCGCCTTGAGGCGGACCAAGCCGTGGGCCGTGTTCGGCCTCGGAGGGCGAACGAAGCTCGAGATCGAGACCGCCGTGCGGCTGGGATACCGCCGTTTCGACTGCGCCGAGAGCTACGGCAACACCGCCCTGCTCGCGGACGCCGTGAAGGCGTGCGGCCTGCACCGCGACAGCTACGAGGTGCTCTACAAGTTCGACCTTCAGCCGCGTGAGGACGACAAGACGCTCGTGTCGCGCCTGACGCCGGTATGCGCGCGCTTCGGCGGTCGCGTCGACTCTCTCGTGATCCACAACCTCGATGTCGACTGGAACCAGATCGCGGCCGGCTGGACCGTACTGGCCCAGCTCAAGCGACGCGGACTGGCGCGGCGGATCGGGATCGGAAACGTTCGGGCACGCCACGGAGCGCTGCTCGAGCTGCTCGCGAAGATCGCGCGGGTCGACGTCATCGAGAACACGCTCGACAGCGTGCTGCTTGACGACAATGTCCGCGCGCTCGTCGCCGAATCGGGCGCGCAGCTGTTCGCCTACAACGTGATGACGGTCGCGAACGCCATCGGCCTCAGCAGCGCCGCCGATCTCACCGAGCTGATCGGAACGCTCGACGCGACGCCGTCGATCATCCTGTCCAGCTCGCAGAGCGACCGCAACGCGCAAAACCTCGCCGACTTCGCGACCAATCCCTTCCTCGTACCGATCGATACCGACGCCGAGGAGGATCTGACCACCGGTTACAAGATCTTCGAATGGAGGCAGCAGCAGAGCAAGCTCTGCGCCACCAACGAGGAGATCAAGCTGCCAAAGCCGCTGCTCGCGTTCCTGACATCGCTGCTCGACGATCGCGCCGCGAGCGCCCGCAACGCGTTTCAGTCCGAAGGCGGGGAGCACAGCCGCACGGCGATCGTCACGTGGCTGCGCACGCGCCACGGCATCGAGCCCGCCGAGCTCGTCAACATCGTCGTGCCGCGGCGGTCCGGCCTGAGGCAGCGGTTCGCCGGCATGGCCCTGGTCGACGTCCTGCTCGCGCTGCTCGGCACGAGGAACTGCGACTGGAAGTGGTCGATCGAGCTCGTCCAGCTCCTGCTTGCATCGGTCGAGGACTGGGAGTCGTTCCTGCGCGCCGTAGCCGAGGAGATCGCCGACAGCTGACATCGACGCCGCTTGTCAGAGCGTGCAGCCACCAGCGGCTCGTCGACGCGAGCCACTCTGTCGATCAGTGACCCGCAACTGCTGACCCGCGATCGGAGCGGCGCCCCGCTTCAGGCGTCCGCGACAAATGACGCCAACCTGGCTGCGATCCTGCCGCCCACCGCCGCCGGCGCATTGGAGGTAGATCGCATCAGGACCGATCGCGCCCTCGCATCGCCGCTCGCCGCTCGTCACCCGCAGCGCGCTTCCGTACATCGTCCACTCACCCGCGGCGGCATCCCACGTCAGCGTGCCGTCTGCCCTGAAACGGAGCTCTGCCTCGACGTCAACACCGCTGTAGCGCCCGTCATAACGCGGCGCCACCGAGGCGTTCGCGTGGAAGCGGAAACACGTTTCGCACCGACGACTCCTCCCAGCGTCCGCGACCGCGCGCCATCCCAGCAGCCTGCGCGTGGGCCATTTCTGGCTGCTGCTCCTCGCGCAGAGCGGCGGTCGTCGTGGCGCGCGTCTCGCGTCCGCAGAGCTGGTAGGGGTCGATACAGAGTCTGATCGGAAACCGGGATGAGGTCGGGCACGGTCGGAGTGACTGTCGCCGGTTGCGTGGCAATCGGTGCTGCGCGTAGAAGGGCGCGTCGTGCGATCGGCGCACAGTCCCGCAGCCTCGGCGACGCGTGCGTCTCGGGCGCGCTTGCCGCCGCGCGCTCCCGCACGCCACACGAGATCGACGAAACCGGGGTGCGCGCCGCAGCGGGCAGGGCCAGGACGTCGTGGGTCAGAAGGAGGCGCTCTCACCCCGCCTGGTTCGTTGTCCGGTCGTGAACCGCCGGCCCGCGCGCCGCACTACCCTCGTGTGATGCGCGCGCTAGTCGCAGGAGCGACCGGATTCGTCGGAGTCGCGCTCTGTGAGCGGCTGCTACGCGACGGCGTCGAGGTCCGTGCGCTCGTGCGCGACGTGACGCGCACGCGCGGCCTACCGGTCGGCGAGCTCGAGCTGCACCAGGGGGACGTGCTCGACGCGCCCACGCTCACCGGTGCCGGCGCGGGCGTCGACGTCGCGTACTACCTCGTGCACTCGATGGGCGACCGCGCCGGCGACTTCGAGCAGCGCGAGCTGCGCGCGGCCGAGGCGTTCGCGCGGATGTGCGCGAGCGAGGGCGTCAGCCGCGTCATCTACCTCGGCGGCCTCGGCGACGAGCCCGGCTCAAAGCATCTGCGCAGCCGGGCCGGCACGGCCGATGCGCTCGAGCGCCACGGCCCGCCGCTGACGTACTTTCGCGCCGGCATGGTCGTCGGCCCCGGCAGCGAGTCCTACCGAACGCTGCGCCACCTCGTCGCTCGGCTGCCGTTCATGATCGCGCCCCGCTGGCTGTCGACGCCGACGCAGCCGATCGACATCGACGACGTCGTCGCGTACCTCGCCGCGGCTCCCAGCGTCGCCGCGTCGGCCGGGCGCGAGATCCAGGTCGGCGGCCCTGACGTCCTCCCCTACGCTGCGATGCTCGACCGCATGGCGATCGCGCTCGGCAAGCGTCCGCGTCCCAAGCTGCCGGTGCCGCTGCTGACGCCGTGGCTGTCGTCGTTGTGGATCGGCCTCGTCACGCCGGTCGACGCCGCGGTCGCCCGGCCGCTGATCGAGGGCCTGTCGACGAAGACCATCGTCACCGATCCCAGCGGCGCCGCGCTCTTCGACGTCCAACCGATCGGCTTCGACGCCTCGCTGCGCAAGGCGGTCGCCGCCGAGCGGCGGGCCGGTAGGCCGCCCGCGCCAGTCACGGGCTGAGCCGACGTTCCTGGCCGATCGACGCGGCCGACTACTACCGCTGAGCGGCCTCGCGCGCCACGCGCTCAACACGTGGCTCGTCGGGCAGCTCTACGACGACCTTTGCCTCGCGTCGCGGGCAGCCTGCCGCAGCGCCACACGACCGCCGGCCAGCTCGTCCGCCGGAGGTGCCCCGGCCCGGCTCGACCGCGGAGCACGCAAGCCAGCGCGGCGCCGCGCGTTCGAACCGCTCGGCTTCGGCCCTGCGGACGGGCGTGCCGGTGGCCGGTGCGTCACGCGGCATATCCTCGTCATGGTGGATGCCATCGCCAGCGAGGTCGTACCGCGGCTGCGCGGCGTTTCGCATGCTGTCGCGTTTGTCGCGGCGCTTGCGGCGGCGAGCCTGATCGTAGTGCTCGCGCCCGGCGGCACTGCCGCGATCGCGATGGCGGTCTACGGAACCGGCTTGGTCGCGCTCTTCGGTGGCTCGGCGCTGTATCACCGCTGGCCGGGACCGCCGCGCTTCAAGCCGCTGCTGCGCCGCATCGACCACAGCACGATCTTCGTGTTCATCGCCGCCAGCTACACGCCGGTCGCGCTGCTGGTCATCGACGGAACCACCGCGTGGCTGCTGCTCGTCGGAGCCTGGGCGGGGGCGGCACTCGGCGTGGCATTCTCGCTCGGCTGGATCGATGCGCCGCGCCCTCTGGTCGCCGCGAGCTATCTCGCGCTCGGCTGGCTCGCCGTGATCGCGGCGCCGCAGCTGATCGGCGCTTTGCGACCGGTGCCGCTGGCGCTGCTGGCAGCCGGCGGGATCCTGTATTCGGCTGGCGCCGTCGTCTACGCGCGACAGCGCCCGAACCCGTGGCCGCGCACGTTCGGATTTCACGAGGTCTTCCACGCGCTCGTCATCGCAGCCGCCGTGTCGCACTACGTCGCGATGATCGGCTGGATACTGCCCGCCGCGCCCGGCTGACCCGGGCCTCCCGGGCGCGGTCCACCGCCCACCGACCACCGTCGCGGTGCGTGCGATGACGGTGCGACACGGCAGCCGTATCACCGCCTCGCGGGCGCACACCCCTCGGCGCCATCGGAGGACCAGGCTCGAGCGCACGGGACGTTCGTACCGAAGCCTCGGTCCTCCTGATCGCCTTGCGGCAGGCGGGGCAGCACGATTCGCGAGATCCTCCTCGCATCTGATCGCGAGAATTCCCCACCGCTGATCGCCGCGTCGCGGTAGCGCAGGGCGTCGGCGGGCGTCATGATCGGACTGGTGTACCGCGCGGCTGTCGACGCTCGTCCGGCTGACTGGGTGGTGGCGTCGTTGCGCGATTTCGCCAAGTCGGTGCAGTCGCTGGTACCGGCCGGCTTCGCCGAATACGTGCGGGTCTTTCATCCCGCCCACCGAGCGAGCGGATCGGGTCGCGTGGCGGTGACGTGGGCGGAGATCGCACGGGCAAACGGCACGCAGATGCACCCGGGCGTCCAGCTCGGCTCGATCACCGGCAGCGAGCGCTATGAGCGCGAGGGCCAGGCGGGCGTCTTCGACGAGCCCCCGCAGACGGGCAGCGTGCCTCGTGACCTGCTGGATTCGCTTGCCGCTGTCCTGGCTTGCCACACCACCTCGCCCAGCGCTTGTTACTTCGCGATCTGGGAAGGACTCGGGGCGTTGCCGGCGGACATCCGGTCGGCACCGACCTTCTCGGTGCCCGGACGGACCTATCACCTGCTCACCGGACCGGTGCAAGCCGTCCCTGAGCTGCCCGCGCCCTTGCGTGATCAGTCACCGAACCTGTGGTGGCCGCAAGACCGCGCCTGGTGCGTCGCCACCGAGATCGACCTCAAGAGCACGTACATCGGTGCTGATCGTCGCTGTGCCCGGCAATTGGCCTGCTTGCCCGCAGTCGAGGCGGCGACGGTGTCCTCTCAGGCGGGCATCGACTGGCTCAGCGACACGCTCAACCCGCGCCAGCAGAGCGCCTGAGGGCAACGGTGCGGGCGTCGCGCCCCCTGACCGGATCGGCTACCGGATCGAGGCGGCAGAAGCGCTCGCACGGCTCGATCGGCGAGCGCTCCTCCGCGTGCAGACGAGCCGCGCCCGGCCCGCGCGGCGCGCCTCCGGCACGCATTACGATGGACCGGTGAGCGGCCGGCAAGTGCTTGGTGGGGTGGTGCATGAACTGCCCGCGGACCTCGGTGAGGCGCTGCTGGCCAACGCGACGGCACTCGATGCCTGGAACGACATCACGCCACTGGCCCGCAACGAGTTCATCTGCTGGGTCGAGGACGCCAAGCGGCCGACCACCCGCGCGCGCCGCATCCGGCGCACCCAGGAGGAGCTGGAGGAAGGCCAGCGCCGGCCCTGCTGCTGGCCCGGCTGCAGGCACCGCGAACGCACAGGCAGGTAGCGGACCGCGCACGGATCGCCTCCGGCGGCGAGGACATCGAGGACGCCCGCGTGCTGGCGCGCGAGATCGCCGCGGCCGACGGCGCCTACCTGGTCGAGGACAGCTTGGACCTCGCCACCTGCGAGGGCACTGTCGTGACATGGGGGGACGGTGGTCGAGCCGTCCGCCGCGCTCGGGATCGCCGCCATCCTCGAGCAGCCCGAGCGGTTCGCCGGCCGGCGCGTGACCACGATCCTGTGCGGATGCACCGTCGGCCCTGCCGACTTCGCACGCTGGGTGAAGCCAGCCGCGCGCGGCGCGTTGACCGGTTCGGTCGCAGGGCGCCGCTCCTCGAGCCCGCCGCCAGCGCTGCTTCTCGCTCAGGCGAGACTCGGGACGTTGAGCACCTTGCCGTAGAGCGCTGCGCTCGCAGCCGCATCGTTGGCGTGGAGGACCGGCACCATCCGCCTCAGATCCATGCGCGCGAGCGTCTGCGCTCAGCGATCAGACAGCTCCCGATCCTCGGCGATCCGCGCAACGCCCTGCGATGTGAGCGCCCATGCACCATCGTCGGGCGACGTCACCAGTCCCTGCCGCTCCAGCGCACTGAGGTCCAGCGGCGTCCGCATGTCGTCGCGGCCCCGGCCGATGTCCTCGTCGATGTCGGCGATCGCGACCGGGATGTCGGCCTGCCCGCCCGAGCGGTCCCACAGAGAGCGCAGCACGTGGGCGAGGTCGCGTTGACTCACACGTGGATGGTCACAGGTCCGGTGCTCCTGCTCGCGCGGGGACGGTCTCGGGGGCAGCGATCGCAGGGCGCCGCCTCCCGGCGCTGGGCCAGAAGCCGGCAAGCGTCTGCCGCGCCGCGCGGGCAGCGGCGACCAGCGCGATGTCAGGTCGTGCCCGTGCTGCGTAACGTTGCATCATCTGTCGAACAGAAACGGGACATGACGACCGCTCGCGCTGAGCGTCCGCGCGCTCGGCCGGACCTGGTGCGCCCCGAGCTCAGGTCGATTGGGATCTTCATCCTCGCCGTCCTCATCACGGCGTCGGTCCTGCTTTACGTATTCCCCGTCGAAGCGGGCAGGACGTCGGACTCGTTCCTGCAGCCCGGCGCCTTCGCATGGCCGGTGAAGCCCGAGATGACAGCGATGTTCATGGGCAGCTGCTACGGCGCGGGCGCCTACTTCTTCCATCGCGTCTCGTTCGGCGGCAGCTGGCACGCCGTCGCCGCCTACTTTCCGGGGATCGCGGTCTTCGCGTGGCTGATGGCCATCTCCACCTTCCTGCACTGGGACAGGTTCAACCACGGCCACGTCGCGTTCTTCGCATGGCTGTCGCTGTACGTCACGACCCCGCTGCTCGTGCCGCTGCTGTACCTGCGCAACCGCGCGGCCGATCCGGGCTCGGCCAACGTCGCCGACGCGGTCGTTGCGCGCCCGCTCCGCGCGCTCATCGGCATCGGCGGCGCCGCGCTGCTCGTCATCGCCGTCGTTATGTACGTCGCACCGTCGACCGCCATCGAGCTGGCGCCGTGGAAGCTCACGCCGCTCACCAGCCGCGTGATCGCGGCGTTCCTGTCGGCGTCGGGCACCGCCGCGCTGCTGCTCTCGCGCGATCCGCGCTGGAGCGCCTGGCAGGTCTTCGTCCGCTCCGCCGTCTTCGCCTCGGCCCTGCTGCTGATCGCCGCGCTGCGCGCCTGGGCCGAGTTCGACAGCTCGAACGCGCTCGCCTACGGCTTCCTCGCGGCGACCGGCGCGCTGGTCGCCGGCGGCGTCACGCTCGACCGCGTCATGCGGGCGCGGGTGCGGGCGGACGCGTCGCAGGCACCCGGCTGACTCGCCCAGCTCGCCCGGCATCGACCACAGCGGGGACGGGCTACAGCTCCCGCCGTGCCAGCTTCGTGAGCCCCTCCTTCACGCGGGCGCCCGGCGCGCGACCGTTCCAGCGATGCAGGTCGATCTCGTTTGAGCGCTCGAGGTCGCGCTCGAACTGCTCGTCGAGCTGACGCGCGAAGTCGCGCGCGCCGACGCACAGCGTCACCTCGTCCTGCAGCTGGAAGGAGCGGTTGTCGAAGTTCACGGAGCCGACGGAGGACCAGACGCCGTCGATCGCCAGCGTCTTGGCGTGGATCATCGTCGGCGAGTACTCGAAGACCTGCACGCCGGCCTCGAGCAGCTGCTCGTAGGTCGCGCGCCCGGCCTGACGCACGAACTCCTTGTCGATGTGCGGTCCGGGCACGAGCACGCGCACGTCGACGCCGCGCTGCGCGGCGTCGGTCAGCGCCTCGATGAACGCCGGGCGCGGCGCGAAGTAGGCCGATGTCAGGTGCAGGCTGGTGCGCGCGCACTCGATCGCCAGGAAGTAGAGCGCCTCGATGTTCGTGTCGCCGACGGTGGCCGTCGAGCGCACCACCTGCATCGCGCCGTTGTCGTCGACCGGCTCCAGCCTGGGCAGGTAGCGCTCACCGACGAGCACGTTGCCGGTCGCCTCGAGCCAGTTCTCGGCGAAGGCGCCCTGCAGGCCGCGCACGACCGGCCCGCGGACGCGAACGTGCGTGTCGCGCCAGTGCTCGGGGTCCTGCGCGTTGCCGGTCCAGTGGTCGGCGATCCCGACGCCGCCGGTCATGCCGACCGCGCCGTCGGCGATCAGCAGCTTGCGGTGCGTGCGGTTGTTCAGGCGGCGCACGGCGTACGGCTTGGGCGGGCGGAAGTACGCGAACGTCACTCCCGAGTCGTCCATCCTGCGGACGAGCTCGCGGTCCATCTTCGCGCTGCCGACGGCATCGAGCAGGACGTTGACCTCGACGCCGGCCTGCGCGCGCTCGCAGAGCGCGGCGGCGATCTCGCCGGCGATCTCGCCGCTCCAGTACAGGTATGAGAGGAAGTTCAGCGAGCGCTGCGCGCCGCGCATCGTCTCGAGCATCGCCGGGAAGATCTCGTCGCCGTTGATGAACAGCTCGATCTCGTTGCCGTGGGTGATCGGCGCCATCGTGATCGCCTCGGTCGCGCGCAGGAACTCGTCTGAGCCGACCGCGATCTGCTTGCCGCGCAGCTCGTAGCCCTGGCCCTGCTCGCGGCGGTGGCGCAGCGAGTCGCTCGCGTACCAGGTGACCGCGCCCGCCGCGATCGCTGCCGGCCAGCGCTTGTTCATGACGCCGTCACGATGTCGAATCCGCCGGGATGGAGGGTGAAGTGCGCCGGCTCGCAGCGGCAGGTCTCGCCGTCGACGTTGAACGCCGGGTGGCCCACGACCTCGACGTCGACCTGTGCGCCGCGCTCGTGCGCGACGTCGGCCTGCCCGGTCAGCCGTCCCGTCCTCATGCCGTAGGCGCGCCGCACGAGCCCGATCCGCGAACCGGCCGGCACGACCGCGACGTCGAGCATCCCGTCCTGCGTGCTCGTCGAGCCGATCTCGCTGCCGCCTCCGAAGGCGCCGGTGACGCCGACGACGACCTGCCAGGCGCGGCCCGCGTAGCGCGTCACGCCGTCGGTCCGGACCGTGCAACGCAGCGGAGCCGCCGTCACGCCCGCCTTCACCGCGCCGACGGCGTAGGCCAGCGATCCCAGCCGCGACTTGTGCGGCTTGGCGGCGTGCGCGGCGGCGACCGACAGGCCCGCGGCGGCGGCATTGACGAACGGTCGCCGCGCGGCGATCCCGAGCTCGGCGTGCGCGGTGCCGGCGGCCGCGTCGCGGGCGAGCGCGCACGCGGCCTGCGCATCGGCGAGCGGCAGCTGCTTCGCGCGGGCGAAGTCGTTGGCCGTACCGACCGCGACGACGGCGAGCGGGACGCCGAGCCGCGCGGCGCACAGCGCGGCCGGGCCGACCGATCCATCGCCGCCGGCGACGACGATCCGGTCCGGCTGCCCGGCGGCGCACAGCGCGTCGAGCGCGCCGTCGCGCAGGCCGCCGCCGTCCCGGTCGGCGATCTCCTCGATCGGGACGAACGACACCGCAGCTCCGTCGGCGCCGAGCAGCGCCTCGAGCTCGCCGGGGTCGCGGGCCGTGCCCGAGCGTGGGTTCGCGATCAGGGCCAGCCGCACGCGGGCAGTCTGCCCGATCAGCGCGCGCGTAAGCCGCGGCTGGACGACCGTCCGAGCTTCGCGCCGTGCGCCCGACCGGCGCGGCTATCGTCCTTCGCCGTGAACGCCGCTCCCGCGCCGGCCAATCCGCCCGTCGCCGATCCGGCGGCACGCCGATCGCTGCGCGCCCGCCTGCGCGGCGGTCCGATCGCCCGTGCGATCGCGAAGCTCGACGTGCGCCTCTACCGCCTGCTGCGCGAGCACGGCCACGGCGCGGCGATCGAGCTGCCGATCCGCCGCTTCTCGCAGCTCGGAGAGCACGCCGCGGTCTGGCTCGCGCTCGGCCTGGCGGGCGCGCTGATCGACCGGGCGCACCGCACGCAGTGGCTGCAGGGGACGCGCTCGGTGCTGTTCGCATACGCGCTCAACACGCTGCTGAAGACCGTCGTGCGCCGCAAGCGCCCCGAGCTCGAGAAGCTGCCGGCGCTGATCTCGACGCCGACCTCGCTGAGCTTCCCGTCGGCGCACGCGGCGTCGTCGTTCGCGGCCGCGCGTGCCTACTCGGCGCTGCTGCCGGCGGCGCCGCTGTACAACGCGGCGGCCGCGATGGCGCTGTCGCGCGTCTACCTCGGCGTGCACTACCCGTCGGACATCGCAGCGGGTGCTGTGCTCGGCACGCTCGTCGGCAGCAGCGGCCGGGCCGCGCCGTGAAGGTCGGGATCGTCGGCATGCCGAACGCCGGCAAGTCGTCGCTGTTCAACGCGCTGACGCGGGCCGGCGCCGACGCGGCCAACTACCCCTTCACGACGATCGAGCCGAACGTCGCGGTCGTGGCGGTGGCCGACGAGCGCCTCGACGCCGTCGCACGCGTGATCGGGGCCTCGGAGATCGTCCCGGACACGATCGACTTCCACGACATCGCCGGGCTCGTCGCCGGAGCGCACAGCGGCGAGGGCCTGGGCAACCGCTTCCTCGCCAACATCCGCGAGACCGACGCGATCATCCACGTCGTCCGCGCCCACCACGACGACTCGATCATCCACCCCGACGGCCGCGTCGATCCGATCGCCGACATCGAGACGATCGAGACGGAGCTGATCTACGCCGACCTCGAGCAGGCCGAGCGCCGCCACGACCGCGTCGCGCGCACCGCGCGCTCGGGCGACCGCGCGGCCGTCGCCGAGGAGGCCTGGCTGCGCGAGCTGATCGAGGCGTTGCAGGCCGGGCGCCCGGCGCGCACGGTCCCGCCTCCTGACGACGCGCCCAACGCGCTGCGCGATCTCGGGCCGCTGACGGCGAAGCCGGTGCTGTTCGTCGCCAACGTCGACGAGGGCTCCGACGAGGTGCCGCCGGCGGTCGCCGCGCACGCCGAGGCGCAGGGCGCCGTCGCGGTCGCGATCTCCAGCCGGATCGAATCCGAGCTGGCCGAGCTCGAGGACGACGACGCGGCGGCGATGCGTGCCGACCTCGGCCTCTCGCAGAGCGGCCTGCAGCGCGTCGTCGGGGGCGCGTTCTCGCTGCTGGACCTGATCGCGTTCTTCACGGCCGGGGAGGACAAGCCGGCGCAGTCGTGGCACCTGCGGCGCGGCAGGACCGCATGGCACGCGGCAGGCGAGATCCACTCCGACATCCAGCGCGGCTTCGTGCGCGCGGAGGTGATCGGCTGGAAGGAGCTGGTCGACGCCGGCGGCTACGCGGGCGCCCGCGACCGCGGCACGCTGCGCCTGGAGGGGCGCGACTACCCGATGCGCGACGGCGACGTGATCACGGTGAAGTTCACGCCGTAGAAGGCGCGGCGCGCCTGCATCGGATCCTGCGGCGTGGCGCTATCGCAGGGGCCGGAGCGGGTTCTCGCCCTGGTCGGCCAGACGGCGCAGGGACTTGAACTGCGCCGGCGTCAGCGGCGCGCTGCGGCGCAGTGCGTGGGCCTCGGCGCGGGTGAGCGCGCTCGGATCGCGGCCCTTCGTCGCTGGATGCTCGGAATCCTGCGGTACGACGTCGGAGGCTGTCGGTCGCTTGCGCGCCACGCTGACCCCTTTCGTTGCTGATGATCCCGCCGGAATCCGCAGTGCCCCCGCCAACGTCGCCCGCACGAGTTGTGTTCATGGACGTTAGTTGGCCTGTCAACCAGAAAGGCGGTCCGCTGCGCCCGTGCGCGGCGTCACCCCGCCCGGCTGCGCTCGCGCTCGCGCTCGCGCTGCAGCGCGCGGCGCCTGCGCCGGCGGCGGCGATGGGAGCGACGGCCCCGCTGCGTCCCGACGACGACCAGCACGAGGGTCAGCGCCGGGCCTCCGACGAGCAGCAGGGCTCGCAGGAAGGACGAATCGGCGGCCGCGATGTCGTCGGCGAGCTCGGGCGCCGCCGCGACGCGGCTGCGGATCACCACGCCGGCGGTCCGCAGTCGCTGCGCCTTGCCGCCCCTGACGGCAAAGCCGTCGAGCCGGCGCAGCAGTTGCTCGGGGGTGGCCGCGATCATGTCGACCAGCCCTGCGCGGCGTGCGCCGGTCGCGCTGACGTTGACGGCGTCGCGGATCATCCGCTCGGCGAGATCCGCGTTGCGCCCGTGCTCTTCGGCGAGGCTGCGGGCGAAGGCGACGGTGGAGTTCGTGAACTTGCGCTCGGCCGTACGCAGCGCGCGAGCCTCCTCGGGGCTGCGCGCCGGGTCGATGACGGCGCGGATCGGCGTGGCCGAGCCTATGTTCGTCGCCGGGGCCATCGCGGCGACGTCGGCGGCCAGCGCCAGCATCATCCCGGCGGAGTCGGCCCGGCCGCCGCTGGGATGGACGTAGACGATCACGGGCATCGGCGCCGCGATCATCGCGCGGACCATCTCGCGGGTGTTCTCGGCAACGCCGCCCGGCGTATCGAGGCGCACGAGCAGCATCGCCGCACGCGTGGCGCCGGCGGCGCCGATCGCCTGGCGCAGGTCGTTCTCCGTGCGCTGCTGGATCGGGCCCTCGATCGCGATCGAGTACGCGAAGCGCTCGGCGCCGGCGCGTGCCGGGCGTGCCGCGACGAGCGACAGCAGCGCAAGCACCGTGGTCACCATCACGTATCGCGTCACCCGCCACCGGCCCTGCTTCACGTGAGCACGATCTCACGCCCGGCCGGTAATTGCAGTTAATTGTTCGCCGGCCGCGATCTGCTCATGTGACGGCGCTCCGATCGGCGCCGGCCGGTGCCGCGAAGTGCCGACGCGTCGTGGCTCAGGCCACCCGGCGTGCCGGCAGCTCGACGACCTGGCCCTCGCCGCGCGGCCTGGAGGTACGCCAGATGTCGCGCAGGCACCACGCGTCGAGTGCCAGCAGCGCGAAGATGAACCCCAGCGCGCCGACGAACAGCAGGCCGCGCGGGATCAGCGCGCCGGGGGCCGACAACTCCGCACGCATCACCGCCGCCGGATCGTCGCGATACAGCGGCGTCGCCTTGAACGCCTCCTGCGCGACGGAGAACGCCGGCTTGATCTTGCCGTCGTAGGTGATCAGGGCCTTGTTGTGGATCGAGTCGCGCTCGGGCGGGTGCGCGCCACCGTCCCAGTTCGGCTTGACGGCGAACTCCCGCGCGGTCCAGTAGATCGCGCCGCCCATGAAGCCGAGCCGGTCGATGATCTCCAGGTTGCGCTCGAGGTACTGCGTCTGGAAGGCGTAGGTCTGCTTGACGTCGGCCGGGCCGGGCTCGGTCGCCTCTGCCCCGAACTCGGTGATGACGAGCGCCTTGCCCGGATACTTCTCGCGCATCGCGCGCAGGTACGGAGCGAGGTCGTCGATGTCCGCGGTCGAGCGCTCGGCCTTGCCCTCGTACCAGCCGTAGTAGGAGTTGATCCCGAGCATGTCGTAGGCGTCGTAGGTGCTCTGCCGCGGGATGCCCGGGTAGGACAGGATGTCGATCGAGACCGGCAGCGTCGGGTCCAGATCGCGCGCGAGGTCGGCGGCGTTGCGCATCCAGATCTCCGACGTGCGCTGCTCGTCGGGCAGCGCCGTCAGCTCGTTTGCGACCGAATGCGTGATGACCGACGGGTGGTTTCGCGCCTCGAGGATCGTCCTGCGTACGACGTCGAGCTCGAACGAGCGCTGGCCCGGCGTGCGCAGCTGCACGTCGCGGTGATAGACCGGCGACTGCGCCCAGACGAGGATCCCCTCCTCGTCGAGGCGGTCGAGCAGACGCTGGTCGAGCAGGTAGTGCGCGCGGGTCACGTTCGCGCCCAGCGCCTTGAGCTCGTCGATGGTGTTGTCGACGTCGGCGTCGGTCATCGCCGGTCCGCGGCCCGGGATGTCCTCCTGCACGGATGCTCCGCGCAGGTCCAGCACGCGGCCGTTGAGGCGCAGCATCCCGTCGACGACCGCGACGGTCCGCAGGCCGATCCGGCGCCGGTCGACCTGCACGGCGTGACCGCCGGTCCGCGTTGTGACCGTGCCCGCGTAGAGGTTCGGGCTCTCCGGCGACCACAGCTTCGGCGCGCCGCGCACGGCAACGGCGAAGCGGACGCGCATGCGCTCGCCGGGCTTGAGCGGGCGCGATGTCACGCTGCGTTCGGTGACCGTTCCGTCCGGCGACTGCAGCCGCACCGAGACGGCGGGCGCCTGCAGCGAGTCGCTGGCGTTCTCCAGCCAGCCGTCGACGAGCACGTTCCACGCGCACTTGGACTTCACGCACGCGCGCCGCGGCAGCAGCCCCGCGGCGTGCATCACGACCGGGCCGCGGGCGACGAGCGAGACGGGGCGCGTGATGCCGCCCCAGTTCCACCAGCCCTCGCGCAGCCCCGGCTTGCGGCGGTAGTCGACGCGGACGACGAGCGTGTTGGGCGCGCCCGGCCGCAGGCCCGTGGCGGGCAGTTCGAACGGCGTGTAGGGGTCGCGGTTGACGCCGAGCTCCTCGCCGTTGAGCCAGACGCGGGCGATGCGCCGTACCTGCTCGAAGCGCAGCGCCCAGCCGACGCCCGGCCGGCTCTGCGGTCCCTGGAAGGTAAGGCGGTACCAGCCGATCGAGCCGGCGAAGACCTCGGGGTCGGTGCGGGCGTCGAGTACGTGCGGGATCGTCGCCGGCTCCCAGTCGGAGCCGCCGCGGCCGCTCTGCCAGTTCAGGACGGTCCCCTTGTCGGTGGGGTCGACGGCGAAATCCCACCCCTGCGAGAGCGAGACCGGTCCGGGCGGGTCGGCGGCGCGCGCACCGCCGGGCAGGGCGAGCACGAGCGCGACGACCACCGCGAGGGCGGAGAGGAGGCGCACTGCGCCAACATGATGCCCGAAGCGTGCGCCGCAACGTCCGGTTCCCGGCCATGTCCGCACGGCCGTCCAGTCCCGCGGGCGCTGGGCGCGTGACAGCCGGCGACCCGCCGGACTGTCGCGCATGTCCAGAAACATGGACGAATGTCGTATGAGCAAGACGGAGCTTTCCGTCCGTTTATCCGCTACAAGTTACGCAGTCACGGATGTTCACCCCCCGTTTGGCGGCGCCAGCGACGCCGGCGCGACGGGGCGGAGCGCCGCCACAATCATCAAGGAAGGTCGGCATGGAAGCCACCGCATCTCTCCCCCGGCAGGGGGCATCCGCGTGTGCGTCCGCGATCGCGGACGCCACCGCCGTCCGCAGTTCCCAGACCCGTCGCGTGCTCTACGCGCTGCTCGCCGTAGCGGCGCTGCTCACCGTGTTCGGGCTCTCCACTGGATCCGCGTCTGCCGCGATCCCGCCGAACTTCTTCACGGTCTCCGATACACAGGGGCCCAACGACGAGCCCGGCCAGAAGGACCTCACGCAGTTCGGGCGCGACGACACGGACCCGACGGCCTACAAGATCTTCTGGAGCTGGGACGAGACCGACCAGTGGGCCGGAGCCGGCCAGACAGGCGATGCCTGCGCGCTGTTCGACACCGACGGCGACTCGTTCATCAACTTCGTCGTCTGCGGCCAGGTCTACAACCCGACCGCGGGCTCGGTCGTGGAGACGCCCGGATCGCCGTATGCCTTCTCGTGCAACGACTCGAAGGTCGACAACTGCGGCGGCCCGAGCGCGCCGCTCGCCTTCACGTCCGACGACATCAAGAGCGGTGCGATCACCGCCATCGGCGATCCGGCGGCGAGCCCGCCGGCCGATCTGGCGACGAACACCGATCCCTTCATCCTCGGCAGCGACACGCCGTTCGACACGACGCTCGAGATGATCATCCTCAAGAGCTACCTCCCGCCGAACGCCGTTCTCGTCAACGTCTGCTCGTTCCCGTCGATCGGCGGAGGCTTCAACAACGACCCCTCCGACTGCATCGTCAATCCTGGTGGCGGCTTCCTGCGGATCAACAAGGTCGCGCCGGCGGGCACGACCCAGGAGTTCTCCTTCGGCGTCAACCCCGGTGCTCTGACGCGGACGATCACCGGCAGCGGGCAGACGAGTGCGATCGCACTTCCGATCGCACCTCCCGGGACGCTCGCGTCGGTGACCGAGACGGTTCCCGCCGGCTGGGTGCTGACCGGCGCGACCTGCACGCTCGAGGGCGGGCCGTCGACCGGCACCCGCAGCGGCGCCACGCTGAGCGACATCGTCATCCAGTCCGGGAAGATCACCGACTGCACCTTCACCAACGGGCAGCCGCCGTCCCTGGAGCTCGCCAAGACCCGCGATGCCGGCACGGTGTCGGCCGGAACGGCGATCGGCTTCACCCTCACCGTCACCAACAGCGGCCTCGGCCCGGCGCAGGGCGTGCAGATCACCGACACGCTGCCCACCGACGCCGGACTGAGCTGGACCGTCGACGGTGGCACCGCGGCCGGCACCTGCACGATCGCGGCGGGCGTGCTGACGTGTGACGTCGGCAGCCTCGCGGCCGGCGCGACGGCGACGGTGCACGTCACGAGCCCGACGACGTTCGCCACCTGCGGGTCGGTGGACAACACGGCCAACGCGACGTCGACGAACGGCGCCTCGCCATCGCCGGCGACAAGCGCGGTGACGGTGCTCTGCCCGGACCTCGACCTGACGAAGGTGGCGGACGACGCCGTCGTCTCGGCCGGCGACCAGATCGGCTTCACGATCACGGTCAGCAACAGCGCCGGCGGCACGGCGGCGGGGGTCACCATCAGCGACGCGCTTCCGACGGGCTCGGGCGTCAGCTGGACGATCGACGCCGGCGGCTCGGACACCGGCTGCAGCATCGCCTCCAACACGCTGTCGTGCAGCTTCGGCAGCCTGGCCCCGAACGCCAGCAAGAAGGTTCACGTCGTGAGCCCGACGACGTCGGCCAGCTGCAAGACGTACTCGAACACGGCCAGCGCGAACGCGACGAACCACGCCCAGGTGCAGGCGAGTGCGTCGACGACGGTCAACTGCGGTGACATCGAGCTGACGAAGGTGGCTGATGCGGCGACGGTGTCGGCTGGTGATCAGGTTGGGTTCGTGATCACGGCGACCAACGGCGGCTCGGGTGAGGCGCGTGGCGTGACCGTGACGGACAACCTGTCGGCGACGGCGGGGTTGAGCTGGTCGGTCGCGGCGGGGTCGGATGCTGGTTGCTCGATCACGGGTGCGGTGCTGACGTGTGATTGGGGCACGCTGGCCGCTGGCGCTTCGAAGTCGGTGCACATCACGTCGCCGACGACGTCGGCGAGTTGCGCGACGATTCCCAACCAGGCGTCGGTCTCGACGAGCAACGACGGCAGCGCGCAGGCGAGTGCGTCGACGACGGTCAACTGCGGTGACATCGAGCTGAGCAAGACGGCTGACGACGCGAGCGTCACGGCCGGCAGCCCGATCGGCTTCGTCGTCACCGCGACCAACAACGGCGCCGGTGAGGCGCGTGACGTGACCGTCACGGACAACCTGCCGGCGACGGCGGGCCTGAGCTGGTCGATCGCGGCGGGATCGGACGCGGGCTGCTCGATCACGGGCGCGACGCTGACCTGCAACTGGGGCACGATCGCGTCCAGCGCGTCCAAGTCGGTGCACATCACGTCGCCGACGACGACGGCGAGTTGCGCGGCGATTCCCAACCAGGCGTCGGTCTCGACGAGCAACGACGGCAGCGCGCAGGCCAGTGCGTCGACGACGGTCAACTGCGGCGCGATCGCGATCGACAAGACCGGACCGGCGACCGCGCAGGCGGGCCAGCCCGTGCTCTACACGCTCGCCGTCACCAACCCGGGCGACGTCTCGTTCCTGGCAGCGGACGTCAACGTGACCGACGCTCTGTGCGAGGCCCCGCCGTTGCTGGTCTCGAGCAACGGGGACTCGTCGCCCGATCAGCTCGATCCGGGCGACAGGTGGACGTACACCTGCACGGTGCGGACGCTGGTCGGCCAGACCGTCGTCAACAACATCGGCATCGTCACAGCGACCGACGGCAACGGCAACGAGGTGCAGGACAGCGATCCGGCGGTCACGCAGCTGACGCAGCCGCCGGTTCCGCCCCCGCCCCCGCCCCCGCCGCCGCCGCCGGCTGCCGTCTTCGCGCCGTCGAGCGTGCCGGTCGTCCCGTCGGGCGCTCCCGTGGTGATCCCGGGAACCGCGCGCCTGTCGGGGCCGGGCCGCTGCGTCTCCAGGTCGTTCGTGGCGAAGGTGCGCGGTCGCAACATCTCGCACGTCATGTTCACGCTCGACGGCAGGAAGGTGAAGACGGTCAGGTCCAAGCCGGGCCGTACGGTCTTCAGCGTGCGGATCAACCCGCGGCGCCAGAGCTATCGCGCGCACCGCGTGAACGCCCGCGTCACGTTCAAGGCATCGGCCGGCACGCGCTCGCGGACCCTGCGGTTCGTCTACCTGCGATGCGCTCGCGTCGCGCCGAAGTTCACCGGCTGACGGTGGGGGTTCGCCTCCAGATCCCGGCCGTCGCCATCTGCGCCCTCGCCCTCTCGGGCGGGGGCGCAGTCGCTGCGCAGGCCGCGGCCGACATGCGTCCGGTACGGCCCGCGGCGGCCACGACCGCGCTCGGCAACGAGCGGCTGTCGGACGAGCATCGCCTGACCCGCGTCGCCGGTGCGGTGCTGCGCTCGCCCGTGCACCGGCGGCCGTCGAAGTCCTCGAAGGTCATCGGCCATCTGCGCTTTCAGACCGAGGACGGGCCGCTGGAGGTCTACCTTGCGCTCGAGAGCCACGTGGACCGGACCGGCCGGCTGTGGATCCGCGTGCGCCTGCCGATGCGTCCCAACGGCCGCACCGGGTGGGTCGTGCGCGACGGTCTCGGCGACCTGCGGATCGTGCGCACGAAGCTTCGCGTCAACCGCAAGACGCTGCGCGCCACGCTGTATCGCGACGGCCGCAGGATCTGGTCGTCGCGGATCGGCATCGGCGCATCTCAGACGCCGACGCCCGGCGGGCGCTTCTGGATCCGCGAGCGGCTGCGCAACCTCGGCGGCAACGGCGTCTACGGGCCGTGGGCGTTCGGAACCGCTGCCTACTCGAGTCTGAGCGAATGGCCCGGCGGCGGCGTCATCGGCATCCACGGCACCAACCAGCCCGGTCTGATCCCCGGGCGCCCGTCGCACGGCTGCATTCGGGTGCCGAACGCCAAGATCTCCCGGCTGGCGAAGCTGATGCCGATCGGTACGCCGGTCTACATCCTCTAGACGCTGCCAGCCGGGCCGGCCTCCCAGGCGCGTCTGGCGGGGACGCGCCTCCAGGCATCTAGCGGGGCCAGGCCTCCAGGCGCTCGGCGAGGCGGTTCATGCCACGCTCGCGTGCGGCCGCGGCCGCCGCGCCGCCGGCGAGCGGCGCGTCGTCCGGGCGCTCGAGCTCGACGTCGCGCAGCGTCGCGATGTCCTTGAACGCCCGCAGGCCATCGGGGTCGCCCGTCAGCGCGCCGGCCTGGCGCGGCGTCATGCGGCCGGGCTTCGAGGCGGCGGCGATGACGCCCTCGAGCGTGCCATGCTCGCGCAGCAGGTCGCGCGCCGTCTTGGCCCCGATCCCCTTCGCTCCCGGCAGGCCGTCGGACGGGTCGCCGCGCAGGGCGATGAAATCGGGTACCTGCGCGGGCTCGATCCCGTAGCGCTCGCGGACCCCGGCGGCGTCGACGACCTCGGGGCCCTCCTTGCCGCCGCGCGGGAAGAGCACGGTGACGCGGTCGCCGACGCACTGGAACATGTCGCGGTCGCCGGTGAACAGCAGCGCCTCGCCGCCGGCGGCGGTCTCCACGCGCGCGAGCGACCCGAGCAGGTCGTCGGCCTCCAGGTCGCCGGCGGACAGGCTCTGCCAGCCGAACGCGGCAAAGAAGGCGGGCGCGTCGGTCCACTGGCGCTCGAGCTCGGCAGGCATCGGCGGCCGCTCGGCGTGATAGGGCGCGAACAGCTCGGTGCGGTAGCGCGCCGCCTCGGCGCCCCAGCACAGCACGACCGCACGCGGCGCATAGCGCTCGACGACGAAGAGGATCAGGTTCGCCGTGCCGAGCAGCCCGTTGACGGCGTGTCCGTCGCCATCGGTGATCGTCTTGGGCAGCGCGAAGAACGCGCGGTACATGAGCGACGGGGCGTCGACGGCGAGCAGCGGGGCGGCCACGACGTGAAGGCTATGGCCTGTCCCGTGCCCGGGCACGACGGCACACGCACACCCCTATGCTGCGACGCGATGCTCACGATCAACGGGCTCGAGGAGATGCGCGCGAAGCTCGGCGAGGAGCTCGGCGTGAGCGACTGGCACGACGTCACGCAGGAGGACGTCGACGCGTTCGCGCGCGTGACCGGCGACCACCAGTGGATCCACACCGATCCCGTCCGCGCGACGCGGACGCCGTTCGGCGGCACGATCGCGCACGGGTACTACACGCTCTCCCTGCACCCGCGCTTCGCGGCGCAGATCGTGTCCTTCGAGGGCTTCGCGTTCGCTGTCAACTACGGCCTCAACAGGGTTCGCTTCCCGGCGCCGCTGCCGGTCGGCAACCGGGTGCGCATGCGGGCGACGCTCGTCGGCGTCGAGGATGTCGTCGGCGGCGCCGAGATCGCGATGAAGCTCACGTTCGAGAGCGAGGGCGCGCTCAAGCCCGTCTGCGTCGCCGAGCAGCTCACACGGGTCTACACGGGGCCCGGCTGACGATCCCGCGAGGCGTTCGCGCGGCTCAGCGGACGCGGACGCTCGGGCCCGCCACGCCGTCGTAGACCACGCGGAAGAGCCCGCGCAGCCGCAGGCGGGCCGCGTACCGGCCGCTGGAGCCCACCGGCACCTCGAACCTCGTGACCCAGCGCGAGCCGCTGCGCCGCTGCACGGTGACGAAGCTGCGCGGCGTCGCCGGATCGACTCGGCCGGTCAGCGTGGCGACGCCGGCGCCCGCCGACGCGGCGCGCGCGAGCTGCGGCGCCGCGCCGCCGGTCGGCGCCGCCGGGCTCTTCGGAGCGTTGCCGTCACCGCGTTTGGCGCTGGCGGTGATGACGGTGAATCGCGCCCATGTGTCGTACAGGCCCAGCTTCGTGCGCAGCGTCGGACCGCTGACCTTCGTGCGCCCGCGGCTGCCGACGATCTGCGCGCGCACGACGCGCGGCGAGCGGCCGCGGCGCAGCACCTTGATCCGCCGCAGCTGGCCCTTCACGAGCCGTCCGAGGCGCCGCTGCGCGGAGCGCAGGCTCATCCGCCGCGTCCAGCGGTGGCGCGGCGAGACCTCGTCGTAGGGGTCCTCGACCGAGCGCAGGTACGGTGCGGGCGCGGCGCCGAGGAAGACGTTCTCGACGTCCTCGGTGCGGCCGCCGGAGGTCGAGAAGTAGTACGTGACGATCGGCTTGCCCTCGAAGGACACCACCTCGCCGGCCGTCGCGGCGACCGCCTCGTCCGTCGGCGCCGTCTCGCCGGCGATGCCGTTGTAGACCTGCGAGCGCGTGTCGGCGTACTGGTCGAAGCCGTCGCCGTTCTTGCTCGTCGCCAGCGCGTACGTACGCGCCGCGACCGCCTGCGCGCGCAGCGCGGCCTGCGGCCAGCCCGAGGGCATCTCGCCGGCGACGACGCCGCGGATGTAGTCGTCGAGTGCGAGCGCGTTGATCGCCGACACGCCGCCGAGCGACGAGGAGCGGATCTGCAGGTTGCCGCGGTAGCGCCCGTCGTCGGCGGCATGCCCGCTGCGCCCGTTGATCTGAATGCCGCCGCTCGCGCCGGTGATCGTCAGCGGCGACGAGTAGCTGCCGAGCCTGCGGCCGCTGGCACTGCGCAGGGTGACAGCGCCGCTCAGTCCCCGCGTGGCGTAGTAGCGCTTGCGCCGGTCGAGCCTGCGCTCGCCGGCGACGCTGGCGGCGTTCGTGAAGACGATGCGGGTTGCGGTCTTGAGCAGGACTCGGACCTGGCTGCCGCTGCCGTCGAGCCTGCCGATCTGCGTCCCGGTGTAGTAGTGGCGCAGGATCTGCCCGTGGTCGGCGCCCTTCTCGGCGAACCCGAACGCGCCGTACTGGCTCATCCCGACGCCGTGGCCGAAGCCGGCGCCCTTGACGACGAGCCGCGACGCGCCGTGCGCGGGCGCCGTGGCGAGGATCGCGAACAGCGTGAGTAGGAGGGCGGTGCGCTTCATCCTGTGTCGGGACACGCCGGCGAGCCACGAGTTGCGTCTGCTGGACTGACGGGTACGTCGCATGCGTGCATCACGAGCCTAGACCTCCGCTCCGACGACCGTGACCGGTTCGCGCGCCGCCGACGTCTTCGTGCGCTGCCTCGAGGCCGAGGGCGTGCGGCATGTGTTCGGCATACCGGGCGAGGAGACGCTCGACCTCAACCGCTCGCTCGCGCGCTCGTCGATCCGCTTCGTGCCGGTCCGCCACGAGCAGGGCGCCGCCTTCGTCGCCGGCATGTACGGGCGCCTGACGGGTCGCGCCGGCGTCTGCCTCGGCACGCTCGGCCCGGGCGCCCTGAACCTGGTCACCGGCGTCGCCGACGCGTTCCTGGACCGCATGCCGCTCGTCGCGCTGACGGGGCAGCGCCCGCTGGACCGGATGCACAAGGAGTCACACCAGTACGTCGACCTGATCGAGGTCATGCGCCCGATCACGAAGTGGAACGCGCGCGCCTCCGAGCCGGAGATCATCCCCGAGGTCGTCCGCAAGGCCTTCCGCGTCGCGGAGTCCGAGAAGCCGGGCGCGACGCACCTCGAGCTGCCGGAGGACGTCATGGCGCAGCCGCTGGACGCGACCGCGCTGCCGCGGCGCACGCCGCCGCTGTCGGACCCCGGCGAGCGCGAGATCGAGCGCGCCGCCGAGCTCGCCTGCACGGCGACCGCGCCGCTCGTGCTGGCCGGCAACGGCGTCCTGCGCGCCGGAGCGGCGCCGGCGCTGCGGGAGTTCGCCCGGGCGACCGGCATTCCCGTCGCCGAGACGTTCATGGCCAAGGGCGCGATCGACCGCGCCGATCCGCTCGCGCTGGGCACCGTCGGGCTGCAGGAGCGCGACTACGCGCTCGCCGGCTTCGACGAGGCAGACGTCGTGATCGCGGTCGGCTATGACCTCGTCGAGCATGCGCCCGCACACTGGAACCCGCGCCGCGACAAGTCCGTCGTCGTCATCGATTCGCTGCCCGCCGAGATCGACGCCTACTTCACGCCGGCCGTCGAGCTGCTCGGCGACCTCGACCATGTGCTCCGGCGGCTCGCGGAGACCTGCCGCAGCAGGCGCGAGCCACGCCCGCCCGTGCCGCGGTCGCGCCTGCGCGACCTCGTCGACCGCCGCCTGGAGGCGGGCCGCGGCGACGACGCCTTCCCGGTCGCGCCGCCGCGTGCCCTGTGCGAGCTGCGCGAGGCGCTCGGCCCCGCCGACGTGCTCGTGTCCGACGTCGGACTGCACAAGCTCTGGATCGCGACGATGTTCGCAGCGCACGAGCCCAACACCGTGCTGATCGCCAACGGGCTGGCCGCGATGGGGTTCGCGCTGCCCGGCGCGATCGCTGCCAAGCTGGCCGATCCCGATCGGCGCGTCGTCGCCGTCTGCGGCGACGGCGGCGTGCTGATGAACTTCCAGGAGCTGGAGACCGCGATGCGGTTGGGCACCGCGTTCGTCACCGTCGTCTGGGAGGACCGCGGCTTCGGCTCGATCGCATGCAAGCAGCGCGAGCGCTTCGCAGGCGCGCACTTCGGCACCGAATTCACCAACCCCGACCTCGTGCGGCTGGCAGAGTCCTTCGGGATGCCCGCCTGGCGCTGCGACTCGGCACCCGACTTCGGCCCGCGGCTGCGCCATGCGCTGGGCCTCGACGTCCCGTCGCTGATCGTGCTGCCGATCGACTACTCCGTCGACATCGCGATCTCCGACGAGCTCGCGAGCGAGACGGTGATCCGGGCATGAGCACGACGCAGCGCTCCGCCGAGCAGGCCGTCCTGGACGCCGTTCCCAAGCAGCTGTACATCGCGGGCAGCTGGCGCGACGGCGCCAACGGCGACACGATCGAGGTCGAGGACCCGGCGACGGGGGAGACGATCGCCGCGGTCGCCGACGCGACGCCCGCCGACGCGCTCGCCGCACTCGGCGCCGCGGACGACGCCTGGCGCGGCGACTGGCGCCAGAGCGCCCCACGCGAGCGCAGCGACATCCTGCGCCGTGCCTACGAGGCCGTCACGGCCCGCGCCGACGAGCTCGCGCTGCTCATGACGCTCGAGATGGGCAAGCCGCTGAAGGAGTCCAGGGCCGAGATCGCGTACGGCGCGAGCTTCCTGCGCTGGTACGCCGAGGAGGCCGTCCGCCTCGACGGGCGCTTCTCGATGCACGAGGCCGGCACGGGCCGGCTGCTGACGATGCGCCAGCCGGTCGGGCCGTGCGTCCTGATCACGCCGTGGAACTTCCCGCTCGCGATGGGCACGCGGAAGATCGGGCCGGCGATCGCGGCCGGCTGCACGATGGTCGTCAAGCCGGCGAAGCTCACCCCGCTGTCGATGCTCATGCTCGCGCGCATCCTCGAGGAGTCCGGGCTCCCCGGCGGCGTGCTCAACGTCGTCACCGCCCGCTCCTCGGGCGCGGTCATGGAGCCGCTGATCCGCGACCCCCGCACCCGCAAGCTGTCGTTCACCGGTTCGACCGAGGTCGGCCGCAAACTCATCGCCCAGTCCGCCGAGCAGGTGCTGCGCGTCTCGATGGAGCTCGGCGGCAACGCGCCGTTCGTCGTCTTCGACGACGCCGACCTCGACGATGCTGTGCAGGGCGCGATCGTCGCCAAGATGCGCAACATCGGCGAGGCCTGCACGGCGGCGAACCGCTTCCACGTCGCGTCGTCGCTCGCCGACGAGTTCGCGCGCAGGCTGGCGCGCCGGATGGACGCGCTGAAGATCGGGCGCGGCACGGACGAGGGCGTCGAGGTCGGCCCGCTGATCGACGAGCAGCAGCTCGAGAAGGTCGAGGACCTCGTGCGCGACGCCGTCGCCAAGGGCGCGCGCGTGCTGTGCGGCGGCGAGCGGGTCGAGCGGCCCGGCCACTTCTACAGGCCGACGGTGCTCGCCGACGTGCCCGCCGGCGCGCGCCTGCTCAGGGAGGAGATCTTCGGCCCCGTCGCGCCGGTCCGCGCGTTCTCCTCCGAGGAGGAGGCGATCGCGGCCGCCAACGACACGGAGTTCGGGCTCGTGGCGTACCTCTACACCGCGGACGTCAAGCGGGCGCTGCGTGTCAGCGAGCGGATCGAGACCGGGATGGTCGGCCTCAACCAGGGCGTCGTCTCCAACGCGGCGGCACCGTTCGGCGGCGTGAAGCAGTCGGGCGTCGGCCGCGAGGGGGGCCCCGAGGGGATCGCCGAGTACCTCGACACGAAGTACGTCGCGATCGCAACAGGTTAATCCGAATTCAACATATAGTGCGTTAGATGCGGCACGAGCGGGAACTCGCCGCAGCAGGACGAAGTGACAGGCGTGGGTGGACAGCCGGCAGGTCCGAGTGGTGTCGATTCCGACGACCGCCGCTACCTGGCCTATCTCATCCTCGGTGGCCTGGCGATCCTGTTCTGCACGATCGTGGTCGTCGCCGTCACCTCGCTCGGCGCCGAGGACGAGGCGGCGAGCGCCTCCTCGCAGCGCGATGCCGCGCGCCGCGACCTCCCGGTCTACTGGACCGTGCGCTCCGGCGACACGTACATCCGGATCGCGGAGAAGACCGGCCTGACGGTCGACGACCTCGAGACTTTCAACCCGAAGGTCGATCCGGCGCGCATCCGCCCCGGGCAGCGCCTGAAGCTGCGTGCGAAGGTGCCCAAGCCCAAGCGCAGGCTCGGGCCGAAATGGGTCACGCTGCGCGCAGGTGACTCCTTCGGGTCGGTCGCCGAGAAGACGGGCAAGTCGATCACCCGCCTGCAGGAGCTCAATCCCAAGCTGAAGGCCTCCAAGCTTCAGCCGGGCGACCGCGTGCGCCTGCGCTGACGGGCCCGCCGGTCAGTCGCGCGACAGCAGCCGCTCGGCGACGCGCAGGTTGTGCAGCGCGCCGACGGCGAGCGTCGCGCCGATCGCCCCGACGACGAGCGCGGCGAGGCTCGCGACGAGAAAGCCGCCGATCGTCAGCGCGCTGAAGGCGACGCACAGTCCTGCGACGCGACGCCGCTGTGCGAGCAGGTCTCGCCGTTCGCGCTCGCGCCATCGGTCTGCCATCCGTCCCGTATCGGCGCGCCGCCGCGCCGCCACGACGCGCGGGCACGGATCCTCGGCGGCTGTTGGCAGGCGTCAGGGCGGCTCGACGGCGGGCAGCCCGTCGATGCTCTCGGCGTTGCGCCGCGCGACGAACTCGGCATAGCCCTCCGGTCCCTGCGTGCGCAGCCGCTTCTGCGCCGACAGCGTGCTGTGCGGCCGCTGGCCCTCGTACCGCATGAGCGGCACGCCGTAGCCGCACGAGTCGGCGATCCGCGTCACCTCGACGCGGATGATCGCGCGCCGCGCCTCGGGAATCGCCGGGTCCTCGAAGGCGGCGCGCTCCAGCAGCGCGTCGAAGCCGTCGGCGCCGGGCGCCAGCAGCTCGCCGCGGCCGTGCAGGCGCACGATCCGCGGCGCACCCGAGAAGGCGCAGAGCATCACGACGATGCGTCCGTTCTCGCGCAGGTGGGCGATCGTCTCCGCGCCGCTGCCGTAGATGTCGAGGTACGCCACCGTCGTCGGTCCGAGCACACGCAGCGAGCCGATCGGGCCCTTCGGAGAGACGTTGACGTGCCCGTCGGCGGCAAGCGGCGCGCTGCCGACGAAGAACATCGACTGGCGCGCGATCCAGCCCGCGAGATGGTCGTCGATCGTGTCGAATTCGCGGGCCATGACGGGTGCCTGCGCGTCGAACACCCCCTTCGGGTGGCATGCGACGCGCGCCGGAACGGTACATTCTGCTCGCTGCTCGGGTTGGGGCGGCAGGGTCGTCCGCGCCCTCCGCGCCATCTGGCGCTCGTCGCGGCAGCGGGAGCTTGAGGTGACACGATGAACGGGATCGGGTGACGAGGCTGGTGATGCGGGCTGTGATCGGCGGCGTCTTCGTGCTCGTCGCCGTGCTCGCCGGCGTCCTCGTGATCGTCTCCTCGGCCGAGTCGGAGGCCGCGGCGACCCCGGTCGTGCTCGCGCCGCACGGCGGCGCGCCGACGATCTACGCCGGGCCCGGCGACCGCGCGCAGCTCGACGGGCTCTGGCGCGTTCGCCGCGACCGCGAGAACACCGGTCTGGACAAGGGCTTCCAGGACGGGAAGTTCGGCGGCGAGCTCGTCCGCACGCCGTTCGTGCCCGACGCGACGAAGATCAGCGGGCGGCGCGGCATCAGCTACTTCCGCGGCACGATCGCCTGGTACCGGACGAAGGTCGACGTGCCGGTCGACGGCACCTATGCGATCCGCTTCGAGTCCGTCAACCACAAGGCCCAGGTCTTCATCGACGGCAGGCGCGTCGCGACTCACAAGGGCGAGTACCTGCCCTTCGAGGCCAAGACCTTCCTCAAGGCGGGCACGCGCCACACGGTCGTCGTGCGCGCCGACTACCGCGGTCCGACGGCGATGAAGCGCGACGGCTGGCATCGCCTGTGGTTCAACTTCGGCGGCATCAACCGCGGCGTCAGCATCCGCCGCATCGGCCCGAGCGAGCTGCTGCATCCGACGATCCGCACGCGCCTCAGCGGCGGCGCCGCGCTCGTCAACATGGCCGTCCACGTGCACAACAACGGCGAGCCGCGCACGCTCGGCGTGAAGGGCACGCTGAGCCGCGGCGACAGGACCGTCGACTTCGAGTTCCCGGCGACGCCGATCGCCAAGGAGGGTACGGCGGTCCTCCAGACGTCCGTGCGCGTCGACGACCCCGTGCTGTGGTCGCCGGCGGCGCCGAACCTGTGGGAGCTCGCGCTCGAGGTGCCCGGCGAGGCGACGTACCGCGCCCGCGTCGGGCTGCGCGAGGTCCGGACGGAGGGCAGCCGCCTGCTGGTCAACGGTGCGCCCGTGCGTCTGCGCGGCGCCTCGATCCACGAGGACGTCTTCGGCCGCGGCGACGGCCTGCGACCGTCCGACCAGGACCGCCTCGTCGCGCAGCTGAAGGCCGTCGGCGCGAACGCGACGCGCAGCCAGCACCCGCTCGACCCAGGGCTGCTCGAGCGCCTCGACGCCGCCGGGATCATGATCTGGCAGGGCGTCGGCCCGACGGACGCCCCCGGCGCATGGACGTCGCGCGGCGCGCGGCGCGTCCGGGTCGCCAAGGATCGCGTGCGGACGACCTTCCGCCAGACGCAGATGCACCCGTCGATCATCACCTGGAACCTCGCCAACGAGGTCGCCGGCGGCGGGCATCCGAAGGGCCAGATCCCGTACGTCGACTCGATGGCCGCCGAGCTTCACCGGATCGATCCCAGCCGCCCGGTGGCACTGGACATCTGGGGAGCGCACCCGCCGCGCAGGATGTCGCGCATCTACCGCAACATCGACATGATCGGCTGGACGAACTACATCGGCTGGTATGAGTCCACGCACGCGTCCGCCTCCGAGCTGCGCAGCCTGATCCGCACCCGCCTGCGCGCGCTGCGCAAGGTCTTTCCCGACAAGGTCATCGCGGTGACGGAGTTCGGCGCGGAGGCCAACGGCCGCAACTCGACCACGAGGCCCGGCGGCTACGCCTTCCAGGCGCACCTGCTGGACCTGCACCTCTCGACCTACGGCTCGATCCCCAACCTCGCCGGCGCGCTCGTGTGGAACCTGCGCGACTTCGCGGTCGCGCCGACCTTCTACGGCGGCTCGATCAAGTCGCAGGTGCCCGACATCAAGCTCGTCCGGGGCCTCAACCAGAAGGGGCTGTTCGACGTGCGCAACAAGGCCAAGCCGTCGGTCAAGGTCGTCAACGGGCGCTTCGCCGCACAGGCCGCCGCCGACGGCGGCTGACGACGCGCGCGCAGCGGCCTGGCAGCGCCGGGACCGAATCGCCTGGATCGCAGCGGGTCGATAGCGTTGACGCCGATGACTCGCGATCGCGGAGGACGGCAGACATGAGCGTGGCTGACCAGCAGCTGTGGGGCTCCGAGACGGCCAAGGCGGTCGACAACTTCCCGGTCTCGGGGGAGCGCGTGCCGATCGCCGTCGTGCGCTGGCTTGCCGCGATCAAGGGCGCCGCGGCGCGCGTCAACGCCGATCTCGGCAAGCTCGACGGCGAGCTGGCCGAGCGCATCGGCCAGGGCGCCGACGAGATCGCCGCCGGCAAGCACGACGACCAGTTCCCGATCGACGTCTTCCAGACCGGCTCCGGCACCTCGACGAACATGAACGCCAACGAGGTCATCGCCCACCTCGCCGGCGAGGGAGCCCACCCCAACGACCACGTCAACATGGGCCAGTCTTCCAACGACGTCTTTCCGAGCGCCGTCCACCTCGCCGCGCTCGACGAGGCGACGAACACGCTGCTGCCCGCGCTCGCGCACCTCGAAGACGCGCTGGCCGCCAAGGCGACCGAGTTCCAGGACGTCGTCAAGTCCGGTCGCACCCACCTGATGGATGCCGTGCCGGTGACCCTCGGCCAGGAGTTCGCCGGCTACGCCGCGCAGCTGCGGCTCGGCGCGCGGCGCGTGCGCAACGCGCTGCCGCAGGTCGCCCAGATCCCGCTCGGCGGCACCGCCGTCGGCAACGGCCTGAACACGCACCCGGAGTTCGCCGAGCGCGTCCGCGCGCGGCTCAGCGCGTCCAGCGGACTGGAGATCTCGCCGCCGGAGGATCCGTTCGAGGCGCAGGCCAACCGCGATGCGCTCGTCGAGCTGTCGGGCGCGCTGAAGGTCGTCGCCGTCTCGCTGACGAAGATCGCCCAGGACCTCGCGCTGATGGGCTCGGGCCCGCGCGCCGGGATCGGCGAGATCCTCCTGCTCGAGCTGCAGAAGGGCTCCTCGATCATGCCTGGCAAGGTCAACCCCGTCATCCCGGAAGTCGTCATGCAGGTTGGCGCGCAGGTGATCGGCAACGACACGGCGATCACGATCGGCGGACTGCAGGGCAACTTCGAGCTCAACGTCCGCATCCCGCTGATCGCGCGCAACCTGCTCGGCTCGATCCACCTGCTGTCGACGACGGGCCGGCTGTTCGCCGACAAGTGCGTCGCGGGCATCGAGGCCAACCACGACGGCTGCCGGCGCTCGGCGGAGTCGACGCTTGCCGCCGCGACCGCGCTGAACCCGTACATCGGCTACGACAAGGCCGGGGCGATCGTCAAGCAGGCCGCGGCGTCGGGGCGGATGCTGCGCGAGGTCGCGCTCGAGCAGGGCGTCGACGAGGCGACGTACGACGAGGCGATGGACCTGCGCCGGATGGCGCGCGGGTCGTCGGCCTGACTCCCCAGGCCGCTCGAGATCGGCCGGCGCGCGCTCGCGAGGCCGGCGACCGCATCGTCGCGCCCGACGGTCGCGTCATCGGCGACGGACCCGCATGCGACCTCGACGAGATCGTCGTCGCCGCCGGGCGCTACAGGCAGAACGCCGTCACCTCGCGCGCCACCCCGACGGGGTCGTCGTAGGCGATCAGATATCCGGTCACGGGCAGCACGCGCAGCTGCGCGTCGGGCAGCCGGTCGAGTGCCTCCTCCGCCGCGGCGAGCGGGTGGTAGCGGTCCCGGTCGGCCCACAGCAGCAAGACCGGCGCCTCGATGCGCCCGTAGGCCTCGAGCAGGTCGGTCTGCGCGTCCGCCGGCCAGCGGCGGATCCAGCGCGACCACGAGCGCGCGAGGTTCGCGTTGCCGGCGACGTCGGCGGTCGCATGGCGCACGAGGTCGCGCGCTGCCGGGTTGCCTCGCGCCGTGAGCTTGATCCCGTGCTGCGGGCGGTATGCCAGCGGCACGGCGCGCGCCGCGAGGCGGTCCAGGCCCGGCAGCGCCGCCGCAGGCGCGAGCGCGCGCAGCGGCACGGGCAGGCGCGAGCGCAGCGGCGCGCGGTGCAGGCGGTTGGGCATGAGCACGAGGCGCGACGGCGCGACCTGGCCGGTGACGGTGGCGCGCAGCAGGATCTCAGCGCCGGCTCCGTGACCGCCGACGATCGGATGCGGTCCGCAAGTCTCGCGGCAGAACGCGGCGATCACCTCCGCCAGCCAGTCCTGCGTGTAGGGATGGCGCGGGCGGTCCTCGGAGTCGCCGTGCAGCGGCAGGTCGGGCAGCACGAGCCGGAAGCGGTCGGCGAGGTGCTCGACGACCGGCGCGAACTCGCGGTGCGAGAGCCCCGCGCTGTGCACGAGGCACAGGCCGGGGCCGACGCCGGCCTCGCGGTAGGCGATCCGCGCCCCGTCGCGGTGGTGATAGAGGCGAAGCTTCATCCGTTGCGCGCCCCGGCCTGCCGCCCGCGCGCCAGCGCAGCGGCGGCGGTCGCGCCGGCGCTCGGATCGAGCGTCGCGACCTGGTCGACGCGGCGCGCGAGCTGTGCCGCGATGCTGCCGCTGCTGGCCCTCGATCCGCGCCTGACCGCGCCGGAGAGATAGCCGAGGGCGAACGCCGCATCGGGGTCCGACGCGGCCTCGGCGCGCAGCATGTCGGCCACGCGCACGAACAGCAGGCCGAGCGACTGCAGCTCGCCGTCGGTGCGCGCGGCGCTCACGCAGCCCGCCAGCCGCGTCCCGTCGCCGAGCACGACCGGCGGGTCCTGGCGCAGCATGGCGGCCATCGCCGCCGGCTCGGCGAAGCATGACTCCGCGACCGTGTCGCGCTGCTGCGTGCAGCCGGCGAGCAGCAGCACGCCGGCGACGGCGAGCGCGCGCGACGCGGCGGCCAGCGCGTTCAGGCTCGGGCCCACGTGCGGATCGTAGAGTCGGGGCGCGCTGCTGCGGCGCGCATCACAGGGGCTGCGGTGGCTCGTGGCCCCGCTCGCGCAGCCCGTCCTCGATCGCGGCGATCGTGCTCTCCATCACCTTCACCCGCGCAAACGACTTGGAGTCGCCCTCGACCAGCCGCCATGGAGCGGCCGCGGTGTCCGTGCGCACGAGCATCTCGTCGACGGCCTCGCCGTAGGCGTGGCGCTGCTGGCGGTTGCGCCAGTCGTCGTCGGTCAGCTTCCAGGCCTTGAGCGGATCCTTCGCGCGCTTGTTGAAGCGGCGCAGCTGCTCGTCCTCGGAGATGTGCAGCCAGAACTTCACGAGGATCATCCCGTCGGCGTGCAGGCTCTGCTCGAAGGCGCAGATCTCGTCGTAGGCGCGTTGCCACTCCTGCTCGGTGGCGAGGCCCTCGACGCGCTCGACCAGGACGCGGCCGTACCACGAGCGGTCCAGCACGGCCAGCCCGCCCTGGCCCGGCAGCGCCGGCCAGAACCGCCGCAGGTAGTGGTGGCGGTGCTCGTCCGGCGTCGGCGCCGAGAACGACACGACGCGGACGTGGCGCGGATCCAGCGGCGCGACGAGGCGCTTGATCGCGCCGCCCTTGCCGGAGGCGTCCCAGCCCTCGAACAGCACGCAGACCGGTGGCCCGTGCGTGCGCTCGACGAGCAGCCCCGCGAGGTGCAGGCGCAGCTGCGCGAGCCGCCGCCCGGCGCTCTGGAGGCGGACCTGCTCCTCCTCCTGCGACAGGCGCAGCGAGAGGTCGAGATCGTCGAGCCGGCCCATCCCTAGGCCGACGGGTTGCTGGTGGCGGCGCTCGTACCGCCGGAGCCGGCGGCGGGGTCGGTCGCGACCGAGTCGGCGATCCGCCCCTCGATCGCGAGCTCGCTGTCGAAGTCGGCGGTGTCGGCGTGGCGGTAGTCCAGGCCGCGGCCCGTCAGCAGCTCGGCGATCGCCTCCACGAAGCGCTCGTCGAGCTGGCGCCCGGCCACCCGCCGCAGCTCGGTGATCGCCTGAAAGGACGTCATGCGGTCGCGATAGGTGTCCTCGGCGGTCAGCGTGTCGTAGACCTCCGCGACGGCGACGATCCGGGCGATCGGCGGGATCTGCTCGCCCTTCAGCCGGTTGGGATAGCCGCGGCCGTCGATCCGCTCGTGGTGCGCTGCGACGATCTGCGCGACCGGCCCGTAGACGCCGAGGTCGCGCAGCAGCTCGGCGCCGAGCCCGGGGTGCTCGTGGATCGCGTCCCAGTCGTCGTGGGTCAGCGTGCCGTGGCGTTCCATCACACGGTCTGGCATCGCGAAGCGGCCGATGTCGTGCAGCAGGCCCGCGGTGTGCGCGAGCTCGGCGTCGCGCTCGCTCATCCCGCACTGCAGCGCGATGTCGCGCGCGAACGCGGCGACCGCGGCGCTGTGGCGCGCCGTCCTGCTGTCGCGCCGGTCCAGCGAGCGCACGAGCGACGAGAGCACGCCCCACGACAGGGCGGCGTACTGCGCGGTGCGCTCGCGCGCGATGACGACAAGCCGCGACATGTAGCTGAAGGCGACGATGATCAGCACGAGGAAGACGCCGGCGGCAAGCCCGAACTCGGCGAACACGGCGGCGATCGAGACCGTTAGCGCGACCGTGATCGCCAGCGACGGAAGCAGCGCCCGCGGCGGGCGCAGAGCGTCGCGCAGGCGGCCGCCGTCGAGCAGCGTCGCGAGCAGGCGCAGCAGCGCGTAGTTCAGCACCAGGAAGCCGATCGCGGCGGCCGCGAGCAACGCGATGTCACGCACGCTGCCTTCCTGCAGGCCGCCGGTCAGCTCCTGGAACGCGATCGCCGCGATCAGGCTCGGCACGGCCGTGGCGGCGAGGTTGATCGGCAGCGCCACCAGCCGGTAGCGCCGCACCGACCACGTGACCGCCTCCGCGAGCATGGCGATCGCGAAGGTCGCGGTCGGACCGACGAAGGCGACCGCCAGCATGAAGCACACGAACGCCGCCGAGATGTCGACGATGCCCTCCCAGTCGGAGGCGTAGAGCACGCTGACGATCGCGCCGCCGGCGAGCACGAACGTCAGCGGCTCGAAGAGGCTCTCGGCCGATGACAGCAGCACGACCGGGAGCGAGACGATCAGGAGCGTCAGCGCGACCGCCACGGCGATCCGCGGATGAGCAGTGTTCGCGTCCGTCACGTCGTAACCGTACTGCTCACGGCGCCGTGCGAAGCGAGGGCGCCGCGTGCCGCGGCGCCGCGTGCCCCGGCGAAATCAGGTGATGCGGAAGGCGCCACCGGTGGCGGCGAGCACCGTGACGGCGGCGACGAGAAGCGGGTTGTACAGGCGGGTCTTGAGGTTCGGCATTTCGGCCTCCGGAAGTGGTGGTGGTGAACGGGGGCCTAACGTAGCCCAGCGGTCCGAAGGTCACGACTTCGGGTCCCGAACTTGTGCTTAGTCGTATGTGTACGAGGCGAAAGTGCATCGTTTGCAGGGTGTGAAGCTGCGCGTTTGCGCCGCCGCCGCGGGCCTTCGCCGCCGCACGGCCCGTCGCCGCCCTGCGGTCGCCGCGCTGCCGTGCGGCGTCGCGACGGCGCTCCGCGGCCCGACGTCCAAAGGCGGCTCAACCACTCGCGCATTTGCCGCGCGAAGGTGTGCAACAACGGCGCGGGTTTGCATCGGATTCGGCTAGCCCCGATCATGTCGCCGGATGCGGACCCTGAAGACGAGCGAGGCGGCCTCGCTGCTGAACGTGAGCCCGAATACGCTTCGTGCCTGGGAGCGCCGCTTCGGCTACCCCAAGCCGCAGCGCTCCGCGGGACGTCACCGTCTGTACACGTACGGCGAGGTCACGGCGCTGCGCGACGCGCTTCAGCAGGGCCTGTCGATCTCCTCGGCCGTCAGCCGTGCGCGCGAGGCGCTCAGCACCGACACCCATACGCTCGTCGGCGCGCTCGCCGGCTTCGAGCTCGATCGCGCCGACGGTGCCATGGAGTCGGCACTGGCCCTGCGCTCGCTGGAGCGCTCGGTCGAGGAGGTGCTGCTGCCCTCCCTCGCCGAGCTCGGCAAGCGCTACGGCATCGACAGCGCGCCGTGGGCGTTCGCCGCGCGCTGGGGAGACGGCTGGCTGCGCCGCGCGCAGCGCCTCGCGCCGCCGCCGGCTCGCCGGCTGGCGATCCTCGTCGGCGACGCCACCCGCAACGAGCTCGATCCCGACGCGCTGGCGGTGCGGGCGTTCGAGCTCTTCTGCGGTCGTTCCGGCAGCCGCGTCATGGCATTGCCCGTCGGCGGGGTGTCCGGCTTGTCGGATGTCGTGGAGTCTCTGGCCCCCGACGCCGTCGTGATCGCGGGCGGCCACCTCCCCGACGACGATGTCGCGCTGTGGGCCTACCGCGTGCGCGCCGCCGCGGGGCCGCTTCCGATGGCGCTGTTTCGCCGCTCGCAGCACGGGGCCAAGGTGCGAACGACGGGTACCCGCATCCTGCCGGACACGCCGTTTGCCGCGCAACGCGCGCTGCTGGCGCTGATCGACGATCGCCCGGCCCCGCATGTGCACGACGTCGCCGCGCTGTCGGTCCTCGACGGCGACGGCCCGCGCCGGGAGGCCCAGGCATGAGGCGCCTGCGCGCACTGCGGCCCGTCGAGGTCGACGAGCGCGGACTGGAGGTCGTCTCGTTCTGCGGGCACTGCGCACTGCCGCCCGCGCCGCTCGCGCAGGCGGCGCCCTCGCGGGTGTGCGGACACTGTGGCCTCGGACTCGTGCTGCGCGCGACCGCCGACCTCGCGCCGCGCCACGACGAGCCGTTTCTCGTCGTCGACACCACGCTGTCGGTCTGCGCCGTCTCGGCCGCGGCAGAGGAGTTGCTCGGCATCGACGAGACGCAGGCTGTCAACAAGCACGTCGCCGACTTCCTCGTGCCCGCCGATGCCAATGCCCCGAGCGCCGAGAACCTGCTGGTGCTGCTGGTGGCGGTCGCAGGCGGCTCCGGCGAGCCGCGGACGACGATGGTCCGCCCCCGCCAGGAGTACGGCGTGCGCTTCAGGGCGCGGATCGGTCCGTGCGGGCCGCCGCACGCCGCGTTGCTCGTACTTTCCTAGGCGCGCCCGATCCCCTAGTCTGTAGCGGTCGACCCACCGCAGGAGGCGCGTGCTGCGCGACGTGGGCTACCGACACCTGAGATGAGCGTCCTACGCACCCATGCCGCCGCGGCCATGTTGGGCGTCAGCCCGAACACGTTGAGGTCCTGGGAGCGCAGGTTCGGCTACCCCACGCCGCGGCGTACCGCGGGCGGTCACCGGCAGTTCGACCTTGGCGAGATCGAGGCCCTGCGCCAGGCCTTCGAGGAGACGCACAACGTCTCCTCGGCGATCTCGATCGCGCGCGAGCGCGGCAGCGGTCCCTCGTCGCCGACCCGCCTGCGCTCCGCGCTGCGCCGCTTCGAGGAGCTCGAGGCCGACCGGATCCTCGAGGAGAGCCTCGCCGTGCGATCCGTCGAGCGCACCGTCGAGGAGGTGCTGCTGCCGGCGGTCGACGGTCTCGCCGGGGCCGAGGGCGAGGCACCCTCGGCGGAGCTCGGCTTCGCGTGGCGCTGGGCGACGGGCTGGCTGGCGGCGGCGAAGCGGGTTGCGCCCGCGGCGACGCGACCCGAGGGCGTCCTGATCTTCGACGCGAGCGCGCCGTGCGACATCGACGCCCTGCACGCGCAGGCGCTCGAGCTGTGCCTTCGCCGCGCCGGCATCCGCACGCTCATGCTGACCGCCGAGCTCGACGCCGGCCGCCTGACGCACGTCCTGCAGGCGCTCAACCCGCGTCTCGTCGTCCTCACCGGCCGTCGCGCCTGGCTCGATGCGCTGGGCCGGATCGCCTACCAGTCGCGCCGCGCGTCCGAGGACGTCGAGATCCTCGACTTTCGCGGTGCGCTGCCCGAGTCCGACCAGTCGACGGTCCCGCGCCTTGGCACGAGCGCCGTCGGCGCCCGCGACCTGCTGCTCGCGCGCCTCCACGCGCGGGAGGCGGCGGTGCGGCGCCGCCCAGGTCTCGCGCAGGTCTCCTGACGCCGGCGCGAAACGCCTGTAAACACCGTCCGCCGCGGCAGGTACGGTCCGGCGCCAGGATGACGCTCGTTCCCGGCGATCCGCTCGCGCACCGCGCCCTCGACTCGCTGCTGCGTGCCGAGGCGTCGGTCCGCCGCCGGCTCAGCGCCGACCTCGAGCGCGAGGGGCTGTCGGCGACCGGCTTCTCCGTTCTCGTGATCCTGACGACGGCCGGCGGCGAGCTCGAGCTGCGCCTGCTGCGCGCGCGGCTGCGGACGTCGAAGGCCAACGCCACGGAGGTCGTGACGACGCTCGAGGGCCGGGCCCTCGTCGATCGCCGGCGCCTGCCCAGCGACCGGCGGGCCGCGAGCGTTGCGATCACGGTGCGCGGCGCAGAGATCGTCGACCGGCTGTTTCCCGAGCACAGCGAGCGGGTCGCGCGCACCTTCGCCGTCCTCGACGAGGCCGAGAAGCGCAGCCTCGCCTCGATCTGCCGCAAGCTCGCCGCCTGACCTGGCGGCCCGCGTCGCGCCTGACGCCACCCGCCGCGCGGCTGACGCCACCCGCGTCGCGCCTGACGCCACCCCCGCGCCGCTGACGACACCCGCCGAGGACGCCTCGTGCGGGTGCGCTGTCCGTCCTCTGCGGGCGGCGTCAGCCACGACGATCGCTCGCCGGGAACGCCGCGGTTCTGCGCCTACACTCCATCGCCATGGCGAAGCGCTCCGTCGACGCGCAGGTCTCTTTCCCCGACCTCGAGCAGCAGGTGCTCGAGCGCTGGCGCGAGCGCGACGTCTTTCGCGAGTCGCTGCGCCGCCGAGAGGGGGCGACGCCCTGGGTCTTCTGGGAGGGACCGCCGACGGCGAACGGCCCACCGGGCGTGCACCACGTCCTGAGCCGTGTCTTCAAGGACATCTTTCCCCGCTTCCGGACGATGCGCGGCTACCACGTCGAGCGGCGCGGCGGCTGGGACACGCATGGGCTGCCCGTCGAGATCGCCGTCGAGAAGAAGCTCGGAATCCGGACGAAGGCCGAGATCGAGGAGTACGGGATCGAGGCGTTCAACGCCCAGTGCCGCGAGTCGGTCTTCGATTTCCTGGAGGACTGGAACGCGCTGACCGAGCGGATCGGCTTCTGGCTGGATCTCGACAACGCCTACCGCACGCTCGACCCGTCCTACGTCGAGTCTGTCTGGTGGTCGCTGAAGCAGATCGCCGACAAGGGGCTGCTCTACGAGGGCCACCGCGTGGTGCCCTACTGCCCGCGCTGCGGCACCGCGCTGTCGAGCCACGAGGTCGCGCAGGGCTACGAGGACGTCGAGGACCCGTCGGTGTACGTGCGCCTGCGGGTCACACAGGACGGCGGCCCGCTGCAGGCCGGCGACGAGCTGCTGGTCTGGACGACGACACCCTGGACGCTCGTCTCCAACGCGGCGGTCGCGGTCGATCCCGAGCTTGTCTACGTGCGCGCGAAGACCGGCCGGCTGGAGGCGCCCGTGGTGCTCGCCGAGGCGCTGCTCGAGAAGGTACTCGGCGACGGCGACGGCGACGGTCACGGCGTGCAGATCCTCGACCGCTTTCCCGGCGCCGCGATCGACGGGGTGCGCTACGAAGCGCCCTTCCCGTACCTCGCCGCAGACGAGTACGGCGAGCGCGGTCACAGCGTCTTGCTGGGCGACTTCGTCACCGCCGACGACGGAACGGGTCTCGTGCACACCGCGATCGCCTTCGGCGAGGACGACTTCCGCCTCGGGCAGCAGTACGGCCTCAACGTCGTCAATCCGGTGCGGCTCGACGGCACGTACGACGAGCGCATCGGCCCGTACGAGGGGCGCTTCGTCAAGGACGCCGACAAGGACCTGATCGAGGATCTGCGCGGTCGCGGCCGGCTGCTGCGCGAGGAGGTCTACCGGCACTCCTATCCGCACTGCTGGCGCTGCTCGACACCGCTGCTCTACTACGCCAAGCCGTCCTGGTACATCGCGACTTCGCGCATCGGCGACGACCTGCTCGCCGCCAACGAGCAGGTCACGTGGCATCCGGAGCACATCAAGCACGGGCGCTTCGGCAACTGGCTGGAGAACAACGTCGACTGGGCGCTCTCGCGCGAGCGCTACTGGGGCACGCCGCTGCCGGTCTGGCGCTGCGAGCAGGGCCACGTCACCGTGATCGGGTCGCTCGACGAGCTCGAGCAGCGGTCCGGCGTGCGCCTCGAGGACCCGCACCGCCCGTTCGTCGACGGCGTGACCTTCCCGTGCGGCGAGTGCGGCGAGACGGCGACGCGCGTGCCCGAGGTCATCGACGTGTGGTTCGACTCCGGCGCGATGCAGTTCGCCCAGCGCCACGAGCCGTTCGCCGGCGAACGGTCGATCGACGAGCTCTATCCCGCGGACTTCATCTGCGAGGCACTCGACCAGACGCGTGGCTGGTTCTACTCGCTGCTCGGCGTGTCGACGCTGCTGCGCGGGCCCGAGGTGCCCTACCGGCACGTCGTCTGCCTGGGGCTGATCCTCGACAAGGACGGCAAGAAGATGTCCAAGTCGCTGGGCAACGTCCTCGCGCCCGATGCGATCATCGACCGCTTCGGTGCCGATGCCCTGCGCTGGTACTTCTTCACGTCCAAGCAGCCGTGGGACGGCTACCTCTTCTCGCCCGAGGCGGTCGGCGACGGCGTGCGTCTGTTCCTGCGCCAGCTCTGGAACACGTACCGCGTCTGTGCGATGTACGAACCCGCCGGGACGGGCGCCGGAGGCGACGAGACCGATCTCGACCGCTGGATCGGCTCGCGCCTGAGCGCGACCGTCACGATCGTCACCGAGCGCCTGGACGCCTACGACGCGACCGTGGCAGGCCGCGCGATCGCCGAGTTCGTCGACGACCTGTCCAACTGGTTCATGCGCCGCTCGCGGCCGCGCTTCTGGGAGGGCGACGCCGTCGCCCTCGAGACGCTGCGCCACAGCCTCGTGACGGTCGCCCAGCTGCTCGCACCGTTCACCCCGTTCGTCGCCGACGAGATCTACGACAACCTCGACGGTGGCGAGGACAGCGTGCATCTCACCGACTGGCCCGAGCCGGCCGCGCGCGACGAGCCGCTCGAGGAGGCGATGGCGATCGCCCGCGAGACCGTGCGCCTCGGCCTCGCCGCCCGCGGCGCCGCAAAGATCAAGGTCCGCCAGCCTCTGCACGAGGCGGTCGTCGTCGCCGCGGGACGCGAGCGCGAGGCGATCGAGCGGCTCGGCGGGGTCGTCCGCGAGGAGCTCAACGTCAAGCAGCTGCGCTTCGTCTCGCAGGCCGACGAGCTGGGCTCCTACACGCTGAAGCCCAACTACCGCACGCTCGGCCCGCGATTCGGCAAGGCGATGCCGCAGGTCGCCGAGGCGGTCGCAGGGCTCGATGCCGAACAGGTCGCCGAGACGTTGCGCGAGGGCCGGCCCGTCGGCATCTTCATCGACGGCCACGACCACACGCTCGACGCGGACGACCTGCAGCTCGCGATGGCGCCGCTGGCCGGCTACCAGCTCGAGCGCGAAGGCTCGCACGCCGTCGCCCTCGAGCTCGACGTCGACGACGAGCTGCGGCGCGAGGGCCTCGCGCGCGAGATCGTCCACGCCGTCCAGCTCGCGCGCCGCGAGGCGGGCCTCGACATCTCCGACCGCATCGAGCTGACGCTCGACGGCGACGAGCTGCTGCTCGACGCAGCGCGCGAGCACGAGGGCTACCTCAGCGGCGAGGTGCTCGCCGTCGCCGTGCACTACAGCGCCAACGGCAGCGGCGAGGTCGCGAGCATCGAGGGCCGCGAGCTGCGGATCTCGGTGGCGAAGGCCTGAGCGGACGCGGTCGCGGCTGGGGCCGCGGACGCTGCGTCGATCGCGGTCGCAGCTACGGCGCGGTCGCGGTCGCCGCGCCGCGGTGCCATCGCGGTCGCCGCGCCGGCGGCGTGGCGTTGCGTTTGCGCCGGGGCGCTGTCGAGATCGCCGCGCCGGCGTGGCGCGTTGCGCCTCGGCGCTGTCGAGATCGCCGCGCCGGCGGCGGCGCGTTCCGCTCGCTCGCTTCGGGCGGGACGGGCGCCGGCGGGATCGGTGAGGGAGGCGGTCAGCCGGTCGCCGTGGCAGCATCCGCCCTCGTGGCCGCGCGGGCTATGGCGATCTGACCCCTGATATCGAGGTCAGGGCGCCATAGGTGTTCGAGCGGTACCGGCGCCGCCGCGCCGGGGCTTGGTGGGCTTACGGCTGGAGCATCGTATGCGTGTTGGAGCGGTACCGCCGCGCCGGGGCGTGGCGGGGGTACCGCTCAAGCACGCCGGAAGCGCGGCGCGCAACCTCCCCTTGATCGATCGCCGGGCGCCACCCGCGTCACGTCCCGCGATGTGACGGCCCGTCTCATCCGCATCACCGCCGCGATGAAGCCCGCCTTCGCCAAGGACTCGACCAGTGAGTCGGGCACCCCTGGGGCCGGCATGCGCGGAGTGGGCGGCGGCCAGTCGGGATCGACCGGCGGCGGCCAGTCGGGATCGAGTGCCGGTCGGGCGCGGATCGAGTGCCGGTCGGCACCGATCGACTGCCGCTCGGCGACCGATCTCCTGGCGGTCACCACAACCGGCGTGAAAGCCGGCGAGCAGCCGGCCGCGCGCGCGGCCGGCTGCTGCGAGGCAGGTGCGCTCAGGCGGCCCGCTCGAGCTCGAGCTGCTGCTCGAGCTGGCTCTTGTTGCGCGTCGGGCGCAGGCGCTTGGTCTCCGCGCCGTTGTTGAAGAGGATCAGCGAAGGGATCGAGAGGATCTGGTACTGCGCGGCCGTGATCTGGTTCTCGTCGACGTTGAGCTTGACGATCCTGACGTCGTCGCGGCTCTCGGCGATCTCCTCGAGCAGCGGGGCGATCGCGCGGCAGGGAGCGCACCACGGAGCCCAGAAGTCGACCAGGATCGGGGTCTCGGACTCGAGGACCTCGGCCTGGAAGCTGTCGTCGGTCACTTCGGTGATGGATCCTGCCATATGGACTCTCCTTGGGTAACGTCGCCGGTGGGCCATCGTGTGTGGCGATGACGGACGGCGAAACCGTTGATGCTCGCCCACTATACAAACTGAAGCGTGGGCGGCTGGCTCCCTCGGGTCTACCCCGCGAGCGAGCGCAGCAGGCCCGGCGTCACGTACACCTCGATGAACGCCGCCGCGACGAGCACCGGGATCGCGAGCACCACGGTGATCAGCGTGGCGGCGAGCAGCTCGTGCCAGTCCTTGCGACGGCTGGCGATCATCCACGCCGCGAGCGGCAGGAACAGCGCCACGAGCTCGGGCAGCGCGTGCGGCAGCAGGCCGACGAGCAACAGGCCGGGGGAGATGTCCAGCTGCCAGGCCAGCGACGACGCGCCCTGACCGAGCACATAGGCCTGGGTGATCAGCGAGAAGGCCGTCGCGCCGGCCACGAAGGCGATCGCCAGCGGCCCCGCCTTGTCGTGGATCCAGCGCCACGCGCCGCTGTAGCGCTCGGCCTCCCTGGGCAGCGAGCTGCCGGCGATGAAGCCCGCGACGCAGGCGAACCCGTGCAGCGCCAGCACGAGCGAGTTGCGCATCAGCACGTGCAGGACGTGGCCGGAGTCGGGGCTTGCGAGGACGCCGAAGAAGGAGTTGCCGAGGTCGGGCTCGGACTGCACCGCGACGAGCCAGACGGCGCACAGCAGCAGCGCCGAGATCGCGAGCGCCCCGGCGACCCAGCGGCCGACGATCGGCCCGGGACGTTCGTTCCAGCTGCTCAGCGTGGCTCGCGTGTCCGCAAGCCCGCGGACGAGCACGAGATCCGATGTCTGCACCGTGCAGGCATCGGCGCGGCCGTCTCCGCGCCCGCTCAGCGGCGCCGTCGCTGGCCGGATATGCGACCGCAGCGCAGCTGGGGGACGAGCAGCGCCGCCTCGCCGGCGATCCGCCACGACATCTTCGAGCGGCCGTGCTCGCGGTCGCGGAAGACGATCGGCAGCTCGACGACGCGAAAGCCCGCGTGCACGGCGCGGTGCGTGAGCTCGACCTGGAACGCATAGCCGCGCGAGCGCACGGTCGGCAGGTCGATCGCCTCGAGCACCTCGCGCCGGAAGCACTTGAAGCCCCCGGTGAGGTCGCGAACGTCGAGCCCGAGCACCACCCGCGCGTACCACGAGCCGCCGCGGCTGACCAGGCGGCGCACGCGCCCCCAGTCGGTCACCGCGCCGCCCGCGACGTAGCGCGACCCGAGCACGAGGTCGGCGTCCTCGGCGGCGGCGAGCAGCCGCGCGAGGTCCTCGGGGTCGTGCGAGAAGTCCGAATCCATCTCCAGGATGAATCGCGCCCCACCGTCGAGCGCGCGCGCGAAGCCGGCGAGGTACGCCGGGCCGAGGCCCTCGCGGGTCGTGCGGTGCAGGACCTCGACGTCGTCGTGCTCGGCCGCGAGCCGGTCGGCGATGTCACCGGTTCCGTCCGGCGAGCCGTCGTCGACGACGAGGATCCGATGGTCTGCGGGCGCGGCCCGTTCGAGCACCGCACGCGCGGCCGCAACGATCGCCGCGATGTTCTCGACCTCGTCGTACGTGGGCAGGATGAGCCAGGCGGCGGCGGGCATCGGCGCGACTAATGTACGTGCCCGATGGCGTCGGACCCCTCGAACCTCCAGATCGCCGCCGCCTTCGACGAGCTTGCCGATCTCTACGAGCTCGACGGCGCGATCGTCCACCGGGTGCTGGCGTACCGCGCCGCGGCGAAGGCGGCGCGCGAGGCCACGGTGTCGGTCGCGGCGCTCACGCGGCGCGGCGCGGTGACGTCGCTGCCGGGCATCGGCAAGACGCTCGAGGAGAAGATCGTCGCCCTGCTGGAGACCGGCGACATCCCGTCGGCCGTCAAGCTGCGCGCGAAGTACCCGCCGGGTCTGCTGGAGATGACGCGCCTGCCGGGACTCGGTCCCAGGCGAGCTCGGCGGCTGTTCGACGAGCTGGGGATCGACTCGCTCGACGTGCTGCGCGCCGCCGCCGAGGGCGAGCGGCTGCGCGCGATCAAGGGCTTCGGGCCGAAGTTCGAGGCGTCGGTCCTGTCGTCGATCGGCGCCGGGATCGGCGAGCGGCCGGCTCAGCGCGTGCTGCTGCATCGCGCGCTGACGGTCGGCGAGCCGATCGTGGCGGCGCTGCGCGAGCACCCGGCCGCCGCGCGCGTCGAGCTGGCCGGCTCGGCACGGCGGCAGACCGACTCGGTCAAGGACCTCGACATCATCGCGACGGCGAGCGATCCCGGCGCGCTGGCGCGCGCGCTCGGCGAGCTCGAGCTCATCGAGTCGGCGTCGGCGCCCAACGACAACGCCGCGCGCGGGCGCACCCACACGGGGCTCCCCGTCGACCTGCGCGTCGTCTCGCCCGACAACTTCGGCAACCTGCTGCAGCACTTCACGGGCTCGGCGGCGCACAACGTCGCGCTGCGCGAGGCGGCGGTACGGCGCGGGCTGCACGTCAGCGAGTACGGGATCCTCGACGACGAGAGCGGCGAGACGCTGCGCTGCGCGACCGAGGAGGCCGTCTACGAGCGCCTCGGCCTCAGGTACCCCGAGCCCGAGCTGCGCGAGGACCGCGGCGAGCTGTCGGCGGACTTCGTCGCCCCGCGGCTGGTCACCGTGGAGGACCTGCGCGGCGACCTGCACATGCACACCGTCGCCTCCGACGGGCGCGACACGATCGAGCAGATGGCGCGCGCGGCGCGCGACCGGGGTTACGAGTACATCGCGATCACCGACCACTCAGCGACGCACGGCTTCGGCAACCACGTCTCGCCGGACGAGCTCGAGCGCCAGATCGAGCGCATCGCCGAGGTCGATGCCCGTCTCGACGGCATCACGCTGCTGGCGGGAACCGAGATGAACATCCTGCCCGACGGCTCACCGGACTACGACGACGAGCTGCTGTCGCGGCTGGGCTGGGTGATCGCGTCGGTGCACACGTCGTTCGGCATGACCTCCGCGGAGATGACCAAGCGCATGGTCGCCGCGATCGAGCATCCGTGGATCGACGCGATCGGCCATCCGACGGGGCGCAAGATCCAGTCGCGCCAGCCCTACGCGCTCGACATCGACGAGGTGATCGCCGCCGCCGCCCGGACGGGCACGATGCTCGAGATCAACTCCGCCCCCGACCGCCGCGACCTCGACGACGTCAACGCGCGCGCGGCGGCCGAGCGCGGCGTGCTCGTGCTGATCGACTCCGACGCCCACGGCGCCGACCGCCTGGCCCACGTGCGCTGGGGCGTCGCCACCGCGCGGCGCGCGTGGCTGACGCCCGAGCAGGTCGCGAACACGCGGCCGTGGGCGCAGTTCTCCAAGCTGCGCAAGCGGGCGCGCGCCGGCTAGCCTCGATCCAGGGCCAGAAGTCAGCGCAGCAGCCGCGGCAGCAGCTCGTCGCGCACGACGGCGTCGACGGCATCGCGCCGAAACGGCGCCACCGCCGCGGCGGCGCGTCCCGCGTAGTCCGCCGGTGCGCCGTCGAGCGCGATTCGCAGCGCGCGCGCGAGGCCGCAAGGGGCTTCGTAGCGCCCGACGACGAACCGCGGGTCGAGCGCGCGGGCGAGCGGCAGCGCCGCGTAGGGTCCGGGCGCGGCAGTCGTGACGAGCACGCAGCCGTCTGCCAGCGCCTCGAGCTGCGCGATCCCGTAGTCCTCGCGCCGCGGCGCGGTCACGAACACGCGCGCGCGGCGCAGGAGCGCGCGGTAGGCCTCCGGCGCCATCCGCCCCGCCACCTGCACGCCCGCCGCGCCGATCCGCAGGTCGGCACCGGCCACGACCAGTTGCTCGTCTGCGGCGCGGGCGTGCGCCCAGGCGGCGAGGACGCGGTCCAGGCCCTTCTTCTCGGGGTTCGCCGCGTACGTGATCGCCGCGATGTCGCGCGGCGCGCCGCTCGCCGCCGAGGGCTCGACGGGGATCGGCACGACGAGCGCCGGCGCGTGCGGGCGCGGCGTCTCGGCGAGCGTGCCGGGATCGACGGCGACCAGCAGCGGCGCCTCGCGCAGGCGCCGGCGCTCGAGCGGCCGCTGCCACGCGCCGTGCCGCCCCGGCCGGTTGGCGGCCGCCGGCGCGTCGTAGCGGATCGCTCCGGGGCGCGGCCAGAGCAGCGCAGCCGTGACCGTGGAGTAGACGACCGCGCGCGGCGCGTGCTGGGCGATCGCGGTCGTCGCGGCGACCCGCGCGGCGCGCGCCCACGCGAGGTCGGTCAGCGCAAAGCTGCGCACCTCGCGCGGCGCCCGCGCCGCGGCGACCTCCACCTGTGCGCCGGCGCGGCGCAGCGCGCCGGCGAGCTCCTCGTCGGAGGCGCGCAGACCGGCGGTCGACCCGAGCGAGACGATGAGGACGTCGACCGCGGCCATCGGCCCGCCATCCTCGCGCATCTCGTCTCGCCGGCCTGGTTCGCGGCGCAGCCGTGGCCGCGTCGCGTCGGCGACGGCCTCAGCGCGCCGCGCCGTTGACCGACGCGAGGTCGCGCCGCAGGCCTGGTGCGCGGATCAGCTTGATCGGCTTCAGCGGCGAGGTCGGCTCGACGTAGAAGGCAACGCCGTCGCGCTCCTCGATCGCCGTCACCGCCGCCTCCTGCTGGCGCCATGCGAGCGCGCCGATGATCGCGAAGCCACACGCGATCGCCGGCACCTGCGGCGCGACGAGACCGAGTCCCAGCGCCAGGACGGTCGACACGAGAAGCGGCCAGAGCCGGTTGAGCAGCAGGCTGCCCGGGCGCTGCTCGGGAAGCGAGGTGCTCGATTTCGCCGATGCGAGCAGGCGCGCGATCGGCGAGTTCGTTTCGGCGCGGCGGCCTAGCCACATCCCGATCGTGACGGCCATGATCCACCACCCCATGATGAAGCCCACGAGCACGCTGTCGTCCGTCGCGCCGGCCGACAGCACCGTCAGCGTCGCGAGTGCCGTCGCGGAGCCGCCGCAGAGCACGACGGCGGCACGCAGCAGGTCGACGAAGCGCATCTGGCGCGCCGCTCGCTCAGGCCTGGCTCGCCAGCGCCATCAGCAGCCCGCGCACGCCGAGCGGCCCGTCGACGAGCAGGTCGGCCTGTTCCTCGAGCTGCTGCGGCGTCTCCTCCGAACGCACGCCGACGCAGACGGCCGCGCCCAGCAGGCCGTCCTCGACCAGTCCGCGCAGACCGGCGAAGGCGTCGAGGTCGGTCATGTCGTCGCCGACGTACAGGCCGGCGGCGAGATCGCGGCCCTCGAGCAGCCGGCGTACGCCGCGGCCCTTGTTGATCTCGACCGGCGGGCGGACCTCGAGCACCTTGCGGCCCCAGTGGATCGCGAGGCCCTCGGCCTGCGCGCGCTCCGCGATCGCTCGGATGGCCTCCTCGGCGGCCTCCTCGTCGGGCACGCCACGCCAGTGGAACGCCTTGATCGCCTGCTTGTCCTCGATGCGCACGCGCAGGCGCTGCACCGCGGGCGTGTACGCGGAGTCGGCGAACTCGCGCACCGTGCTCTCATAGGCGGCGATCTCTGGGTCGATCTCGACCTGCGTGCTGCCCGGCGCCAGCAGCTCGGAGCCGTGATTTCCGAGATACGCCATCGTCCCGAGCGCGACCATCTGGCGGGCCGTCGCCGAGCGCCGCCCGCTGATGCAGCCCACCACCGCGTAGCGCTTGGCGACCGCGATCAGCTGCGTGCGGGTGGGCTCGGGGACCGCAGCGTCGTCGGCGTGGCGCACGATCGGCGCCAGCGTCCCGTCGATGTCGAGCAGGATCGCCGCGCGGGCCGGATCGGCGCGCACCGGCTCGAGCGCTTCGGCGAGCGTGGCGGCGGCGGACATGACTTCTAGTATGGCGCTCATGCCAGCGGCCCGAACGCTCAGGCTGGCGGCGATCGGAATCGCGGCGGGCCTGTTCAGCGGGCTTTTCGGCGTCGGCGGGGGCGTCCTCATCGTCCCGCTGCTCGTCCTGTGGTGCGGCTTCGGCGAGCGCCTCGCCACCGGCACCTCGCTCGCGGCGATCGTCGTCATCGCGAGCGTCGCGGCAGCGGTCCACGGCGCCTATGGCAACGTTCACGTCGAGGAGGGCATCCTCGTCGGGGTGCCCGCCGTCGCCGGGGTGCTGATCGGCACGGAGCTGCAGCAGCGCATCACGACGCGGGCGATCTCGCTGATCTTCGCCGTGCTCCTCGCGCTCGTCGCCCTCGACCTGCTGATCGCCCGATGATCGAAGCCGTCCTGATCGGCCTGCTGGCCGGGATCGTCGCGGGGCTGCTCGGCGTCGGCGGCGGCGCGCTGTTCGTCCCGGCGCTGACGGTCGGCCTCGGCCTGAGCCAGCTCGACGCCGAGGCGACGTCGCTGCTGGCGATCATCCCGGTCGCGCTCGTCGGCGCCGTGCGGCAGCGCCAGCGCGCCAACGTCGACCTGCGCACCGCGGCGCTGCTGGGGCTGCTCGGCGTGACGGGGGCGATCGCCGGCGCCGCGATCGCCAACGCCGTCCCGCAGCGCGCGCTCGAGGTGAGCTTCGCGCTGTTCATCCTCTTCGTCGCGTCGCAGCTCGCGCGGCGTGCGCTCTCGCCGCCGCAGCCCGACGCGAGTAGGTGAGATCTCCGCCGCTCGCCCGGTGCAGCGATCCACGAGGCGCGCGGGACACGTCGGCGCGGCGCGCGGCGCAGAGCTCACTGCAGCCCGTGTTCGAGCGCGCCCTTGATCGATGCGTCGAGTGCGTTGAGCCGATACAGGGCGAGCGCCTCGGCCGACGCGAAGCGGCGGCCGGGCGCGGCGTCGGGCCCGTGATGGCAGAGCACGCAGTGCTCGAGCGCGATCCGGCGGTCGGCGGCGAGCGCGGGTACGCGCGCGGCGTGCTCGCGCAGCAGGCTGAGCCCGAGGTCGATGTGGCCGAGCAGCCGCCCCGCGTCGGTCAGGCCGATCTCGGCGCCGTACGTGAACTCGCGAGTGCGGCCCAGGTCGTGGACGAGCGCGGCGGTCATCAGCAGGTCGCTGTCCAGGCGCGGGTGCAGCGTGCAGGTCTCGGTGACGAGCGTCCCGACCGCCACGGTGTGCTCGAGCAGCCCGCCCAGGTAGGCGTGGTGACCGTTGCGGGTGCACGGCGCACGCCGCCACTGCGCCCGCAGCCCGCCGTCCGCGAGCAGCGCGCCGAGCAGCGCGCGCAGGCCGGGGTCGTGGACCTCGCGGGCGAGGTGCTCGAGGAAGCCGTCGAGCTCGTCGAGGTCGCGGTAGGCGACGGGCAGGAACGCGGCCGGGTCGGCTTCGCCCTCGCGGGCGCGGCCGATCGCCCGCAGCTCGACCTGGAGCTCGTCGCGAAAGCGCTCCACCCGGCCGGCGACGCGGACGAGATCGCCGCGATCGAACCGGCCCGCGAGGACGTCGGCGTCGCGGAACGCCCGCCCCTGGACGGCGCCCGTGCGATCGCGCAGCTCCACCGCCAGGTACGGCGTCCCGGCCCTCGACAGCAGGCGGTCCTTGCGCGTGCAGGCGAAGATCCCGTCGACCTCCTGGCCCTGGCGGAGGGTGGCAATCGTCATCCGCCCATGATGTACCGTGAATCGGATGCAGCCGCTGATCTGGGAGAGTCGCCCCGACGGACTGCGTGCCCCGGCCATCGTCGCCGCGTTCAGCGGCTGGAACGACGCCGGCGACGCGGCTTCCGCCGCCCTGACCTTCATCGGCGAGTCGCTCGGCGCCGAGCGCTTCGCACGCATCGATCCTGAGGAGTTCTACGACTTTCAGGCCACGCGCCCGCTCATCGGCTTCGCCGAGGACCGCAAGCGCGAGGTCACCTGGCCGGGGATCGAGATCTTCGCGGCGCGCGTCCCGCGCGCCCCACGCGACCTGATCCTCGTGCAGGGCCCGGAGCCGTCGATGCGCTGGCGCACGTTCTGCCGCCACCTCGTCGACCTCGCCGAGGCGCTGGACACGCAGCTCGTCGTGACGATGGGCGCGCTGCTCGCCGACGTCCCGCACAGCCACCCCGTCTCGATCACCGGTCTGGCCTCCGACGAGACGCTCGTCGACAGGATCTCGCTGCGCGAGACGACCTACGAAGGACCGACCGGCATCGTCGGCGTCCTGCACGCGGCCTGCATGGACGCCGGGCTGCCGTCGGCAAGCCTGTGGGCGGCGGTTCCGCACTACGTGGCGGCCGCGCCCAACCCGAAGGCCGCGCTCGCGCTCGTGCGCAAGATCGAGAGCCTCGTCGCCGTCACGGTCGACGCGAGCGAGCTCGAGAGCGCGACCGAGGACTACGAGCGCCAGGTCGGCCAGGCGGTCCAGTCCGATCCCGACGTGCAGGCGTTCGTCGAGCGCCTCGAGCAGGCCGCCGAGCGCGACACGACGCCGCTGGGGCCCGGCGACCTGCCCTCCGGCGACGCGATCGCGTCGGAGTTCCAGCGGTTTCTGCGTCAGCAGGGTCCGGAGCGCTGAGCGCAGCTCCCGAGCCGGCTGCGGTCGTCGTCGCGGTCAGCCTGCGCGCAGCCCACGGCATCGGCAAGGACAGCGTCGAGCGGATCCGGCTCGTCGAGGGCCTGGGGGTCGAGGGCGACGCCCACCTCGGCGAGAGGATCAAGCACCGCTCGCGGATGCGGCGCGACCCGACCGAGCCCAACCGGCGCCAGGTGCACCTCATCCACGGCGAGCTGCACGACGAGCTCGCCGACGCCGGCTTCGCCGGACTGCGGCCGGGGCAGATGGGCGAGAACGTGACGACGCGCGGAATCGACCTGCTCGGGCTGCCGGCAGGCGCGTTGCTGCGGCTCGGGGACGACGCGGTCGTCGAGGTCACCGGAACTCGCAACCCGTGCAAGCAGCTCGACGAGATCCAGCCGGGATTGATGCAGGCGACGCTCGGGCGCGACGCCGACGGGGAGGTCGTACGCAAGGCGGGTGTGATGGCCGTGGTGGTGTCCGGCGGGGAGGTCCGCGCGGGGGATGCGATCGCGGTGGAGCTGCCGGCGGGGGAGCGGCGGGCCCTGGCGCCTGTGTAGGACTGCGGCCTGCGGCTGGCCGCGGCGGGTGGCCCGGGCGCGAGTGTGTCGAGTAATCCGCTCATACGGGGGATTACTCGACATCGATGGTCGTACCGCTGCGGTCCCGGCCCACGTCGCCTTCCTCGATGACGGTCCGTCCGGGGCGCGCCGCGCCCTCCGCGCAGCGCCGCCGACTCCTACCGCTCCGCCGCGGGACAGGCGATCCGGTAGTCGCACATCGAGCACACGGTGTAGGACGGCGTCGGCTCGAAGTCCTGCGCGAGGATGCCGCCGGCGACCTCCTCGACGGTGTCGGCGATCCAGTCGGCGTCGATCTGCGAGCTCGGGACGCGCACCTTCTCGTCGTCGAGCACGTACAGGTATGCCTGCTGCGTGGCATCCAGCGACCACGCCTCGCGCGCTCCGACGGCGTACAGCGACAGCTGGACGTCCTCGCGCAGCGCCGCCGCCGAGCGCGGCCGACCCGTCTTGTAGTCGATCAGCTCGTAGCCGCCGTCGGCCAGCCGGTCGACGCGGTCGACGCGGCCGCGCAGCGTATGCGGCCCGATCCGGAAGGAGAACGCGCGCTCGAACCAGACCGGCTCGACCGGCTCCTCGGCCACCCGCACGTAGTAGCGCCGCAGCGCCGCCGCCGCCTTCGCGCGCAGCTGGCGCTCCTCGTCGGAGTCGCCGAAGCCGCCGCGCCGCCAGCCGAAGTCCAGCAGCCCGAGCAGCTCGTCGAGCGACTCGACGGCGAGCTGGTGATAACGCTCGAGCACCTGGTGCACGAGGATCCCGAAGCGCTGGTTGAGCGTCGGTTCCTGCGGCACGCGCAGCACGCGGGCGAACTTGTAGCGCAGCGGGCAGCCGCGGTAGGTCTCGATGTCCGAGGCCGACAGCATGAGCCCGTCGCCGCGCCGCGGCAGGAACACCTCCAGCGACGGCTCGCTGCGCGCCGCTCGCGCCGCCGCGCGCGCGCGGTCGTCGCGCTCGCCGTCGAGCAGCAGCTCGTCGAGCGACGACGTCGCCAGCACCTCGCGCTGCAGCGGCGAGAGCGCGGCGCCGAGCCGCTGGTTGACCGGCCCGATCGCGTCCGCGACGGACTGCCCCGCCGGCCGCTCGATCAGCGCCGCCAGCTTGACGAGCTCGAGATAGCGCGCGACCGCGTGGGTCACGTCGAGGTCGGTGTCCAGGCGCAGCTCGCCGAGGCCCTTGCCGACGCGCGCGACGTCGGCCAGCAGCTCGTCGCGCAGCGTCTGGAACGTCGCGTGCAGCGCCTCCTCGGGCCCGAACAGCTCCTCCTCGAGCACCTCCCACTCGGCGCCCAGCGCCGCCCTTGCCTCCTCCGCGAACGGCGACGGCGGCTGCGCGACGCCGCTCGGAGACAGCGCCGGGTAGGCCAGCACGAGCCCCTTCGCCGCGCGCGTCATCGCGACGTTCAGCAGCCGCCGCATCGCGTCGGTGTGCGCCGTGCGGTCGTCTGGGCCGAGCGCCTCCTTGAGCAGCGCGTCGGGGACGTTCTCGCCCGCCCGCAGCCGCGCCCCCGGCATCCGCCCCGACGTGAGGCCGAGCACGAACACCCAATCGAGCTCGCGCCCCGCCGCCGCGTCGAGCGCCATCAGCTGCACCGCGCCCGCCGGTGGCGGCGGGCCGGCGCCGTCCTCCTCGCGCAGCCCCGCCTCGGCCACCGCGGCGGCGTAGCGGGCGAAGTCGCGCGGCGTCGCGTGCGGCGCGCGCTGCGCGTAGGAGCTCGCCAGCTCGCCGAGCCGCGCGAGGTTGACGAGCCGCTCGACGACGTCGGCCTGCGAGGAGAAGACCTGCTGGCGGCGCAGCCCGAGGCGGTCGACGAGGCGGTGCACGAAGAGGTCCGGCCGCTCGGAGTCCAGCGAGCCGCAGACGTCGCGGTACAGCCGCAGGAACGTGTGGATGTGCTCGCGCGCCTCGGGCGGAAGCTGCGGCGACTCGGTCGCCGCCCGCAGCGCCGAGACCATGTCGAGCCTGCGCCGCCGCGCGATCTGCACGCAGCGCGCGATGTCGACCGAGCGCAGGGTCACCGGCGGCCGCGCCAGCGCCCGGACGACGGCGCCCGCGTCGGCCGGGTCGGCGAGCAGTCGCAGCCAGGCCAGCACGTCGCGCACCTCCGCCTGGGCGAAGAAGTCCGACTCGCCGACGGCGCGCAGCGCGATGGCGCGCTCCTCGAAGGCCAGCGTGACCTGGCGGGCCTCGTCGCGCGGCGAGCGCACGACGACGCCGATCCGCTCGGGCGCGCAGCCACCGCGCACGAGCCGCTCGACCTCCGCGGCGACCGCCTGCGCCTGCGCGCGCTCGTCGGCGGCACGCCAGAACCGGACGGTGCCGCCGGCCCCGCCGGTCAGCGGCGTGCCGATCCGGTCCGCGATCGGCGCCAGCACCGCGCCGGCGGCGTCGAGCACCCGCTGGGGGCAGCGCAGCGAGCGCTCGAGGCGGACGATCTCGGCCGCGGGATGCGCACGCAGGAAGTCGTGGACGTTCTTCGTCGCCGCCGCGCGCATCCGCCGTGCGGCGCCGTCGTCGTCCGCGCAGACGGTCAGCCGCTCGTGCTCGGCGCCGAGCAGCTCGACGAGCAGCGCCGGCGCGAAGCCGAGATCGGCCCACCCGTCGACGAGCACGTGCCGGTAGCGGTCGGCGACCCGCGTGCGGACGTGAGGGCGCTCGCGCAGCAGCGCGACGGCGCGCATGACGAGCTCGCCCGTGTCGAGCGTGCCGGCCTCGGCAAGCAGCCTGTCGTGGTCGACGTAGAGCTGTGCGAACTCCGCCTCGCGCGCGGCGCGGGTGCGGTCGGCATCCTCGCGCTCGGGCAGCGACGCCGCCCAGTCCGCGTACTCGGCCGCCGTGACGAGGGCGTCCTTCAGCCGGTCGATGCGGTCGATCACGTCGGCCAGCAGGACCGCGGGGCGGCCGCCGATGTCGTGGCTGCGCAGGTGCAGGTCGTCGATCCGGTCCAGCAGCAGCGCGAGCCGGTCGGCGCGCGAGACCGGCGCGAAGAACGGGTCGACGCCCGCCTCGGCGGTCTCCTCGCGCAGCAGGCGCACGCAGAAGTCGCGCACGCTGTGGATCACGAGCTCCTCGTACGGCCGCTGCAGCGCGTCCTCGACGGCGCGCCGCAGCGCGGCGGCGTCCGCGGCCGACGTCGTCAGCGCGAGGATCGACTCCGGTGCCGCCGCCTCGTGCTCGACGAGCCAGGCGAAGCGCTGCGCGAGCACGGTCGTCTTGCCGCTCCCGCCCCCGCCGAGGACGAGCAGCGGAGCGCCGGCATGGGCGACGGCGCGGGCCTGGGCAGCGGTGAGCTCGGGCACCGGCCTAGTATGCCCCCGATGTCGTCGCCCCCTCACGCGCCCGAGCCGGACTGGCTGGGCGCCTGCCGCCGCACCGTCGAGGGGATGCGCGGGGTCTTCGTCGAGCACCCGACCAGCCGCGAGCGGGTCGTCGAGACCGGTGCGACCGGCGAGGGCGGTGACCAGACGCTCGTGATCGACGAGCAGGCGGAGGATGCCGTCTTCGCGCAGCTCGACGCGCTGCACGAGGCGGGCGCCCGCTTCACCGCCGTCAGCGAGGAGCGCGGCATCGTCGAGTACGGCGGCGGCGACGTCCGCGTCGTCATCGACCCGCTCGACGGCTCGCTGAACGCCAAGCGCGGCATGCGCAGCTTCTCGCTCTCGATCGCCGTCGCCGACGGGCCGACGATGGGCGACGTCTTCTTCGGCTACGTCTACGACTTCGGCGCCCGGGAGGAATGGGTGGCGCGGCGCGGCGAGGGGGCGTGGCTCGACGACGTGCGGATCGAGTCGCCGCCGGACGAGCGCATCCTCGACGACGGGCGCCTGGAGATGATCACGATCGAGTCCGCCGATCCGCGCTGGATCGCGCCGAAGGCGCAGGCGCTGAGCGGCGCCGTCTACCGCCTGCGCGCGATGGGCTCGATCGCGATCTCGCTGTGCCAGCTCGCGCCGACGCGGGTCGACGGCATGCTGACGCTGTGGCGCACGCGCGCGGTCGACGTAGCTGCTGCGCAGCTGATCGTGCGCGAGGCCGGCGCGCTGGTGTCCTTTCCGGCCTTCCACGACCCGCTCGGCGCACCGCTGGACATCGAGCCGCACTCGCCTGTCGTCGCCGCGCGCACGCCCGTGTCACTGCAGCGCCTGACGGCCGTCGTGTGGCCGTCCGATGCGACTCCCGAGGGCTGACCGGCAACCGCGCAGGCATCCGGCGAGCCGGGGTGCCGCGTTCGCCATGATGGGTGGGTGATCGATCGAGCCCTGACACAGAGGATCGCCAACACGGTGTCGCGTGGAACCGGCAACAGGGGCGGCGCCGCCGTTCCGCGGCCCGCGCCGCTGCCCGGCGACCTCGCGGCGATCTGCGCTGACGCCGAGGCGCGGGTCGTGCAGTACACGGGGCTGCGACCGGGCGCGCCGCTGCCGGCGCCGGAGGCCCTGCCGCGCTCCGGCTGGATCGCCGCGAACGTCAACTCGATGGGCACTCTGCTCGACGGGGTCGGCGACCGGCTTCAGAGCGGCGGGATGCTGGGGGCGGCCGGGCGAAGCGCCGCCGGCGTGCTGCTGTCGGTCGAAGCCGGCGCGCTGACGGGCTATCTCGCGCAGCGGGTGCTGGGCCAGTACGAGTTCGTCATGGTCGATCCGCAGGCGCCCGCCCGCCTGCTGTTCGTCGCCCCGAACATCGCTCACGCCGCGCAGCGCCTGGATGCCGACCCCGAGCAGCTGCTGCGCTGGATCGCCTTCCACGAGGTCACCCACGCGGTGCAGTTCGGCGGCGTCGCGTGGCTGCGTCCGTACATCGCGGGGCTGCTCGGCGAGCTGCTCGCGTCGCTGGAGGTCAAGGTCGACGCCCGCGCGGTGCTGCGGCTGCCGTCGCTCGACGACGTGCGCGGGCTCGTCGGCGGGCTGAGGGAGCGTGGCATCGTGGGCGCCCTCGGCGCCGGCCGGCGCGAGCTGTTCGATCGCGTGCAGGGCGTCATGGGCGTCGTCGAGGGGCACGCCGAGCATGTGATGGACGTCGTCGGCGCCGAGGCGCTGCCATCGCTGCACGAGCTGCGCACCGCGCTCGACCGCCGCCGCCGCGAGCGCCCACCGCTGCTGGCGCTGCTCGAGCGGCTGATCGGCCTCGACGCGAAGATGCGCCAGTACGAGGACGGCAAGCGCTTCTGCGACACCGTCGTGTCGGTCGCCGGCGCGCAGGGCCTGCACCGCGTGTTCGCAGCGCCCGAGCAGCTGCCGACCGCCGCGGAGCTGCAGGACCCGCACGCCTGGATGCGGCGCGCGGGCGTGACCGCCGCCGCAGCGTAGCCGCGGCGTCTCGGCGCGCGGGCGGCGCCCCGCCCGCCGCACGGCTGTGCCGGCTGGGCCCGTCGCAACGCGGGATCGCCACCACCGCCGCTTCTCGTCAGAACCGGTGTTCGCTGCGTAACCATCGGCGCCCGACGGTTTACAAACACACGTTCGGGTAGACTATCTCCCAGAGACAAGCTTAGATCTAATATCCTTAGCTCCACGAGAGGAAACAAGCACATGGCCGAGACCACCAGCACCACCACCAGCACGACGCGCGCCGGCGCCGCCGAGAAGGCCGCCGTGACGCGCAAGACCAACGCCACGAAGCGCTCGACGACGGCCAAGAAGGCGGCCGGCACGCGCGCGGCCAAGCGCGGCGCCGCGGCGCGCAGCACCGCGGCCGGCAAGACCAAGGCATCGGCGAGCCGCGCCCGCACGACCGCGGCGCGTCAGACCGCCGAGGCCAAGCAGGAGGCCCGCGGCCCCGTCGGCCGCGTCGTCGGCATCGCCGAGACGGCCGTCCTGGTCCCCGTCGGCGCCGCGCTCGTCGCCCGTGACGAGGTCTTCTCGACGTTCGACGACATCAGGTCCAGGTACGGCACGCGTGCGAAGGCGACGCGCGAGCTGCGCCGCTTCGAGCGCCGCGGCTCGAGCGCGCTCAAGCGCGTCGAGCGTGACGCCAAGAAGACCCGGACGCAGGTCGAGCGCGAGCTGCGCGAGCGCCGGGCGCGCGTCGAGGGCGAGGTCAAGAGCGTCGTCAGGGACCTCGAGCTGCGCACCGAGCCCGTCGCCAAGAACGTCGAGCTCGTCGGCGCGCGGATCGAGAACGCGTACGTCGGCGGTCGCACCGCCGTCACGAAGGCGTCGACCTCCGTGCAGGAGCGCATCGCCACCCTGGCATAGAGCTTCCCCCACAGATCGCAGCACCGCAGTTCCTCCCCCCAGCCGACGCCGCGCCTTCCTTCCGGGCGCGGCGTCGGTGTTTTCTAGACTGAACCGGATGCCGACCCAAGACGAGATCCGCAACGCCCTCGCGCGCGTCATCGATCCGGAGCTGCGCCGCTCGATCGTCGAGCTCGGGATGGTTCGCTCGGTCGAGATCGCGCCGGACGGGACCGTCGACGTCACCGTGTCGCTGACCACCGCGGGGTGCCCGATCCGCAACCACTTCGTCGAGGCCGTCGATCGCGAGGCGCGCACCGTCGCCGGCGTCACCGCCGTCAACGTCGCCTTCGACGTGCTGTCCGACAGCGAGAAGGCCACGCTTCAGAAGTCGCTCGGGCGTGGGTCCCTGCCGGCCGGCGCGCTCGCGCAGGTCGGCAACGTGCTGTGCATCGGCTCGGGCAAGGGAGGCGTCGGCAAGTCGACGCTGACGGCGAACCTCGCGGCGGCGCTGACGCTGGACGGCAAGTCGGTCGGCATCCTCGACGCCGACGTCTGGGGCTACTCGATCCCGCGGATGTTCGGACTCGGCGGTGAGCGGCCGCCGGTCTCGCCGGAGCGCAAGATCCTGCCGCTGCAGGCCCACGGCGTGAAGGTGATGTCGATCGGCTTCTTCGTCGAGGAGGACGCCGCGGTGGTGTGGCGCGGGCCGATGCTGCACAAGGCGCTCACGCAGTTCCTCGAGGACGTCGCGTGGGGGGAGCTGGACTATCTGCTCGTCGACCTGCCGCCCGGCACGGGCGACGTCTCGATGACGCTCGCCCAGCTGCTTCCCCAGGCGCAGTTCGTGATCGTCACCACGCCGCAGCCGACCGCGCAGAAGGTGGCCCGCCGCGCCGCCCAGATGGCCGGGAAGGTGTCGCTCGAGATCGCCGGCATCGTCGAGAACATGGCCGGGTTCACGACGCCCGCCGGCGAGCGGTTCCAGATCTTCGGCGAGGGGGGCGGCCAGGCGCTGGCCGACGAGCTCGACGTGCCGCTGCTCGGCAAGGTCCCGCTGACGATGCCGCTGCGCAGCCAGGCCGACGAGGGAACGCCGCTGGTCTTCACCGACCCCGACGACCCGGCGGCGCAGGCGATCCGGCACGCCGCCCGCGGGATCGTCGCGCTGACGCCGGTCGAGCTGCCCGTGCTGTCCTCGTCCACCACGGCGCCGACCGGGATCAGCCTGCCGATGGCGGCAGGCTGACCTTGCCGGCCCGGGCGCGACGCGGCGGGCGCGAGCCTCAGCTGACCTCGCGCAGGTCGCCGGTCTCGACCTCGTAGACGAACCCGCGCACGGAGTCCTTCTTCGGGATGAACGGGCTCGCGTTGACGCGCGCGAGCGACTGGCGCACGTCCTCGTCGACGTCGGGGAACGCCTCGGCCGCCCACTCGGGCTTGATGCCGGTCTCGTCCTGGATCGATCGCCTGAACTCGTCGTCGGTGAACGTCAGCATGCCGCAGTCGGTGTGGTGGATCAGGACGATCTCCTCGGTGCCCAGCAGGCGCTGCGAGATCGCCAGCGAGCGGATCTCGTCGTCGGTGATGACCCCGCCGGCGTTGCGGATCACGTGCGCGTCGCCCTCGGCAAGGCCGAGCAGCCCATACGGGTTCAGGCGCGCATCCATGCAGGCCACGATCGCGATCTTGCGGCCCGGAGGCATCGGCAGGCTGCCCTTGTCGAAGCCCTCGGCGTAGCTCTTGGCGTTCTCGATCAGTTCGTCGGTGACGCTCATCCTGGTCATCCTCCTCAGAAATAGGGTATTCACGACCGAGATTACTACGATTAGGCCTGCGCGGAGCGGCGGCCGCAGACCCACGGCCGCGACCGGCAGGCCGAAGTGGTCCTCAACGAGCAACGCCGCGGCACAGGCCGCGGCGTCCGGGGTCAGCGCGCGTCGCGCGCTCGGGGCTGATCTACACCTGCTGCTTGAAGTAGTCGGCGTTGATCTGCGTGAAGTGGGCCCACTCGTCCGGAAGCTGATCCTCGGCGAAGCAGGCGTCGACCGGGCAGGCCTCGACGCAGGCGTCGCAGTCGATGCACTCCTCGGGATCGATGTACAGCATCTCGACCTTGTCGTAGTCGGGTTCGTCGGTCGTCGGATGGATGCAGTCGACGGGGCACACCTCGACGCAGGAGTTGTCCTTTGTGCCGATGCAGGGCTCCGCGATGACGTAGGCCATGAAGAGTTCGTTCCTTCGCTTTGGTGTCAGGGTTCAGCCGGGCCGGACATAGTATCTGGCGCGGTGCTCCTGCTGACCGGCGCAACGGGATCTGTCGGCCGCGCCCTGTTGCGGCGCCTGACGGCCTCACGAGAGCCCGTCCGCTGCCTCGTACGCGACCCCCGCCGCCTCGGTTCGGACCGTGTCCGCGTCCAGATCGCGCTCGGCGACCTCGCCGATCCGCCGTCGTTTCGCAACGCCATGCGCGGCGTGAGGACCGTCGTCCACCTGGCCGCCGCGATCCGCGACCAGCCGGCGGGCTCGATCGAGGAGCTCAACGGGATCGCGACGTGGCGGATGGTGCGCGCCGCCGAGCGCGCCGGCGTCGAGCACTTCGTCTTCATGAGCTCGCTCGGCGCCGCGCGGCACGACCGCACGCGCTTTCTGCGCGCCAAGGCGCTGGCCGAGAGCGCCGTGCTCGCGTCCGCGGTGCGCCACACGATCCTCGCGCCGTCGATGATCTACGCCCCCGGCGACATGTTCATGACGCTGCTGGAGAGGATGGCGCTGCTGCTGCCGCTGATGCCCGTCAGCGGCCGGGGTCAGGCGCTCTACCAGCCGATCTGGGCCGAGGACGTCGCGGACTGCGTCGTCGCGGCGCTGTCGGCCGGCGCGGGCGGGCTCGCCCCGGCGAACGGCGATCGGCGCTTGGAGCTCGCGGGCCCGCAGACGCTCTCCCACGAGCAGATCGTCGAGACCGTGCTGCGCGCCGCGGGGCGCCCGCGGCGGATCGTCAACGTGCCGACGCCGGTCGTCAGCCGCGGGCTGCGTGTCGTCGAGACGCTGATGAAGTCGCGCGCGCCCGCGACCTGGGACGAGGCGGAGCTGCTCGAGGTCTCGATGCTCTCATCGCGGGGCACGGCCGACGCCGAGCGGCTGGGCGTCACGCCGCGCGTGATGGGCGCCGTCCTCGGCGTCCCGTGATCGCCGTATGTCGGGCCGCGGGCATCGCCGGCCGTCGCGGCGCCCACGGCGCGGCCGCCTCGAGCTGCGCCGCGAGCGCGAGCAGCGCGCCCTCCTGCGCCGGCCGGCCGATCAGCTGGACTCCCAGCGGCAGCCCGTCCTCGTGCGCGTAGAGGGGCAGCGAGACGGCGGGCGAGCCCGTCACGTTGGCGATCGCGGTGTACGGCGTGAAATGGCCCGAGCGGACGAACGTGCCCGCCGGGTCGGGACCGCACGGGTCGAGCGTGCCGATCGGCACCGGCGGCTGCGCCAGGGTCGGCGTGAGCAGCGCGTCGTAGGCTGACGACCAGCGCGTGACCGAGCGCGCGAAGGCCTGCAGGGCGGAGCGCGCGAGCTCGGCCTGGACGGCGTCGATCCGCTTGGACGCCTGCCACAGCTCCCAGCTCAGCGGCTCCATGTCCTCGGGCGACGGCTCTCGCCCGGTCAGCATCCCGGCAGCCGCGATCGACGAGCAGATCGCGGGGCCGAAGGCCTGCATGAACAGCTCCAGAAGTCCCGGCCGCTGCCAGGGCGGGCGCACCTCCTCGACCTCGTGGCCGAGCGTCCCCAGCAGCGCGGCGGCATCGCGCGCGGCGCGCTCGCAGTCGGGGTGAAGCTCGGCGTCGAGCAGCGGCATGAGCGTCGTGAGGCCGATCCGCAGCCGGCCCGGTGGCCGCGCCGCCGCTTCGGCGAACGGCTCCCGCGGTGGCGGCGCCCACGACGCGTCGCCGGGCTCCGGGCCGGCGAGCACGTCGAGCAGCAGCGCGGTCTCGCGGACCGTGCGGGTCAGCACCCCGTCCTGCACGAGGAACTGCTCGCCCGCCTCCGGCGCCAGCGAGATCCGCCCGCGCTGCGGCTTGAGCCCCACGAGCCCGCAGCAGGCGGCCGGGATCCGCAGCGAGCCGCCGCCGTCGTTGCCGTGCGCGAGCGGCACCATCCCCGCCGCGACCGCGGCCGCGGAGCCACCCGACGACCCGCCGGGAGTGCGCTCGAGATCCCACGGGTTGCGGGTCGCGCCGGCGCGCCGGCCCTCGGTCACCGGCAGGATGCCCCACTCCGGCAGCGTGGTGGTCGCGACGATCACGAACCCCGCCGCGCGCAGCCGGCGGGTGACGTTGTGGTCGTGGCCCGGCCTGTGATCGCCCATCAGCGCAGCGCCGAGCGTCAGCCGCCGGCCCGCGACCGCGCGGTTGTTCTTGATCGCGATCGGCACGCCCGCGAACGGCCCCTCGTCGCCGGCACCGATCGACGCGGCGGCCTCGCGTGCGCCGTCGCGATCGACGTCGACGAACGCGTTGATCCGCGGCTCGAGCGCGTCGATGCGCGCGAGCGCCGCGTCGACGAGCGCCGCGGCCGACAGCTCGCCGCGGCGCACGAGCGCGGCCAGCTCGTCGGCCGGCCGGAACAGCAGGTCTTCCCGCGTCACCGCGCCGGTGGACCGATCGCCGCGCCGATCGCGACGTCGAGGCCGACCAGGAACGGCAGCGCAACCACCGGCTCGCCCGTCAGCGGGTGAAACGCGACCCGGCTGCCGCGCCTGGCGGCGAAGCCACGCGGCGTCAGCCGGTCGTGCTCGAAGGTCCCGCCGCCGCGGCGCAGCGCGGCGAAGGTCGAGACGAGCAGCGGGTTGCGACGCGTCGGACGCGGCGCGGCATACGTCAGGGCAAGCGCCCGCCGCGGGCCGGCGGCGACGTCGTCGAGCACGGCTCCGCGCTCGCGCGAGAGGACGAGCGGGCGGCCTGGCCCGCGGCTGCCGACGCGCGCGAACTTCACCGCGCGGCGACCGGTGCGCGTGCGCCCGGTCCAGGCGACATACGTCGCGCCGCGGCCGTCGGCGACCGCCATCACGGGCGCTTTGCGGGCGTCGCCGCCCGCCGGGCCACAGCGGCGCTCCAGCGTGCGGGTGCGCCAGCGCCCCGCGCCGTCGCGCACGGATACGCCGCACGGCCGCCCCGCGCTGCCCCACGTCAGCAACGCGCGCCCGTTGCGCGCCAGCAGCGCGCTCAGCCGCAGGCTCCGGATCGAGGTCATGCGACCGAAGCGCACCGTGTCGCCCCAGTCGCCGCCCGCGGGCCGGACGCGCGCGGCCAGTCGCTGGCCCGCGCGCCACGCGAGCACGCGGTCGCCGCGGCCGTTGATCGCCACCGCGGCGGTCTGCCCGACCGCGAGCTCGCGCGCGGGCGCGAACGGCTCCCCGGCCGAGCGCTCGGCGACGCGCAAGAACGGCGCACGCTCGCTTCTCCACGCGACGATCGCGTCACCTGCCGCGTTGGCCGCCGACCAGTGGCGGCCGACGAAGTCGTCGAGCGCCACGAGCGCGCCGAAGCCGCCCTCGGAGTCGCCCTCGGCGAACACCAGCCGGCGCAGGTTCGCGGGCGTCGCGGACTCGCGCGCGACGAGCAGCGTGCGCGTCATCGCGACGACGTGGATGTCGGCGCTCGCCGGCTGCACCGCAGGCAGGTCGGGCGGGCGCTCCCAGCCGCCCGCGGGGTCGCGAGTCGCAAGGCCGCCGAACAGCGCCGGCCCGCGCCCGCGCACCGCTCCGGCCCAGCTCAGCAGCGCGCGGCCCTGCGCGTCGAAGTCGAGGTCCTGCAGCTCGGCGACGCCCTGCGAGCCGGCGATCGGCTCGAGCTTCCACGTCGCGGCGTGCGCGGGACCAGCCGCCGCGAGTGCGGCCGGCAGCGCGAGCGCCGCCAGCAGCCGGCGGGCACTGGACAGCGGAGGAGGAGGCGTGTCGCTCATGCCCGTGGCGCAACCGTACCTTGGATGTGACCGTCGTTTCAGCAATTCCGGCATCCGGCGACGGTGCACCCGCGGCTGCCAGCGACGCGCGCGCGGCCGTCCTGGGAACGACGAGGGCCCGGCGATGATGATCGCCGGGCCCTCGATGCTGCGCTCGCTCGGGCGAGAAGCTGCTCACCGGCTCGACGATGCGAGCCGGCAGCGGGTTACATCATTCCGCCCATTCCGCCCATTCCGCCGTCGCCCATGCCGGCCATCGAGCTGCCGTTGCCCTTCTCCTCGATCTCGCACACGATGGCCTCGGTGGTGAGGATGTTCTTCGCGATCGACGCGGCGTTCTGCAGCGCCGAGCGCGAGCCCATGGCGGGGTCGATGACGCCGGCCGCGACCAGGTCCTCGATCTCGTTCGTGGCGGCGTTCAGGCCGTGGCCCTTCTTGGCCTTGCGGACGTCGTTGATGACGACCGAGCCCTCGAGGCCGGCGTTGTGCGCGATCTGGCGCAGCGGCTCCTCGAGCGCACGCAGGACGATCTTCGCCCCGGTCCGCTCGTCGTCCTCGTACGTGTCGAGGTCGATCGCGCCCTCGGCCTGCAGCAGCGCGACGCCGCCGCCGGGCACGATGCCCTCCTCGAGGGCGGCGCGCGTGGCCTGCAGCGCGTCCTCGACGCGGTGCTTCTTCTCCTTCATCTCCGTCTCGGTGGCTGCGCCGACCTTGACGACGGCAACGCCGCCCGACAGCTTGGCGAGGCGCTCCTGGAGCTTCTCGCGGTCGAAGTCGGAGTCGGTCGTCTCGATCTCGGCCTTGAGCTGGTTGATGCGGCCCTTGATCGCGGCCGCATCGCCGGCGCCGTCGACGATCGTCGTCGTGTCCTTGCCGACGACGACGCGGCGTGCGCGCCCGAGCTGCGAGATCGTCGTGTTCTCGAGCTTGAGGCCCATGTCCTCGGTGATGACCTCGGCGTTCGTGAGGATCGCGATGTCCTCGAGCATCCGCTTGCGGCGGTCGCCGAAGCCGGGCGCCTTGACGGCGACGCCCGTGAACGTGCCGCGCAGCTTGTTGACGACAAGCGTCGCGAGCGACTCGCCCTCGACGTCCTCGGCGATGATCAGCAGCGGCTTGGCGGACTGGATGACGGCCTCGAGGACCGGCAGCACGTCGCGCACCGAGGTGATCTTCTGGTTGGCGATCAGGATGTAGGGGTCGTCGAGGACGGCCTCCATGCGGTCCTGGTCGGTGACCATGTACGGCGAGATGTAGCCCTTGTCGAAGAGCATGCCCTCGGTGAACTCGAGGTCCATGCCGAAGGTCTGGCCCTCCTCGACGTTGACGACGCCGTCCTTGCCGACCTTCTCGATCGCGTCGGCGATGACGTCGCCGATCTCCTCGTCACCGGCGGAGATCGTCGCGACGCGGGCGATCTGGTCCTTGCCCGCGACGTCCTTGGACTGCTTGGCGATGTTCGCCACGACCTCCTCGACGGCGCGCTCGATGCCGCGCTTCAGCGCGAGCGGGTTGGCGCCGGCGGTGACGTTCTTCAGGCCGCTGCGCACGATCTGCTGCGCGAGCACCGTGGCGGTCGTCGTGCCGTCGCCGGCGACGTCGTTGGTCGCCGTGGCGACCTCGCGGACGAGCTGCGCGCCCTGGTTCTGGAAGACGTCCTCGACCTCGATCTCGCGAGCGATGGTGACGCCGTCGTTGGTGATCGTCGGGGCGCCGAACTTCTTGTCGAGGACGACGTAGCGGCCCTTCGGACCGAGCGTGACCTTGACCGCGTTGGCGACCGCATCGACGCCGGCCTGCAACGCGTTGCGGGCCTCGACGTCGTACATCAGTTCCTTGTGAGGCATAAGTTCTGGTTCTCCTGACTAGAGGATCTTGGCGAGAACGTCGGACTCGCGGAGCGCGAGCAGCTCCTCGCCGTCGACCTTGATTTCCGTGCCGCCGTACTTCGAGTAGAGGACCTCGTCGCCCTCGGCGACGTCGAGCGGGATCCGCTTCTCGCCGTCCTCGTCGAACTTGCCGTCGCCGACGGCGATGACCTTGCCCTTCTGCGGCTTCTCCTTCGCGGTGTCGGGGAGGACGAGGCCACTCGCGGTGGTCTCCTCTTCCTCGATTGCCCGCACGATCAGCCGGTCGCCCAGGGGCTTGAGCTTCATGTGTGTGACCTCCAAAGAGTCTTCGCTAGGACTTGGCACTCACGGGGGTAGAGTGCCAACGTGGTTGCGACTGTAGCGCACTTGGCACTCGGGGCGGAAGAGTGCCAACAGGTCTTTGCGTCCAGTTGAGGCGCCCCGGGCGGCGACCGGCCCGCGCTCGGTCCGATATCTCGCCAATGGACGACTCGCGTAGCCTGGCGGTCCTCGTCGCTGCCGCGGCGCTCGTGGGCTCGCTGTTCGCGCCGTGGTACGCGATCGAGTTCGGCAGCGCCGCGCGGGAGGCGATCAGCCAGCAGGCCGGGCAGCTGCCCGGCTCGTTCGGCGAGTTCACCCGCGGGCTCGTCGCCCTGCTGCCGGCGCGGATCGTCGCAAACGGCTGGCAGGTCTTCGAGCGCACCGACGTCGTGCTGCTCGGCTGCGCGCTCGCGGCCGCGTTCTCCGCGCTGCTCGGGCGGATGGACGTCGCGCGCCTCGCCGGCGGCGTCGCGGTCGTCGCGACGCTGCTCGCGATCGTCGACAAGCCGGGCCCCGGCAACGGCATCGTTCAACTGCAGTGGGGTCCGTGGGCGGCGCTGGCGGCGGCGGGGCTGATCGTCGCGGCCGCGAGCACGCGCGCTCGGCGCGAGGCTGCCGCGGTCCCGGTCGACCGGTCGACCGGCGCCCTCGTCGCGTCGGCGGCGATGCCCGCCGACCGGCCCGCCTCGGTCGCGCCGCCTACGTAGCCGCCTCTGCGTCCTGGGTCAGTTCTGCGCCCCGCCGATGCCGTGCATGCGCTCGGTCATCGACGGCGGGTTCTCGACGATCTGGCTGAAGCGCACGACGGTGACCGTGTCCTCGAGGCCGACGTCGCGCCCGTAGATCTGCTCGAGGAAGTGGATCATCTCCTCCGTGCGGCGGAACTCGGGGTTGTCGTGCTCGATGTCGCGCGGCGAGAGCTCCTTGACGCGCTTGACCTCGACCGAGTCGATGACGGCCATGAAGACCTTCTCGCGGGGCGAGTGCTGGTAGCCGATCGTCACGAGCACCGCCTGGTTCTTACGGTACTTGTGGGACTTGTCGCCGAGGCGGATCGTCGCCGTCTTGCGTCCGCGCTTGAGCTGATCGGCGAAGATCGTGGAGTAGAAGTTGAGAACCTGCACGGTGGCGCAGACTACTCGCCCTGCTGCAGTCGTGACAGCGCCGCGCGCACCATGTCGCGCTCGCCGGCATACGTCAGCGTCCTGACGGCCTCGGTCGCGGGCACCCAGCGGGCGTGCTCGACCTCGTGATCGTGATCGTCGACGTTGCCGGAGACGTAGCGCAGCAGGAAGAACTCGACGACCTTCGCGATCCGCCTGCCGCCACGCTGATACCAGTAGCGCACCTCGCCGAGCGAGTCGACGACCTCGGCCTGGACGCCGGCCTCCTCGCGCACCTCGCGCAGCGCCGCCTCGGCGGACGACTCGGCGCCGTCGGGGTGGCCCTTGGGTAGTGCCAGCACGCGTGAGCCGTCGGCCGCGCGTCGCGTCGGCACAATGACGATGACCTCCTGGTCGGCGTTGACGACGACGCCGCCGGCCGAGAACTCGCTCGCCGCCATCAGTAGACGTAGCGCTCCAGGGCGGCGGGGTCGTGCACGGTCACGCGCCCGCGCCCCTGGGTGACCACCCCGGCCCGCTCGAGGACCGCCAGAAAGCGGCTGGCGGACTCCCGCGACGAGCCGGCGAGCTGCGCGACGTCGGCCTGCGTGACGGTCACCAGCACGTCGCGGTCGCCCGCGCCCTCGGCCTGGGCCTGCCCGACGAGCTGGCCGAGCACGCCGGCGACGCGGCTCTGCACCGTCTGGAAGGACTGGCGCGCGATCCGCTCGTTGGCCGCGCGCAGCCGCCGCCCGAGCGAGATGACGAGCTTGACGGCGATGTCCGGGTGCTCGCGCAGCAACCGGCGCATGTCGGCGCCGAGCATGGCGACCGCGTCGACGCAATCGAGCGTCTCGACGGTCGCCGAGCGGCGCTCGTCGTCGAACATCGCCAGCTCGCCGAAGATGTCGCCGGGACCGAAGTGCGCGAGCGTCAGCGTACGCCCGTCACCGTGCTCGCGGATCGCGCGGGCGTGCCCGCTGCGGACGATGTAGCAGGTGTCGCTCTGGTCGCCCTCGCGGAAGATCACATGCCCGGCGTCGAACGAGCGCGGCACGGTCACGGCCGCGACCTGCGCCAGCTCCTGCGCGCCGAGCGTCTCGAAGACGGGGACGTGCGAGAGCAGCTCGATCGCGTCTTGCTCTCGCGTCCCCATCGTGTGAGCAATAGCACACGGGCCCCGACCGCGGGGGGTCAGCGGCCGCCGCGGCGCGCGGCGCGCGGCGCGCGCCGTGGCGCGGCGCGGGGGCGCGCTCGACGTCGCCTCACGCCGGATCGAGCGCCGCCTCGCGCCGGCGCCGGCGGCCGAGCCGGATGCCCGCGGCGACGACCGCGGCGAGCAGGCCGGCGGGGACGAGGACCGCCAGCGCGATCAGCAGGACGCCGGCCACAACCTCGAGCACGCGGAGTGCGTCGCCGGCGGCGTCGCCGGGCGTCCAGCTTCCGCCGCCGCCCGTCTGCGTGCTGTCGCCGGTCGCGCGGACGGTGAGGTCCACGCGGGCCAGGTCGGCGCGGCTGCGCAGCGACTCCAGCCGGGCCTTCAGGGCGTTGATCTGGCCGCCGACGCTGCGCAGCCGCGCCCTGAGGCCGTCGACCTGCGCCTGCGTCGTCGCGCGCTCGAGCGCGCGCAGCAGCCCGCGGCGCTCGGCGCGGGCATCCGTCAGGCGCTCGCGCGCGGAGGTGAACGAGCTCGTGATGTCCTGCAGGCCCTGGCTGCGCTCGGTCACGTGGCCGAGCCTCGCCAGCGCGGCGAGCGCGCGGTCCAGCCGGCTCGTCGGGATCCGCAGGTCGTACGTCGCCTCGCCGCCGGCGGCCTCGCTCTGCGCCGTCTGCGCGCTCGCGACGACCCCGCCGAAGCGGGCGACGGTCGCGTTGACGGCGGCGGTCGTCCGCTCGAACTCGCCCGCCGGCGTCTCGAGCGCGATCGTCGCGCTGCGCTGCACCTTGCGCGCGGCCTGCGTGGAGTCGACGGCAGGCGGCGCGGGAAGGGCGCGGCCGGCTGAGGGCGGCGCCGGCTCGGGCGCAGCGGCGCCGGACCCCGCGCCCGGCTGCTCGCTGAGCTGATCGCGCGAGGCCCGTGACTCCTCGACCTGTCCGGGCGCCCTCGACGTCTGCGCGCTGTCGTCGCCGCCGGCCAGGTCGCGCGTGCCGCTCCCGCCGCCGAGCACGACGACGAGCGCCACCAGCACCGCGGCGAGCGACCCGACGGCGGGCAGCAGCAGCAGTGGGCGCCGTGCCGGGAGGCGCAGGCGGAGGCGCGCGGCCAGCGCGCGGGGCGCCGGGAACCCCTCGCTGACCTCGTGCTCGAGGCGCGCGGCGAAGGCGGGGCTCATCTGCGGTGCGGTGGCGCGGACGTCGAGCACCAGCTGCTCGAGCCCGCGCAGCTCGTACTCGACCGGATCGCCGCTCAGCGCGCGGTCGATCGCGTCCAGGTCGCGCTCCTGCTCGGGCGTCAAGGTGTCACGCGGGCGCATTGCAGGCCTCCCTCAGCTTGGCGACGGCCCGATGCAGTCGGGTTCCGGCGTTGGATTCGCTCGTGCCGAGGACGGCGGCGAGCTCGGCGTTCGTCAGACCGCCGTGGAACTTCAGGGCGACGAGCTCGCGGTCGCGCGGCGAGAGCTTGGCCAGCGCGGCGCGGACCGTCGTGCGGCGCACCGCGAGATCGGCCTCCTCCTCGGGCGCCGGCGCGCGCTCGTCGGGCAGCTCGCCGACGAGCGGCGCCGTGCGCCTGCGGCGACGCAACTCGTCGAGCGCGGCGTTGCGGGCGATGCCGAACAGCCAGCCCCGCTGGCTGCCGCGCCGGGCGTCGAAGCTCGCGCGCCGGCGGTAGGCGCGCTCGAACGCGAGCGCCGTCACGTCCTCGGCGGCGGCGTCCTCGCCGACCAGCGTACGGACGTACGCATATAGGTCGCGCGCGCTGTCGCGGTACAGCGCATCGAAGCTCCCGGTTGACGTGTTGATTGGTGTTGCCATGCTGAGAGCTGCGCTCATGCGACTACTACGACGCCGCGCGGAGATCATCACGCTGCTCGTGCTCCTCGTGGTACCGATCGCCGTCGCACAGGCGGCGACGGCGTCGGACGACAGGCGCACGGTGTGGGCGACGGTCAACGTCTGCGACACGCCGAAGTTCCCGGACACGATCGGGATCAGGGCCTCGATGCCGGGGTCGAGGACCGGAGCCGAGGTGCGCTGGATGCGCTTCGTCGTCGACTACTACTCCGCGCGCGCCGAGCGCTGGTACCGGCTCAGGGACGCGGGCGACTCCCGCTGGCTGCGCGTCGGCAAGGGGCGCCGGCCGCGCCAGTTCGGCCGCTCGCTGCGGATCGAGCCGCCGGCCGACGAGCCGGTGCTGCTGCGCGGCCGCGTCTACTTCCAGTGGCGGACCGAGAGCGGCGACGTCCTGCAGCGGGCGCGCGCCCGCACGCGCCGGGGCCACCGCTCCAACGCGGGCGCCGACCCGCCGGGCTACTCGGCGTCGACCTGCACGATCAGGCCGCAGGACTGAACAGCCGCGGGTCGTTGGAGATGACCCCCGTGACGCCGATCAGCTCGAGGCGCTCGATCCGCGCCGGGTCGTCGACCGTCCACACGTAGAGCTCGCCGCCCGCGCGGCGCACCGCGTCCGCGAGCCGTGGCGTGACGAGCCGCCACTGCACCGTCAGCGCGTCGATCTCGCCGCGCCTGATGCGGTTGGCGGCAACGCCCGGCAGGGCGCGCCGGACGTACGTCAGGACGGCGGCGGCGGGCAGGGCGGTGAACGGGTTGTGCAGCGGGTTGCGGCGCATGCGCGGCATGGTCCAGCTGATCGCGATCTGCGGGTGGCGCCGGCGCAGCAGCTGCAGCGATGACTCCTCGGTCGTCGAGATCAGCGCGCGGTCCTCGAGGCCGTGCTCGCGCAGCGCGCCGACGACGCGCTCCTCGTAGCCGCTCGTCTTGAGGTCGACGAGCAGCTCGATGGCGTCGTAGTGGGCCTCCCTGAAGTGCGCAAGCCCCTCGTCGAGGGTGTGCGGAGTACGCCGCGCGGCTTCCTCCCAGTCGTGCGCGAGCAGCAGCTCGCCGCTGCCGTCCGCGCGCTCGGGCAGCACGTCGAACTCGATCATGTCGACGTCGTGCTCGAGCGCGGCGGCGAACGACGCGAACGTGTTGCCGGGCGCGATGTGGTCGGCGCCCTTGTGGCCGACCCGGCGCAGCGCGGCGTGCTCGCGCCGCGGGCGCGTCACTCCTGGCATCCCGCGCACCAGTACGTGAGCCGGTTGTCGTCGCCCTGCCCGCGGCTGCGGATCGGGTCGCCGCAGCGCGGGCACGGACGTCCGGCGCGGCCGTAGATGACGCGGTGGGCTTCCTGCACCCCGTCCGCGGCCGACTGCTGCATCCCGGGCCGCGTCGCGCGCAGGATCGCGAGCACCTCCTCGCCGCTCACGCTCCCCGCCGGACGCCAGGGGTCGATCGCGGCGGCGAAGCAGCCCTCGCACTTCCAGAAGTTGCCGATGCCGGCGACGGTGCGCTGGTCGAGCAGCGCGTCGCCCACCGGGCGCGTGCCGTCGCCCGTCCGCAGCCGGCGGAGGATCGCCTGCTCGTCGAGCTCGGGCGCGAGGATGTCGGGCCCGAGCGTCGCCAGGCGGCGATCCGAGCGCGTGCGCGACTCGCTCAGCAGCTCGAGCACCGGGCCGTCGAACTGGACGACGTCGCCCGCGCCCGTGCGCAGCACGAGCCACGCGCGGCGATGCGCGCGGCGCCAGCGCTGGCCGGGGCGGTAGGTGCCCCAGGAGCCCGTCATGCGCAGGTGCGAGTGGATCGCGAGGTCGCCCTCGAAATGGACGAGGAGGTGCTTGCCGCGGGCGTCGACGCGCGTGACCCGGCGGTCCGCCAGCCTCTGCGGCCAGCGCTCGCCGCGCAGCCGCGGGTGGGGGTGCGCGATCTCCGGCAGCCGGCCCTCGAGCAGCGGCCGGATGCGCCGCGCCGCGTAGTGGATCGTGTCGCCCTCGGGCATCCTGATGAGACTAGAAGCCGGGCCCGAGGCCGGCGGCGCGGCGCTCCGCTCGCTCCCCCGGCGGCATTGGGTCACCATCGGCGGGGACATGCACGAGCTCGCACAGATCGTCGGACCGCGGCACGTCGAGCGCGACGTCGCGGTCGGCGACGTCGCGGTGCCGGGCGTGCCGGCGACGCTCGTGCGGCCGGGCAGCGCCGGCGAGGTCGCCGCGGTCGTCGCCTGGTGCTACGAGCACGACGTCGCGATCGTGCCCGTCGGCGGGGGCAGCGGGCTGGCGGGCGGCGCCGCCGTGCTCGACGCCGACGCCGTCGCGCTGTCTGTCGAGCGCCTCGACGCGATCCGCGCGTTCGAGCCCGCGCTGTGGCGCATGCACTGCGAGGCCGGCGTGACCACGGCGACGATCGCGCGCCGCGCGCGCGAGAACGGCCTGCTGTTCGCGCCCGATCCGGGCGCGCCCGAGCAGTCGCAGCTCGGCGGGACGATCGCCACGAACGCCGGCGGGCCGCACGCCTTCAAGTACGGGGTGACCGGCGACTGGGTGACCGGACTGGAGGCGGTGCTCGCGCCCGGCGAGCTCGTCCGCATCGGCGGCGCGGTTCGCAAGGACGTCGCGGGCTATGACCTGCGCGCGCTGCTGACCGGCTCGGAGGGCACGCTCGCGATCATCACGGCCGCGTGGCTGCGGCTGATCCCGGCGCCCGAGGCGCGGCTCGCCGTCGTCGCCGCGTACCCCGACGCGCGGGCCGGCTGCGGCGCGATCCTGCGGGTGCTGGCGAGCGGCATCGTCCCGGCGGCGCTCGAGTTCTTCGACGAGGGCGCGATCCGCGCCGCGGGGGCGTCGTTTCCGCTCGGCGCGCTGCGCGGGTTCGTCGTGGTCGCCGAGGCCGACGGCTCCGCCGCCGAGGCCGAGCGCGTGCGCGCCGAGCTGCGCGAGGCGCTGGCGGCGGGCGCGCACGCGCTGCATGCGCCCGACGGCGGCGCCCGTGCGGTATGGCGCTGGCGCGACGGCGTGTCGCTCGCGGTCGCCGCGGCGCGCGGAGCGAAGCTCTCGCAGGACATCGGGGTGCCGGTCGACCGGCTCGCGGAGGCGATCTCGCAGACGCTCGAGATCGGCGCGCGCCACGGGCTCGAGGCCTGCTCGTGGGGTCACGCCGGCGACGGCAACGTCCACGCCAGCTTCCTGCTCGACCCCGGCGCTGCCGCACAGCGAGCGCGCGCCGGCGAGGCCGCGCAGGAGCTGTTCGAGCTCGCGCTGCGGCTCGGCGGGACGGTCACCGGCGAGCACGGCATCGGCGTGCTCAAGCGCGGGCAGCTCACGCGGCAGTGGGCGCCGGCCGCGGTCGCGGCGCAGCGTGCGATCAAGCAGGCGCTGGACCCCAAGGGGCTGCTGAACCCCGGCAAGAAGCTGGCGTAGGCGCGGCGACGGGCCACTGCGCTGACCGCGCCGGTCACAGGCCGACGGCCTGCCGCGCCTCGCCGATCAGCCCGAGGTGCGTGATCGCCCACGTCGCGACGACCGCGGCGACGAGCCCGCCGAGCGTGACCGCCGCGGAGCTGTGCGGGTGGCGCCTGGCGTGCGCCCAGGCGTCGTTCGCCTTGCGCCTGAAGGCCTCCAAGAAGCGCTCGGCGAAGCGAAACTCGGTCGACCAGATCCACAGGCCGAGCAGCACCGGCGGGATCGTCAGCGGCCCGGGGAGGACCGCGAGCGCGAGCCCCAGCCCGATGCAGAGCAGTCCCGCCACGAAGACGCCGACGCGGTAGCCCTGCGCCAGTCCCGGCGTGGAGCGGATCCGACCGCGACGGCTGCGGCGGGGAACGTCGGCGGGCTCGCCGAGGGCGTCGTCGCGTGCCGGCGCCGGCCGGCGCGGCGAGCGTTCCGGCGAGGTCTCGGTGTTCATGGAGGCGATGTCGTAGCGCTACCCGCGAGGGATGCCCGGATGATGCAGATGGCGCGCAGCCGCTGGCGTCGTGCCCCGCGCGGGTGGACGGCGCCGGGACGGGCGCCGGATGAGCGGGGCCGGGCAACCACTACTGTCCGGCACGTGCCCACCGACATCGCCTCGACCGCGCGCGAGCTGCTCGCCGCGCTCGGCAGCAACACGTGGACCGACGGCCGCGCCGACCGCCTGATCCAGACGCTCGCCGAGTCGATCGGCAGCGCCTCGCCGGACGCCTCGCGCCAGGCGATGGCGACGCTCGCCTCGGGGCTGAACTCGCTCGATCCCGAGCCGGCCGGCGTCAGCTCGCGGATCGTCGGGGCGATGATCGAAGCCGGCCACGACCCGCGCCCGGCGCGCGCCGCGATGGTCGGTGCGCTGCAGCAGACACTGCCCGTCTGCGCCGACCTCGCCGAGGCGGCGCGCGCGGACATCGGCGAGCCGCCCGATCAGCTCGACGAGGAGCAGGCCGACGAGTGGCTCGCCGAGCGCGCGGCGGAGGCGCTGAACGAGGCCGCCGCGCGCAGGCCTGCGGCGGCCGTCGCGTGGCAGCGCCTGCACGAGGTGTGGCCGGGCGCGATCTCGCTGTTCTCGGTCGATCCCGAGGCGCGCGCGGAGGCGCAGGAGCTGGCGCCGATCGCAGAGCGGATCGAGGACGTCCACGAGGCGGCGGGCTGGCTGCGCGCGATGCTGACGGTCGTCCACGACGAGCCGTACGTCGCGATCGAGCCGGCGACGCGCACGGGCATCGTCGGACGGATGAGCGGCATCGTCGAGAACTTCCAGCTCAGCACCCTGCTGATGGACGAGTTCCCGCGCGACGAGCCGCGCGTGTCGAAGGCCGCGGTGGCGGTCGCGCGCGGCGACGGGCCGCAGCGCATCGACGAGACCGTGACCGGCGTCTGGAACATGTTCACCTACGAGGCGTTGCGGCCCGGCGCGACGCTGCCCGATCCGTCCGACGTCTCGCTCAGCCACACGTGGATCTGGAACCAGGGGATGCCCGCCGACATCCCGGTGCTCGACGGCCACCGCGTGATCCTGCTCGGCCCCGCGCCCTATGGGCGGACGTGGCCCGCGCAGCGGATGTTCCTCAAGCTCCCGGCGCGGCTGAGCTCGCAACTGCTGGACGCGGAGGCGCTGGACGGGTGGCTGGCGAGGATCGAGGCTGCGGCGGCGGATTCGACGCCGGACTGAGCGTTCGGCGGCGGCGCGCCGCCGCACCGCGCACGCAGTTGAGGGATGTCCGGCGACGATCGGATCCGGCGAGCTGACCGTCGCCGCCCGCGCAGCTGCGCGCTGCCCGTCAGGAATGCTCGAGCGCGCCGCCGGCCGCGACCTGACGGCGATGTCGCGCCGGTGGCACGGCGCGCGGCCGCAGGTCGGCGCGAGCACGCTGCTGGGCTGGTACTGCTGCGGGCTCAAGGGTTCGCGGGCGGATGCCGAAGGCAGATGGGATGAATCCGCCGCCGGTCGCAACGGGCAGGTCCTCCCCCGGCCTACACGAGCCGTCGGCGGTGCACGAGCTGAAGACGCTGGTGCTCTCGCGTCATCCGGCGATCGCGATCGAGACGGCCGAGGAGGAGCGCGCCGACGCTCAGCTCGCCGCGGTGGCTCGCGAGACGGGCCTGGCCCTGTTCGATTGGACGGTGACCCGGGGGCTCGTCCGTCAGCCCGGCTCCGCCGCCGTCTACGGCAGCGACGATCCGGTGAAGCTGCTGGCGAACATCGGCGAGCTCGCGGTCGAGGGCCTGTTCGTGCTCAAGGACTTCGGCGGACACTTCGCGAACCCGGCGGTGTCGCGCATGTTCCGCGAGCTGCTCGAGCGCTTTGCGGCGCCGCAGCGGCTGTCGACGTTCGTCCTGCTCGGGACGTCGCTCGCGCTGCCCGCCGACGTGGAGGCGCAGGTCGTCCGCTACGAGCTGCACCTGCCGACGGCCGAGGAGTACAGGCGCACGATCGCCGACGTCGTCGACTCGCTGCGAGCCAGCGGCCGGGCCGACGTCAGCCTGACGGCCGCCGACTTCGACGCGTTCGCCTCCGCGCTCACCGGGCTGACCCTCAACCAGGCGCGTCAGGCGCTGGCGCGCGCGGCGATCGAGGACGGCCGGCTGGCACCCGCCGACCTTGACCGCATCGTCGAGCTCAAGGCGCACGCGCTGCGCGACGACAGCCTGCTCGAGTACTTCCCCGCGGCTGACAACGCCTACGAGGTCGGCGGCTTCGCCAACCTGCGGCGCTGGCTCGAGCGCGGTCGCGTCGCGTTCAGTCCGGAGGCCGGCGCGCTCAACATCCCGGCGCCGAAGGGGCTCATGCTGGTGGGCGTCCAGGGGTGCGGCAAGTCGCTCGCGGCCAGGTTCATCGCGCGACAGTGGCAGCAGCCGCTGCTCAAGCTCGACGCCTCGCGACTGTACGACAAGTACGTGGGCGAGTCCGAGAAGAACCTGCGCCGCGCGCTGGCGACCGCGGAGGTGATGGCTCCGGTCGTCCTCTGGATCGACGAGATCGAGAAGGGCCTGGGCCCGGCCGGCGGTCAGGACGCCGACGGAGGAGTCTCCCGCAGGCTGTTCGGCTCGTTCCTCACCTGGCTGCAGGAGAAGCGCTCGACCGTCTTCGTCGTCGCCACCGCCAACGACCTCTCGGCGCTGCCACCCGAGCTTCTGCGCAAGGGCCGCTTCGACGAGATCTTCTTCGTCGACCTCCCGGACGCCGCGGCGCGGGCCGAGATCCTGCGCATCCACCTGCGCCTGCGCAGGCAGGACCCGGCGACGTTCGACGTCGATCGCATCGCCGCCGCCGCCGAGGGCTTCAGCGGCGCCGAGCTCGAGCAGGTCGTGATCGTGTCCGTGCTGCGGTCGCTGCACGAGCAGGTGAAGCCCGGCACCGAGCTCGTGCTCGACGAGCTCGCCGCGACCGTGCCGCTGTCACGCTCGCGGCGCGAGGACGTCGAGCGCCTGCGGGCGCTGGCGCGCGAACGCTTCGTCCCCGTCGGCTGACGGACCGGCCGTGCGCCGCTGGAGCCGGCCGCTTGGCGAGTTTGTGAGCCCGAGCCTCACCTTCTCGCCAGTCAACGCCCAAGAGCCGCGCGTCGTCGCTTTCGTCACGCGCTGAGCGTCAGCTTCCGCGGCCCCGCGCGGAACCCGAGCTCGATCAGCATGCCCTCCAGCGGCGAGCCGACGACGGGCTCGCCGTCGACGCGCTCCAGCGAGAGCTTGCGACCGCGGCCGCCGACGACGAACTGCGCGAGCGCCTCGAGGGCGGGATACAGGCGCGGGTCGTCGTGCGCGGCGAGCGTCACGATGCCGCGGCCGCCCTTCTCGACGTACAGCACGGGCTCGGCGCCGGCGAGCACGACGTAGGCGCCGCGCACGCGCGCCGGCCGGCGCGCGTCGTCGCCGCGCCTCGGCCACGGCAGCGCGGCGCCGTAGGGCTGCGCGGGATCGGTCGCGGCGAGCACGAGCGGCGGCGCCTCCTCGACCGCCTTCTGCGCGCGCAGCCGCTCGACGGCGCCGGGCAGCGCGAACTGGGCGCCGCCGAGGCCCTCGACGAAGTAGCCGCGGCGGCAGACGCCGAGCGTCTCGAGCTGCGACAGCGCGTCGTAGAGGATCGAGAAGCCGCCGGCGATGCCCTCGGCGAGCACCTGCTCGCGCGTGACGATGCCGTAGCGCTCGAGCAGCAGCTCGGCGAGCGTGCGGCGGCGCGCGGCGGGATCCGGCTCGCGCCGGAAGATCGTGTTCGTCAGCGCCCAGCGGCCCTGGACGGTCGGTTGCGCGCCGCCGCGCCGCGCGCCACCGAAGCGGCGCGCCGTGTGGCGCGGGCCGGCGCCGCGCGCCCGCGCGAGCGTCAGCCGCGGCGCGCGCAGCGGCGCGAACGCGTCGTTTGTCACCTCGCCCGCCCAGACGAGGTCCCACAGCGCCTCCTGCAGCGCCGCGGCGTCGAGCGCGACGTCGGCGAGCAGGTCGCCGAAGAAGCACGGCGACGCGCGCAGCCGCTCGCGCA
>JBKHXR010000018.1:0-10576 GCA_046565905.1 Thermoleophilia bacterium | reverse complement strand
CCCGACGACCTCGCCGTCGCGCTCGGCGACGGCGGCGCGATTGGCGCGATGGCGCGCGTCGGTCAACGCTGCGGTCCAGAAGCGCTCGCGCGCGGCCTCCAAGCCGGAGTCGTCGAGCAGCTCGTCGGGCATGAGCCCGCGATAGGTCTCGCGCCAGCACAGGACGTTGACGCGCGCCATCTGCGCGGCGTCCCCGGCGCGAGCGGGGCGGACCGTCGGCGGCGCGGCCACGGCGGCATCGTACGGCCGGCGCGCCGCGTCAGCCGTCGCGCATCCAGGTGCGGATCTGCTGCGCGACCCGCTCGGGCTCGCGCGACGCGAGCTCCTCGACCTGCTGGCGGGCCGGGTTGTCCGCGCGCGCGGGCAGCGCCGCGCCGGCGCCGGCGAGGCGCGGGCCCTCGAGCTGGGCGAGCGTCGTCGGCGCCTCGATCTCGCGCAGCCAGTTCGGCTCGCGCATGAGCATCTCGCCCTCGCGCCGGCGCAGGTGGCGGGCGCTGAACAGCATGAAGGCCAGCATGCCGAGGCCCGCAGCGCCGTACTTCGCGTAGCCGATGATGTCCGCGCCGGGAGCCAGCCCGGGGAGGTCCGCCTTGTCGTCCGGCTTGGGAAACGCGATCTGGCTGACGGCGAGCGTGTCGCCGCGCGCGGCGTCGATGCCCGCCGCACTCGAGACGGCCTTCTGCAGCGCGGGGATCTCCGTCGCCGGCACCGACTTGTCGACGATCAGCGCGACGTTGAGCTTGTTCACGGCGCCGGGCGCGACCTTCGTGCGGATGACCGTCTTGTCGACGCCGTACTGCGTGGTCGTCGACTCGCGGTCATAGCCGTTGCCCCCCGCACCGGCCGCCCCCTGCGCGTAGCCGGGGACATTCGCCGTCGTGCCGCTTGCGCCGCCGGCCGCGGCGGCGCCCTCGAGCTTCTCGGTCTCCGTCGTCTCCTTCAGCGCGGTGCTCTTGCCGTATTTCAGCTCGTCCTTGGTCGCCTCGTCGGCGTTGACGTCGGCGCTGACCTGCACCTCTGCCTTGCCCGGTCCGACCGTGCGCGTGAGCAGCGCCACGAGCCCCGCCTCGACCTGCGCCTCGTAGCGTGCCTGCACGGTCTGCTTGGAGACGCCGTCAGCGCCGGCGCCGCCCTCGCCGCGCGGCCACAGCAGCTCGCCGGCGCCGTCCGTGATCGACACGTTCTCGAGCTTCAGGCCCTTGACGCTCGACGAGACGAGCTGAGCGATGCCGCGCACCGCGCTGGGCTCAAGCGAGCTCGACGCGCCGGTCAGCAGGACGGCTGCCGTCGCGGGGGTCGCGGACTCGGCGAAGAGCTGGTCCTCCGCCAGCACCAGGCGCACCTGCGAGCCGTTGACGCCCTGGACCTGATCGATCGTCTTGGAGATCTGGCCTTCGAGCGCGCGCTGGTAGGTGACCTGCTGCTGGAAGTCGCTGGTGCCGATCTTCTGCTTGTCGAAGAGCTCGAAGCCGGGCTGGGCCCCCGAACCGCCGCCGAGGCCCTTGCCGGCGAGCGCGATCCGCGCCTGCGCGCTCTGCGACTTCTCGACTGCCAGCGCGGTGCCGTTGTTGCGCAACTCGTACTTGATGCCCTGCTCGTCGAGCGCGGCGGCGACCTTGCCCGTGTCGGCCGGGTCCATGCCCGTCGAGACGAGCGAGTAGCTCGGGCGCCCGGCGATCTGCATGCCGAGAAAGACGATCGCGATCAGCGCCAAGGCCGACAGCCCGAGCACGATGCGGCCGCGCGGAGTCACGTTTGCGAGAAGAGCTGGCATCGGTTCCCTGGGCTAGACCTGCGTGTGGAAGATGTCCTGGACGGCCTCGACGGCCTTCGTCCGCAGCTGCGATGCGAGCTGCATCGACAGCCGCGCCCGCTCGACGGCCAGGATGACCTCGGTCGGGTCGGTGGCAGTGCCCGCGGCAAGCGCCCGGGAGCCCTCGGCGGCCTGCGTCTGGAGCTTCTCGAGCGCGCCGATCTGGTCGGCGAGCGCGCCGCCGAACTTCGACTCCGCGGCGCTCTCGGCGCCCGCCGGCCGGCCGCTCGGGATACCTCCGTCGCCGATCCCCGCGACGGACCACTCGCCGCCGCTGACGGCCATGCTCGGATCGATCGGGACCGCCGGCATCAGCGCAGGATCTCGAGGGTCTTGGAGAACATCTGCTTGGCCGTCTGCATGACGGTGACGTTGGCCTCGTAGCCGCGCGACGCGGTGATCAGGTCGACCATCTCGGTGACCGGCTGGACGTTGGGCATCGAGACGTAGCCGCGCGCGTCGGCGTCGGGGTGGCCGGGGTCGTGGACGAGGCGGTTGGGCGTCGCGTCGTGCGCGATCTGCGTCACCTTGACGCCGCCCGGGCGCGAGCCCTTCATCGCGCCGTCGAGCGTCGCGCCGAAGCTCGCGCCGGCGTCCTCCTGCAGGACGACGACCTTGCGCCGGTAGGGCTGGCCGTCGGCACCGCGCGTCGTCTGCGCGTTGGCGAGGTTCTCCGCCACGACGTCCATCCGCAGCCGCTCGGCGGACAGCCCGCTCGCGGCCGTGTCGATGGCGTCGAAGAGGCTCATCAGGCGACACCCATGGCCGAGCGCAGCACGTCGGTACGCCCGCGCGCGACGGAGACGAGCGCCTCGTACTCCAGCGCGTTGGAGGCCATCGTCGCCGACTCGACGTCGATGTCGACGGCGTTGCCGTCGGCGCGCATGGCGCCGCTGCTGGCGTCGGTCGCCGCCGCGAAGGTCGTTGCCTTGACGGCGGTCGTCGGATCGCCGGACTCCAGCGCCGCTTGCAGCGTCGTGTGGAAGTCGACGTCCTTGCGCCGGTAGCCGGGCGTGTTGGCGTTCGCGATGTTGCCGGCGATCGTCGCCTGGCGCAGGCCCGCGCCGGCGATCGCGCGTTCGAGTCCGAGTTGTGTCGTGTCGAAGAGGTTCAAGGGGCTCCTTCCTGCCGGGCCGGTAGTCGGCGGGTCAGGACGGGTCTTGAGGCGGGGCGCCCTGGTCGTGCTGCCTCGGTGCTGGCGCGGCGTCGTGGGGTGGCGGTGGAGCGGTGGTCGGCGCGGCTGCGCGAACGCGAGGTCGCGTCGGCCGCGCGCGGCGCTCGCAAACGGCCTCGACAAGGGCGGGGCGGCCCGAACCCTTCCGCCTCCTCGACCGGCCCGGCCCGCCGCGGGCTCACAGGAAGGCGTCGGTGAGGGTTGCTCCCGCGGCACCGCGCGGGATCGACGCGGCGTGAGCGCGGTCGACGAGCGCGCGTGGCGGTTCGCACTCGCTATCCGAGCAGCATCCGCCACCCATCCCCGCGAGCGCCGGCAAACACACAGGCGCGGCGGATCACGCTCGCCGCGCACTGCCATCGGACGCCGGTGAACACAGCGACGTGGCGGACCACGCGCATCGCTCGAACACGGTTCGCCAGGCGCTCGGGCGCATCCGCGGGTGTGACGAATAACCGACGCATGGCGACGACTGTTCGTCACACCCTTGCCGCATCGCCGGGAAATACCGCCGTCGGCATGCGCCGGGCGCCACGACGCCCGCCCACCCTCTCGCTCGCGAACCGCATCGCGACTCAGCCGGCAAGCTCAGCCCGCGAGATCCACCCGCGCTCCCACGCCGGCCCGGCCGGCAGCAGCAGCTGCAGCAGCGCCCGCGCCATACCCGCGCACAGCCGCCCGACCCTGGGAAAGCGCGCCGAGCTCGCGGCGCAGCTCGTCGACGCCGGCGACCAGCAACGCGGTCGTGCGCGCCTGCACGTCGGCCGCGCGCGCCAGCAGACCGCCCGCACCGGCCGGCGCCACCGCAGGCAGCTGCGCCACCAGCTCGCGCCGCAGCGCGTCGAGCGCCGCAAGCTCCTCCCAGCGACCCGTCGCGACGAGCGCGTGCTCGCGCTCGACGAGCGCCAGCAACCGCTCGTAGAGCTCCATCACGCCGCCGGAGAGGCGACGGCGGTCCCGACGCAGCTCGCCGCCTCCGCGAACGCCTCGCGCAACTGCGAGAGCAGCAGGTCGACCTGCTCGACCTTCTCCGTGTCGCGCCCGCACAGGCCCTCGGCGAGGTGGCGCCGGCAGAAGACGTAGATCCCCGCCAGCCGCCCGGCGACCTCGCCAGCGGACATGTCCAGCGTGCACTGCAGCTCGTCGATGATCGCCGTCGCCCGGCCGACGCGCTCGCCGGCCTCGGCGGGCGTCCCTTCGCGCATCGCCGCGACCGCCTGCAGGAGGAACCTGTGGCAGCCGTCGAAGAGCATGATCACCAGCTGCTCCGGCGTGGCGGTGAGAACTGCGCTCTGGCGGTACGAGGCGTGGGAGCTGGTCGCGTAGGCGGTCATGGTCCTCTCGATGGTTCGGCGCCGGTGCGACGGCGGGTGGATCCGGACGCCGGGGTAGTCGGCCGCAGGGCCCGCGGATTGAGCAAGTACGGCCGGCCGCGATCCGCCGGGCGAGCGTCCGGCGATCAGCTCGGTGACAGGCCGGCGAGCTGCGAGGCCAGCTGCGTCTGCGCCGCCTGGCTGGCGGCGAGCGCCGACTCCATCGCAGCGAACTGCGCACGCAGGCGCTGCTCGCGGCCGGCCAGCCGCACGTCGGCGCGCGCGATCGCATCCGCGATCCGCCGCCGCTCGGCGGTGATGCCCTCCAGCCGCTCGGTGACCCGTTCTCCCGCCACCGGCGTCACGGTGTCCGACAGGCGCTGACCGAGGTCGCCGAGGACCACGCGCAACGCGTCGGGATCGGCCAGCGCGGCCGTCAGCTTCGCGTCGTCGATCTTCAGCTTGCCCGCGACGGCGTCGGGCGAGAACGTCGCGCTGCCGGTGACCGCACCGGTCGAGATGCCGTACTGCGACAGGTCGCCGATCTGCGTCCGCATCGAGGAGAGGACCCCGGTGAGCATCGTGTCGCCGCGGAACAGCCCCTTCGCCGCCTCTGTCGTCGTCGCCGGGCTTCTGACCTTCTCCTCCGACAGCTTCCCGCGGATGAACTCGACCGCGCTGTTGTAGGCGCTGACGAACGCCGTGAGCTTGGCCTTGATCGCCTCCGTGTCCGGCGCAGGATCGCTGACGGTCAGCGAGACGGGCGCGGTCGTCGTCGCCTTCAGCGTCAGCTCGGCGCCGAGGATCGCGTCGGTGATGACGTTCGACGACGACGTCTTGGCGACGCCGTCGAGCAGGTAGGCGGCGTCGGAGCCCGCGCGCGCGTAGACGAGGTCCTCGGCGAGCAGCGCCGGTGCGTCGACGCTGAAGTCCCCGCCCGCTCCGCCGGTCCGGCTCGTCAGGACGAGCTTGCCGCCGGCGACGACCGCGGTGACCGGCGCGTCGTCGCGGTCGTTGATCGCCGCGGCGACGGTCGAGATCGTGCTGTCGGGATCGACGGCCAGCGAGAAGGAGCCGATCGTGATCGTCTGCGGCGATGCGCTCGACGTGTAGTTGAACGCGTGCTGTGCGGTCACCGCGAGCGCCGTGACCTCGATCACGCGCGCACCCGGTGCAGCGCTGCCCTGCGCGGTCACGCCGACGCGCGCGGGGTCGCTGGAGACGAGCTGCTGGACGTCGCCCCAGGTCGTCGTGCTCTTCAACGCGTTCGCCGCGTCGCGCAGCGCGCCGAGCTTCGTCGCCAGGTCACGGAGCCCGGTCTGGCGCGCCTGCGCGCGCGTATCGGCGAGCTGCAGACGCGTCTTGGACTGCCCCTCGACGGCCAGCAGCTGCGTGATGATCGAGCTGGTGTCGATCCCGGAAGCCAGCCCGCTGAGCGACAGCGGGCTCATCGCGTGCCCCCGACGACCGGTGACCCGGTCGCGATCTCGAGGACCCGCGAGGGCGTCAGGCGGGAGAGCACGATGCCGTCGACGTCGCACAGCAGCGCCTCGACCCGCGCCGGCGAGGGCGCGAGCGAGAAGCGCAGCTGACGGCCGGAATCGTGCAGCTGCCGAGCGACTTCCCCCGCCACCCGCATGGCGAAGAGCGCTTCGGCAGACGGCTCGCCGGCCGGCTCTGCATAAGTCTGGTCGCCGTCGCCTCGAGGCGGCGGAACGTCGAATTGCATGGCGGGTTCCTCCTGGATGATCAACGTCGCCTCTTCCATGAGCCGACGGTGCTGCGTGCTCCCGTGTTCGGCCTGCGCCGCGCGACCTTGAGATCGTCCGGGCCACATGGGGTCCAGACCCCATGCCAGGCGTTGCCCGGTCCCCGTCACCCGGCGTCGGCGAGCTGGCGCTGGTCCAGCGAGGCGAACAGCCGCCGCACCTCGACGATCTCCTCGCGCGGGCACGAGCGCCGCGCCAGCGCACGCGTCGCCGTCTCCGCGAAGCGCTCGATCGCGAGGTGGCGCTCCAGCAGCGACGCGCCCGCCCGCTCGGCGGTGCGCATGAACGCGCCGGTGGCCTCGTGCAGCATCTCGTAGTTCGCGGTCTCGGCGGCGGAGGCGATCGCTCCGAGCCAGCGCTCGGCCGCCCCGAGGCCGTCGGGGTCGGCGAAGAAGCCGGTCCGCAGCTCCCCGTAGAGGCCGCGCCAGCTCAGCTCGGCAAGCTGCGCGCCGTGCGCCTCGGCAAGCTGCGCGAGGCCGGGCAGCGCGCGCAGCGGCGGCGGCGCCGGCGCGATCGCCGGCCGCCCGCGTTCAGCCAGCAACCGGCGCACCTCGGAGACGGCGAAACGGCGATGGCCGCCGGCCGTCCGCGTCGCGCCGAGGCGCCCGTCGTCCGCCCACCGGCGCGCCGTCGTCGTCGAGATGCCCAGCGCCTGCGCCGCCTGGCCGAGGCTCAGCGTGCCGACGGGCGGCGCGGAGTGCTTGGCTGCCAGCGCCTCGTCGGGTGGCGCCGGCGCTGCGCCGACCGGCGGCGGGGCGGCCGGCTGCGCCTGTGTGCGCGGCAGCGGCCGTGTGGCCGCGAGCAACCCCGACCAGACCTGGCCGGAGCGCAACAGCTCCAGCGATGCGGGACCCGACAGCGGCGGCGCGAAGAGCTCGCCCTGCGCACGATCCAGCCCCAGCGACCGCAGCAGCCGCAGCTGCTCCTCGGTCTCCACCTTCGCCGCTGTCATCGGCAGCCCGAGCGAATGACCCATCCCGATCATCGCCTCCACGAGCGCGGCGTCGCGCGTCCCCTGGCCGAGCTCGCCGAGAAAGGACGAGTCGACCTTCAGTGCGTCGAAGGGAAGCTTGCGGATCGCGGCCAGCGACGAGTAGCCGGTGCCGAAGCGGTCCAGCGCGATCCGCACGCCGACGCCGCGCAGGTCGTCGAGCTGCGCCATGGCGGCCTGGCCCTCGCCCGTGAACATCGTCTCGGCGATCTCGAGCACGAGCTTGTCGGGTGCGAGGCCGCTGCGCTGCAGCGCGCGGGCGACGGTGCCCGCCAGGCCGGGCGCCGCGAAGTGCAGCGCCGAGATGTTGACGTGCACGGCCGGCGCGTCGTGCTGGGGCCCGAGCATGCCCTCCCAGCCGGCGATCTCGCGGCAGGCGATCGAGAGGACCTCGGCGCCGAGCGGCACCGCCAGGCCGGTCGCCTCGGCGGCGGAGAGAAACTGGGCGGGCGCGAGCAGACCATGGTCGGGGTGCTGCCAGCGCACGAAGGCCTCGACCGCCACGATCGTCCCGCTATGCAGGTCGAGGATCGGCTGGTAGTGCAGTCGCAGCTCGCCGTCGGTCAGCGCGCGGCGCAGGCCCTGCTCGATCTCGGCGGCGTGGACGAGGCGGCGGCGCATGTCCTGCGTCGCGAGCTCCGCGCGCCCGCCGCCGCGCTCGCGCGCACGGACCGACGCAGCCGCTGCCGTGCGCAAGAGCTCGACGGCGCTGCCGATGCCGCGCTCGGTCCGCATGACGCCGATGCTGGCGGTCGTCGTCAGCTCGCGCCCACCCGCGAGCATCGGCTCGCGCAGCGCCATGCCGATCCTGTGGGCGAAATCGAGCAGTTCGCCGTCGCCGTCGACGTCCGGGACCAGCACGCCGAAGTCGTCGCCCGCCAGGCGGCCGGCCGTGGCGCCCGGCGGAAGCAGCCCGCGCAGGCGCGCGCCGGCGCCGACGAGCACGTCGTCGCCCGTCCGGTGGCCGAAGCCGTTGTTGAGCTTGGAGAAGCCGTCGAGGTCGACGAACAGCAGGCCTGCCTCGCCCTCGCCGCGGCGCGAGCGCTCGAGCGCCTGCTCGAGGCGGTTCTCGAACAGCGGCCGGTTGGCGAGCCCGGTGAGCGGGTCGTGCAGGCCCAGCCGGGCGATCTCCTCGTCGGCGCGCCAGCGCGCGGTGGCGGTGCCGACGACGTTCGCGATCGCCTGCGCGAAGCCGACGTCCTCGGTCGTCAGCGCGTCCGCCTCGGCGGCGCCGATCGCGAGCAGGCCCGTGACCGCGCCGCGATCGCCCTGCAGCGTCACGCACAGCACGGCGCCCATGCCCTGCACGAAGAGCAGGCCGCCGGCGGCGAGCGCGGCGAGCTCGGCGCCGCGCAGCAGCAGCGAGCCTCCCGCCGCAACGGTGCGGTGCAGCAGCTGCGCCTGCGCGTCACCGGCGGGCTCGCCGTGTCCGGCGAGCGGCCCGAGGCCGATCGCCGCCTCGCTGCGCATGGCGCCGTCGGGCTCGACCTCCAGCGCGAGCCCGCGCTCGACGGCGAGCCCATCGACGAGCGTCGCGAGCGCCTGCGCGACGAGGTCGGGGGGAGCGATGCCGCCCAGCGCGGTCTGCCCGAGCGCGACGACGAGCGCCTGGCGCGCGATGCGCTCGTGGCGCTCGTCCTCGGCGCGCCGCCGCTCGCTGACGTCGCGAACGAAGCCCAGGTACAGCGCCGTCGGACCGGCCCCTGCCATGCGCGCGATCGCCAGCTCGACGGGGAACAGCGTGCCGTCGGCGCGCTGGGCCTCGATCTCGACGCGCTGCTCGAGCAGCCGCTCGCTGCCGCCGGCGAGCAGGCGGCGCAGTGCGCGGCGGTGCGACTCGCGGTGCGCTGCGGGGACGATGAGGTCGGCCATCTCGGCGCCGATCACGTCCTCGCGCGCGTAGCCGAACATCCGCTCGGCGGCCCGGTTGAACTCGAGCACGACGCCGCTGGCGTCGATCGAGATCATCGCGTCGAGCGACGCGCGCAGCACAGCGTCGTCCACAGCGACAGCGGGGAGTGCGAGGTCCGAGGCCACTTGTGGTCCTCGTCGGCGCAATCGGGCGCGGGCTTGAATCCTCGCAGCCGTCCGATGCGCCATCCGTGGTGCGATCGTCCGGCTGAAGGCCCGGCCCGCCGCCGCGTGCGGACGCCGCCGATCCGCTCGGCAGGCCGCGGCGCGGGCTCGGAGACGGATACCGTCGGCACGGGACCGATCACGCCGATCCGTTCGCGAGCCCAACCGCGCGGCGGGCGGCGGCGCGAGAAGCGCTCGCCCAGCGCGTCGACGCGTGGCGATCCGGCCGGCGGCGGGAGCAACCGCGTCGCCGACGGGAACAACCGCGTCCCCTACCCGCGCGTGAAGCGACGCACGCACCGACTAAGCTGGAGCGCGTGACCACCTTCGCCGACCTCGGCCTTTCCCCCAGCACCCTCGAGGCGCTCGACGACGTCGGCTACGAGCAGCCAAGCCCGATCCAGCAGCAGGCGATCCCGCCGATGCTCGAAGGCCGCGACGTCATCGGACAGGCCCAGACGGGCTCCGGCAAGACCGCCGCCTTCGGCCTGCCGATCATCGAGTACATCGATCCCACCGAGCCCGAGGTGCAGGCGCTCGTCCTGACGCCGACGCGCGAGCTGTGCATCCAGGTCACGCAGGCGATCCGCGCCTACGCGCAGCGCAAGGGCGCCGACGTCGTCGCCGTCTTCGGCGGCGCCCCGATCCGCACGCAGCAGGCCCAGCTGAAGGCCGGCGGGCACATCGTCGTCGGCACCGTCGGCCGCGTCCTGGACCTCATCAGCCGCCACTCGCTCGTGCTCGACTCGTGCCGGTTCGTCGTCCTCGACGAGGCCGACGAGATGCTCGACCTCGGGTTCCTCGAGGACGTCGAGAAGATCCTCCGGCTGACCCCGAACAGCCGCCAGACGGCGCTCTTCAGCGCGACGATGCCGCCGCCGATCCGCAAGCTCGCCGACAACTACCTCTATGACCCCGAGCACGTCAAGGTCCAGTCGGCGACGATGACGGTCGACTCCGTCGAGCAGTTCCAGGTGACGGTGAAGACCGCCGACAAGCCCGACAAGCTCGTCGAGCTGCTCGAGGCCGAGAAGCCCGACCAGGCGATCGTCTTCGCGCGCACGAAGATCCGCACCGACCAGCTCTACAAGAAGATGAAGGACCGCGGCTTCAACGTGAAGGCGCTGCACGGCGACATGTCGCAGGGCGCGCGCGACGGCGTGATGCTCGGCTTCAAGGGCGGCCGCGTGCCGATCCTCGTGGCCACGGACGTCGCGGCGCGCGGCCTGGACGTCTCGACGGTCACCCACGTCGTGAACTTCGACGTGCCGACCTCGCCCGACGTGTACGTGCACCGCATCGGGCGCACCGGCCGCGTCGGCCGCTCGGGCCGCGCGATCACGTTCGTCGAGCCCCGTCAGAAGCGCGAGCTCGAGGCGATCGAGAAGCACATCGGGATCGGCATCTCGCCGTGGATCGAGGGCGCCCACGTCGCCCCGA
>JBKHXR010000017.1:0-17356 GCA_046565905.1 Thermoleophilia bacterium | reverse complement strand
CGCAGCTCGCCGCGGGCGAGCATCGGCTTGAGCAGGTTGGCGGCGTTGACGGCGCCCTCCGCGGCGCCGGCGCCGACGATCGTGTGCAGCTCGTCGAGGAACAGCACGACCTGCCCGCCGGCCTCCTGGACCTCCTTGAGGACGGCCTTCAGGCGCTCCTCGAACTCGCCGCGGTACTTCGAGCCGGCGAGCAGGGCCCCGATGTCCAGCGAGATCACGCGGCGGTCGCGCAGCGACTCGGGGATGTCGCCGCTGACGATCCGCTGGGCGAGGCCCTCGACGATCGCGGTCTTGCCGACGCCGGGCTCGCCGATCAGGACGGGGTTGTTCTTCGTCCGGCGGCTGAGCACCTGGATTACGCGGCGGATCTCGTCGTCGCGACCGATCACGGGGTCGAGCCTGCCGTCGCGCGCCTCCTCGGTGAGGTCGCGGCCGTAGCGCTCGAGCGCCTGGATCTTCTCCTCGGGCGACTGGTCGGTGACGCGGTGCGACCCGCGCACGTCGGCGAGCGCCTGCAGCAGGCGCTCGTGGGTGGCGCCGTGCGCCTTCAGCGCGCGGCCGGCGAGCGTCTCGTCCTTGGCCAGGGCGAGCAGCAGATGCTCGACGGAGACGTACTCGTCCTTGAGGTCGCGCATCTCGCGCTCGGCGGCGCGCAGGATCGCGAGCAGCTCGGGCGAGGTCGTCGGCTCGGCCTCCGAGCCGAGCTTGGGCAGCTCGTCGAGCGCGTTTGCGACGTCGGCGCGCAGCGCGTCGGTGGACACGCCGATCTTGCCGAGCACCGGCGTGACGAGGCCGCCCTCCTGGTCGAGGAGCGCGGCGAGGAGGTGGACGGGGGTGACCTGCGAGTGACGGTGCTCGGGCGCGAGCGCGAGCGCCGCCTTCAGGGCCTCCTGGGACTTGATCGTGAAGCGGTCGATCTGCATGGATCTGAGTGTAGCCCACTTAGATTTGCTACTGCAAGGAAAAGCCGGCGGGATCCGGCTGCCGGGCCGCCGGCGGACGCCCGGGGCGGTAGCTGCGCGGCGATCCTCGCGCACGCGCCATCCGTCGCCTTCAAGTCCCGGCGCGCGCAGGTCGATACGCGTGGAGATCCTGCTGTGAGCGCTCCGGTCTCTGAACTTCTCGGCACCCGCCGCGGCGTCGCGCCGCGCGGACTGCGTTCCTATGCGGGCCGCGTCCTCGGCGGCGACGTGCTGGCCCTCGCCTGCACCGCCCTGATGATCGCGCTGCTCTCGCCGACGCCGTCGCCGACGGGCGAGATTCCCGGCCAGCCGCTCGCCTGGTCGCTGGCCTTCACGGCCTCCGTGCTCGCGGGCGCGGCCCTGCGCGGCGACTACCGCGCCCCGATGCGCCCCGACCTGCTCGAGCTCCTGCGGCAGGTTCTCACCACGACCGCGGTCGGCGCGATCATCGTCCTCACCGCGCGCGTCCTGCTCGCCGACGACAAGTACGCGGCGGCGCAGGCGGTCCGACACTGGCTGGCGCTGCTGCCGCTGCTGGCGGGCGCCCGGGTCGTCGTGCTGTGGCGCGAGACGCGCGCGCGCCGCCATGGCCTGCGCACGCTGCCGACGCTGATCGTCGGCGCCGGCCACATCGGCCAGCGCGTCGAGCGCCGCCTGCGCGCGGAGCTCGAGCTGGGCCTGAACCCGGTCGCCTTCCTCGACCACGTCGAAGGGCCGAAGGACGGGCCGAGGGCGCCGCTTCCCGTGTACCCGCCCGACGGCGACCTCGCGCAGCTCGTGCGCGAGCTCGGCATCCGTCATGCGATCTTCGCCTTTCCGTACGGCGGCGACGGGGTGCTGCCCGACATCGCGCGGCGCCTGTGGGAGCTCGACGTCAGCGTCGGCATCGTCCCGCGGCTCTTCGAGCTCGGCGGCGAGCGCCCGCTGATGGCGCACCTCGGCGGCCTGCCCGTCGCCTCGATGAGCCCCGCCGCGTTCACGACCTGGCGGATGAGCGTCAAGTACGCGCTCGACGCCGTCTGCGCCGCCGCCGCGCTCGCCGTCCTGTCGCCGGTGCTGATCGCCGCCGCGATCGCCGTCAGGACCTCGCTCGGGTCGCCGATCCTCTTTCGCCAGCGCCGGATGGGCAACGACCATCACGGCTTCGAGATCCTCAAGTTCCGCACGCTGCGCGGCGTGCCCGAGGGCGGCCCGGAGGCCGACGCCGCGTGGGCCGCCGCGGCGGTGGGGCGAGACCCCGCCCCGTCCGGAGCCGGCCTCGAGGACCGCACGACAGCCGTCACGCGCTTTCTGCGCCGCCACTCGATCGACGAGCTGCCGCAGCTGTGGAACGTGTTGCGCGGCGACATGTCGCTGATCGGGCCGCGGCCCGAGCGCGTCGACACCGCCGAGCTGTTCGCCGAGGTCATCGACGGCTACCGCGACCGTCACCGGATGCGCTCGGGCCTGACGGGCTGGGCTCAGGTCAGCGGGCTGCGCGGCGCGACGTCGCTGACCGACAGGGTCGAGTGGGACAACCACTACATCGAGAACTGGACACCGTGGCTGGACTTCAAGATCCTTCTCCTCACGGTGCCGCAGCTGCTGCGCCATCCCGACCCCTGAGCCGTCGCGCCGCTGCTCGCGCACGACCCCTCGCGTGAACGACCTCCTCGTCCTCTGCTACCACGCCGTCAGCCCGCGCTGGCAGATGCCCTACGCGGTGACGCCGCAGCGCCTGCACGCGCAGGTCCGCCGCCTGCTCCGTGCCGGCTACGCGCCGATGACGGCCGGCGCGGCGCTCGATCCGGCCGCCGCCGGCCGTCGCCTCGCGGTCACCTTCGACGACGCGCTCGTGTCGGTCCGTGAGCACGCGCTGCCGGTGCTCGGCGCGCTCGGCGTGCCGGCGACGGTCTTCGCCTGCACGGGCTGGGTCGGTAGCGTCGAGCCGATGACGATCGGCTACGACCGCTGGCTGGGCAGTCCGCATGAGCACGAGCTGCACAGCCTCGGCTGGGACGACCTGGCCGCGCTGCGCGCGCAGGGCTGGGAGATCGGCTCGCACACGTGCACGCACCCGCGGCTGACCGAGCTCGACGAGGGCGCGCTGGAGCACGAGCTGACCGCGTCGCGCAGCAGCCTCGAGCAGCGGCTGGGAGCGCCCTGCCGCACGCTCGCCTATCCGCACGGCGACTGCGACGACCGCGTCGTCGCGGCGGCCGCGGCGGCCGGCTACCGGCTTGCCTTCACCGCGCGCGCGGGAACCGGCGCCGCCGACCGGCTGCGCGTGCCCCGCGCCGTCGTGCTGCACGACGACGGGCGCGCGCGGCTGGCGCTGAAGACCAGTCCCGCGGCGCGCCGGCTGCGCGGCTCGGACCGTGCCTGGCGGGTGCTCGCCGGCGGCTACCGCGCGGTCGGCGGCGGACGCGGGCACCGGGGGCCGGCATGAGCGCCCTGCGCGGTCTCGTCCGCCGTCTGTGGCCGGCGCCCTCGACGGGCCCCGACCGCGCGTACTTCGAGCAGTGGGACAGCCGCTCGGACGACCCCTGGGGCCACCTCGCAAGCGACTACGAGCGCGAGCGCTACGAATGGACGATCGCCGCGCTCGGCGGGCGCCACGTCGGCCGCGCGCTGGAGGTCGGCTGCTCGCTGGGCATGTTCACCGAGATGCTCGCGCCGCACTGCGACCACGTTCTCGCCGTCGACATCTCCGAGATCTCCGTCTCGCGCGCGCGGCAGCGGCTCGCCCACGTGACGAACGCGAGCTTCGAGCGGCGCACCCTACCGGGCGAGATGCCGCAGGGCCCGTTCGACCTCATCGTCTGCGCCGACGTGCTCGTCTACTGGACCGCCGACGAGCTGCGCGGCGCGCTGCGCGCGATCGAGCGGCAGCTCGCGCCGGGCGGCGCGCTGCTGCTCGTGCACTACCGCCCGAAGGTGCGGGTGCAGCCGCTGCGCGGAGACGAGGCGCACGACCTGGTGGCCGCCGAGACGCGGCTGGCGCACGCCGCCCACGACGAGCGCGGCGACCACCGGCTGGACCTCTTCGAAGACCGCCGGTAGGCGGCTCGGGGGGCGAGATCGCGGCTCTGGCGCCTACACCTCGATATCCGGGGTCAGTTCGACATAGCCGCGCGGCTGGCGCGCCACCAGCACGGCCGCGTCGCGCGCAGGCAGCTGCTCGCGGCCGGCATCGACCGCAGCCGGATCGACCGCTGGGTTGCCGACGGCCGGCTGCTGCTCGTGTATCGCGGCATCTACGCGGTCGGGCACGACGCGCCGTCGCTGCACGGCCGGTACATGGCGGCCGTGCTCGCCGCGGGTGACGGCGCGGTCCTCAGTCACCGCGCGGCCGCGTACCTCTTTGGCCTCGTGCGCGGTCGCGTTCCGGCGCCCGAGGTCACCGTGGCGACGGGCGCGGGCCGCAGCCATCCGGCGATCACCCAGCACCGCGTCGTGCGCCTGGATCCGCTCGACGTCGCGACGCACACGGGCATCCCGATCGCGATCGTCCCCCGCGTGCTGCTGGACATCTCGCCCGCGATCGCGCCCGGCGCGCTCGCGCGCGCCTGCCATGAGGCGTGGGTCCGCCACCGCACGGACGCCGGGCAGGTCGAGGCGTGCATCGCGCGCAACCCGCGCAGGCACGGCATCCGCAAGCTGCGCACCGCGCTGGGCGCGGACGTCACCCTCAGCCATCTCGAGCGCCGGTTCCTCGGCGTCCTGCGCCGGCACCGGCTTGCGCTGCCGCGGACGAACATCGACGTCGACGGCGACAAGGTCGACTGCCACTGGCCGCAGTTCGGCCTCACGGTCGAGCTCGTCAGCTTCCGCTACCACGCCACCCGTCACGGATTCGAGAGCGACGTCGCCCGCCGCCGGCGCTCGCGCCACGTCGCCTACACCTACGGCGACGTCTTCGAGCGCACGGCGGCGATGCTGGCCGACCTGCGCCCGCGCCTCAGGTCGCGGGCACGCACGGCTATGGCGCCTTGACCTCGCTATGCGAGGTCAGAACGCCATAGCCGTGTGCTGGCCCGCCGCCGGCGTTGCCCTCGCCGGCGCCTGGCGCTACCCGCGCATCACGACCGGCCGGGCGTGCGTCGTGCCCGTGCTGGTCGCGTAGCTGGCGCGGATGCGCCAGCGCGTGCCGCGGGAGACCGACAGGTTCTTTGCGAAGCGGCCCTTGCGGACGGCAACCCGGCTCGAGCGCACCTTCGTCCAGCGCTTGCCCTTGCGCCGCTCGACGACGATCCGTGCCTTGCCCGCCCTGGCATTGGACGCTGCGCTCAGCCGGCCGATCACCCGCAGCGACGTCCGCCGCTGCGTGCGCCGTACGCGCTTGACCCTGATCCTCACGCGCGTCCTTGCCGCGCTGTCGACGCTCGTCGAGCCTCTCGGCGCCGGCGCCTGCGAAGCAGGAGCGCCCGGGGCGGCGGCGCTGGAGACGGCCGGCAGGACCCTGGCCGGCGCTGCGGCGTGCGCGGCAACCGGCACCGCGAGCGGCGCGTCGGTCGGCTTGTTGACGGCGGAGAAGACGGCGTAGGCGGGCTTCGGCGAGAAGTCCGTGCGCAGCAGGCCGAGCTGGTCCTCCCAGTTGTCGGCGTCGTGGCCCCAGTAGTTGTTGCGGAAGTTGTAGACGATTGCGACCTCGACGTACGGCACGGCGGCGAGCATCTCGAAGGCCAGCCCGAGGTGCGCGGCCTGCACGGCCTCGCTGACGCCGCCGAGCGGATGCAGGATCTGGCTGTTGGTCGACCAGCCGAACTCGGTGAGCCAGATCGGCTTCGTGTCGCCGTGGCCGGCCATGACGTCGCGGACCTCCTCGAAGGCGAGGAAGCTCTTCGTCGTCATCCGGCCGTCGGCGTTGCGGTCGACGATCGCCGGCGACTGGCCCGAGGCGGTGTACGGATGCGTCGCCATGACGTCGAAGTAGTCGCCGATCTGCGGCTCGGCGGCGTAGACCTGCTCGAGGTACGGATAGTCGTTGTGCGCCAGCCCGGCGAAGAGGACCTTGGCCGACGGGTCGGCGCGGCGCACGGCGGGTGCGGCGGCCTTCAGCATCTGCGCGTACTGCGCGGCGTCCGGCGCCGGGTTCCAGAAGCGCGGGTGGTTGGGCTCGTTCCAGATCTCCCATGCGGCGACGCGGCCGGCGTAGCGCTGCGTCATGTCCTGCACGAAGCTCGCGAAGTCGGCCATGTCGCGCGGCGGCGTGTTGATCGCCGTCGAGCCCGAGGCCCAGGCGGGTGTCTCGCTGACGGCCATGATGATCTTCGTGCCGGCCTGCTCGGCGAGGTCCATCGCGTGGTCGGTCATCGCGAGCTCGGCGGCGTCGTAGACGCCCTGCGTGCGCTCGGTCTTGCGCCAGCTGATGTCCAGCCGGATCCACTGCACGCCGGTGCCGTCGAGCGCCTGCATCGTGCGCTGCTGCTCCTCGGCGGTCGTCTTCCAGCTCAGGTCGGTCTGCAGGCCCTTCTCCGCGGCGCGGGCAGCGGGAGCCGCGGCAAGCGCGAGCAGCGCGAGCAGGCAGGCGAGCAGGATGATCCGGCCGCGGCCGGCGGCCTGGTCGGCGCTTCGAACATCGGTACGCATGGCATGTGACCTCCGCCCGGGCAATGGGCGGTTGATGGTTTGGCGGTCACCACAACCCAGACTCCTTCGGTAACCCGGCTGCCTTCGAGGGGAGGTCCGTGGCTTTGCGTCCCCGCCTCACAACGGGTTTGCCGTTTCTCGAGAGTGGTGCCTATGTAGACGATGATCGTCCATCCGGCCGCGGACGGTGAGTGGCCATTCGTCTTAGTGGACGTTATGTCGATCGCTGGACGCGATTTGGACGCCGCGGGCGGCGTCAGCGGCGTCAGCGGCGCAGCGTCCAGATGCCGTGGCGGTCCATCCAGAACCGCACGGCGCGCTCGACGCGGTGCAGCCGCGGCCGCGGCCCGTAGATCACGGGATACAGCGCCTTGCGCTTGAGCGGAAGATCGCAGTCGCGCCAGTGGCGGCGCATCCCGCGATAGAGGCTCGGATGGGCGCGGCGCAGGTCGCGATACAGGGCGCGGTGCTTGCTGCGCGCGATCTCCAGCGCCCGCGGGCCGTGCAGGCGGCGGCGGTAGATCGAGACGCCGTGCGGCAGCCGCACCGCGCGCTCGCCGCGCTCGGCGAGGCTCATCATCAGATGCCAGTCCTCGTAGGCGGCGTGCGTGTGGCCGGGCTGGCGCCAGCCTCCGACCTCGACGAGCTGCCTGCGGCGAAACAGCGCCGGCCCGTACTCGTTGGTCCAGGCGAGGCGGAAGCGGTCGAGATGGTCGGGGATCGCGACGACCGAGCTGTGGTCGCCGAACTCCTCGTAGTCGCCGATGCAGATCGCGGCGCCGGGGTTGGCGTCGAGCAGGTCGGCCATCGCGGCCAGCGTGCCGGGCACGCAGAGGTCGTCGGAGTCCAGCGGAAAGACGTAGGGGGCGGTGGTCGCGGCGACGCCGCTCATCCGCGCCTCGCCGAGGCCGCGGTTGGCCGCGTGGCGGACGACGTGCACGCCCTCGGCCTGCAGGCGGTCGATGACCGCCTGCGTCGCCGGATCGGTCGAGCAGTCGTCGACGACGACGACCTCGACGGGCTCGTCCTCCTGGACGGAGGCGACGGCCTCCGTGACGAGGCGCCCGTCGTTGAAGCAGGGGATGACGACGGCGACGCGCGCGCTCATGTGGCGCTCGCCTCGTCCAGGCGCCGGCTGAGGCGGATCAGCTCGCGGCGGCGCCCCCAGTACAGCCGCTGGAAGTAGACGAAGGCCTGCAGCTGCTTGATCGCGCGGCCCGACAGCGGCTTCCTCGCCGTCGTGCGCTGGTAGGAGTGGACGACCTGGGCGCCGGCGAAGAAGACGACGTCGCCGCCGGCCTCGCGGATGCGAAAGCACCAGTCGGCGTCGTCCCAGCCCCAGAACACGTTCATGTCGAACGGGCCGGCGGCGCGCGCGGTCTGCGTGCGAAACAGCTGGCAGGCGCCGAGCACGTAGAGGACGGGGCGCGTGCGCGCGTGGTCGAAGTCCGACATCAGGTGGCGCTGCACGGTGCGGCGCTGCTCGAACAGCCGGCTGAGCGGCGGCCGGCGCAGGACCGGCAGCAGCAGCGGCGGAAAGCGCCGGCAGGAGAGCTGCATCGAGCCGTCGTCGTAGACCAGGCGCGGGCCGAGCAGCCCCCACGACGGGTGCTCGTCCATCGCGGCGACCATCGCCGGCAGCGCGCCGGGCGTCAGCGCCGCGTCGCTGTCGACGAACATCGTGTAGCGGCTCTCGGCGAGGCGCAGCCCGTAGTCGCGCGCGGCCGTGCCCTCGTTGCGCGCGAGCTCGACGAGCTCGACGTCGGGGTGGTGCGCGCGCACGAAGGCGAGCGTGTCGTCGGTTGACGCGTTGTCGACGACGATCGTGCGCACCGGCAGGCCGGCATGCTCGGCGATGCTCGCCAGGCAGCGCTGGAGGTCGGCGCGCACGGAGTGCGTGACGATGACGATCGTGACGACGGGATCGGCGGCGCTCACTGCTCGTCCACCGGGCTGTTGCCGAAGGGGTTCACCGCGCGGTCGGGGACGCGCCTGAGCGAGAACGCAGGGCTCGTGTGCGTGCTGCGCAGAAGCCGCGCGCGGATGTCGCCGGTGCCCTTGGGCCTCACGCGCGAGCGCTGGAAGATCCCGTTGCGGTCCGCGCGCAGGCGCGCGATCTGCATCCAGCGCCTGCCGCGGCGCTGCTGCACGGCGACGATCCCGGCGCGACCGCCCGGGGTGCGGCCCCAGACCGAGACCCGGCCCGCCCTGCGGTAGGCGGTGAGGGGAAAGCGAAACGCCGCGAGCATCGGCTTGGGCCGGTCGCATGCGAGCCCGCCGGCGCAGCGCAGGTACAGCCCCGACTGGAACACGCCCTGCGGCGGCGCGACCGCGTCGCGGATCTGAAACCAGGTGACGAGCTCGACGCCGTCGTCGTAGAGCTCGTGCAGCGCCTCGGCGACCCAGCGCGTCAGCAGCCTGCTCGGCACCCCGTAGGGATCGGGCGGGCTGGAGTCCCAGCTGAACTCGGTGACCCACATCCGCACCGCGCGGCGCGCCTTGATCCTGCCCGCCCGCTGGGCGGCGCGGACGAGGCGCACGACCTCGCCCATGTCGCCGAGCGACACGTCGTAGGGGCTGTTGGCGCTGTGGCGCGCGTCGCCGGAGGTGTAGGGATGCTGCGACCACGCGTCGAACTCGAGCGGCCCGCCCGGGCAGGACGCCTTGGGCCTGTTGCGCGCGTCCATGCACAGCAGCTCGCGGGCGAACGTCAGCGGCGCCGACGCGCGGCCGCCGGGCGACGGGCGGAAGAACGGCGCCAGGCCGCCGGCGACGACGACGTTGTCGGCGCGGACGGCGTGGGCGGTGCGCGCGAAGCCCTGCAGCAGCTCGCGGTAGATCGCCGGCGAGGCGAGCGGCGTCGTCGCGGTGGCGAACTGGCCGGGCGCGACATGGAACTGCGGGTTGAGGTCGTTGTGGTGGTTGGGCTCGTTCCACGGCTGCCACCAGCGCACGCGCGGCAGGCCCTGGAAGCTGCCGCCGTAGCGCGTCGTGATCGCCTTCGCGAAGAGCGCGAACTCGGCGGCGTCGGGGCGGACGGTGCCCTGCCAGCGCTCGGAGGCGGGCAGCGACTCGTCGCCCGCGGCGTAGCGCTCGGCCCAGGCCGGCGCCTCGGAGATCGTCATGATCGGCTCCAGGCCGGCCGCCCTGACGGCGCGCAGCGCGCGGTCGGTCGCCTCCCAGCGATAGGCGGGATCGGCGGGATCGGCGGCGTCGAAGCCGGCGGGCCTGACCGCGCCGGCGGGCGCGATGTCGGCCCACGTCACCCAGAAGCGCGTCGCGGTCGCACCGGCGCCGCGCATCCGCTTCAGCATCACCGGATAGTCGCCGCCGTCGACGAACGGCTCGGCGACGGCGGTCACGAGCGGGTGCGTCGCGGCGCCGGCCGGGGCGGCGGGGGCGGCCAGCGCCGCACAGAGCAGCGCCACGGCGAGCAGCAGCGGGCGGCGGGTCATGGCGTCGGATCCTCCTGGGCCGGGCGGGTCGGCGCAAAGAGCGCGGAGCGGGGGTTCAGCGAGCGCGCGCGCTGCAGCGCGCTGCGCGCCCCGGCGGCGTTGCCGGCGGTGCGCTCGATCCGCGCGCTGACGAGCGGCAGTCGCCAGTCCGACGGGGCGCGGCGCTCGGCGCGCGCGATCTCGTGGCGGGCGCCCTCGAGGTCGCCGCCGGCCTCGAGCGCGAGCGCGTGCTGCAGGTGCGGCGAGGCGGCCCACGGTGTCAGTGCCTGTGCCGCGCGGGCGGCGTCGATCGCCGCGGCGGGCTGTCCGGCGAGCGCGGCGGCGCGGCTGTCGCGCACCTCGCGCTGCGCGAGCCACGGCAGCGCGACCAGGCCGATCGCGACGGCGGCGGACACGGGGACGACGATCCGCGCAGCGCGTCGCCGGCGCCCGTCTGCGGCGGGCGCCTCGGCCTCGCCGCGGTCCGCCGGCGCGAGCGTCGCGCCGCCGGTCAGCAGCCCGATCGCGAGCAAGCCGACGATCGTGACCGCGGGGATCTCCCACATCCAGTCGATTCCCGACGACACGCCGTAGCCGGCGGCGACGGCAGTCAGCGCGGCGACCGTCGTGCGCCCGCCGGCGGTCGCGGCGCGATGGCGGCGCAGCGCGCTGAGCGCGACGACGCCGGCGAGCCCGCCGAGCAGCAGCAGGCCGGCGAGCCCGAGCTCGGCCCCGGTCTCGAGCACGAGCGAGTGCGCCTGACGGGTGAAGTACGTGATCGAGCCGTGCTGCGCCCACCAGGCTTCGTAGGAGCCGGCGCCGTGCCCGAGCAGCGGCTTCTCGGCGAAGGCCTCGACCGCGCCCTCCCAGAACTGCCAGCGGCCGTTGCCCTCGCCGCTGAGCAGGTGGCTGCCCGTGCCGAGATCGGTGTCGGTCGCGGCGATGTCGGCCGACGGATCGGGCGGCGCGGCGCGGAAGCTCGCAAAGCGTGCCGCGGGATCGGCGGCGACGACGGCCGCGGCGACGAGCAATGCCGTGAACGCGACGGCGGCGCGGCGCAGCGCGCGACCGGGGCGCGGCAGCGAGACGCCCACGCCCGAGGCGAGGTGCCAGGCGCCGGCGACCGCGACGCAGACGAGGGCGATCAGCAGCGCCCCGCTGCGGCCCTGGGCAGCGGCGGCGGAACCGTCGAACGGGCCGTCGACGAGCGCCTCGCGCGTGCCGAGCGCGACGACGACGGCGACGGCGCCGGCGACGGCGATCGCCAGCGCGGTGGCGGCGCGCAGGCGCTGCGCGCAGAGGATCACGAAGACCGACGCGGCGATCGCGGCGGCGAGCATGCCGCCCCGCGAGGACGTCAGGTAGAGCGTGCCGGCGAGCGCCGGCAGCATGCCGACGGCCAGCGCGCGCGCCCACGCCGACCGGCCGTCGAGGCCGATCCGCAGCAGCAGCGGGAAGCCCATGGCGACGAACGCGGCCAGCCCGTTCCAGTAGTCCAGCGGATAGCTCAGGTACAGGTCGCCGGCGAAGAACTGCGACGCGCCGGCGCCGAGACCGAGGCCCGGCAGCAGGCGGCTGGCGAGCGCGGCGAGCGCGATGACGGCGATGCCCACGGCCGCGCCGTCGCTCCAGCGCTCGGCGCTGCCGCGGCGGGCGGCGATCACGACGAGCAGCAGCACGCCGGCGTAGAAGGCGGCGCGTCCGGCATCGTCGACCGCGGCCTCGGCGTTGTCCGTCCACAGCGCCGAGGCGGCGGCGAGCAGCGCCAGAGCGCCGAGCAGCGCGAGCGCGTGGGCCGCGGGACGCGGCAGACGGGTGCGCGGCCACAGCCCCAGCGCGATCGCCAGGCCGGCCGTCCACCAGACGGCGATCGCGACCGGGCTGCGGACGCCGAGCGCGTAGCCGCCGCCGCTGAGCGCGAGGCCGGCGATCGCCGCCGCGACCGCGACCGGCAGCGCCAGCGGTCCGGCGTGGCGGGCAAGCGACGCGACGCGCGGACGATCGCGGGCAGCGCCGGGCACGGCGGCGAGCTCGTGGCTAACGCTCGACATCGGCCCTGCGGCGGGCGAGCACGACGAGCGTGCCGCTGATCACGAACAGGAAGAGGAGCAGGATCTGAAGGTCGCGGTCGCCGACGCCGGAGGTCTGCGCGGCGGGCGCCGTCGGCACGGCCGGCGCCTCGTCGGCGCGCTTCGCGGCGGCAACCTGCGCGGCCTCGGCGGCGTCGCGCTCGGCGCCGGCCCGCCTGGCGGCGGCCTTCCTCGCGGCCGCGCGGCGGGCATCCTGCCGGCGGTGCCAGGCGGCGAGCAGGCGCTTGCGGCGCTGCGCGGCGGCGCGGCGGCGCGCGGCGGCGGCCTTGCGGCGGTCGGCCGCGCTGGGGCCTGTCGCCGCCGGCGCGCTCGTCGCCGGGGACGGCTGCTGCCGGGCGGCGGGCGCGGCCGGGGCGCGCGTCACGGGCTGAGTCGGAGCCGGCTTCGGCGCTGCGGGCCTCGTCGTCGCGGGAGCCCTGGCCGCGGGCTTTCTGACCACGGGCGCCTGCGGCGCGGGGGCGGCCTCGACGTACGCGTCGGCGGCGGCCGAGTCTCCGAGCTGCGGGCTCGCGGGCGCGGCGGGCGCAGGCGCGGGCGCGGCGGCGGGGTCCTGGGCGGCGGCGGGAGCGGCCGGGGCCGCCGCCAGCAGCGCGGCGGCGGCGGCGAGAAGGATGCTGCGCCGGTGCGTCATCGCCGCCGCTTCGCCGTGACGAACGTGACGTAGCGCGACTTCGACGGGGCCGCCTTCGCCGTGCCGGCGAACTCGGCGCGGGCGCGCCAGCGCCGGCCGTGGGCGAGCTTGACGTAGCGCGTGAAGCGGCCGGTCGCCGATGCCCTGACGCGCACCCGCACGACGTGGCGCCACCTCCTGCCCACCCGCCGCTGCACGCGGATCGTCACGCGCGTCTTCGGCGCGCCGCGCAGCCGGCCGTAGATCCGCACCGTCTGCTTGCGCGCCCGCCGCCGAGCGGCCCGCCGGCGCACGCTGATCCGCAGCGAGCTGCGTGCGCGCGTCGCGTTCGTCGCGGCTCGCGGCGCGATCGCCGGGACACCGCCGGAAGCGGGGCCGCCCGCGGACGACGCCGGCCCGTAGGCCTTGAAGGCGTGGTAGGAGGGCTTCGGGCTGAAGTCGGTCCGCATGAGCCCGAGCTGGTCGAGCCAGCCGGGGCCGTCGTTGGCCCAGTAGATGTTGCGCAGGCTGTACCACATGGCGACCTGCACGTAGGGGTCCTGCTCGAGCAGCCGGTAGGCGCGCGTGAGGTAGTCGGCCTGCGTCTCGAGGCTCACGAGGCCGAGCGGATGGGTGCCGGTTCCGGTCGACCAGCCCATCTCGGTGAACCAGATCGGCTTGTCGCTGCCGCGCGCCAGCAGCGACGCGCGCACCTCGCGGTAGGCGAGGAAGGTCTGATGGTCCAGCCGCCCGTCGGCCGGCGACGCGTCGATCGCCGCCTCCGGCGCCGCGCCGTTGGCGGCATACGGGTGGGTGACCATCACGTCGAAGTAGTTGCCGATGTCCGGGACGAGGTCATAGCAGCGCTCGACGTAGGCGTAGTCGTTGAACGCCAGGCCCGCGAAGAGGACCGCTGCGGTGGGGTCGCCGGCCTTGATGACCGGGTGGGCGGCCTTGAGCAGCGGCGCGTACTCGGCGCAGGCGCCGGCCCTGCCGGTCGGGTCGGGCGCCCAGAAGGAGGGGTGGTTGGGCTCGTTCCAGACCTGCCAGGCGTCGACCGTCGCGCCGTAGCGGGCGACGAGCATCGTGTAGAACGACGCCAGGTCGGCGGGGTTCGTCGGCGGGTAGAGCGCGTTGGCGTTGCCGGAGGCCCACTGCGGGGTCTCGGTGACGGTCAGCACGACGTTCGCGCCGGCCGCGCGCGTCGCGGCGATCGCACGGTCGACGTCCTCCAGATGGGCGCTGCCGTAGACGCCCTTCGCCGGCTCGGCGTCGCGCCAGCTGACGTCGATCGACCCCCATCTGGCGCCGAGGTCGGCGACGGCCGCGCTCGTGCGGTCCTTCGTCGGCTGGTCAAGCCCCCATGAGAGGTCGGTCGCGACGCCTTTCTGGGCCGCGTGCGCGGGTACGCCGGGCAGCGCCGTCGCGGCAGCGACGAGCACCCACACGAGGATCTGCACCCTGGAGAACATCTCCTCCGGTATCGGCAGCCCTTCCCGCATCCCTGAGTGGACGCAGTGCGTAGATCCCCGCAGAGTTGGTGCGTCAGCGCCGGCAGTTGCGCAGCAGCCGAAACGGCCCCGCCACGCCGATCTCGCAGAAGTCGTCGCGGACGACCGCGTTGGGGGCGTCGGGACCGCTGACCACCGAGTCGTTCGGCTCGACCGGGTTGTCATAGACGCTGTTGAGGATCAGCAGATCGGTGTCGCGCAGGTCGTCGACGATGCCGGAGCCGGCGCGGTTCACGGTGAGCGGGTTGAACTCCATGTAGAACGTCCCGGGCTCGAAGTCGGCGAGCAGGAAGTACAGGTACGTGTCGTTCTGGTGGGCGCGCCGCAGGTCGCCCGGCGCGACGATCAGCGTGCGCGCGCCGTCTCGCCGCGCCGCCTGCGCCGTGTCGACGAGCAGCTGCGCCGCGGGCGCGGCGCCCGGTGGGACGCTGAAGCTGCGCGGGCCGTTTCGCACGAGCGCCCAGGGGATCTGCGGCGTGCGGCCGAGCACGATCGACGCCTGCGTGCGGACCGGCGCCTCGAGGATCGCCGGCGCGACCTTCGCGGCGAGGACGAGGACGAGCGCGCCGGCCGCGACGGCGGCGGCGGCGCGCACGCGGCGCGGCGTGGGCAGCGCGCCCGCCAGCGCCGGGACGAGCGCGAGCGCGCAGGTCAGCGGCACCGCGACGTGGACGTAGTCCAGCCGCGACAGCGCCTACGGCAGCAGCCCGAGGACGAGCAGCGAGAGCGCCGCGGGCACGCGCCAGCCCGGATCGTCGCGGTCGCGCCGGCGCAGGACGACGGCGACGGCGAGGCCCGCGATCGCGATCGCGATCGACAGCACGAGCAGGCGCGACGGCTCGGCGACAGTGGCGCTCGCCGACGCCGCGTCGAACGGCAGCTTCCTGCCCGCGCCGGAGGCGCGCATGTCCGCGATGACGCGCGACAGCCGGTCGGGGCCGACGACCGCCGCGTGGACGAGCAGCGCGAGCAGCCCTGGGGCGAGGCCGGCGAGGAACGCGACGGCCCGGCGCCGCCCGCCGCCGCCGAGCAGCAGCGCGACGGGCAGCGCGAGCGCGAGGAAGAAGTCCGGGCGCATGAGCAGCACGGTTCCCGCCAGCAGGCCGCCGCCGGCCGCCGCCGCCGCCGCCGTCCGGTCCGCCGGCCGCCGCCGCGCGACGGCAAGCGCCGCGAGCGCCGCCAGCGCGCCGCCGAGCGCAACCACCGCCGCGTAGGCCGCCAGCCCGAGCGGCACGAGCGCCGCGATCGCCAGGCCGCCCGCGGCGAGCGCCGCCCAGCGTCCCGCCGCGACCCGTGCGAGCGCCGCCGCGCCGAGCACGAGCAGCAGCCGGTACAGGCCGCCGACCACGCGCTCGGTGTCCTGCGAGCTTCCGGCGACGACGAACGCCGCGGCGAGCAGGTAGGGGTTGCCCGGCCCGTAGAACGACGAGAAGTCGCGGTGCGGCACGTCGCCCTCGAGCACGCGTGCCGGATAGGCGAGCGTGAAGCCCTCGTCGAACGGGCTGCCGGGGGTGTGGAACGACGGCCGCATGGCGACGAAGAGCACCACGCAGAGCAGGGCTGCCACCGCCACGTCGGCGGCCGCGCCCGCGCGCGGGTGCTCGAGCGCGCGTCGCACGCCGCTACGCGCGCGGCGGCGCGGCCGCCGCGCGCCGGCGCTCGCGGGCGACGGACACGACGACGCGAGCGTAGGAGCCGGCGGCGCGCACGGAGAACTTCGACCGGCCGGTCTCGCGCCCGCGCCAGCTGACCGGCACGACGGTGAAGCTGTAGCCGCGCGCGATCGCCTTCAGCGGCAGCTCGGCGGTCAGCTCGAAGCCGCCCGAGGTCAGCGGCGCGATGCCCTCGAGCACCTCATGGCGGTAGGCCTTGAAGGCGTTGGTCGTGTCGTCGAGCCCGTGGCGGAAGACGCAGCGCACGGCGCCGTTGAAGAGGCGGTTGACGGCAAGCCGCGCGAGCGGGTAGTTCGTGACGCGCCGCCCGCCCGCGAAGCGGCTGCCGAACACGCAGTCCCAGCCCTCGCAGAGCAGGGCGTGGTAGCGCACGAGGTCGGCCGGGTCGTCGGACGCGTCGGCCATGACGATCGCCGACGCATCCCCCGTCGCGGCGGCGAGACCTGCCCGCACCGCGTGCCCGAAGCCGTTCGGAGCGCCGTTGCCGATCAGGCGCACGCGCGGGTCGGCGGCGTGCGCGGCGCGGACGAGGTCGCCGGTCGCGTCGCGGCTGGCGTCGTCGACGACGACGATCTCGAAGTCCGCGCCGACGCGGTCCAGCGCGGCGCCGATCGCGGCGACCGTCTGCGCCACGCTGCCTGCCTCGTCGCGTGCCGGAACGATCACCGAGAGCTTCACGCCCGCGCCAGCCAGCGCTCGACGTTCGCATCGTGGATCTCGCGCAGCATGTCGCGCAGCCCGTACGCCGGCGCCCACTGCGGATGGTCGGCCTGAAACGGGCGGATGTCGCTGATCCACCACCTGTGGTCGCCGATCCGCGCCTGCGGATCGAGCCGCCAGTCGATCTGCCGGCCGCTGATCTGCTCGCACAGCTCGATCGCCTCGAGCACCGAGCAGCTCGTCGCCCGCCCCGCGCCGATGTTGTAGACCGCGCCCGGGCGCGGGTTGCCGTGGACCGCGTCGAAGGCGGTCACGAGGTCGGCGCTGTGCAGGTTGTCGCGTACCTGCAGCCCGCCGTAGCCGAAGACTGTGTAGGGCTCGCCGCGGACCGCGCAGCGCATGAGGTAGGAGAGAAAGCCGTGGTCGCGCGTGCCGGCGTGCGCCGATCCGGTGAGGCAGCCCGGGCGCAGGCACACCGTCGGCATCCCGAAGTAGCGCCCGTACTCCTGGGCGAGCAGGTCGCCGGCGGCCTTGGAGACGCCGAACAGCGAATGCAGCGAGCCGTCGATCGACATCGACGTGTCGATGCCGTCGAAGTACGGGTGGTCGGCGGGCAGGTCCAGGCGCGTCGGGCGCTCGACGAGCGGCAGGCGGTTGGGCGTGTCACCGTAGACCTTGCTCGTCGAGCATTGGATGAACGTCGCGTCGGGGGCGTGCTCGCGCGCCGCCTCCAGCACGTTGAGCGTGCCGGACGCGTTGATGTGAAAGTCGGCGGCGGGGTCGCGCGCCGCCCAGTCGTGCGACGGCTGCGCCGCCGCGTGGACGACGATCTCGATCGGTCGCGC